>DBGBZQ010000001.1:0-8931 GCA_048368115.1 Collinsella sp.
GCGTATGAAACTCAACCCGCTGCGCGACAACATCGAGGGCAAGCGCCTGGTCGTCATCGACGACTCCATCGTGCGCGGCACCACCATGGTGCAGCTCGTCAAGATGCTGCGCAACGCCGGCGCCAAGGAGATTCATATCCGCATCAACTCGCCCGAGGTCATCTGGCCGTGCTTCTACGGTATCGATACCGACGTGCAGTCGCAGCTTATCAGCGCCAACAAGACGGTTGATGAGATTTGTGAGTATATCGGCGCCGATTCGCTGGCCTTCCTTTCGGTCGAGGGCCTGCTTAAGGTCATGCCCAAGGGCGGTTACTGCGATGCGTGCTTTACCGGCCGCTACCCCGTGGCGATTCCCGAGAGTTTTGGCCGCGACAAGTTCATGGAGGGCTTTAAGCCCCGCAACCTGGACAAGCCGCTGCACTTTGACGACGACGCCGTGGTCGAGAAATACGACGACCGCAGCTGGGAAGAGGAACACGGCGAGGCCTAAAACCTGCCATGTAGGGACAGGTTTATTTTGGTAGGTTTTACCTGCTGTTTTGTTGATATGACGGCGCGCGTTGTTATGGCGCGCGCCGAAATGAACGCAACTATGAGCACCGTTTGGCGCCCGGGCGGCGCCACGGTAGTGGGAGAGGAAGGCTCAGATGAGCGACAGCAAGCATGTGACGTATGAGGATGCCGGCGTCGATACCGCCGAGGGCGGCCGCGCCGTTGACGCTATTAAGCAGATGGTTAAGGACACCAACCGTCCCGAGGTCATCGGCGGCATCGGTGGCTTTGGTGGCCTGTTCTCGGCTGCCGCGCTTAAGGATATGGAAGACCCGATTCTGATTAGCGGTACCGACGGCGTGGGCACCAAGCTCGTGCTCGCCCAGATCATGGACCGCCACGAGACGGTGGGCCAGGACCTGGTTGCTATGTGCGTCAACGACATTCTGGCTTCGGGCGCCGAGCCGCTGTTCTTCCTGGACTACGTTGCCATCGGCCACATCGAGGCCGAGCACATGGCAAAGATCATCAAGGGTGTGGCCGACGGCTGCAAGCTCGCGGGCTGCGCGCTCGTGGGCGGTGAGATGGCCGAGCACCCCGGCGTCATGGCTCCGGCCGACTACGACCTTGCCGGATTTACCGTGGGCGTTGTCGACCGTCCCAAGATGCTCGACCCCGCGAACGTCCGCCCCGGCGACGTGATCCTGGGCCTGCCTTCCACTGGCGTGCACTCCAACGGCTACTCGCTCGTGCGTAAGGTCATCGGCGTCGACGGCATTAAGCCGGGCACGCCCGAGGCCGCCGCTAAGGCCGAGGAGCTGAGCCGTCCGCTCGAGGAGCTCGGCGGTGCTTCGCTGGCAGACGCCCTGCTGGCTCCCACGCGCATCTACGTCAAGCCGATTCTGGAGCTGCTGCGCGGCGGCGCTCCGGTGCACGCCATCGCCCACATCACCGGCGGCGGCATCACCGAGAACCTCAACCGCGCGCTTGCCGGCGACGTTGACGCCGTGGTCACCCGTAACGGCGCCGAGATGGGCTGGGACGTTCCTCCCGTCATCACCTACGTCTCGTGCCAGGCCGAGCTCGCGCCCAATGAGGCATGCAAGACCTTCAACATGGGCGTTGGCCTGTGCCTGATCGTCGCCCCCGAGGACGAGGCCGCGGTGACCGAGGCTCTGGTCGCGCTGGGCGAGAAGCCGTTCCGCGTGGGCGAGTGCGTCGAGGGTTCCGGTAAGGTCGTGTACTCCGATGAGCGCTAACGAGCAGATGACTGCTGCCGCGAGCCTGGGCTTTGTGCCCTACACCCGTCCGACCGGCACCGATACGGCCGAGCCGCTCAAGATCGGTGTGCTCATCAGCGGTTCGGGTACCAACCTGCAGGCGCTGATCGACCTGATCGCCGCCGGCAAGCTCAACGCTTCGATTGAGCTTGTGGTGTCGAGCCGTCCTTCGGCTAAGGGTTTGCAGCGCGCTGAGCGCGCGGGCATCCAGACACTCACGCTGTCCAAGGATGTCTATGCCGACCCCATCGCCGCCGACGAGATCATTGCGCACGAGCTGCTCGAGCGCGGTTGCGAGTATGTGGTCATGGCCGGCTACATGCGCATGGTGCACACGCCGCTGCTGGCGGCGTTTCCCAACCGCGTGGTCAATCTGCATCCAGCGCTGCTGCCGAGCTTTACCGGTGCGCATGCGATCGACGACGCGTTTGCGCGCGGTGTCAAGGTGACCGGCGTGACCGTGCACTTTGCCAACGAGATCTACGACAACGGCCCCATCATCGCCCAGCGCGCGCTGGCTGTTGAGGAGGGCTGGGACGTCGACACGCTCGAGGAGCACATCCACGCGATTGAGCACGTGCTGTATCCCGAGGTCGTGCAGATGCTCGCCGACGGCCGCGTCCACGTGCTGGAGAGCGGCAAGGTCGCAATTGACGCGCCTCGCGGCTAGCGGCGCACAGTACAATTTAGCCGAGTAGTCAGGGTGGTCATTGGCGCCAAGGCGCGCGTGGCCACCTTTTGTTTTTGGGTAGTCATCGGGGACGGTCTTTAACGACTAGTCATTCAAGAACGTCGCAGGTGACTAGGTGAGAGAGGTGAGCGCATGGCGGATAACGAAGCGCTGTTTACGCCTGAGCTGGTGTTTTTTGATTGGGAGTGTGCAACGCCGGATGAGGTGTTTGCGCGGCTCGAGGGCGAGCTTGCACCACGTGGCTACATTGCGTCCGGTTGGCTCGGCGCCGTTCGCACGCGCGAGGATGCCTATCCCACGGGTCTTGCCATGCCGGCGGCAAACATTGCCATTCCGCATACCGATCCGGGGTTTGTGGCCAAGCCCTATATCGCGGTGGTGAAGCCCGCCGCGTCCGTGACATTTAACGCTATGGCTGGCATGGGCGCTCCGGTGCCGGTGCAGATCGTCATCAATCTGGGTATTGCCGAGCCGGGCGGCCAGGTCGAGGCCCTGCAGGCGCTCATGAACATCTTTATGGACGCCGATGCCGCAGCCGACGTGCTCGGCCAGACCACGCCCCAGGGCATGGTCGACGCCATCCGCCGCCACTTCTAAGGTGGGGCTGAGTCGGCACTTGGGGACGTTCCTTTTCTGCCGGCAGTAAGGGACAGTCCCGAAGTGCCGGCATATAAAGAACGTCCCCAAGTGCCAAGTGCCAGAGCTGTCCCCTTTGCACCAAAATGGTGCAGATTAACCTGTCCCCAATGCACCAAGCGTGTCGCGGGGGCCGCGTTGTGACACAATGGCGTTTGTTCGATTCGTTATGCGAAAGGCCAACTATGGCAAATAAGAAAAAGAACTCCGAGGCCGCGCCGACGCCCGAGCAGCAGGCCCGCGCTGCCTCCAGCTCTCGCAAGAAGCAGCGCAAGACGTACGTGTCTAAGACCGTCAAGATCGTTCTGGTGGTCATCGGCGTGCTGGCGATGCTGCTTTCTGTCTCGGCGATGGCGTGCTCCGGCCTTATGTCGCAGGCTGAGGACACCTCGGGCTACAAGCTGACCGGCGGTGTTGCTGCCACTATCAACGGCACCAACCTTACCGAGGACACCGTGACCAAGCAGATCATGAGCATGCGCACGTCCTACGGCTACACCAAGGATGAGGATTGGGCGCAGTATCTGGTTGACAACGACCTCACGCCCAAGAAGTACCGCAAGCAGCTCATCGACTCCTACACGCAGCAGATTCTGCTTCAGCAGGCACAGAAGGAGAACGGCGTGACGGTGTCGGACGAGGAGGTCGAGAAGGCTTGGAAGGACGCGTGCAAGAGCGCGGGCGGTGCCAAGGCCTTTAAGAAGACCCTCAAGACCTACGGCTATACCGAGGACACCTACAAGGATTCGCTCAAGGAGAGCCTGGCGCAGCAGAAACTCAAGGATGCCGTGGCGCCCACCAGCAAGCCCAAGGACAGCGAGATCGTCGATTACATCAACGAGAACCTGTCTAACTACAACGATGCTCGCCGCTCGTCGAACATCCTGATCAAGGTTGATTCCGACGCTTCCGACGAGGACAAGGCTGCCGCCAAGGCCAAGGCACAGGAGTGCCTGGACAAGATCAACTCCGGTGAGCTGAGCTTTGAGGACGCCGTTGAGCAGTACTCCGAGGACACCGGTTCCAAGGAGAAGAAGGGCGATGTGGGCTGGGATAAGCTCACCACTTTCGTCGACAGCTACCAGACGGCGCTCGAGGGGCTCAACAAGGGCGACGTGAGCGACCTCGTCGAGTCGACCTATGGTTACCACATCATCAAGTGCACCGACTACTTCCATGTCGATAATCAGGTCGATGACATCAACCAGGTGCCCAAGGCCATCAAGAAGTACGTTTCCAATGTGGTGAAGACGCAAGCGGCCAGCACCGCGTACAGCGAGTGGCTGGAGCAGTACAAGAAGGATGCCGACATCACCGTTAACCCCATGCCCAAGGACGTGCCGTACAACGTCAGCCTGAAGGGCGTCACCAAGAGTTCGACCGACGATTCGTCGACGACTGAGTAATCATGGGGCGGCGCTCGTGTGAGTGCCGTCCGCACTATTGAGGAGGATTTGCAGATGACCAACGAAGAGCTGCAGAAGGAAATGATTGCGGCCATGAAGGCCAAGGACAAGGTTCGCCTGTCCATCATTCGCCAGGTCAAGGCCGAGGTGAAGAATATCGAGGTCAACGAGCGCCGCGATGTGACCGAGGAAGACGTCAACAGCATGATCAAGCGTTTGATTAAGCAGACGAGCGAGACGTTGGAGATGTCCATCAAGGCCGGTACCGACCAAGAGCGTACCGACAACCTGACCGAGCAGGTCAAGATTCTGGAGAGCCTGCTGCCCGCGCAGGTTTCGGGTGAGGAGCTCGAGGCCCTGATCGAGCAGGTTATCGCCGAGCTGGGTGCCACGTCCAAGAAGCAGATGGGCCAGGTTATGGGTGCACTCGGCAAGGCCACCGGCGGCAACTTCGATAAGCCGGCAGCGGCAAAGATCGTCGGAGCAAAGCTGGCTTAAGGGCCGAGCGGTACATAGTTGATGTTAAGGGGACGTGACCATTGCGGTCGCGCCCCTTTTTGCTGGGCTGGGCAATCATTGGGGACGGGCTTCACTCATTGGGGACAGGCTTAAATGAGTGCCCAATGGGCAGGTACTCATTCAAGTCTGTCCCCAATGAGTGCCAACGAGCAGGTGGAAGGTTGCGGGTTCTTTACGGGGATGCAGCGTGGGCTGCGGAAACGTGGTTCTTTCCGTACAATAGAGCAATTCGTATAAACGCAGGGAAGGAACATTCATGGCAGACATGATCGAGATCAAGCATCTCAACAAGTACTTTGGCGACCTGCATGTGCTCAAAGATATCAATCTCACCGTCAAGCGCGGCGAGAAGCTCGTAATGATCGGGCCTTCCGGTTCGGGTAAGTCGACGCTCATCCGTTGCGTCGATTATCTGGAGGAGCCCACGTCGGGCGAGGTTGTCATCGACGGTACGCCGCTCACCAAAAAGAACCACCTGGAGATGGCTCGCAAGTACAGTTCCATGGTGTTTCAGCAGTTCAACCTGTATCCCAACATGACGGTACTAGGCAACCTGACGCTCGCGCCCATCAAGCTGCAAAAGAAGAGCAAAGAGGAGGCGACCGAGATCGCCATCGCCGCGCTCAAGCGCGTCGGCATGGCGCATAAGGCCGGCGAATATCCGCAGAATCTCTCGGGTGGTCAACAGCAGCGCATCGCCATCGCCCGTGCCCTGTGCACCAAGCAGCCCATCATCCTGTTTGACGAGCCGACCTCGGCACTCGACCCCGAGATGGTCCAGGAAGTCTTAGACGTCATGATCGAGCTCGCGCAGGAGGACATCACCATGATCTGCGTGACGCACGAGATGGGCTTTGCGCGCCAGGTGGCCGACCGCGTCATCTTTATGGAGGACGGCCGCATCCTGGAGGAGGGCACGCCCGAGCACTTCTTCGATAACCCCGAGAACCCGCGCTGCCGCGAGTTCCTGTCCAAGATTCTGCACTAGGCGCGGTGATGGACATGACGGATATGACGAGGGCGGCCGTGTCGCGCCGTCACTTTTTGCAGCTGGCGGGCGCCGGCATGCTTGCGCTGACAGGGACCGCGCTTACCGGTTGCGGCAACTCCACCAGCGGCGAGGGCTCCGACAAGGGGTCCAAGCTTGCGGCCATCAAGTCGCGTGGCCATCTGAATGCCGGCGTTAAGAAGGACGTTCCCGGCTACGGCTATTACGACACCGCCAAGGGCCGCTTTGAGGGTATGGAAGTCGATTTGTGCTACCAGATCGCCGCTGCCGTCTTTGGCGTGAGCTACAAGGAGGCCCGCGCCCAGGAGCTTGTCGAGTTTACCGACGTAACGCCCAAGACGCGCGGCCCGCTGATCGATAACGGCCAGCTCGATGTGGTCGCGGCGACCTACACCATCACGGACGAGCGCAAGAAGAGCTGGGATTTCTCGACGCCGTACCGCACCGACTACGTGGGACTCATGGTCAAGAAGCGTTCGGGCTTTACCTCGATTGAGGACCTGGACGGCAAGGTCATCGGCGTGAGCCAGGGTGCTACCACGCAGGGCCTGATCGAGCAGATGATCAAGGACAACGGCTTTAGCTGCAAGCCCGAGTTTAGGGCCTTTAGCGGCTACCCCATCATCAAGAGTTCGCTCGACGCCGGCAATATCGACGTCTTTGCCATGGACCGCTCCACACTGGCCGGTTACATGAACGAGACCGTTGAGCTGCTGCAGCCCGAGGTCAAGTTTGGCGAGCAGGGCTACGGCGTGGCGACCAAGAAGGGTTGCGACCTCTCGGCCGTGGTCGATCAGGTGATTTGCGATCGCCTGGCCGATGGCTGGCTCGACCAAGAGGTCAAGACCTGGGGTCTTGTATAGGCGCATCGTCCAAGGAAGGAATCAAATGCTCGAAGGATTATTTGACGCCGACCGTTGGTCGACGACATTTCAAAACATGGGGCCCTTCTGGGAGGGCTTTGGCGTGACGCTGCAGGTGGTCGTTGCCGGCCTGCTGCTGTCGCTGGTGCTGGGCACGCTGCTAGGCGTGTTCTCTACCACTCGCTCGCGCGTGCTGCGCGCCATAAGCCGCGTGTACGTGGAGTTTTACCAGAACACCCCGCTGCCCGTGCAGGTACTCTTTATGTACATGGCCGGTCCGCAGTTTTTGCAGGCCATAACCGGTGCCGAACAGCCGGTGCGCATCGCGCCGTTCGTGCTGGGCTTCTTGGGCGTGGGCCTGTATCACGCGGCCTACATTTCGGAGGTCATCCGCACTGGTATCGAGGCGGTTCCGCGCGGTCAGATGGAGGCGGCCCAGAGCCAGGGCTTTACCCGTGCGCAGGCGTACTGGTACATCGTGCTGCCCCAGACATTCAAGATCATTCTGCCGCCGCTGTGTAACCAGGCGCTCAACCTGGTCAAGAACACGTCGGTGCTGGCGCTTGTGGCCGGCGGCGACCTTATGTACCGTTCCGACAACTTTGTGAGTCTGTACGGTTACCTGCAGGGATACATCGTCTGCTGCCTTATGTACTTCATCATCTGCTTTCCGCTCGCCATGCTGGTGCAGTGGCTCGAGCGCCGCTCCAAGGAGCGTCCGCGCGGCGTGAGCCTGGCCGAGCTGGGGCTCGACAACGTAGAGGAGGCCTAGCGCATGGAAATCTTCAACGCGACCAACCTGCTCTACATTTGGGGCGGCTTTGTTAAGACGATCGAGATCTCGGCGCTGTCGATCTTTTTCTCGCTCATCTTTGGCACGGTGCTGGCGCTTGTTAAAAGCTATGCGCCCCGCCCGTTCCGTATTTTGGTGAGTGCCTATATCGAGCTGTTCCGTTGCACGCCGAACCTGCTGTGGATCCTTTTTATCTACTTTACGGTGCAGGGTTTGGACATTGTGATTTCGACCATCGCCTTTACGCTGTTTACCAGCGCTGTTATGGCCGAGATTGTGCGCGGCGGCCTCAACTCGATTCCGCGCGGCCAGTTTGAAGCAGCGCAGAGCCAGGGCTTCGGCTTCTTTGCCACCATGCGCTACATCATTCTGCCGCAGACGTTTAAGACAATCATTCCAGCGCTGTTTAGCCAGTGTACGACCGTCATCAAGGACAGCTCGTATCTTTCGGGCATTAACGTGGCCGAGCTCATGTACACGGCAAACGTCGTGATGGCCCACGCAATCGACCTGTCGCAGGTGCT
This sequence comes from Collinsella sp., assembly GCA_048368115.1. GTDB lineage: Bacteria > Actinomycetota > Coriobacteriia > Coriobacteriales > Coriobacteriaceae > Collinsella. The sequence continues at coordinate 8,217 of DBGBZQ010000001.1, forward strand.
TATGCTCTACGGCCTGGTGTTTGCGATGTACTTTGTGCTCAACTTTGGTATCTCGTTGCTGGTTCGCGCATATCAAAGGCGAATGGTGGCAGCGTAGAATGTGGCAAAGGGACAGCCCCTTTGTCACATAGAGAAAGGAATCGCGATGAGCGATCTGGAGAACAAGAAGAATCCTGTGGTCATTACCATCGCGCGCGACTTTGGCGCCGAGGGCCACGAGATTGGTCGCATGCTTGCCGACGAGTTGGGGATTCCGCTGTACGATAACGAGCTGCTGGTGCGTGCGTCGCTGCGCGCGGGCGAGTCGCTCGATAAGATGGCCGCCTACGACGAGCGCCTGGCCGTGGAGAATATGGCGTTCCTACCCGACCGCTACGATGCACGTTCGTACTCGGACAAGTTGTTCCAAAAGATGAGCCAGGTGATTTTGGATCTGGGCGAGACCGAGAGCTGCATTATCGAAGGTCGTCTGTCCGATTACCTGTTGCGTAACAACCCCAACCACATTGCCGTGTTGGTGACCGCTCCCTTTGAGGACCGCGTCGAGATCGTGCGCAAGAAGCGTGGCCTTAATAAAAAGAAGGGCGCCAAGCTGGTCAAGCAACAGCAGAAGGCGCGCGAGGCGTTCTATAAGCGCTACAGCGCCGGAAAGTGGAAGATGACGAGCGGCAAGGACATCGTCGTCAACCGCGCCAAGCTGGGCCGCGAAGGCTGC
>DBGBZQ010000002.1:0-1026 GCA_048368115.1 Collinsella sp.
CTCAACCGCTATGTGAGTCTCAAGCGTCTGTAGGCACCGACGACTCGTCGTCGAACCGCACCGCATCTGTCGGGCAAGCTATGCCCGCCCTTTTCAACCCATTGACGGAACGCGCAGCTATGCGTTCCATACTTATGACCAAGGAGCCTCATGGGAGCCGTCCACGTTCGCACGCCTAAGAACTTTGTGCTCGAGGAGCGCCTGGAGCGCTACGCCGATGCGATTGAGACGAACCCCGAGGCCTATGCCGGAGATTGGCGCGAAGCGTGTGCGCCCGCAGGCAGCAAGCCCTTCGAACGCCTTCACCTGGATCTTGGCTGTGGCAAGGGAACGTACCTTGTAGAGCGCGCGGTCCACGAGCCAAACACGCTCTTTATCGGCATGGACCAAGAGCCCATCTGCATCGCCTATGCCGCGCAGAAATTCTGCGAGCAGGAACTGACCAACGCACTCGTCCTGCCCCGAGGCGCTGCATCGTTGCCGCAGTTGTTTGCCGCAGGCGAGCTCGAAGCCATAACCATCAACTTTCCCACGCCGCAGCCCAAGGCCAAGTACGCCAAAAAGCGACTCGTCCATGTCGACCATTTGATGCTCTACCGCCCGCTCCTTGCAGCCGGCGCAACCGTCACGCTGCGAACCGACAGCAAGCCACTGCGCGACTACGCCCTGGGGCAGTTTGCCGCGGCAGGCTACGACACACTTTGGGTAAGCGACGACGTTCGCCGCGACCATCCCGAGCATCCCGAGACCGAATACGAGCGCCGCACGCGCGAGATGGGTGCTGTCGTCTACGGCATTTGTGCCACACCCGGCGAGAAGCCTACCGAAGAGCAACTCGCAGCAGGCCGAGCGCAGGAGCAAAGCCTTGCCTGCTACCTGCCCGATAACCTCGATGAGCTCACCTATGTACCTCTGGGCATGGAAGAAGCCGTCGAGAACTTTAGAAACCGCGCCCGCAAAGGCAAGAAGCGCCTGCCGCAAGAGTCCTAGGGGCTTCTGATGGTCGCGGCGTCGACAAACAAGCGC
>DBGBZQ010000003.1:0-100346 GCA_048368115.1 Collinsella sp.
GACTGAGCCGAAGGCGTCGATGACATGCCGGGGGCGGACCGGGACGGGTTAACGGCAGGCCCCGCCGACCGATTGCAAGCGGTCGGCGGGGCCATTGTGGCTCTTGACAGCGGATTGGGTCATATGAGCGAAAGCCCGCCAGAGCGAGCAAGGCGCCTTGAAACAAGGCGGCATTGACCTTCTGGTCATGCCGCCGAAGTTGAAAGGCAGATTGCCGCTCTGGCGGGCTTGCAGCGTCGAGCCGTTACGCGGTTTGGTAAAACCGCGTAACTTACATGACCATAACGTAGCGCGATCCCACGTAGTACTGCTTACCCATCAGGACCGGCTCTCCATTGGGACCGGTAAAGCTGGCACGCAGGTTGAGCAGCGGATCGTGCGGAGCAATGCCCAACTCGGCCGCCTGTTCGGTATTGGCACGAACGGCCTCGACCGTGCGGTAGCCAACCGAGACAATCGGGATTCCGCCAACACGCTCGACCTCGGCAAAAATCGACTTGTCCTCAAGATCGGCCGTCAACAGCTCGCGGTAGGCATCAAACGGCACAAAGATGTTCTCCTCAAAGATAGGCTCGCCGTCGGCCGTACGCACGCGCTTGATATGCAGCAGCAGCGCATCCTTCTGCAGGCCAAAGAACTCCATCTCGTTTTGGCGCGCCGGCACAATCTGGCGATCGATCACGTGCGCACCGGCCTTCATGCCATTGCCGGCACACAGCGCGGTAAACGTCTGCAACGTCGAGGCGTGAAACTGGCGATTGATGTGCGGCGTGGAGACAAAGGTGCCACGGCCCTGCTGCTTAACCAGGTAGCCATCGGAGCACAGTTCCTCGACGGCGCGGCGCACCGTAATGCGGCTCACGTCGTACTGCTCGGCTAGCTCAAGCTCGGACGGAATACGCTCCTTGGGTGCATAAACACCTTTCTCGATCGCATCCTTGATTTCGTCGTAAATCTGCTGGTAAAGCGGTGCATTTTTGGGCGCAGGCATATCTAATCACTCTTATCGAAATATCGAAATAACTAATACGTATATAACGTCTAGTTTCATGTTACCTCATATTGATAAAACGATACACCCTCCCTACCAAAAAGCGACAGCTTCATTTTGGTAGGTTTTACCTGGGCAAACGAGAGCCCCTCGAAAGCAACGAGGCTTTCGAGGGGCTCATTCGGATGGACTACGCTTGGCCGGCAAAATGCCAAAACCCTACTTCCCGTCATCCTGCTGCAGGCTGTCCTGCTCGCAGAGGTGCGCCCGCCTGCTGGCCATACGTGCGGGCTTGTCGGGATCGGGTACGGCCGTGGGCATGGGCTCGTCGACATGACCACCCCACCAGCCGCCCACAAAGTTGAGCGTGTGGAACACGTTGATCACGGCGCCGGGATCAATGTCGCACACCAGCTTGATAATGTCCTGACTCTCGTAGGTCGAGACAACGGCATGCAGCAGGTACATCTTTTCGCGGCTGTATCCGCCGATGACCTCGGCGCAGCTAATGCCGTGCTGAAAATGGTCAACATAGGCGGACATGACCTCGTCTGCCTTGCGCGTCGTGATCTGCAGCGTCACGCGGTCGTAGCGACGATAGAAACTGTCGATGGTCTTGGTCGAAATAAACTGGAACACGATGGAGTACGCCGCCTTGTCCCAGCCAAACATAAAGCCAAAGATCGCCAGGATAAAGCAGTTAAAACCAAAGATGACGCCCCAGATAGTCTTGCCCGTGTGGTTGGAGACCCACAGCGCGATAAAGTCGGTGCCGCCGGTGGATGCGCCGGACTTGAGCGCGATGGCAGCGCCCAGACCCGAGACCACGCCGCCAAAAATGATGAGCATGATCTTGTCGCCCAAAAACGGGGAAAAGTGAAAGATGTTGAGGAACAGCGACGAGAGCACGACCTGCATCATCGAGAAGATGACGAAGCGCTTGCTGATGCCGCTCCAGCATAGGAGCGCCACGGGGATGTTCAGCGCGAGCATACCGAGCGAGATGTCGATGTGAACGCCGCCAAGCGAGGTAACGCGATCGAGCAGGACCGCGACGCCGGTAAGACCGCTCGGAAGCAGGTCGGCGGGCCGAATGAACGCCTGAATCAGGAATGTCTGGAGAACGGCGGAAATGGTGACTGCCACAGCGGTGATGGCGCGGCGGACGATAGTGAGGCGGCCGAGCACGAGCACGCGGTCCGTGAGCTGATCGATGGCGTTCGCCACGTAGGCTCCTTTCGAAGGCAGATATAGTTGTGGGGCGTGCCCGCGATTGTAGCATGGAGCGAGAAGAGGCGCTTCAATTCGCCCTCTCTCGACGACCAAAACGGGACCAGCAACCCCCACGACCAAAGGCCCAAAGTACAAGTGAGTAGACTTTACGCGACCTGCAGAGCACACCCAAAACCGCCACCCCTGTGACCTGCGGTTTTACAAAGGAAGATGCGTTTTGTGCTCGGCCTGCGCCAAAAAGTCTACTCACTTAGCCCGAATCGAAGCCAAACAGATCAAAATCGAAACCGAATTGAGCCAGTCCACCGCAAAAAACGTTTGAACCCGTGCTTCTTGCGGTGAATCGACACTACAAAGCGGCCAAAATGTCGGTCAGATTATCGATAACGGCATCGGCTTGCGATTGATCGAGGTTGACGCCCTCGTGCGGACGCAGTGCCAGGACGCGGGCGCCGGAGCGTTTGCCGGCCTCGATGCCCAAAGGCGAGTCCTCGATAACCAGGCACTCGGCAGGCTCCACCCCCAGCGCCTCCATGGCACGCAGGTAGATCTCGGGGTCGGGCTTAAACGCACTGCACTCGTGACCGCTGATGGTGTAGTCCAGCACGTCAGCGATACCGGCAATCTCCACCAGCTCGTCGATCAGCTCGCGATAGGACGAGCTTGCGATGGCGCACTTCACGCCGCGCTCGTGCAGCTCACGCATCACCGGCTCCGTCTGCTCGTTGAGCAGCTCAGCATACGGAACGGGGTGGACCGGGCTGTAGACCTGCTTGTACTCCACGCGCAGGCGCTCGCGCAGCTTAACATCGTCGGGCACCAGCGCCTTCCAAATGGCGGGCTCGTTAGACCCCGAAAGATCGGGGATCTCGTCAAAGTGGAAGCCCTTCTCCTCCATAAACGCCACGCGGCGACGATTGTAGAACCACTCGGTATCGACCAGTACGCCGTCCATGTCAAACAGCACTGCCTTGATCATACGCATCTCCTCCCACCTGCCAAAAAGGGACAGGTTTATTTTGGTAGGTTTTATCTGGGATTTTGTGACGCAACGGACACGCCCTCCCCAAAGCAAAAAGGGGACGGGGCGCAAACCCCATCCCCTTTCAATCAACCCGTAAGGTCTACTTACTTGTGATTAGTAGGAAAGCTTCCACATGTAGCGACGCATGGTCAGCGGGTGCTGACGGGCCTCGGCGATCTGGTTGCCGTACTCGCGCATAACGGCGAGGTGCAGCAGCGGGTTGAAGTAGGTGATGACGCTCGCAGGCACGGCGTCAGCCAGGCCGTAGTCCTTGGAGTCGATCAGAGCGACCTTGGCGCCCATGCGCTCAAGGAAGGTGAGGGCGCGGGCGTCCATCGGACGGGTAGCGCCATCGGACATGAAGAAGACGTAGGGCTTACCCTCGGTGGAAACCTCGAACGGGCCGTGGAAGTACTCGCCGGTGTTGTAGGCGGCGGCGTCGATCCACTGCATCTCGGTGAACAGGAAGGCGGCGTGAGAATAAGCCATCTTCTCAGAGGCACCGGAAGCCATGAAGTAGATCATCTTGTCGTCCTTGAAGTCCTCGGCGAACTTCTTGGCGAGCTTCTTGCAGTGCTGGGCGGCGTTCTCGCAGAGATCGAAGATGTTGGTGAGGCCGGTGATCATGTCCTCGTAGTGGTCATAGCCCTCGGTCTGCTGAAGGATCTCGACAGCAAGAGCGATGGCGTAGCCGGGCTTCTCGCACTTGGCAGCGTAGTTGGCGTGGAAGCCGTGAACGATGACATGGTCGGCGTCGACGGTCAGAGCGGAGCCAGCCTTGTTGGTGAGGGAGACGACCGGGCAGTTGTGCTTCTTGGCGGTCTTGTTGGCCTCGACGGTCTCGGGCGTGGAGCCACCGAGGGAGCAGGTGATCACGAAGGTGTGCTCGTTGACCCAGGAGGGCGTGTCGTAGTTGAACTCGTTAGCGGTGAAGATCTGAACGTTCAGCTTGTCCGTGTTGTTGGCCAGGAAGTACTTGGCGGGGTAAAGGTCGGACATGGAAGCGCCGCAGCCGACGAAGGCGACGCTGTGGATCTCGTGGTTGGACAGGACGTCAGCGACGATCTGCTTAGGGAGGTTAAGGTCGATCTCGTACATCTGACACATTCCTTTCGATTTTTGCGGCGCCACTTTGCCGGACGCACGCAGGGTTACCGTGATTTGGACCGAGTCACCGGCCCGTTGAGGATGTGACAAAGGGGCTGTCCCATTGTCACATTTTGGGAATGGAAGCCTGCCTGGGGTATGGGATGTCAGGCAGGCTCCCCGGGGAAAGCGGTTAGACGCTTGGTCGCGACTAGGCCAGGATGCCGGCCGCGGAGAGGGCGATGCCGCCCACGATGGCGATCACGAGAAGCCAACCGGTGTTGACGTTCTTCTTGATGAGCCAGTACATAAGGCCAGTGAGGCCAAGGGAGATCATCTGGGGCATCATGCCATCCAGGATGTCCTGGATAACGACGGTGCCCTCAGCGAACTGCAGCGGGGTGGTGGCGCCGATCAGCGTAGCGATCATGCCGCCCACGGACATAAGACCCACGATGCCGCAGACATACATGAGCTTCTCCATGAGGTCGCCGCCCTGAAGCTTGCTCAGGTACTCGTGGCCGCCCTGATAGCCCATCTTGGCTGCGAACCAAGTGATCAGCACAGAGGGGACGATGGAGATGAGCATGGCCAGGATCGGGCCCATGATGGAGCCCTGCTGGGCCAGCTGAACGCCCAGGCCAAAGGCGATAACGCGGATGGTGCCCTGGAAGAAGGAGTCACCGATGCCGGAAAGCGGACCCATGAGGGAGGTCTTGACCGCGTTGATCGAATCGGGATCGAAGTTCTCGGGATCCTTGGCGTACTCCTCCTCCATGGAGGCGGCGAGGCCCAGGATGAAAGCGCTCGTCTGCGGGGTGCAGTTGTAGAACGCCATGTGACGGTGGTAAGCCTCTTTCTTAGCAGCGAGCTGCTTGGGGTCGGACTCATCCGGATAGAGGCGATCGAGCGTGGGAACCATGCCGTAGAGGAAGCCCATGTTCATCTGACGCTCGTAGTTCCAAGAGGCCTGGATGGCCCAGGAGCGCCAGAAGAACTGGCTGACCTTCTTGTTCAGGGACACGTCCTTGGTTGCGGTTGCCATAGTGTGTTCCTCCTTAGTCTTCGTCGTCTTCGAGCGGATCGTAGTCGGAATCGACACCGGCGGCTGCATGGGAACCGTTGAACTTGAAGCCCATGAAGACGACAGCCAGGCACACACCGATCAGAGCGACCGCGATGACGGACAGGTTGAGGTAAGCGGCGAGCAGGAAACCGATGAACAGGAACGGAGTCATACCCTTCTTGATCATCATGGTGAGCAGCAGGGCCAAGCCGTAGGCGGTCATGATCTTGGTCGAAACGTTAAGACCAGTGGACAGCCACTCGGGAACCATGTTGACGATGGCCTGAACCAGGTCGGTGCCAACAAAGACGGCGAGGAAGATCGGCAGGAAGTACATGACGGCGTACAGACCGGAGCCGGCGCAGATGTGCATACGGTAGGCGGTCTTGAACTTTCCGTTATCGATCGCGCTATCTGCCACATGGGTGAGGGCGGCGATGATGGAACGGAACACGATGCCGAGGAGCTGACCCAGGACGGCGACCGGGATGGCGATCGTCATGGCGGTCTCGGCGGAAGCATCGGTCAGGCACGCAAAGGCAGCGGCCACGATGCCGCCCAGGACCATATCGGGCGGAACGGCAGCGCCGACCTGCACCAGGCCCATGGACACGAGCTCGACGGCGGCACCGACGGCAAGGCCGGTGGGCACATCGCCCAGCAGCAGACCGACGAGCGTAGCGCCAACGAGGGGCTGCTCGAAGTTAAGACGACCGAGCAGGCGGGAGTCCCACATGCAGAACACGCCGACGAGGCCGACGAGCACCGCACTGATGAACGTATTCATACCCTTCTCCTTTCAGTCAGGCAAAAGCCTGGTTGATTACAGCTTGGCGTCGATGTCGACGCTCTGATACGTAGGGGTCTGCTGGACGTAGAGCTTGATGCCCATGTCGAGCAGCTGGTTGACGTCTGCCTTCTGGGTGGCGTCGAGGAAGACGGAGCTGTCCTTGCCGCCGACCTGATCAGCACCGTCGTGGTTGGCGGTGGCGCCCAGGTTGATGGCGTCGAGCTTGTAGCCCTGGCAGAACTGCAGCATCTCGGCAGTGTTGCCAAAGACGAACATGACGCGCTCGCCGAGGGTGTTGAGCTTGTCCATCTTGGCGAGGGCACGCTCGACGGTGAAGACGTTCAGGCGAACGCCCTGGGGCTTGGCCAGCTTAAGAGCGCCCTTCTTGATGTCATCGTTGGCGGCAGCGTTGTCGACGACGATGATGCGCTCTGCCTGAACCTTGGTGGTCCAGGTAAAGACGACCTGGCCGTGCAGCAGACGGTAGTCAAGACGTGCGAGGACGATCTTGGCGGGACCGGAGCTGTGACGGGGCGCCTTGGCCTTTTTGGCGGGAGCCGCGGCAGCCTCGACCGGTGCGTTGGGGTTGGTCAGGCCGGTGCGGGCCTCGTTGATGAGGGCCGCGAGCTCGGCGCCCTTGACGGGGACGGGGCTCATAGCGAGCGTCAGTGCCAGCGGAATGTTGAAACCGCTGACAACCGTGAACTTCGTTCCGTTCTTGGAAAGCTCGACCATGTTGTTGTTGACCGAGCTGCCGAGCATATCGGTCAGCACATAGACGGTGTCGTCCGCGTTGAACGTGGCGATCATGGCGTCCACCTTATTGGTGATGGGCTCCTTGTCGTCACGAGCAAGCGACACGACGTGGACGTTCGACACGTCGCCGAGAACCATCTCGAGCGTGTCTTTGGCGCCTGCGGCCAGGCCGCCATGAGATGCGAGAATGATCTGATTCATCTTGCCTCCTCCTTTTCGTTATGGTCATTATAACGTCTTATACGTTGCGGATATTGCTAATTAGTATAAAGACCGTTCGCGGGTGAAAATCGACCGTTGACGGGTTTAACGTACTTGAAACGTTGGGGCTGGGTAGGCCGGCGCTGGCTGGATAACCCCAGATCAGACGCCTTGCCAATCCCCTATCGCACGAAGTACCAGGGGCTTTCCTGCACGGTGGGCTCCAACGCAATGCCCGTGCGCTCCTTAAACAGATCCATGTCCTGAGATTTTTCGGTCCACCACGCGTTGGGCTTAAAGGTCATGCTCTCAACAACATGACCGACAAACACACTGTTGCGTAGCTTGGAGAAGTCGGTGTTCATAATCAGAATGGACGCGAGCACCAGCACGATGCCCAGGACTTTGATCACGCCGGCGGGCTCGGCATAGACACCAATGCCCACCAGTACGGTAACGACCGTCTCGAAAGACATTACGACGGGAACTTTCGATGTCTCGAGCCCCATGGACAGACCCTGCATATATAAGATGTAAGCCACGGCTGTGGGGATGAGTCCAAAGCCAAGGAACAGCAGCAGCAGCTGTGGCGACATTGCCGCGGCGACATCCGGCCACGGAGCCGCGATAGCCGCCATAACCGCACCGCCAAAAACAAAGCCCCAAAACGTGACAGCCAGCGGGTGGACCGTCTTGGTTGCTATCCGGCTAAACACCGCGAGCGACGCACCACAAAGGCCTGCAATCACGCCCGACGTGACGCCCCAAACCGAAAAATGAAAACCGGAAAGGTCGCCATTGGTCACCGCAAGCACGCAGCCAACGATGTTAAAGACAATGGCAACGAGCTTGTTGGGGGTCACGTCCTCGCGATAAAGCACGCGGCCGAGCATGACGCCAAACACCGGCGAGGTGTAGAGCAGCACCGAGGCCGTAGACATACCCACCTCGCGCATGCACTCGTAATAGCAGGTGTTGGCGGCGGCTAAACCGACGATACCGACAAGCGCGCAGGGGACGAGCTCTTTGGGGCTTGCCTTGAATAGCGTCAGGGGACCCTGAGCCACGGTAGACCCCTCACCCGGACGGCAGCCCATAAACATCAGGACCGGCGCCAAGATAAGCGCTCCGACCAACAAGCGTAAGGCCGCCATGCTCTGAGACGAAACGCCCATGGCCGCAATGCCGTTTACAAAGATTCCGATGCTGCCCCACATAAGCGCGGCGATCAGTACCAGCACATAGCCCAGATTGCTTTTCTTCAACGCAGCCTCCTCGGTATTGTTTCCAATATGTTTCATACTACGTTATAGTCGTTATATACATTTTTCAAGACACAAATCGGCGAGCGGAAAAATCTGTTTCCCCACATACTCATTGGGGACGTACTTAAATGACTAGTCGTTGGGGATGTTCCTGAATGACTAGTCATTTAAGTACGTCCCCAACGACTAAGGCGCCGCTGGTTGAGCATAAGTCAGCGAGCGGGCCGCATTTGAGGCAAGGTGGTGTGAAACGAAAGGGCGCTGACCTTCTGGTCGCGCCCTTGAAGTTGAACGCCAGATTGTCCAAATGCGGCCCGCGCAGCGTCGAGCCGTTACGCCGTTCGGTAGAACGGCGTAACTAATACTCAAGCTTCCACATGTAGCGGCGCGTCATGTAGTCCTTGTGGGTGACGGCAGAGAGCGCGCGCATGTACACATTGTTGAGGATCGGGGCAAAGATCAGGTGGTTGAAGTACTCGCTCACGCTGTCCTTGATGTCGTTGAGGCCAAGCTCCTTGGCGTCGAGCTGATAGACGCGCTCGCCACCGTACTGGTTGACGAAGCGGATGCCGCGCTCGTCGTTGCAGCGGCTGCGGCCGACGCTGATGAGCTGGAACAGCGAGGTGCGCTTGTCCAGGATCTCGAAGGGGCCGTGGAAGAAGTCGCAGGTGTTGATGGTGCAGGAGTCGATCTGCAGCATCTCCTGCACGTTGCAGATGCTAAAGACGTAGGCGGCACCAAAGAGCGGACCCTGAGCCATCACGTTGATGCAGGGCTTGTCGGCGTTCTGCTCGGCCCACTTGGCAGCGAGCGGACGGGTGTACTCGACGGCCTTGCGATAGATGGGGTCGACCAGGTCGAAGGCGGCCATAGCGGTCTCGTACTCGGCATAGCCCTCGGTCTGCCGCGTAAGCTCCATGGCGATCATGGTCACGACGGCGGAGTTGGTACGGCCCATGCAGGACTCGTCGACGGCCAGGCTGTCATACTGGATCTTGTAGTCACAGACCTCGGTGAGGCCGGACTCGTCAACATAGATTGCGATGGTGCTGGCGCCGTGGTCCTTGGCGACCTGGGCGGCGACGATGGTCTCCTTGGTGCCGCGCATGGACACGACGACGGCCAGGGTGTTCTCGTTGACGTAGGCAGGGGTTGCGTGCACGAACTCGTTGCTGGTGTAGCTGGAGCTCACGACCTGCGTGGCCTCGTGCTCCATAAAGTACTGGGCAGGATAGTTGCCGCCGTTGGATCCGCCGGCGCCAATCCACACGACGCGCTTGATGCCGCCCTTGTCTGCCTTGTCAGCCAAAACCTGAGAGACGACATCCTTAACCTGTTCCTGAGTAGTCATCGTGCATCAGCCTTTCTTCTCGTTTGATGCTCATCACAGGCATACAAGTTACATACATGTTTTGGCTATGTCGACTAGTTGTATGCTATATTTGTCTTAGAAATTTTGCTGATGCGGTTTTCGATAACTAGCTACCAGCGGTTTTGTTATTGTATTGGATACATGCTCAATTAGATTTGCATACAGGTTAGATACAGGTTGATTGCATGAATGCTTCGTCTAAAAAGAAACTGGCCCAATACGAGCGCTTGGCGGGCATGCTGCGCGACCGCATCGCCTCCGGCACCTACGCACGCGAGGACAAGCTGCCGTCCGAGATGGAACTCATGGACGAATCGGGGCTGTCGCGCAGCACCGTGCGCCATGCCCTTAAGGTGCTCGTTGATGAGGGTCTGGTTCGAACCGAGCGCGGGCGCGGCGCCTTTGTGGCCGACACGCCGGCGCTCCACGAGAACAACCTGGTGTTTTCGAGCTATACGGCGCAGGTCCAGGGTCAGGGCATGAAGCCCACCACGCGCACGGTGGACTCGGGCTTTACCAAGGCGGGCGGCAGCATAGCTAAGTTCTTTGATGCCGCCGTGGGCAGCAAGCTCGTCAAACTTGTCCGCCTGCGTTATCTGGACGATGCGCCACTGTGCCTGGAGACCACCTATCTACCACCGAGCTTTGAGGCACTCATCGATCGCGATATCAACGGTTCGCTCTACGCCACACTGCGCCAAGAATTCCATCGCGCGCCGGCACAGGGGCATAAGACCTTTGAAGTGTGCTATGCCTCGCAAAACGAGGCGTTTTTGCTCAACGTTGAGCGCGGGCAGGCGCTGATCCTGATCACCGACTACGTCTACGACACCGACGGCCGCCCGCTCCATGTCTCCAAGCGCATCCAACGCACCGACCGCGCCAAATACACCGAGCCCATCGGCTAACCTGCCAAAATAAACCTGTCCCTAAATGGTAGGTTTGGGGAGGTCGGGAAACCAGGTTGGCTTGGGTTGGTTGGGCGTGCGCTCGGCTAGGACCAACTCCATCCAGCACATGTCGTACCAGCGGCCGAACTTTTGGGCGCAGCGGTCAAAAGCGCCGACCAGGCGATACCCCATATGGGCATGGAAATCCTGACTGTTGTGCGTCAGGTACTCGTCGTCCTTGTCGTGCGGCACGGCAATGAGCGCGCACATGTTGGTGATGCCCATCGCGATCAGACACTGCTTGAGCGCATCGTGCAGCTTGCGGCCCAACCCGCCGTGGCGCACGTCGCGCGCCAGGTAGATCGACGTCTCGACCGACCAGTCGTATGCCTCGCGGCTGTTAAGCGGACTCACGTAGGCATAGCCTACCGGACGCCCGTCCAGCTCCATCACCAGATACGGATAGCGCTTGAGCGTGCGCTCGATGCGCCCGGCGAACTCCTCAACGCTCGGCACCTCGTATTCGCAGGTAATCGCCGTCTGGCGCACATACGGCTCATAGATGGCAAGCAACGCCGGCGCGTCTTCGGGCGTCGCCAGACGAATCGTCGGCTCGGACATCTCGGGCATGCAGCCCCTCCCCCTCAAAAGCAAAGGCCGCCCTGCGCCAAACCCAGCGCAAGGCGGCCCCTCGTCATTACATCAGACTACAGGACAGCCGCCAGCGCGTCGATGTCCTCCTGCGTCGTGGCCCAGCTGGTACAAAAACGCACCACCGTGTGGGTCTCGTCGTACTTTTCCCAGTACTCGATCGAGGCATGCTCGCGAATGCGGGCCATATCTTCGTTGGGCAGAATCACAAACTGCTGGTTAGTCGGCGTCTCCAAGAAGAACCGGTAGCCGTGCTCGTGCAGCACGCGACGAAGCGCCTGCGCGGTTTCGATCGCCTGTCGACCAATCTCAAAATACAGGCCATCGGTAAAGAGCGCCTCAAACTGCACGCCCGTCAGGCGGCCTTTGGCAAGCAGCGCGCCATGTTGCTTAATGCGAGGAATGGGATGCGCCGGGGCGTGCATGCCGCAGAACACCACAGCTTCGCCGCAGAGCGCGCCGCACTTGGTGCCGCCGATGTAGAACACGTCACACAGCTGCGCCAGCTCGGGCAGGGTAATGTCGCACTCATCGGCCGCCAGCGCATAGGCCAGGCGAGCACCGTCCACAAACAGCGGAATCTCATGCTTCTGGCACACCGCGTGAATCGCCGCGAGCTCGGCCTTGGAGTACAGCGTGCCGTACTCGGTCGACAGGCTCACGTACACGGCGCCCGGGAACACCGTGTGCTCGTAGCTCTCGTTTTCGTAGAACACCTGGATATAGTTCTCGAGGTCCTCGGCGTGCATCTTGCCCTCGTAGCCGGGGATGGTGAGCACCTTGTGGCCGCCAAACTCGATGGCGCCCGCCTCGTGGCAGGCGACGTGGCCAGTCTCGGCAGCAACAACGCCCTCGTAAGGCGCAAGCAGCATGTCGATCACCGTCGCGTTGGCCTGCGTGCCGCCCACCAGAAAAAACACGTCGGCATCGGGGGCCTGACAGGCCTCGCGGATAAGCTGCTTGGCACGCTCGGTGTGTGCATCGGTACCGTAGCCGGGCTGCGGCTCCATGTTGGTGTCGACGAGTGCCTGCAGCACTGCCGGATGTGCGCCGTGGGAATAGTCGTTGTTAAACGCGAGCATGGCAATCCTCTCTAGCCGGGCACGGGCCCGATGATTCAAACGGGGCTATTGTACGCCGTTGGGATAGGCAATGCGCGCGGCAAGGCACTCAAGCACCAGCACCAGGGCAAAGCCGCAGCTCACATCGCTCAAAAAATGCGCTCCGATCACGATACGGCCAAAGGCGACGAGCGCCGCGACCACAGCCGCCGTCCAAAAGACCACGCGGCGACGCAAAGGCTTTTCCGTAAAGGCTGCCGCGGGAAGCCCGGCGAGCATAAGGCCGATCGCCGCATGCGCCGTGTGTCCGCTCGCAAACGACTTGAAACCGTCCTTGATCACGCCGGCGGCGATAAAGGCCCACTTGTCGGGGTTGCCAATCACCCACCACGGCTGAAAATCGAGCCCCTGCGTCACCTCGATCACGCGCATGCGCGGGCGCGACCACAGCGGCTTGACGATCACGTTGAGGATGATGGCTTGAGCGGCCCACACGGCCAGCACCATCAACGCCCAGCGCATAAGCTCGTCGGGCGCGGTGTCGCGCGTGAGACGATAGACGATAAAGTTAGCAGCAATCACCAGCACAAACGTCAGCACCAGCTGAACGGCAATGAGTTTGCCGCCAACCCGCAGGGACGAAACGATCTCGTAGCCAGCCAGACCAACGTTAACGAGGATGCCGAGCACGGCGAGCCATTTGCTCCCCCTGGAGTCGGGACGCACCGCGCGCACGAGCATAACGCCTGCGATGCTCGCCGTCAGCTCAAACGGCAGCTCGCCGGCAGCCTCGATAAAGCGGCCGTACATGCTGCCGATGTTGAACAGCGCGCACGAGATCTGATAATCGAAGAAGCTGCCCACGCCCAGGCAAAGGGCAAGGATAACCGCGATAATGGCGACATCTTTCTTATAGATGTATCCGAACATGCTTTCCTTTCGATGTGGCTGGAATCAACCTGCAACGTGGCGGGGCAAAGATGACTCCGCCCCGCCACGCCCCTTACTTGTTAGTCATCGTCACTCGCACCCAACTGCTGCAGCAGCATGAGTGCCGCGGCCACGGGGCCGGTGCCGTCGTTGGCGTCGAGACCGCGACCCAGGCCGCTGCCCGCACCGGCGCCTGCCTTGTAGGGTACCGACAGCTTGCGGCTCTTGGGGAAGTTCACCGCGCCATAGCGGGTCTTAAGCTCAAAGGCCACCTTCTTGGGCACGTCAACGCCCAAAAACGTGATGCGGCCGCCACTGAGCGTGACGCTCTCGAGCCCCAGGCGCTCGCCGCGAATGCGGATTCGTGCGCGATTGAACAGGTTGAGTCCCGCCAGCGGCAGCTCGCCATGCGCAGCCTCGGTCTCCTCCTGCACCTCATCGATGCTCTCTAGGTCCTCGGCCGCTGCGAGCTTACGGTACACGAGCACGCGCTGATCCACCGCCGGCAGGTACTCCTCGGACAAGAAGTAGTCGGCCGGCAGGTTAATACCCACGCTCGCCGCCTCCACGCCGGCGTCGTCATCGCCGCGCGCCTCAGCCACGGCCTGGCCCAGCATCTGCGTAAACAGGTCAAAGCCCACGCTTGACAGGTTGCCGTGCTGCTCGGCTCCCATAAGCGAGCCGGCACCGCGAATCTCCAGGTCGCGCATGGCGATGCGCATGCCGCTGCCCAGGTCCTGGAACTCGGAAAGTGCGGTCAGGCGCGCCGTCGCCTCCTCGGTGAGCGGCAGCTCGCCCGGGAACATAAAGTACGCGTAGGCCTGCGTGGCAGAGCGGCCCACACGGCCCTTGAGCTGGTAGAGCTGTGCCAGACCCAGGCGCTGCGAGTCCTCGATGATCAGCGTGTTGGCGGTCGCGTTGTCGATGCCGCTCTCCACGATGGTCGTGGCGATGAGCACGTCGATCTTTTTGGTCGCGAACTCGATCATCACATCCTCGACCTCGCGCGGGCTCATCTTGCCGTGCGCTACGCCCACGCGCGCCTCGGGCGCGGCCTCGTGCACGCGCGCCACGGCGTCGTCGATGGTCTTGACGCGGTTGGACACGTAGTACACCTGACCGCCGCGACCCACCTCCAGGCGAATCGCCGCACTCACCACGTCGGGGTCGTACTCCCCCACGTGCACGATCACGGGACGACGCCCGGTCGGCGGTGTGGTGATCAGGCTCATGTCGCGCACGCCGCTCGTGGCCATCTGCATGGTTCGCGGAATCGGCGTGGCCGAAAGCGTGAGCACGTCAATCTGCTCGCGCAGGTTCTTGAGCTGCTCCTTGTGCTGCACGCCAAAGCGCTGTTCCTCGTCGATGATCACCAGGCCCAAGTTCTTTGGGTTCACATCGGCCGAAAGCAAGCGGTGCGTGCCGATGAGCACATCGATCGTGCCCTCGGCAAACGCCTTGAGCGCGCGCTTCTGCTGCGCCGGCGTGCGGAAGCGGCTGAGCACCTCGACCTCGAGGCCAAACGGGGCAAAGCGCTCAAAGAAGGTCTCGTAGTGCTGCTGGGCCAGAATGGTCGTGGGACAGAGCACCATGACCTGACGGCCGGAGTCCACACACTTAAACGCCGCGCGCAGGGCAACCTCGGTCTTGCCAAAGCCCACGTCGCCGCACAGCAGACGGTCCATGGGCTTGGGCGCCTCCATGTCGGCCTTAATGTCGGCGATGGCCTCCAGCTGGTCGCGTGTCTCGTCGTAAGGGAAGCTCTCCTCCATCTCGATCTGCTCGGGCGTATCGGGCGGGCAGGCGATACCGGTAATCGACGAGCGGCGCGTATACAGGTCGACCAGGTCAAACGCCAGTTTTTTGGCATTCTTGCGCGCCTTATTGGTGGCACGCGTCCAGTCGGCAGTGTTGAGCCTGGTCAGGCGCGGCTTGTCGCCGTCGGGGCCAACATAGCGCGTGATGCGGTCGACCTGCTCGAGCGGCACGTAGAGCTTGTCGCCGTCGGCATATTCCAGCAAAAAGTAGTCGCGCTCCTTGCCGCCCACTTCTTGGCGCGCGATCTCGCTAAAGAGCGCGATGCCGTGAGTGGCGTGCACCACGTAGTCGCCCGGCTTAAACGGGAACGTGATCTGCGTAATGTCCACCTTGCGGCGGCTGCGCGCGCGGTTGGCGTCCATGCGGGCGTTGAGGTCGGCGATCGAGAACACGGCCAGGTTGGCATCGGGCACCACCACGCCCTGCGGCAGAGCGGCATCGACAAAGGTCACGCGTCCGCGCGAGATAGTAGGCACGGCGGCGCCGGCGGCTGCCTGGGCGGCACCAGCCTCGAGCGAGCGGGCGTTGAGCGCGTCGGCGCGGCGCTCGCGAATTGCAGCATGAGCATCCTGGCGTGCGGCACGGTCGGCAGAATCTGCCGCTGCCACGCGCACGCGCTCGCCAATGACGCCTGCATTTTCGGGCGCCGCGGTCAGCGATTCCTCAAAGGTAATGCCCTCGTCGCCAAAGGTGAGCTCCATCGACTCGCGCGCACCGCGGTCGGGGATGGCGAACACGCAGGCGTAGCGCTTGCCCACGACTTCCTGAATGCGCGTCATAAAGCGGTTGTCCGAGCCCGCGATGGCCGGCTGCTCAATCTTGAGCTCTGCCGTAACCGCGCCGCCGGCGCGAATCAGGCTCACATAGTTCAGGCGCTGCTGGGCACCAAAATCGAGCTGCTGGGCACGTACATACAGGCCATCCAGGCGGTCAATCCCCGCCTCGCCGGCACGGGCCTCGATATCCTCGTAGGCGCGCAGGCAATCGTCGAACAGCGAGCGCGGCTCGGACAAAACCACGAGCGCCTTGCCGCTCACGTGCGCCAGCGGGCTTACGGTCTGGCCGTACATCACCGGCAAAAAGCGGTCGAGCTCGGGCGTGACGATGCGCGCATCCACCATCTCGAGCAGCGCCGCCAGCTTGCTGTCGTCCTGGCTTGCGCGGTAGAGCGCCACGTGCATGTTGTGAACGGCATCGTCGGTAAGCGCCAGCTCACGGCAGGGGAAGATCTCGATACTGTCCTCGTTGCCGATGGTCTGCCCCGTGGAGCTCACCATGCGGCGAATGCGATCAATTTCGTCGCCGAAGAACTCGATGCGCACGGGCGCCTTCTCCTGCGCGGGAAACACCTCGACGGTGTCGCCGTGCACGCGGAACAGGCCGGGCGCGTCGGCGGCGCCGGCATTGGTGTAGCCCATGCCCACCAAGCGCTGCGGCACCTCGTCAAAAGGAATCTCCTCGCCCACCGCAAAAGTAGTGGACTCCCAGTAGCGGCTCTCGACCGGCGGCACGCAACGCAGCAGCGCGCGGGCCGAGGCAACCATGATGCAGTTGTCCCCGCGCACGATGCGCCCCAGAGCCTCGCAGCGCTGCGCCACCACGGCGTCGTCGGGCGCCTGTTCGCGCCACGGATAGTCCTTGCGCTCGGGAAAACGGCACACGTGCGCTAGGCCCACGTAGGCGGCAAGGCTACGCGCGGCGCGATCGGCCGCATCCTCGCCGCTCACAATATAGACCGTCGGGCGCGGACGGCGCGCAAACTGGGCGGCCGCCATAAGCGTGCGGCCCGACTGCGACACAGCCAGCGTCACGTCCTCGCCAGAATCGAGCCCGGCCTCGACGGTTTGCAGCGCCTCGGCAGTGTAGAGCTGCGCGGCTATACGGTGAATGAGCATGCTGTTCCTCCGGCATCGCAACGCCAAAAGCCCGCCGAGGCAAGCTCGGCGGGTCGTTCGTCAAATTCGTTGCCTGTCATGGTAGCGCATGGAGAGGACTCCAGCTCAAGCGTACGCCCAGCCCCGCAAAAAACGCCAGATAGAACCGGGCTCATCGGCTTCGCCAAAATCTCCCCGTCACTTCGAACGCCGCAACCACGGAAGGTGCCCCAAGAAACGGCTATTCCTCAAAAAAGCTCGCAACGTTCAAGCGGCTCGTCCACTCGCCTATGGTGTTGGCAAAGCCGACGCGTGTGTACACGCCCGCGAAACGACCGCGATACAGGTACAGGCCTTCCATATTAGAAGCGGGCGCAAAACCGAGATCATCCACAAGTCCTTTGGGTGCCTCTCCTCGATGCGGCCCATTGACAAGCGTTCCGCGCAAGCAGGGAGTCTGATACTGCTGAGCATACTCCTGTACAATCGCCCCAGCGGCCGCAGCGCGAGCAAGCACCTGGGACCATTCCCGTTCCGTGGCATCCAAGCCGGCAACAACGCCAACCGCGTTGTAGCCGCCGCACGGCTTGACAATCCATCGATCCTTTTCGGCAAATCTCGACAACTGGGCGCTTTCGTCCAAAATCTCGGTATAGGGCACATGCTCCCGTACAAACGATTGCTCCTCCGGGCTCAACAAGGACTGACCGGCCCGAGACCACAGAAATGCAAATACGGTCTTAGTCGCACACGGCCACGTTCTAAATCCGCCGACGACGCATGCGAGCCCTTCTTGGGCAGCCTCAATTAAGGCCGAGCGTCCGTCGCACGGCTTATCCCACAGCTCGCCGGTCACCGCGCGCCGCCAAACGCAATCAATAGGACCGGCGGCATCGCACAGCCGCCTAGCACCGCTCTCGTCTTCGCCAATCCGCAGGTCGCGCACATCCGCAAAGCGCGCCACCACACCCCGTCGCCTCATAAGGTCGACAAAATGAGCCGCATCTTCCAAGTCGATGCTTTCCGAATAGTCGACGATTGCCACCGAAGCAGGATATATTTTTGATTGCGGTGCATAGAGCCCCTCGTCAACGCGGGCCCCGTCGTCCGATCGTGCACTATCCTCGGTGCGGCGAGGATGGGCTAGCTTCCACTCTGCATAGGTCTCAAACAATGCGTCTATCCAGCTACCGCACAAATCGTACTGCCGAAAGCCGGGGTGGTCGGATGCAAACTCCTCAAAGGAAGGCGTCATTCGCACCGCCTGACAGACCGCATCGGTCACTACCATTCCGGCACTGCCGTCGGTATTGAGCTCGCAAAACGTATACGAACCGGCATCTTCGTCAAGAAAGATATCAACACGCGCAAGGGGAATTTGGCAATCATAGCCGGCATCCATAGCGCACAGGTCAGCAAAAGCCGGATCCATGCGAAACCACGCACGCACGGAGGCATCGGAACAAAACGCCCGCGTCACCTTGTCCATAATGCCGTACATGCGCTCGGCGGCCTCCTTAAGAAGCGCCGTCATATCCATGTCGAATATCTTTGGCGTCAGAGCCCAGGGCGCAGGATCACCATGGTAGAGCGCATGGGTTTGAGACAAGTATTCGTCGCCTTTGCGACGACCAGGTAGGTCACCTTCGCGCGT
Source organism: Collinsella sp. (assembly GCA_048368115.1). Classification (GTDB taxonomy): domain Bacteria; phylum Actinomycetota; class Coriobacteriia; order Coriobacteriales; family Coriobacteriaceae; genus Collinsella. Next base: position 18,663 of record DBGBZQ010000003.1, read on the forward strand.
GCGTACGATGCGTTCAAAATAATCTTCGAGCTCTCGCGTCTTCAATGTTGCCACGTTACCCTCCATTGCTTGATTTTTTGCTCATGCTACGCCAGCACGCACGACTTCGGCGCGCTTGAATAGGCTTCTAAATTAGCAACACATTTTTGCATGAGGCGGCAGGAGGCGACAAATACTCCAGCTCAAGCGCATGCCCAGCCCCGCAACAAAAACGCCAGACGGACGAGTCGCCTGGCGTTATCAGAGTGAGCTATACGCCGAGTCTAATCGTAGACGCCCATTTTAAGCAGTGTGAAGGTCGGGGCGCCGTCACCCTGTGCGACGCGGACCGTGCAAGTTTCGGTACGGCCCCTGGATGCATCCGCTTGAATTGCGGCGATGAACTGGTCCTTTGGCAGGCCGTAGGTGCTCTCGGGGATGTCGGAAGGAAGTAACGCACCGCCAGCACTGTAAACCTCATAGGTGAGCTCGTAGATGTTGTCGCCAAGGTCAGTCGCGCCCGTAACGATGGCACACGATGGGTTGTAATTTCCCTGGCCGTATTCCTGTTTCAGATACAGGTACCCGTCATGCGCTTCGGCCGAATCAGGAATCGCCTGCCCCTCCGGTGTTCTGTCATAAGTCATATCGGCATCGGAAAACGTCAGGCCCGTCAAGCGGTTGAGTTCCCTATTGACCGCATCAGTCGCCACGCGCTGGCGATTGCCGTTGTCATAGTCGCCTTTCTCGATTCGATACGGCGCGTTGTCAATAAAATGGCACCAGATAAACTTGACCAGCTTGTATTTCTCGTCATCGGAAAGTCCGTCAGTCGAATCGAAGCCGCCCGCCTGATACCAGTCCCGATCGAAGTGTTCCTCCGTAAAGTTCGACAGGAACAGGTTTGCGGCGGCATAAGTTGCCTGGTCATTGAGGTCGACCTTTACGCTGCTGCCCGTCTGCTCGGGCTCTTCCGACTCTTCTTGCTCTTCAGCAGGCTCCTCCTTGGCGCCTCCCTTGTCCTTGTGCTCGGCCGAACCCTCGTCGGACCCAAGCACCGTAATCTGCGATGAGTTGCCCTGCCCAAGCGGACCCAGCACGCCGGTCAGCGCCAGCGCAGCGCCGCCGGCCACCAGCACGCCCGCTACACATATGCCGATAATCACCGCTCGCTTATGCGACTTCTTCTGCACGGGAGGCATCCCTGCCGCCGGCATCGATGCGGGCTCAGCAGGCGCGGCCGTCGGAGAAGCGGCGCCCATGCGCGCCCCGCAGTTCGTGCAAAAATCGGTTCCGTCGGGCATCTCGGAGCCACACTTGGTGCAAAACATATTCGGGCATCCCCTCACAACAAACAGCATCTGCCGTCATCATATTGAGCCCTCGCGACCCAAATGTGTTGCGCAACATTGGCCAAAGCCTTCGGACGCCGGCAAAACGTGCCGGGCCCTACCCCGTCGCGCGCACGCTGGGGCACAAATCTGCCAGTGGGCACTCGTCGCACTTAGGCTTACGGGCATCGCGCAAACTGCACGGCGGCCATCAGCACCCGCTCCGCTCACCCAAAACGCGCATGCCCAACGCCCTCAGCACAAACCAGCCTGATCGAACAGCATCAATTATCAGCTGCCACCTGCACTACTTTGTAATTATGGCAATTCCTACTTTATAGTTGTGGTAACTTCTAGTTAGTAATTATGGTTGTTTTGCCTTGACAATGTGACAAATCCCAAGGACCTGCCACGAAACCCGGCGGATACCGACAAACTCGTCACGAGACTTTCGAACCAAAAGCATGCCTACGAGCATGCGATGCAAGACACGGAGGGCGTTAAAAATGATTGAGCGAACCATGGCCCAAAAGCTACGCGACATGTCAGAATGGTTCCCCGTCGTCTCGCTTACGGGGCCACGCCAAAGCGGCAAGTCAACTCTCATCAAGGCCGTCTTTCCTGAATATGAATATCTCAACCTCGAGAACCCAGAAGTCCGTCGCGCCGCACTCGATGACCCCGTCGGCTTTATCAGCAGACGCCCCGATCATCTGATCATCGACGAAGCCCAATATGCACCGGAGCTGTTCAGCATGATTCAGGTCGCCTCCGACGAGCGCGGAAGGACCGGCCAGTATGTATTGTCCGGCTCGCAAAACTTTTTGCTCATGCACAACATCCAGCAATCGCTTGCCGGGCGCGTCGGCATGCTCAAACTCCTGCCTCTCTCCTACCAGGAGCTCAGCGATACGCAGATCTCGCTTGACACCTACCTGATTCGCGGGGGATACCCGCGCATATATGATGCGGGCATCCCCACCGATATGTTCTACCAAAATTACCTTATGACCTATGTGGAACGCGACGCGGGCGGCCTTCTCGACGTGCGCAACCTGAGCTCCTTTAGAAAAATGATCGGGCTGTGCGCGGCTTGCGCGGGAGGGCTGCTCAACCTATCAAGACTCGCCGCTGATGTGGGAGTCGCCACGGCGACGATCAGCTCGTGGCTTTCGATCCTGCAATCAAGCTATTTGGTGTTCCTGCTTCAGCCATATGCTGGAAACATGCGCAAGCGGCTTACCAAAGCGCCAAAACTGTACTTCTACGACACGGGACTACTTTGCCATCTGCTTGGCATTCACGACGAGCGCAGTCTCATGAACCACCCCCTAAGTGGGGAAATATTCGAAAACCTCGTTGTCTCGGAACGCCAAAAGGTATATCTCAACAGAGGCATCGAGCCCACGCTTGTCTTTTATCGCGACGACAGCAAACGAGAGATCGACCTTATCGACCTAACGGAGCCGGCTCGCCCACAGGCGTTCGAAATCAAATCGGGCGCTACCTATCGCGACACATTCGCTCGACACCTACGCTCTGTTGGTTCCGAACTGGGCATTCCCGCAAAGGACCGAGCCGTCGTATATCACGGCTCCGAGCGCTACGATACCGAGGGCGCATCGGTTGTACCGGCAGAAGAGTTCTTGCTTCGGGAGTCGTAGCGAGCGCCGTGGGCACCGGCTGCGCCTCGATTTGTGCCGCCCGGAGATACGCAAGAGCGGCGGGACTCTGCCCTTGCAACCTAGCCCACCCGTACGCTGGGGCAAAGGTCTGCCAGCGGGCACTCGTCGCACTTGGGCTTACGGGCATCGCAGATCTCGCGACCGAAGGTGATCCACTGGTGATTGACCGACTCCCAATACTCGTGCGGCAAGATCTTGAGTAGATCCTGCTCGGTCTTGAGCGGCTCTTTGGCGTGCGTCTTGGGACTCAGCATCAGGCGGTGCGCGATGCGGTTGACGTGTGTATCGACCGCGATGCCTTCCACGATGCCGTACCCCACGTTGAGCACGATGTTCGCCGTCTTGCGCCCCACGCCCGGCAGCTTGACGAGCTCCTTCATGTCTGCCGGTACCTCGCCGCCGTAGTCGGCAACGATCATCTGCGCGGCCTCCACGGCATGCTTGGCCTTACTCTTATAAAAGCCGAGCGACTTAATGGTGTCCGCTACGTCGGCCACACTTGCCCCGGCCATGGCCTCGGGCGTGGGCCACTGGGCAAACAGCTTCGGCGTCACCTTGTTGACCTGCGCATCGGTCGTCTGAGCCGAGAGCAGTACCGCGATGAGCAGCCTAAAGGGATTCTCGTGGTCCAAGAAGCACTCGACCGGGCCATAGCGACGGTTAAGGCGCTCGCACACCTCGATGGCGCGTTCGCGTTTGGCGGCATTGGTCTCGCGTGGCATAACGACTCCTCGGCTCGGCAGAAACATAACTTCACGGAAACGATTGTCCCACGTACGGGGGCCTTAAGCCTCCAAAAATGCGCCGGTCTGGCGGCTCCACAGGCTCGCGTATTCGCCGCCTGCCTCGACGAGCTGCGCATGCGTGCCATCCTCGACAATCTCGCCGTCTGCCAGCACCACGATGCGGTCGAGCGCCGCCACGGTGGACAGGCGATGCGCCACCACAATGGAGGTGCGCCCGCGCATCAGGTTCTCGAGCGCCTCCTGCACCAGCGCCTCGGACTCGCTGTCCAAGGCAGACGTCGCCTCGTCGAGCACCAGAATCGGCGCGTCGGTGAGGATGGCACGGGCGATGGCCACGCGCTGGCGTTGGCCGCCCGAAAGCTTAACGCCCCGCTCGCCCACCATGGTGTCAAAGCCACGGGGCAAGCGGTCGATAAACTCGGTCGCATTAGCCAAGCGAGCCGCTTCGCGGATCTGCTCGTCGGTAGCGTCGGGGCGGCCGTAGGCGATATTCTCGCGAATGGAGCGATGGAACAGCAGCGCCTCCTGCGGCACGTAGGCAACTTGGCGGCGCAGGCTCTGCTGCGTGCAGCGCGAAACGTCCTGGCCGTCCACGAGCACGCGGCCGACCTGTACGTCGTCCAGGCGCAGCAACAGCTTGGTGAGTGTCGTCTTGCCCGAGCCCGATTTGCCCACCAGGCCCACGCGCTGGCCCGCCGCCACATGGAGCGTCAGGTCGTCGAACACGCTCTCGCCCGCCGCGGCATCACGGTATGCAAAGCTCAAGTGCTCAAAATCAATCGCGCCCTCGCTCACCTTGAGCTCGGGGGCGTTCTCGTCGTCTGCCACCAGACACGGCTCGTCCAGCACGCGCGTCATCTCGGCCGCATCGCCCAGCGCGCGATTGATGCGCTGCATCATGGAGCTCACGTAGTTCAGACGCATGGTGAGGTTGTACGTATAGGTAAAGATCATGACGAGCGCGCCGGCAGAGATGCCAAACCACGCGTTGCCGCCCGCCACGAACACGCTCACCACGGCCATGGTGATGACGATAAGGCCCGAGGTCGTAAAGTTGCGCTGCATCATGGCGTGCATCGAAACCGTTTCGGCATCACGCGCGGCACGGTCAGCGGTATCGAATAGGTCGCGCTCAAAGTCCTCGCGCCCGCAGGTTTTGACGGCCAGGATGTTCGTGACCGCGTCGGAAAGCACACCCGACAGCTTGTTCTGCGCAGCGGACGTCGCGGCCGAAAGCGGCATGATGCGCTTGTACATAAACCAGACAAACGCAATGTAGACGACCATGATGCCCACCAGGATCACGGTAAACGTCGGCACCACCGGGGCGAGCGCCGCCACCGTGCAGACGACCGAGGTGATGGTGGGGATGAGCGAATACACCGTTACGTCCACCAGACCCGTGTAGCCACTCATAAAACGGCTCGTCTGGCTCACAAGCGATCCGCCAAAGCGGCTGGTGTGGAATGTCATGGATTGATTGGAGAGCGTGTCAAAGCACAGGCGCGCCAGGTGATAGTTGCCCGCAATCTCGAGCTTGTAGACGGTGTAGTCCTGCAGCTTGGAGAGGATCTGGCCTACCAGGTTAACGAGCACGAGCGCCAAAATGTAAGGACCAAAGACCTCAAACACCTGGTCGCCTGCCACGGGGCCGGCCTGGACGCGGTCGACGATAAGCGCCATCACGTAGGTGTTGGCAAACGTAAGCAAAAAGATATAGCCCGCCGACGAGAATACCGAGAGAAAGACGATCAGCGGCTGCGTGCGCGTGACATCCCAAAAACGCTGCAACGTGCGGCGCACGGTGGAGCGCTTGAGCGGGCTGGTGCTTCTCTGAGACATGGGCTTCCTTTCACGTCTGATAGGGCGAAACGCCATTGTTGCACACTAAAGCGCACTTCAAGCAAGCACGATGCGAAAAGCGCCCGCGCCTCGCGCTTGCGCCGACGCCCCGCCGTCCGTTGCGGCTAGCCCTCGTCTTCCTGGCCCGCGAGTAAGCCTGCGGACTCCAAGCCCAGAATCGCGTCGGCCTCCTCGGCATCCTCCAGCGCATCGATGTCCTTGAGCTTGCGCTCCATAACGTTGGTGCGCGTGGTGATAATGCCCTCGACCGTCTTGCCCGCAGTCTCGATCTGCTGTTGGGCGCGGCGTAGCGCCGCCTGATAGCGCGGCAGCTCAGCCTTGACGGCGGAAAGCACGCGCAGCACGTCATCGGTGCGTTTTTGCAGCCTAAACGTCTGGTAGCTCATCTGCAGGCTGTTGAGGATGGCCGCCATGGTGCTGGGGCCGGCAACGTTGACGTGATAGTCGCGGCCCAGGGTCTCGATAAGCCCGGGGCGGCTGACGACCTCGGCGTACAGCCCCTCAAACGGAACGAACATAATGCCAAAGTTGGTAGTCGCGGGCACGCTCAGATACTTTTCGCAGATGTCCTTTGCCTCGCGCTTCACCATCATATCGAGCGTCTTGCGCGCTGCGGCGACGGCCTCAGCGTCACCCGACTCCTGCGCGTCGAGCAAGTGCCCGTACGCGTCGCCCGGAAACTTGGAGTCAATCGGCAGCAGCACGGGGTCGCCCTCGTCCACCGGCAGCTTGACGGCAAACTCAACGCGCTCCGAGGCGCCGGGCTTGGTGGCGACGTTTTCCAGATACTGGTCGGGTGTAAGAATGTCCGCCAGAATTGCACCCAGCTGCACCTCGCCCAAAATACCACGCGCCTTCACGTTGCCCAGCACGCGCTTAAGGTCGCCCACGCCGGTGGCGATGGACTGCATGTCGCCCAGGCCCTTGTACACGGCCTCGAGCTGGTCGCTCACCTGCTTAAACGATGCCGACAGGCGATCGTTGAGCGTGCGGGAGAGCTTCTCGTCCACCGTCGCGCGCATCTGATCGAGCTGCACGTTGTTGTCTTCGCGGATGGCACCCAGCTGAGCATCGACCGTCTCGCGCACCTTGTCCAGGCGATGCTCGATGCCCTCGCGATTGGCGCCGAGCTGTTGGGCGGTCTCGCGGCGCAGATCATCCATCCGGTCACCGGCTTGCGAGAACTCGCGCGCGATGGTCAGGTAACGTTGCTGCTCTACGGCCGCATCGGTCGTCTGCTGCTGCGCGATGGCATTGGCCGTGCGACGGGTTTCGGCCAGCGCGACGTTCAGGGCATCGAGCGCTTTGTTAGCCTGCTCGAGTGCTGCCAGCGTTTCCGCGCTACTGTCGCCACGCTCCCGCAACTCGGCACGCAGGCTCTTGAGTTGGAGGGCGCAAGCCACAGCAACCCCCACCGCCACCAAGGCGATCACAACAAGCACAATATCAATAGCAGACATAAACTCCGCCCAACAAACCCAATCGAGCACCAATCAAAACCGCGATCAATCTTACCCCGCCATACGCACCGGGCGCCCGGTCCCTTCTTGGGCGCCCCTCTCCTCCGCATATTCCATAATGCGGCGCGCCGTCTCCCTGCTCACCTTTGAGTCATCACCGGCTAAATATGCGTACACGTTTCCCTTATTCAGATTCAAATCGCGGCAGAGACCGTAGCGCGTTACGCCCGATTCCTCTAGCGCTCCCAACGTTCTTTTTCGCATCAGGGCGTTGATCCTTCTGTCCGCCACTGGCTTTTCCTTCACCGCTCTATACGCACGCCAAACGTTGGCATAACGATTAGGAAGTTTATCCTCAGCGCATAGAGATGCCAGGCTACCCGTTTGGGCGTACAAGGACAAAACGCCTCGGTAACCCTCTTCCATCCACGAACCCTCGGATAAGCCCAGAACGTATTCGGCTTTACCCTGTGCCAAAGCGAGCAAAAACAGGGGCTCCGCCACGCGCGGCGCAACCGTCGTCGCTTGCTTAACCAGTTTTCTAAAACTGAGCGACTGCTGTCCGGATAGCTCTCGGCAATAGCCTTTTAAGAATCCCTCAAAGGTCAGATTCAACCGAGCACCTCCTTTTTGTATTGCCTGTATGCACAGACCATCTCTTGATAACTCCGCTCCGAAGGCGACGACGCCAGTGCTTCTCCCTCGTCGAATATAAGCCGTTCGAGCAGCCCCCAATCAAGTCGGTCGACGAATGCCTGACTATGAAGATCGATGATGTCGTTCGGACGGAAGGCATAGAGCTTCATTACCGCCAGATCCTCCAAGGATGGCGTAAAGTACCTGATAAAACGCGCCCCAATATCCAAGGGGATCAAACGATCTTCGTAATTGAATGGCATCTGATTACAATATGCCACCGCCATACCATTCACCTCGGGGTATCGAGCTATGATCTCGCGGAGGCACCTGTCCGCCTCAAACACATCGATGTCATGTGTAACCGAACGATTCGTCACATCGTTTAGCATGAAGGCGCTTCCTCCCACCAATACAACGCTCGGCCTGTCGTCTCTTGGACCTATTTCCAGCTCTGCCTCTTCGTCAATGCCCAACAGAGTCTGCTCTAAATCCTGCTTATACATAACAAATCCTATTATTATTCAACTTCAATAATACTATTCAGTCGCACGACAGGACCAACAGGATGCAAGAATTCCGCTCGTGGCGATAATCCCTACACCCTAGAAGTCCTAATGTTACAAACGCTAGCTCTCCCAGCCGGTGCGGATGGTTGTTATGACGTCGCCTAGGCGCTGGCCCAGGGCCGCTAGATGTTGGAGCACCTCGTTGGGCGATGCGCCGTTGAGGATGCACGTGAGGGCATACGACGCCAGAAAGATGACCGCAAGCCCCAGCGGGATGAGCACGATCATCGCCAATGTGCGCAGGCGCTGGCCCACGCGGCGACGACGCGCACGACGCTTGTCGAACGCGAGCTCCTGCGCATATGAATCTTGCTGTACGGAATAGGCCTCTGGTGCCGATTCGCCCGCAGGCGAAACCACAGGCGTGGCATTTTGCGCAGGGGGCTGGGCTGCCGCCCCCTGCATTTGCATCTCCATGAGTCGTTGCTGCTGACGCAGCATGCGCTCAGCTTGTTGCTGCGGAGTCTCAAGAAACAGATCCATGCTGGCCTCCAAAATCGGAGCATTCGACGCTTACGACCAGCATCCCGCACCGCCATGACCGCGACAACGCAATCGCCGGCAATAGCCACAAAGTTTCTTTTGCTCAAAAGCTGTCGAAAAGCTCAACAACTCCCCTACCAGCACTTTCTCTGAGCTTTTTTCGTCAGCAATCTTTTGGCCTTCCACCCTTACGCCAACTGACCAAAATCTAACCAAAAGCTTGACGGAAATTGTGAAGACAGGGACCCCATACAAAAACGTGCCGCCCCAAAAGGGGCGGCACGCTAACTTCTTATCAGTTTTTCAGTAGCAAGCACGCGACGACCCGAAGCCGGAGCACAGGGTAGGGAAACACCTTTACCTCGCGCGACCTGCGCAGCCGTGAGCGAGAGGGAAAGGTGTTTCCCCGCCCCGTGCTCCGCAGTCGGTGGAGGCAGCTTTAGATGCCCGCGAGACCTCGGGTGGCGGTGGCGCACATAAACGCCAAGGCTAGAATCACGAGCGAGCCCGCGATGTCTGCCAGCACGCCCATTGCACGGCGTTCAAACAACCAGCTCTCAAAGTGCGGGGCGACGTTGCGCCAAACACGCCACAGCAAGATGCCCATACCGATGACGCCCGGGATATTGAGCAGTAGGATCTCGGAGCACAAAAGACCGATCAGGTTACCGGCGGCAAAGCCCGCATCACCCTCGCAGTATTTGCGGTAGACCATATACAGCATGTACGCCACAAACGGCTGCAAGCACGCAGAAATAAACGAGACCACCATCGAGGGGTCCTGCGAAAAGACCTCGGTGAGTTTATCGACACTCGTGGCGTCCTTCGAAGCCAAGAATAAACCGATAACCACAAGGGGCACCACGCCCAAAATTACCTCGACCAGAGTAAACAACTTGGCAGTCAAATCCTCACTAGCCGAATTCAAATGAGGCGCCCACTCAGGATGAGCATGCGCGCCGACTTTCTTGTCCTTCTCGGCACGATCGGCCTTTTTACCCTCGGCAACCCGACGACCAGGATCCTTGCGAGTTCCCGCCGCAGCAACCCGAGCCCGAGACTTCTTGCCCATAAAAAACACGCCATCAGGTAGTAGATAAACTAAAAGTCGCCACCCAGTGTACCCCCTAACAAATAGTGCCGCCCCAAAAGGGGCGGCACGCAAACCAATCTATTAGCCAAAACTCGTTGGCTAGCCCGTGTCGTCAGACCCGCGGCGTATGCCTTTGCCTCGCGCGACCCTGCGAAGCCGTGAGCGAGAGGGAAAGGGATGCGCCGCGGGTCTGACGCCCGGAACGGTGAAACCAGCAGTTGCCCTGCGAAGCCGTGAGCGGGGAGGGAAGGTAATCCCGCCCTCCCGGCCCAGCTCATGCCAGCGCCACGCGCTAGTAGTTCACCACCTGCTCCTCAAAGTACGCCTTCGGGTGGTTACACACCGGGCACACCTCAGGCGCCTCGGCACCAACGTGCAGGTGCCCGCAGTTCAGGCACTTCCATACCTTCACGCCCTCACGCTCAAACACCTCGCCCGACTCGATGCGCTCGACGAGTTTGTTGTAGCGCTCCTCGTGGGCCTTCTCGACGGCGGCGACACCACGGAACTTCTCGGCGATCTCGGCAAAGCCCTCCTCCTCGGCGGTCTTGGCGAACTCGTCGTACATCGTGGTCCACTCGTAGTTCTCGCCCGCGGCGGCGTCGCGCAGGTTGTCCAGAGTGCCCGGAACGGCGCCGTCGTGCAGATACTTAAACCACAGCTTGGCGTGCTCGGACTCGTTGCCCGCCGTCTCGGCAAAGATATTCGAAATCTGAACGTAGCCATCCTTCTTGGCCTTAGATGCGTAGTAGCGATACTTGGTGTGTGCCTGGGACTCACCGGCAAAAGCGGTCTCGAGGTTCTTCTTGGTTTGGGAATTCTCAAAATCCATAGGTGTACTTCCCTTCAACACGTGCCGCCCATAGGCTTTGAGCGACCTTGTCTTTAGGATGCCCTCAAGCCGCGAATTTAAACCTTACAATCCCGTTCTTCAGATTTGAGCGGGCTACACACTCAACCAACGATCGTCCTCGGCTCGGCAAAAGCCCTCGCGCTCCAGGTCAGCTAGAATGCCCGCGATCAAGTCGCACTCGACCGGCCCGCGACCGGCTGCCGCTTCCATCTCGTTAACGCCCACCACGGCATCAGCAAGCGTAATCCCCGCCGGCTGCCCATCGCGCGCTGCCAACAACATACGCACGATATGCGCGCGCTTTTGGCGGCGCGAGCCCTCAAACTTGGACTGACGACTATAGCCCGCCGACCGCCTGGACGGATTGGGCAGTGTCTTTTTAAGATACGCGCCGTAATCCAGCAATGCGTAATACCACGCGCGCGGCGTGTCGGCATCGTCTTGAGGCGCGGCAAAGGGCGCGATCTCGTCCGCCGCCGCACCGGGGACCGCCGGACAGGCAGCTTGGATCAGCGGCACCAGTTCGCGATCGGGAACGGCCGGCACATCGGGAAAGAAATGATGCAAAAAGACCGTGCGCACATTGGTCTCCAAATACACGCCCGGAAGATCAAACGCAAACGAACGGATACCCTGCGCCGTTGCCGGGCCAATACCAGGCAGAGCGACCAAGTCACGCGTCTCACGCGGAAACTCCCCGTCCCAGTCCTCTACAACGCGCTGAGCGGCCCCGTGAAGCGCCAGAGCGCGTCGGTTGTAGCCCATGCCCTGCCAAGCGTCCAAAACATCGGAAGGCGCGGCCTGGGCAAGCGCCTGCACAGTCGGAAAACGATCGAGCCACACCGGCATGCGCGCCTCCACACGCGGCACCTGTGTTTGCTGCAGCATGACCTCAGAAAGCCAAATGATGTACGGATCGCGTGTGCGGCGCCACGGAAGGTCGCGATAACGCAGGACCCCTTCCGAACGAATCATCGAACGAAAGGGGTCCTGAATCATGGCTATGCTCCTTATGCGGCGCTATTCCTCCCGGTAAGCGCACGCGCAGGTGGCGTACTCGGGAAACGCTTCGCGGTCGGCGAACTTGGGATCGACGGCCGGGAACTGGCGGTGAGCGACGATGTCGCCGAGCGAAACGGAATCGAGGTAGTCGCGCATCAACGCCTGAGCTCCGGCCCACAGGGGATGATAGCAGCACGCGCCCATGCGCGCACAGTCACCATCGGGCGCGGTGCAATCGTTCATAACCATAGGACCCTGAACGGCCTCGACGACCTGGCGGATAGTGACGTCGTCCGGACTGACCTTGAGACGCATGCCGCCGTGGACGCCACGCAGGCTCTCCACAATACCGGCCTGGACCAAACCGTGCTGAATCGAGCGGGCAAACGAATACGGGACATTGACCTCTTCGGCAGCGGTGCGAACAGAAAGCAAACACTCCGGATCCTCAGCAAGCATCGCCAGCATTCGAAGGGCGTAATCAGTCTTCCTCGATATGTCCATTTTTCCCCTTTCAAGGAATACGAACAGCTCGAACGAGCTCCGGGACCGAACTCGTGTCGAGACGCTAAATGACCGCCAGGACATCCAAATGGTAAATCGGATATCCACTGAGTGCCGCGCTTGGAGCGAAATGCATCAGATGCGGCGCACAGTGCAATTTAGTATAACCTAACCCCCTGTCTCGTAGAACAGGTGTTGCGCAACAAAGCTGTTGTTCAGACAGATATACTTATTAGATTTTACTTGCGTTCCCGAAGGCGCGGGGATTCTGGGCGAAGATGCACCAGGGCGATCGTTCTATCGAAACAAAGTGCATCAAACGCAAAAAGCCACGTCCGAAGACGTGGCTTTAATTGCGTTGGCGGGAAGTACGGGGCTCGAACCCGCGACCTCCGACGTGACAGGCCGGCGCTCTAACCAAACTGAGCTAACTCCCCAGGCAGTCGTTCGCGTTTGTTTCCGCTCGCGTGCGCTGCGGGGATTAGTATACACAGAAGTCTGTCCGGCGCGCAACAACTTTTTTGAAAAAATTTTTTGGGTCCCTCCGGGAGGGTCTCCGGGGCTGAGGGCGGGGGTTAAGTTTGCTGCTCTACAGTCCTGCGCAAGACGGAAAGCACATTCAGTGCTTTCCTTTGCGTGCGGAACTCGCGACAAACTTAACCCCCGCCCTCAGCCCCGGAAGCCCTCCCTGCCGTCACATTATTCAACCAGTTTTGCGGGCGTGCGCCGCTGCGCGGCTAGCCCGCGTGCTCCTCGGCGGGGTTGGTCTGATTGTTTTTGTTGAAGCTCTGCCTTTGGCTCAAATGGAAACGGGAGACGCATCTGCATCCCCCGCTTTTGTTGTGGTTACTCTAGGTCAATAAATTTAGTGCTTAGGATCTTGCCATCTTTTACGAGCATTCTGGCCATGGTGGGGCCTCGGGTGCCTCTGGGGTAGCTGGCGCTGCCCGGGTTGAGGACTAAGCAACGGCCCACTTGGGCTTCTTTGGTTACGTGGGTGTGGCCGTTGATGGCTACGTCTACGGATCCCACCGGAAGGTCTTCGCGGTAGTGGGCTACGGCGAATTTAAGGCCTTCGTAGGTAAAGAGCGCAAGACGGTCTACATCGGGGCCGTAGTCGCGGTAGTAATCGTTGTTACCCAGTACGGCCCGCACGGGGGCGATGGTGCATAGGTGCTCGTAGTCCATCTCTGACGTGAGGTCGCCGGCGTGGATGATCAGGTCTGCGCCCTCAAGCTCATCCAGGAGCGCAGGCGATAAATAGCCGTGGGTGTCCGAGATGATGTCGATACGCTTGGCGCTTGCACTGTTCATGGGATCCCTTCCGCAAAAAACGATTCGGCAGATACATACAAAAAAGCCCCACGGCTCCGCAGACGATGGGTCTACAGGGCTGCGGGGCCAGTGTGCTAGAGACTCAGAGCCTTCTTGAGCGGCACGACGCGGCGGCGCGAAACCGGCACGCGTTCGTCGACGCCCGTAATGCCCAGCTGGATGGCGCCCGAGGGCACCGTCTCCACATCCGTGACGCACGCCAAGTTGACGATATAGCGGCGGTGAACACGGAAGAAGCCAAAGTCGCAGAGCTTGGCCTCAAACTGCGCCAGCGAGGTCGTCGACAAAAAGCGATCATCGACGGTATAGATGCAGGAGTAATCGTCCTTGGCCATGATAAAGCGAATGTCGTCCACGGGAATGAGCACCTTGCGGCCGCCCTTTTCCACCGGGATACGCTCGATGGTCACCTTGCTGTCCGTAACCGGCTTGGCGCGTTGCATGACCTTCTCGATCGCGCGATCCAAGCGAGCTTCCTCGACCGGCTTCATCAGATAATCGACGGCATCCACGTCGAATGCCTCGACCGCATGGTCACTATACGCAGTCACAAACACGATCGCCGGCGGATTTTTGAGCTTATGCAGCGCCTCGGCAAGTTGCAGGCCCGAGGCACCGGGCATCGAGATATCGAGAAACACGACATCCACGCGACTTTCCATAAGCATCTCGATGGCGGAGCGGACGCTCGACGCCTCCGTGATCGTGCCGATCTTGCCCGTTTGCTCGAGCAGGAAGCGAAGCTCCGAGCGAGCCGGCGCCTCATCATCCACAATCATCGCACGCAGCATAGGGATAAAACCTTTCGTCAACTAACTACGCCGGGCATCCGTCGCATGACGTTGAGCCCGTAGCCCTTTATTTTACTCTTGAATGTCAAAGATGCTCTCTGACAAATCAAGATGAAGGAGCACTTTGGTGCCCTTGCCCGGCGCCGATTCGACACGCGTATAGGAGTGCGGCCCATAAAAGCGATGGATGCGCTCCGAAATATTGTGCATGGCCACACCGGCGCCGCCACCCTGGGGAGAGCTGGCGTCGGGACGGGCAGAACGCTCGTCAAACAGTCTGGCGGCGGTACCCTCATCCATGCCCACGCCATTATCGGCCACGGCAATCAAGATTGCATCCTCGCCGTCTTGGTGAACGGTCACGTCGATCCTCAGGGCGTCGTCATCGCCCATACCATGACGTACGGCGTTCTCGACAATCGGCTGGATCACGAACGCCGGCACCAGCGTATCTTCCGCGTCCTCGGACACATCGAACGTCGCAAGCACGCGGTCCTCGCCAAAGCGGGCCTTCTCAAAGGTAAGGTAGCGCTTGGTCTGTGCAACCTCGCGCGAGACCGGAATAAGCGATCCCGAGTTGTCGAGCGTGGCACGATAGAACGATGAGAACTCACGAAGCAGTTCGCGGGCCCGCAGCGGGTCGGTGCGCGTAAACGATGCAATGGTGTTCAGCGTGTTGAACAGGAAGTGCGGGTTAATCTGCGCTTGCAGCGCACGCACCTCGGCGCGCGCCGTGAGTTCCTTTTGCACCTCGAGCTCGTGGATGGCGAGCTGCGTGGACAAGATCTCGGCAAAGCCCGAGGCAAGCGCGTACTGGGTACGGTCGACGGCGCGCGGGGTCTTGTAGTAGAACTTGAGCGTGCCGACGGTACGATCGCCCACCTTGATGGGGGCGATAATGCCGGCGGGGACTTGGTTGTGCGAGCCATCCGAGCCCACGACATCCACCATACGGTTGAACGACTGCACGATGCCATGTTCGATAACGTAGCGTGTGGCAAGCGTGTGGATGGGAGAATCTGGCAGTAGTTTTTCCTCAAACTCGCCCGCGCAGGCCAAAACGTTGCCCTCGTCGGTGATGGCCACCGTCATGGCGCGCGTCTCGGGCAAAATGCGCCGGCACACCAAACGCGCCGACTCCTGCGTCAGACCGCCCTTAATGTCCTCGAGCATGGCCGAGGCCACCGAGAGCGTCTCCTCGGTGTACTGGGAGCGCACCGAATCGGGATTGAGCGTCAAAAAGATAAAGATGCACAGAAAGATGCACAGCAGCGCGCAGGCAATCACCGTGGCGATCGGCTCGATACCGGTCACCAAGGCAAAAATAAAGTACACCAGCACGCAAATGGCGCAGGCAACAGCAATGATGCGAAAGATTGATATTGAATTATCGCGCTGGGCGCGGCGGTCGATCATTCGGCCCCCTCCAGGATACTGATCAGTTGTGCGTCACGCCAAAGCCCGTCCATGATCTTGGGCCAAAAGCGCTGGAAACGCAGGTAGCTTGCAGCGTTTTGGCGCGCATAGGCCTTTGCCTCGCCGATACCATGGCGCCAAATGCGCAGGTAGCCCTCATGCTCGCGGGTAAACACGCTGCGGACCATAGCGGTCTTGCGCACGCGGTCGTCGAGCTCGCGCGAAATCCACGGGCCCGGGTAGGGCATGAGCGATGCCGCCGTAACGGGAATGAGCTCCTTTTGATGCGCGGCGAATGTCAGCTTGGCCCGTTCGTAGTACCAACGGTATACATCCTGCATAAAGCGCGGTGAGCGTTTTTCGGACTCCGGAGACAGATGGCGCACGGTCCACTCGTTATCGAACCACACGTCGTAGCCAAACATGCGCATGTTAAAGAGGTAATCCAAGTCCTCGCCGCGGGTGATAAACGGGTCAAAGGCCACACGCGTAAAGGCGCGGGCGTGCAGGGCCATCAGGCCGCCGCACACGTAGTTGGAGCGCGAGATGCGGGTGCCCGAGAGCGCCTTTTTCATCCAACGGTTGAACTCGATGCGCTTGGTCCACCAACGATGGCAGATGCCCGCCTTGTCCGTGGGAGCCAGCGGCGAGCCGTCGCGATCGTAGAAATAGCCGCTCTTGACCAAGATCGGCAAGCCCTGACGCGTCTGCTGCCCCAACGCATAGGTCGCGCGCTTCATAAAGTCGGCGTCGATGACAGTCTCATCGTCATCCAAAAAGATAACCGCGTCATGCCCCAGCACAGCGGCACAGGCTAGCCCCATGTTGCGGATGGCACCGTAGCCTCGCAGGCTCACGCACTCGCCCGAGCCCTTGGGCGCGATCTGAGCAACCCGGTCTGCGATGCGCGAGGCCTGGGTGTTGGTGATAACGGTGACCTTGAGCGTGGAATGCGCGTCGACAATCTCGTGCACGCGCAGCGACACATCGGCTGTGGCAGAAACGGGACAGACCACCAAAAGGATGATGCGCGGGATGTCACGTACCTGCTCAAGCGAGGCCAGGCAGCGGTCGAGTTCGGGATTGTCGGCGTTGAGTCGCGTCGAATGGTCATAGGTGCCAGGGGCGTTTGCGCAAGCGTCATCGCCCGCCCAATACGTTGGAATCACGACTGTGGCGTTCATGCCTTACCCTCCCTGCAACACAAAAACGGGACGCCGCCAAACACAGGCGACGCCCCGCGACCTAGCTGGTTCCATCATACCCACTTGGGCTAAACATTGTTCGGAAGTCAGAATGATTTATGCGGCTACTTCCAAAAGAGTGCTGCAGATAGGCACAATTGCCGTACTGAGCCCGGTTGCCTTACGCCGCCGCCTGAGCCGTGCGGGACAGACGGACCAGCAGCGCAAAGCCAAGCACCAGCAGCACGCCGATGGAAAGGACACCCAGCGACGGGTTGCCGGTCAGCGAGGTGACGACCGACACCAGGAAGGTGCCCATCACGCTTGCGTAGCGGCCAAAGATATCAAAGAAGCCGTAGTACTCGTTGGACTTTTCCTTGGGGATGATGCGGCCAAAATAGCTGCGGCTGAGCGCCTGCACGCCACCTTGGAACAAGCCGACCAAAATGGCGAGCACCCAAAACTCAAAGGCGGTCTTTAAGAAAAACGCGGCAAAGAGCACGATGCCCATGTAGGCGGCGACGGCCACCATGATCATGTTGAGCGTGCCCACGCGACCGGCGAGCTTGCCGTAGATGATGGCGGACGGGAAAGCGACGAACTGCGTAACGAGCAGTGCCAGTACCAGCTGGGTCGAGTCGATGCCCAGAGCCGATCCGTAGCTGGTTGCCATGGAGATGACCGTATGGACGCCATCGATGTAGAAGAAGAACGCGACCATGTAGACCAGCACGGGCTTGTTGTGGGCGATCTCGCGCATGGTGTGTCCGACCTCGGAGAACACGCCGCCCACGATGTGGCCGATGGTGTCCTCGGGACCGCGCTCGCGACCGTACTTTTGCTTATAGGTGCGAATGAGCGGCAGGGTAAAGATGAGCCACCAGGCACCGGTGATGACAAACGACAGACGCGTTGCCAGCATGGTGGGGACGCCAAGAGCGGGGCCACCCATGATAAGCGCCAAGCAGATGATGAACGGCACGGTGGAACCGATGTAGCCCCAGGCATAGCCCGAGCTGGACACGGCGTCCATGCGCTCGTCGGTGGTAATGTCGGGCAGCATGGCGTCGTAGAACGTCATAGAAGAGTTAAGGCCGATAGTGCACAGCACGTACACGGTCAAAAATGCCATGGCGGACATGGGGATAGCCTGCGCCAGGCAAAGAATCAGGCCCGTGAGGAAGAAGCCCAAGAAGAACTTGATCTTGTTGCCGGCGTAATCGGCAAGCGCGCCCAGAATGGGCATGAGCATGGCAATGACCAGCGAGGCAATCGTCTGCGCGTTGCCCCAGGCGACCACCAGGTCTGCCGAGGAAGCACCGGTATTGATGGCGTTAAAGTAGATGGGCACCACCGAGGTATTGAGCAGCACGAGGGCCGAGTTGCCCACATCGTACATAACCCAGTTACGCTCGAGCTTGGTGTATTTCATGGACAGGGACCCTTCGTATTCGCCCGATATGCAGTTAGTTCATCGTACCCCAATTGTCCAGAACCGCCGGTAAGGATTCGGCAAAGGGGCACGCACGGGCCCTATTCCTCGCGGTCGAACTCCTCATCGGCATTGAGCACGCGACCGCTGTAGTTGACGTGACTGGTCACGGCATCCATGTCACCGGTCTCGATAAAACGTGCGACCGTGCACTCGTAATCGACCAGCGCGCGATCAAAGACCTCGGGGAAACTCTCGTTCGAGACCTCGTCGGTAAAGGGATTCTTCCATGTCAGATGGCCCAGGTTACCGGTGCGCTCGGGCAGCTCCGTCGTCACGCGATGGGCAAGGCCATCGAGCAGCGAGTAGTCGTGCACCAAGCCCTCAACCAGCGAGATCGCGCGCGTCTTTGCGGAGCCGGCCGGCTCAATCGCGCGGTAAAGTCGCTGCATATTGGCAACGGCAGCACCGTACTCCCCCGCCGGAATGTCAATGCCGTACACGCGTCCGGCAACATAGCTCATCAGCACGCCGGCCACGCGATTGATGCGATCGGTGGTGACGATCTCGCCCGCCGGCGGGTAATCGTCGACCGTAGCGCCGGCGCGTTTAAGCTGCAGCATCAGTACATCCAGGTCGCTCTCGATCACGGCATGAACCTGACTGCTCGAATCCTCAAGCTCTGAATCGGACTCCACGATGCCAAACTGCTGCTCATAGACAAAAGGATGGGCGTTGCGGTCGAGCACGTAATGAGACAGCAGGCCCAGCGCAAAGGCGCGACCCAAGCTGGCGTCGCGCGGCAGCAGATGCGACACGCCGTCGCGCAGGCACGCGAACTGGCGAGACATGCGCGACCGATGCATGACCTGCGCCAGCAGCGTGCAGTCGGAAACACGCGGTGTCAGAATGTGAAAGAAAAACGGGTCGGGGCCTTGGTTGCCCAAGATAAAGGCAATGCGCTCTTCATCGGACGTGATGACGCCCTGCGGAAGACGGTCGATGCTTTCCTCGCCAAACAGATGATGGGTGATAAGCGCGGGCATAATGATCCTTTCGATTTCATTCGATGCCACCCATTATGCCCACCGCGCGCCCATGCCAAACCTGCGATGGTAAACGACGGCACGCAGACCGTCTACGCAAGCCCCAAGTGTGCTTTAACCTCGGCAGCGCGACGGCGGGACACGGGCACCGTCGAGGTTACGCGATCGAGCCTGAGCTCCATAAGACCCGTGGAACCGATCTCGACATTGTGCACGTCCTCCAAATTGACCAGATAGCTGCGGTGGACACGGATAAAGCCCTCGGGGGCCAGGCGCCGCTCGAGCGAGGAAATCGACTCATTGATCAGGTATGTTCCCTCGGCGCAGACGGCGTTGCAAAAATCGGCACGCGCCTCAAAGTAGCAGACGTCTGCGGCGGGAATGAACACCTTTTTGCCCCCGCGGTCCACCGTCAGACGCAAAGGCTGGCGCGGAGCGTGGATAACACGACGGACACCCAAGGCTGCCTCGATCTTGTCGAGTGCCTTTGACAGGCGTGCGTCCTCGACCGGCTTGACGACATAATCGACGGCATCGAGGTTATAGGCATCGGCCGCATACTCGGCAAACGCCGTCACAAACACAACCACCGGCGGCGTCTTTAGGTTCTGCAGCGTCTCGGCAAGCTCAATTCCCGAGCGACCGGGCATGGTAATGTCTAAAAATAGCACGTCGGGCTTGTTCGACAGAATCGACTCCACGGCTTCGGTGACATTGCCCGCCTCGGCAATCTGGCCCACACGCGTATCCTTTTCCAACAGATAGCGTAGCTCGGCCCTAATGGGAGGCTCGTCATCAACCACCAAGATGTTCCAGCCTTCGGACATATGTGCTTCCCCTCTTTTTCTCTCAATCCAACCGCGTGCTACGCCGTCAACGGCGCGGGCTCATGCGGCTCGCCGTTCAGCTCGACGATGACCTGCGTTCCCACGCCCTCCTGGGACTTCACGCGCATGCCGGAATCTTCTCCGTAAAAGAAATGGATGCGCTGAAGCACGTTGAAGAGCGCCAGGCCGCAACCTCGCTTGACGGAGCCGTCGGCGGTAATGCTCTCGGGCTCCTCCAGGCGATGCTGCTCAAACAGATGCGCGCAGACTTCTTCGCTCATACCGATGCCGTCGTCCTCGACGATGATCTCCAAACCGTCATCGGTCTCGAAAGCCCTAACATGAATAGAAAGCGGCTCGGTCTCGCGCTGCGCGTGCTTAATGCAGTTTTCGAGCAACGGCTGCAAGATAAACGGCGGCACCATGCAATCGCGCACCTCAAAGTCGATATCGACCGAGACGCGCAGACGGCCGTCGCCATAACGAGCCTGCATAAGGTTGATATAGCGAGTGCCCTGTTCCACCTCGTGCTCGAGCGTTGTGAGGGTATCGGAATCAGAGAGCGTCTGACGGTAGTAATTGGAAAAGTCGATCAGCAGCGATCGCGCCTTGTCGGGCTCGGTTCGAACGAGCGACACGATCGTGCTAATGGTATTGAATAGAAAATGAGGATCGACCTGCGATTGCAAGGCGCGCAGCTCCACGCGGGCCGTAAGCTCGTCCTGGCGCTCGAGCTCAAAGCTCGCAAGCTGCGTGGAAATGAGGTCGGCAAAGCCCGAGGCAAGCGCCGTCTGGCGCATATCGATGCTGCTCAGACGGGGATAATACAGCTCGAGCGTGCCCACGCAATGCCCGCGCACGGTAAGCGGTGCGACAATACCGGCGCGCAGGCGCGGAAAGTAGCCACCTGTCTCGGTCGAGGCATCGCGCGAGAACACGCTTTGCTCACCGCTGTTGATCACGTTGAGCGTAGTCCGCAGCACCACCGGGGTGCCCGCGGGGCATTTTGCCGAGTCCTCGCCCCAGCTTGCCAACACCTGCTTGCCGTCGGTAAAGCAGATGGCAGAGGCGATAGTTTCGGACAGGATGATCTTAGAGGCGCCCAGGGCAGCTTCGGGCGTAAGGCCGCGCGACG
The DNA here is from genome assembly GCA_048368115.1 of Collinsella sp. Classification (GTDB taxonomy): domain Bacteria; phylum Actinomycetota; class Coriobacteriia; order Coriobacteriales; family Coriobacteriaceae; genus Collinsella. The sequence continues at coordinate 40,033 of DBGBZQ010000003.1, forward strand.
TGTAGGCGAATATTTTTGAAGCGATGGCGAGCGTGCGGTCGGTTGCGCTCGATGTGAGGTCGTCGGGAACCACAAAGACGTACGAGAAGAAGAAGCACAGCATGACCAAGCCGGCAATGACGACAACGGCCGGAACGGGATTGGGATTATCGGTTAGATCCCAGATGAGCAGCAGGATAAGCAGCGGAACGACAATACCGAGCAAAATGGCTTGAACCACATGCTGAGCGGTACGAAAGACCTTGGTAGAGTTGTAGCTCTTGCCCAGAATCAGCCTATTGAGATCCACCGTCATCTCCTTCTTACCGACGCACCCCATAGCAATAAAGAGGGCCGCAAGCGACCCTCTCCATTGCATTATGCAATCAAATACTGTGTTTTACATCAAGCCATCGATGAACGGTAGCTTAGGCGCTGTACTTGTTTGCCTCGCCGAAGGTGCCGCCCTCGACAATCCAGCCGTCCTTCATGATGACGTCCATGTTGTCGGTGTTGAGCACGTGGATGTCGGCGGCGACGTCACCGTTGACGACCAGCAGGTCGGCGCACTTGCCGGCCTCGATGGAACCGGTCTCGTCCTCGATGTGACACATCTTGGCACCGTTGAGGGTGGCGCAGGTGATGGTCTCGACCGGAGTGAAGCCGATCTTGTCGACGAACTCGTACATCTCCTCGATGGAGCAAGTGCCGTACGGGGTGACGAAGGAGAAGGAGTCGGAGCCGATCGTCATGACGACGCCGCGCTTCTTGGCCTCGCGCAGGCAGTCGTAGTTGCGCTGCAGCTCCTTCTCGACCAGGGTGCCCTCGTACTTGTCGTGCAGCTCGGGAACGTAGACGGGCGGATAGGTGGCGTACCAGGTGGGCAGGAAGGCGATCGTCGGAGTGAAGAAGGTGCCCTGCTCGGCCATGAGGTCCATGGTGCGCTCATCGATATCGAAGCCGTGAATCAACTGCTCGCAGCCAAAGCGAACGGAATCGTAGGCAGCGGCGTGGTTGTTGTAGCAGTGGCTCCACACGGGGATGCCGACCATCTTGGCCTCTTCGACCACGGCCTGAATCTCCTCGGAGCAGTAGTGCTGGTCGCGGCCGGAGTCCCAGCGCCAGATGCCGCCACCGGTAGCCCAGATCTTGATGGCATCGGGGTTCTCGCGCAGGCGACGACGGACGGCCTTGCGCAGATCCCAAGGACCGTCGACCTGATCGCCCCAGGGGTGCGATTCCTTGTTGAGCTCCTGGCTGCAGTGGTGGGAGTCGCCGTGGCCGGCAACGCGGCAGAAGCCAAGGCCGGTGGCCAGAACGCGCGGGCCCTTGAAGACGCCCTTGTCGATGCAGTCACGGATCTGGATACCAAAGCGGCCGATCTCGCAGACGGTGGTGAGGCCGTGGGTGAGGCAGTCGTAGGCTTGCTTGACGGCGACGGCCTGCTTCTCGAGGAGCGGCTGCATGACCCAGTCGGTGTCATCGTCGGTCAAGTTGCCCGAGAAGTGCAGGTGGGTGTCGATCAGGCCGGGAAGGACGGTCTTGCCGGCGGCGTCGATGACCTCAACGCCCTCGGGAAGGTCCTGCATGGCGCCGGCGTACTCGATCTTGCCGTTGTCGTCGACGAGAACGAGGGAGTTCTCGACCGGCTCGGCGCCGGTACCGTCGATGAGCTTGCCGCCAACGATTGCATACTTAGTGGACATGGTTCCTCCTTATGGATCCATATAGTGGGCGAGGCCGTGTTGGGTTAAGGCCTCACAAAGCTACCCAAGTGGCGCCGGGTTCGGTGCGCGGAAGAGAGGGTCCCGCGCACCTGATCCGCCCCGGCTCGGCGTTACTTTTTGCGGGAATTGGTGAAGGCCATGAGAGCCAGGCCGACGGCCAGCCAGCCGATCACGATGCTCCACTCCACCATGTTGAGGGAGGCGGGAGAGAACGGAATCACGAGCAGGCCGATGATGATGGCGCAGGCAGCGATGGCGAGGCCGATGCCAAACTTGCCGCCGGGCACCTCGTAGGGACGAGGCAGGTCGGGCTCGGTGAAGCGCATGCGCAGGCAAGCGAGGGCGACCATGCCACAGGAGAAGATGAAGGCGAGAGCCGACACGTTGGTCAGAGGGATGAGCATGTTCTTGCCCAGGAACGGACCGACGACGGTGATGACGCCCAGAACGACGCAGGCAAGCTTGGGAGCGCCGGACTTGGGGTCGACCTCGGCGAACTGCTCGGGCAGCTGGCCCTTGCGGCCCATGGCGAGCATGATGCGGCTCGTGGCGCCGTAGAAGGAGTTCATCGGGCCCATGGGTCCAAGCGTGGCGATGACGAGCATGGCCAGGTACAGAAGCATGTTGATGCCCTTGAGGCAGGCAAGCGCGGGAACCGGGCTCTTAACAAACTCATGCCAGTCGAGGATGGTGCCGAACGAGTAGATGCAGACCATGTAGAAGCCGCCGGCGGCCAGCAGAGCCAGGGAGATGATCTTGCCGAACTTGTTCCAGTTGAGGCCCTCGGCTGCTTCCTCAGCCTGCTGAGGAATGGTGTCGAAGCCGGCGTAGAAGAACGGAGTCAGAACCAGGACCGACACGATGCCGGCAAACAGGCTGGTGCTCTCGGTAGCGGCCTTGCCGCCGCCAGCGCCGGTGACCTGGGAGAACACAGGCATGGCGTTGTCCGGCGAGCCGGTGAACAGCGAGACGCCCATGGCGAGCAGCATGCCGCAGAGCAGAGCCTTGGTCAGGAAGGCCTGGAGCTTGGCGGCCGAGCTAGCGCCGCGGAAGTTGAGGAAGATGACGTAGACTGCAAAGCCGAGCGCGATCAGCGTCGGGAACAGGTAGACGTCGGCCCCCAGTATGGTGTAGAGCTTGACGGCGCGCAGCCACTCAAGGCCGGGCAGGCTGCCGAACATCTCGGACACGAGGGTCGAAATGGCGATGGCCTCCCACGGGCACAGGATGCCGTTGCCCAGGGCCAAAAGCCATCCGGTGATGTAGCTCAGCGTACGGCCAAAGCTACGATCGACATACTCGACAATGCCGCCCGAGATGGGGATAGCAGCCGTGAGCTCACCGAAAACAGCTCCGACGGGCACGAGGAAGATTGCACCCAAGAGGAATGCGATCATAGCGGGAACGGGACCGCCGCCCACGACCATCCAGTCGCCGACCTGCAGAACCCAACCGGTACCGATGATGGCACCGAAGCCGATGGTGAAGAAGTTCCAGAGCGAAAGCGTTTTCTTCATGCCGCCGTTATCCTCGACTGCAACTTCTGCGTTCTTGTCCGCCATTGTTCCCCTCCTTTCCTGTTTGACGCCCTTGGCGTCACCCCTTGCGCGGTCCGTTTTGCCGCGCGCTTTTATTCCATGGCTTTAAGATACGGCCTTGGCGCAGCAGCGCCGCTCGCAGCTCGACCGAAGGCAGAATTGCAAAACGAGCGGCACCGTTTTTGGGACGAACGGCGGGAGACGTCATTCGTCTTGGACGCTTTCATCTTGTCTGCTTTTGAATACCTGTTGCCGTGACGCTTGGCGCGCGGCGCGGCAACGTTCATACCATTTGTCAGGCTTTTGGCGCACATACCCATGTGTCGTGCATCTTTTTATGTAGGATAGACAAGTTACACATGAGGCAAGGTGATTCGAATGGCATACGGATACAATGACGGCGACCAACGCCCACAAAGCGTGCGCCTTGCCGGCCGCACCACGCCAACGCCCAGAAGCACCTCCGACAACGACAGCCCGCAGCGCCCCCAAGAGCAGCCCGGGGCTTCTTCGCGGCAACAAAGCCGTACCGTGCAGCAGTCAGACCGCGTGAGTACGAGCACACGCCAACGCCAGACCGACACATCGCAGCCACGCCGCTACGATCGCCGTAAGACCGACTACTACGTCAAGCGCTCCTTTTCGCGACCTCAACGCGATCGCGGCAATTCCGCCCCTCACCCTGCGTCGCACGCCACAAGTCACGCGCTTCCGGCCCGCCGCCTACGCCTTACGCTTTGCTCCATCGCCGCCTGCCTCGTCTTTGTGTTTTTGGGATCCTGTATCTCCCACGGATCAGCCGGTCTTGAGCCCACAGCCGAAGACAAGCTGCTTAAAGCTCCCGTCGCGCCCGGTTACTCCTTTGCGTTCTCGACCCCACGCTCGCAATGGCAAGCCGGCACCATGCCCCACATCTACCAAATTGACCCCGCATGGTCGGAGCTGCCCTATGCCGGTGGCACTATTCGCGAAAACGCTTGCGGTCCTACCTGCCTCACCATGGTCTATATCTTTAAGACCGGCCACACCGATAAGACGCCGGTCGATATATGCGCACTGGCCGAAGCCGGCAACTACGCCCCCACCGGTGCCACCGAGTGGTCGTTTATGACAGGCGGTGCGTGGCAGCTGGGGCTCAACGGAACACAGCTCTATAACGATCGTGAATCGATTGCCCAAGCACTTCGCTCGGGTGCGCCCGTCATCGCCGCAGTGCGCCCCGGTACGTTTACCAACGTAGGCCACTACATCGTGCTCTACGGCATCGACGATGCCAACCAGATTGGCGTCTACGACCCCAACTCGGCCAGCCGCAGCGCCCGCCGCTGGGGCGTCGTAGAGGTCCTCAACGAAGTCGAAGCCATGTGGGCCTACTACTAGTCATTGGGCACTCATTGGGGACAGACTTAAATGAGTACCTGGGAAACTGTGCCCCGCTTTGGACACTCATTGTGGGATGCGCTTTCCGCAGTTGATCGGTGCCACGCATTTAAGTCTGTCCCCAATGACCAGCCCTAGGCTGCCGGCAGGAAAGGAACGTCCCTAAGTGCCGGGTTGAAACAAAAGCCCCGCAGTCGGAGCGGACTGCGGGGCTCATGAAGAGAGGCTAGTTTGTGGGCGCTTTGCCTGGCGCCCACGAGAGAGGCAACAGAGTAGAGACTACTCGTGGATGCGGGTACCGGAGAGGCCGGCCATGGTCTCGGCAGCCTTGTCCAGGGCGCCGATGATGCAGGTGCGGCCCTTGCGGGAACGGGCGAACTTGATGGCAGCGCGGACCTTGGGCTCCATGGAACCCTTGCCGAACTGGCCCTCGTCGGCCAGGCGCTCGGCCTCGTCGGCGGTGAGGTCCTCGAGCTCCTCCTGGTTGGGCTTGCCAAAGTTGATGGCGACATGCTCAACGGCGGTCAGCAGGAACAGAACGTCGGCATCGCAGTCCTCGGCCAGCAGCTCGCCGCCCAGGTCCTTGTCAATGACGGCGGGAACGCCCTTGTAGCAGCCCTTGTTCTCGTAGTCGCGGACGACGGGGATGCCGCCGCCACCGCAGGCGATGACGATGAACTCGTTGTCGAGCAGGTTGAGGATGGAGTCAGCCTCGACGATCTTCTTGGGATCGGGGGAAGCGACGACGCGACGCCAGCCGCGGCCGGAATCCTCGACGAAGACCTTGGAGGGATCCTCGGCCATGAACTCCTTGGCCTGCTCCTCGGTGTAGAAGGGGCCGATCGGCTTGGTCGGGTTCTTGAACGCGGGATCATCCGGGTCGCACTCGATCTGGGTGACGACGGTGGCGGCGTGCCAACGCTTATAGCGCTTGTGCATCTCGCGGCCGATGCCCTGCTGCAGGTGATAACCAATGTAGCCCTGGGACATGGCGCCGCACTCGGGCAGCGGCATCTCGGGGGTACCGATGGCATCGTGGGCAGCGGCGAAGGCGTTCTGGATCATGCCGACCTGCGGGCCGTTGCCGTGGGTGATGATGATCTCATTGCCCTGCTCGATGAGGCCGAGGAGGGCATGGGCGGTGTTGCTCACGGCCTCGATCTGCTCGACGGGGTTGTTGCCGAGGGCGTTGCCGCCAAGGGCGACGACAATACGATCGGGCTTGCCAAGAGGCTTAGACATTGCTGGAATCCTTTCTGTAAAAGGCCTACAACCCATTAATAACCCGCGTCCGTGCGATACGCGAGTTTATTAAGGTTTATATTCTCTTTATCGCTCATTTTATTCATTTTGAAAATAGCGGAACGGTGAACGGTCGTTTTTGTCCGCTCAGCGTACAGAACTCCAGCTCAGACATATCTACGTAATTTACGTGCGACTTTATTTAAATGAAGCGAGGATTATGTTGGATTATGCAAACTACATCTCTGCTAAACACAAAACGGACAGCGCAATATCTTACTCGCGCTATACGAGATTCTATGCACTTATAAGTCGAGTATGCACCCTTGCAAAAACAAGGGGCTTTTCATCCAGCATAAGGAATAAAGAAGGACTCCGAAAAGGCGGCAACAGCCAAGTCCCCCATCCATCCCCAAAGTGGCGCGAGGTTTCGCGGCAAAGCCGCGAAACAGCGAAGGGGACGGAATACCCGGCCAACTACGTCCTTCATCCGCCCACACAATCCGAGGACGTAGTCGTAGCAGGATCTGAGGGCTAACCTTCGCGGACACTCCGCAGGACGAAAGAACCCCCGCCGCACGTAGTGCGCAGCGGGGGTTCTTTCATGTCCGAGGACGTCCGCGAAGGTTAGCCCTCAGATCCTGCGGTGGGAGACCTAGGCCTCGTTGTACACCGTCTTGAGCTTCAGCAGGTGCTGATAGCGGTCCATAGCGGCCTGCTCATTCTCCTTGAAGAGCTCCTCGGCGCGCTCGGGGAAGGAACGCGTCAGCGAAGCGTAACGGGCCTCGTTCATCAGGAACTCCTGATAACCGCCCGCGGGCTCCTTGGAATCGAGCGAGAACTTCTTGCCGGCAGCAGCCTCGGGGTTGAAGCGGAAGAGGTTCCAGTAACCGCACTCGACAGCCTTCTTCATCTCGGCCTGGCAGTTCTGCATGCCACCCTTCTTGATGGAGTGCATCTCGCAGGGGCTGTAGCCGATGATGAGGGACGGGCCGTCGTAGGCCTCGGCCTCGTGAATGGCCTTGAGGGTCTGAGCCGGGTTGGCGCCCATGGCGACCTGCGCCACGTAGACGTAGCCGTAGCTCATGGCGATCTCGGCCAGGGACTTCTTCTTGGTCACCTTACCGGCAGCGGCGAACTGAGCGACCTGGCCCAGGTTCGAGGCCTTGGAGGCCTGACCGCCGGTGTTGGAGTAGACCTCGGTGTCGAAGACGAAGACGTTGACGTTGTGGCCGGAAGCCAGGACGTGGTCCAGGCCACCGAAGCCGATGTCGTAGGCCCAGCCGTCGCCGCCGAAGATCCAGAAGGACTTCTTGGTGAGGTAAGCCTTGTCGGCGAGGATCGCCTTGGAAGCGTCGCAGCCGCACTTCTCGAGCTCGGCAACGTAGGCAGCAGCAGCGGTCTTGGAGGCCTCGGCGTCGTTGACGGAGTCGATCCAAGCCTGGCCGGCAGCCTTGAGCTCATCGGACGGACCATCGGCAGCGATGATGTCCTGGGTAGCGGCGATCAGCTTCTTCTGGACGGCCTCGTAACCGACGGCCATGCCCAGACCGTGCTCGGCATTGTCCTCGAACAGGGAGTTGTTCCACGCCGGGCCGTGACCGTCCTTGTCCTTGCAGTAAGGAGCGGTGGCAGCGGGGTTGCCCCAAATGGAGGAGCAGCCGGTGGCGTTGGAGATGAACATGCGGTCGCCGGCAACCTGGGTCACCAGACGTGCATAGGCGGTCTCGGCGCAGCCGGCGCAGGAGCCGGAGAACTCCAGGTAGGGCTGCTTAAACTGGCTGCCCTTGACGTTGGCCGCGATGAGCTCCTTCTTCTCGGAGACGTTCTCGACCATGTAGTCCCAAACGGGCTGCTGGTCCATCTCCTGCTCGGTGGGAACCATCTCGAGGGCGCCCTTGGGGCAGACCTTGACGCAGTTGGTGCAGCCCATGCAGTCGAGCGGGGACACAGCCATGGTGAACTTCATGCCCTTGGCCTTGGGGCCCATGGCGTCGAGCGTGCGGGTAGCCTCGGGCGCGGCGGCAGCCTCGTCCTCGGTCATCGCGAACGGACGGATGGTGGCATGCGGGCACACGTAGGCGCACTGGTTGCACTGGATGCACTTGGTCTCGTCCCAGTGGGGAACGACCACGGCGACGCCGCGCTTCTCGTATGCGGAGGCGCCCAGCTCAAACTGGCCGTCGGCGCAATCGACGAAGGCGGAAACGGGCAGGCTGTCGCCGTCCATGCGATCGATGGGCTCGAGCAGGTTCTTGACCTGCTGGGCGATAGCGGACTTGGTCTCCTCGGAGAGCTCGACGGGAGCGGCATCCTCGGCAGTTGCCCAGTCGGCCGGAACCTCGAACTTACGGAAAGCGGTAGCGCCGGCATCGATGGCCTTGTGGTTGGCGTCGACGATGGCCTGGCCCTTCTTCATGTAGGACTTGGTAGCCGCGTCCTTCATGTACTGCAGGGCGTCCTCGGCGGGCAGGACCTTGGCCAGTGCGAAGAAGGCGGACTGGAGCACCGTGTTGGTGCGCTTGCCCATGCCGACCTTGGCCGCCAGGTCGATAGCGTCGATCAGGTAGACGTTGACGTTGTTGTTCGCGATGTAGCGCTTGGCCACGGCGGGCATGTGCTCGGCGAACTCCTCGTCGCTCCACTGGCAGTTGACCAGGAAGGTGCCGCCCGGCTTGACGTCGCGGACCATCTTGAAGCCCTTAACGATGTAGCTGGGGTTATGGCAGGCGACAAAGTCGGCCTTGGTCACGTAGTACGGCGAACGGATCGGGGAATCACCAAAGCGCAGGTGCGAGACGGTGACGCCGCCGGTCTTCTTGGAGTCGTACTGGAAGTAGGCCTGGACGTACTTGTCGGTGTGGTCGCCGATGATCTTAATCGAGTTCTTGTTGGCGCCGACGGTACCGTCGCCACCCAGACCCCAGAACTTGCACTCGATGGTGCCGGGGGCTGCGGTGTTGGGCGCATCCTCGGCCTCGGGCAGGCTCAGGTTGGTCACGTCATCGACAATGCCGATGGTGAACTCGCGCTTGGGCTCGTCCTTCTTGAGCTCCTCGAAGACAGCGAACGCGGACGCGGGAGGCGTGTCCTTGCTGCCCAGGCCATAACGGCCGCCGACGACCTTGATGCCCGTCTTGCCGGCCTCGTAGAGAGCGGAGACGACGTCCTGGTAGAGCGGCTCGCCGATGGAACCCGGCTCCTTGGTGCGGTCCATGACGGCAATCTTCTGGACGGTCTCGGGGAGAACGTCGACAAAGTGCTTGATGGAGAACGGACGGAACAGGCGAACCTTGACCAGGCCGACCTTCTCGCCGTGAGCGTTGAGGTAGTCGATGACTTCCTCGAGCACGTCGCAGAAGGAGCCCATGCACACGACGACGCGGTCGGCATCGGGAGCGCCGTAGTAGTTGAACAGGCCGTAATCGGTGCCGAGCTTCTCGTTGATCTTCTTCATGTAGCCCTCGACGACGGCGGGAAGCTCGTCGTAGACCTTGTTGCAGGCCTCACGGTTCTGGAAGAAGATAGCGCCGTTCTCGTGGCTGCCGCGGGTGTGCGGGTGCTCAGGGTTGAGCGCGTGGTCGCGGAAAGCCTGGACGGCGTCCATGTCGCACATCTCGGCCAGATCCTTGTAGTCCCACATGGCGACCTTCTGGATCTCGTGGCTGGTGCGGAAGCCGTCGAAGAAGTTAAGGAACGGGGTCTTACCCTCGATGGCGGCAAGGTGAGCCACCGGCGAGAGGTCCATGACCTCCTGGACGTTGCCCTCGGCGAGCATGGCGAAACCGGTCTGGCGGCAGGCCATGACGTCGGAGTGATCGCCAAAGATGTTCAGGGCGTGGGAAGCGACGCAACGCGCGGAGACGTGGAAGACGCCCGGGAGCTGCTCGCCCGCGATCTTGTACATGTTCGGGATCATCAGGAGCAGACCCTGAGAAGCCGTGTAGGTGGTGGTCAGAGCACCGGCGCCCAGCGAACCGTGAACAGTACCAGCTGCACCCGCCTCGGACTCCATCTCGACGACCTTGACCGGGGTGCCGAAGATGTTCTTGCGACCCTGGGCCGCCCACTGGTCGACATGGTCGGCCATCGGGCTGGACGGCGTAATGGGATAGATTCCCGCTACCTCGGTGTACGCATACGAAACATATGCGGCCGCCTCGTTGCCGTCCATAGACTTAAACTTACGCGCCATATACCCCTCTCCTCTCATATAGGTATACAGGCCCCGGCGATCGCCGGGATATTGGCGTGATGGGATTTTCGCTGTTGCTTCCATCATCTGGCAGGCAGGCTGAGCAGCAGGTACATGGCGTGGAGAGAAGGCATGCCGAGGCGAGGAGGGCTGCACGCACTCCACAGGCCCAGCTGCCCGTCTTGCACATGACCGAGCGCCGCAAAGGCCGCATGCCGGATGCTCCCGGGCACGCCCCGGCGATGGGAGGCACCCGCAACGGAAATCCGCATGCGGGTTTATTGTACCCCGCCGCCAAGTGTAATTTCGACAAATATAGGTGGGCGGTAAAGGTTTACCTCGGGTGACCGCCAAGGGCCAAAATGAACGCTTCGTCCCCGGGCGATTGGCCCTGGCGCGCCATGGAGTGTCCCGGAGTGCCGGCATAAAAGGAACGTCCCCATCTGCCGACTAGAGGGCGCCGACGCCGAGGAGGATAGCGTAGGTGGTGGATTCGCCAAGTCTGAGCTCGTCGCCGGGGTTGAGCTGAGCGGAGCGGCCGGGCTCGACCTGGATGCAGACGTTCGTCGCGCCGTTTACCACCACGGTTCCGTTGGTGGACGACAAGTCCTCGACGTGTCAGATATTTTGAGCATCGCACCAGATATGGGCATGGCGGGCCGAGACGTCGTCGGTGATGCCGCCCTCCCCCGTTGCCAGCGCGCCGATCTCAACGCCTTCCTCACTCGGCTGAATCCAGCGCGGGACGCTCACCACGTAGCCGTTTTGCACGCACAGCAGTCCCAGCGGATGCGCCGGCGCGACCTCGTGCTCGCCCGCGACCGAAGATGTGCTCAGCGAGCGCGGCGTCGACGTGTCGCCGCCACGGGTCGCATGAGCGCGGCGGCTCGCCCGACTTGGAACTAAGGCGGGCGTGAGAGCAAACGGCATAGGGAACGAATCTTGCGGATGTACTCCTCGACGTCAGGCAGGTAAGCCCCACGAAGTCACCGGGGAGGCCCAAGCGGCCCGGCACCACTTCCAGATTCTGACCAGGGCGAGTCGTTCGCCGGTGGCTGAAGGCTCGCTCCCACCCAAAAGGGGAGATTCGCGTTGTTCCCCAATCGCTCTCGCATCTTTCATTTTGCTCGAGGTGGGCTATAAAAACTTTCCTGGTGAAAGGCGGCGATTGGTTTCCTTTCTTTCTAGAGGAGCGCGCCTGTAATCTGTTTTCATCCTAAATCAAGTTAAGATCGGACCTTCCAGAGGCAAGTCGACTCAAACTGCGAGGCTCCATGTTGGAATAAAGAGCGCTGTCGAAGTGCCAACAACACAAAGCTTGCCAGTCTCAAATAGAACCTTTTGGGAGTCCGATTGGGCCGCACACCGAATCCCCGCTGGTGGTTTTTTATAGCTGCGCAACAATAAACAAGGTTAGTGCCAGTCCAGCATGAAATTGAGGAACGTATGCATTTTTTCTCAGTAAGTGATCGTCGTTACTGCTTCGATGAGGTCACTCGCAATTGCTTTCAGGTTGACCAAGCATCAGAAGATGCGCTTCGCATATTTGAAGCATCGGGAAGAACGGTCAACTCGAAGTTGCTAACAAAGTCACTTGCTGCGAAAGGCTACGACCAAACGACCATAGCAGAACTTGAAGACGACATTGATGAGTATCAACGATTGTCTGAGCGGACTTTCTTAACAAAAGACACGCCTCGAAAACTTAGATCCATCGAACTCCACGTTTCACATGCATGCAACCTTGGTTGTAGTTACTGTTTTGCCGGTAAAGGAGATTATGGAACGTCTCCTCTGCTGATGACAGACGAGATAGCCTTCAAGGCGGTCGACTACCTCGTCGCAAGTTCATCGGAAAACGAAACGCTTGCGATCGTCTTTTTTGGTGGGGAACCCATGATTAACGAGCCGCTGATATGGAAAACGGTCGACTATTCAAAAAGAATATACCCCAATAGAAACTTTACCTATTCTATTACGACCAACGGAACGCTTTTGAATGACACTGCTGTGAATTCTTTCAAGGAGCACGGGTTTTCTGTTCTGATTAGTCTCGATGGTACAGGATGCAAGCACGATGCATCGCGCCCGTACAAGACGGGAGGCGGCTCTTTCTCCGATATCGACAAAAACGTTCGTCGTTTTTCCGAGTCGTTCCCCTTCGGCGCAAGAGCGACCTTAACAAATAATAACTGTAACCTTGTTGAAGACTATCTTCAGTTTAAAGAGATGGGCTTCAGAAGGATTTACTTCTCGCCCGTGAGCTCATTCGATGAGAATATCAAACTCGACGAACACTCATTAAACAAAATCAGGGCGGGCCTAATAGATTTGGCGGATCAATATCTCAAACAGATTGATCAAGGGGAAAAGCCCTTGTTTAGAACATTGAAAACTGCAGTTGATTTGATTATGAGCAACAGGATCGCCTTTGTCGGATGCGGGGCTGGCAGGCGTTTTATTTCCGTGACTCCCGAAGGGGACGTATACCCCTGTCACAGGTTTGTCGGGATGATGCGATTCAAAATGGGCAACATCGTCACCGGAATTGACGAAACTAGGTATATTGAAAACTGGAGTCAGGGTGTCGAAAAAAGAATTGACTGTACGGACTGTTGGGCTCGGTCTTTCTGTGGTGGGGGCTGTAGCTGGGAGGCTGCAGACGAGCACGGCTACTTGCCCAAGAGTCTACACCCTGCATCATGTGAATATAGAAAAATGTGCTACGAGATGGCTTTTGACCTTATTTCCCGCCACTCATCTTCGCAGGAGAAAAATCAACGAGAAGCTACTGTATCGGAATAAGCGGTTCAGCGCATTGCTGTCACCATTGTGGAGGTGTTCGTTCTTCTGATTACCGTCTGCGAAGCTTATTGCTACGTTCGCCGAAACCATTCTAGAAATATGGTGAACTAGACATCTTGGTTTGTTATACACAATATTGAGGTTTTTCTGCACTCAAAGGGAGGTAGTCGTGAAGCATATTCATCCGATTAATCCAGGAAGTGGCGACGAGGCAGGCGTGAAGCCGATGTCTTTTGACTGCCTCTTGGGCATTACTGACATCTGTACTGTTTATGATAAAGCAGATGGCTGTGGTGCATACGATTACTGCGACTATGACATGGATGGCGGCAGCATCTGCGTTGTAGATCACTGTGGCATTGATCAAACGTAGTCTCTAATTGGATTAAGGTGAGGAGCTGTTATGAAGCATATCCATCCTGTTGGTTCAAATGAACATCCTCCCGTTGAGCCTTGTTGTCTTGGAGTTGATATATGCAATTTTTACGACATCGCCGAGTGCCCTGTTGCGGATTGGTGCTATGTCGATAAAGAATCAAGCTGTGTTTTGCCAGCAGATTGGTGCGATCCAGTTGACGAGTAGTTTTGTGGCTAGGAACTATTTGGTCCAATTCAGAATAAGATGGGAACAAATACCAAAATCTCGTGTCTGGGAGGAGTTATGCCATTATTGCAAGGTCTCGTTGGATTAGCCTTTATACTTGCGTTATATCTGGCACCTTTTTTAATTCTATTCTTCATTATCCGACTCTTTCTTCGGAGAAAATAGGAGTGTCACGCAAACATTAGCGTAGCTTTCTTCCAATATGAGCCGAGCATTGGCAAGTGGAATAAGAAGCCCGACCGTTCGCCACATGAAAGTGATCGGACGGGCTTCTCTATTTAACCCGGGCCGCCACCCATAGCGGCTTTCCAAGCGTATTCTCAGTGCAAAGCAATCGTCAGTTTAATCCTATGCGCTGATACCGCATTTCATTTGTTCGGCTCGAATTCTACGGCCTGGCAACCCTCGCACTCTCCGGCAAATGGATTGAACGCGAAGGCAGAGATGATGTGTGCGTGGACATCGAGGCTGCTGTAGGCAACATACTGGGACATGGACCCCCGCTGCGCGTGGTATGCGGCCCGGCATATTCATTGCCGTCCAACCCCGTGTAGTTGCAGCAAAGGGTGGAACCTCAATGCTCAGCTCATGTTGTCCGTGGGACACGAGAATCGTAAGTACACTTTGGTGCGATTCTCACGCTGATACTGAGCCACCTGGAATAAGATACGTCGCGACAACACTTCGCTTCACCTCTGTCTCGACAAGATGACGTAGACTAAAGTTTCCTTTAGTAAGAGAACGAGAACTATATCTGAAAGCGTTGCGATGACGTGAAGGCACCGAGTCCGAACCGCCTGAATGCTACGTGCATCTGCATCGCCTTTTTGTTATCTCTGCCAGTTGGGTAGCACTACACTTGTCATCATTTACCCTGGTACATGCTGCCTAAATCCACTACCCCTTCTACCGCGCCGACCATCTCGTCATCGTGAGAGACAACGATGATCAGCTGGCTTTGCTTGTTGCGCTTAACATAGGCCGCAAGCTCGGCGCGGCTTACAGCGTCTAACCCAGTCGTGGGCTCGTCGAGTACCAAAACTGACGACTTGCGTGAAATCGCCGACCATAAGTACACTCGGCGCAGCTCACCGCCCGAAAGCGCGGAGCAACGTTTCCCGAGCAACTCCTTCACGCTGTTTTCCAGCGAAAGTAGGCCATCTACACCCCGGTGATAGGAAGAAAAGGGCGTGTCGAAATACTCTAACAGCTCTTTCACCGTTTCGTCCGGCGCGAAGCACGACTGTGGGCAGCACGATATCTCTCTCGCACGTATGTAATCCAAGTCGCATTCTTCGATTGGCACGCCGTTGTATTTTACTTTGCCTTTCGATGAGTATAGCCCGAGCATCAAGTAAAGAAGTGACGTCTTGCCTCTTCCGTTTTCCCCAACTATGCAATATGTACCAGGACCGGAAAACTTGAAAGAAAACCCGCCGAGGACCTCTCGGACAGATCCGTCTGGAAGGGCAACCGAGAATTCCAAATCAGATACCGAAATGTCATTTATTTCATCGAGTTTAGCTAAATCGGTCCGATTCCACCCCGATCTCTCCTTTTCTCTCGTCGCGATAGCCGTCCTATCCCATGATGCTTTGGCATCTTGATAGGATTTGAACAATGACATCATACTTTTCAAAGTCTTAAAGAGAACCGCGAAGTATGTACCGATGATAGTGTACTCGCCTATTGACATAGTTCCGTTAATGATTCGTACTCCGGAAACAACAAGTATCACCGCTTGAAACAACGCTGCGAAAAGACCATCGAGCGATGTCAGAGAATATGATAGCTTTCCGGAGCGCAAAACTTTGGGAAAATAGCTCTTAAACCCAGCGTCGAGCGCTTGTTCGCTCTTGCCGTACGAAGATGTCAGTTGAATGTTGAGAATCTGATTAAGCTGCGATGCAATTGCGGCGTAAAAGGCGCTGTCCGCCTCTTTCTTCTCATACGTGACCCTATACAAAAGTTTCCTCAACCCAGTAATTACACAGAAATACACGATGAGGAGAATGATGGAAAACACCGCGAGAGTTGAATCAATTGACCATATGATAAGCAATACGATGGGAATGGCTACAATGGACAGCGGCGCACTGATAAAATTCGCCAAAACGAAGGATGAGACCACGCTGGAGTCGGAAATAATCCGTTGCGTTGTATAGGCTGGATCGATGGTCCGACTCACCAAGTAATCGTCTCTTTCAAAACGCAAGACGGCCTCCCTGAGAAGATCAAAGGAAAGTCTCGTGGTTATGCGAATGGAAAGTGTTCCTGCAAAATAAGTAAAGAGGGTGGAGAAAACTCCTATTGACGCAACCAGGAGCGCGAAGAGTACGGCGTCTCTTTCGCTGCGGTTACCGAGAAGAAAATCTAAGAATTTCCCGTTCACGTATGGCATGGCATAGGAGAGAGCGGTTCCAATCACCGTGATAGCAATGAAGACGAAAGCCCCTTTTGCTCTGATGAACCTCGAGAGAACGCATCGAATCAAGGAAGGCCCCAATCTACCCGCCACAAAACATCAATCACTGATACCTTACACCTCAACACAACAGGAGCGAAGATTTGCCAATGAGACTGCTTTAAGATTGCCTTGGGCCAATACGATCTCAAGCTCTTCCTACAAGAGAGTCGGAATCGGACATCTCCTCCGACGAACCTGGCAATCGGGCGGTTGAAATATCTTTTTCAACCGCCCGATTGCCACAATAGATTTGAGCATCCGCCCACAAACGTCCGCGTTTTATACCCATCAAATCCTTTGCCTTTTGTCGTCTAGACTAGAAAAATCGCTCGAAATAACGCAACCGGCCTGCTCGCTTGAAGAAACCTAAGCCCGTAACGTAGATGTGCAAACTTCCGAAACGCCTTGCGCGGCATAGTGCGTATAAACTTCGTCAACCGCCTCAGAAATATCTGAGTATCGCGCCGGGTCAAAAGCATACGATGTCGCAGCTATACCCTGCACCCATTCGGAACGCGGATTAATTGAATAGCCACACAGCATCATCATACATGCATCTAGACCTGATTTCCCAAGTATCCGACGTATTGATGAGAGCATCGCGGGTCGCCCCTGCACCATCGTCGTCACCCCTATTAGCAGTATTTACCGTTTTTCTCTAAATGCGTATCGCCACCCTTAAGAATACGAAGTGTTTTATCCAGACCCGATTGTCCTCCATCTCAAACGAAGGGATAAGGAATCTCATCCGGAATCGGCAGTAACGGAGGATTCACAACGACAAGCGAAAAACATGAGTCATCTCTCAGAGGGGAGTAAAGGCTCCCCTCAAGCACCCTAGTTTCGTCATCCAAAGAGTTGATGGCAGTGTTTTTCTTACAAAGGTCGACAACAAAAGGGTTGATTTCTACAGATGTTACATCCATGCCACAGTTGGTAAGTATCAGGCCCTGTATTCTGGGGCCAGAACACAAATCGAGAGCCTTCCGTGCGCTCTGCGGTGTAAGGCGCCAATCTCAGCAAATCTGTCCCACAATACTGCGCTGAAGAACAAGACGGAACCCCTGAGCCAAACTCCCCTATACCTTATTAAGGCTAAGACAGGCAAGTTCACGCACCCGGCATATTCCAGAATAACATCCTATTGTTTTAGATGCTCTACAAGCATGAACAGCCGCGAATCGGAAAGATCTTCTAGTTTCGCCCCGACTGACCGCCAAGGGCCAAAATGGCCCCTCCATCCCCGGGCGACCGGCTCTGGCGCGCCAAGGAGTGTCCCCAGCCGGCAGAGAAAAGGAACGTCCCTATCTGCCGGCTAGAGGGCACCGAAGAGGATGGCGTAGGTAGTGGATTCGCCGAGCTTGAGCTCGTCGCCGGGATTGAGTTGGGCGGAACGGCCGGGCTCGACCTGAATGCAGACGCGCGTGGCCCCGTTTACCACCACGGTTCCGTTGGTGGACGACAAGTCCTCGACGTGCCAGATATTTTGAGCATCGCACCAGATATGGGCATGGCGGGCCGAGACATCGTCGCCGACGTCGGTAATATCGCCCTCGCCAGTGGCCAGCGCGCCAATCTCAACACCCTGCTCACTCGGCTGAATCCAGCGCGGGGCGCTCACGACAAAACTGTTTTGTACGCGCAGCAAGCCCAAGGGGTGCGCCGGGGCGGGTTCGCGTTCGCCCGCAGTCATCGACATGCCAAGCGAACGCGGCGTGGAGGTGCCTCCGCCACAGGTCGCGTGCGCGTAGTCGATGGCATAGTTCACCGAGGACCGCACATCCGCCGAACAACCGACGGCGACAAACAGCACCAGCACGGCCTCGGCGCGCTCAGCGGGCATGAGTTCCGCCGCCTGGGACAGGCGATCGAGCGCGTTGCGATAGAGATTCGTGTCCTGATGGCACTCTTCGAGCGCGCGTACCATCGGTTCACCTGCAGGACCGCACACCATATTGATCACAGCCGTGGAGTCCATGAGATTGCGCTGGCGCAGGGCCAGTTGCGACATAATACGCGCAGCCGAGGTACCGTATTCGGCAAAGTAGCGCTGCTGAAGCGTGCCGACCGGCGCGCGAACGATAAAGCGGGAAACCCAAGAGCGATCGGCGGCTCGGCTCTGCGGGCTGCGGCCGTCGGCGAGCGGACGGGACGAAAGCACCAAGCCGCACAGCTCGATATGGCTCAGATGCGCCGCGCGCTTAAAGATGTCAAACATGGCCCCGCATGGGGTGAGCTCAACTTGAGATGCCATGACCTAGGCCTCCTTGGTCGTAGAAATAGAATCGGACGATACTTCGACAGGTCCGCCAAAAGTACGGGCAGCTGCGGCTCCACCGGCAAGCGGAGTCGCCATCTGGGCTTTTGTGCGTCGCGGTGCCGAAACGGGAAGTTCAAAGGCAAAGCCCATCGCAAGCAAAAACCACGTAAGCGTATAGGTTGCAACCAGAGCGGCAACAAGGCCGCCCATCATGGCACGTTGGGAAAATACGCTACATGCAGCCACAACCAGCACCGGAACCTCGCAGGCAGAAAGCGCAAGCGCACCCTGCAGGAACCCCGAGCGCCGATCGCGCGCAAGTGCCCCCGCGGCAACGCCGGCTATGCCTGGCAGCGCCAACGCCAGTGCGGCAATAATACCCGGTAGCGACCCAGACCACACGAGCGATCCCAAAGTCGCCGTCACGCGAGCGCCCGACGCCAGCAGCGCGGCCGAAACCACGATCACAGCCCAAACCACGCCACAGACGACCGTCGCGCCGACCATCAGCGCGCGACGAACCGCGCGGCCAGACGCATCCATGGGGCACGGCGTGAGCGGCTCGCCGCGGAGCGAACGGCCGACATTTTGCGCATAGTGGTCACAAAACGCCGAGAGCGCCGCCTCGACCGCCGCCGGCTCGGGGCGATCTTTTTGATGGCTGGACAGACAGGCCATCACCACATCGAACAGCTGGGCATCGACAAACGCCAGCGCATCGCGTAGCTCTTCGGAATCCGGCTCAAGCCCTAGCTGCTGGGCCTGCTCGGCCGCGGCGAGCGCCACATCGGGCTCACGACAAAGCAGCTGAGTCAAATCACAACCGGGCGCATGGGCACCAATGGGATAGTCGGGCCGCGTGTCCATCTTGAGACGGTAGGGGCTCGCGATGTCGCGCGTCTTTTTGCGCGAACCCGAGGTGCCCGAAGTGCTCGGCGCGGCTTCGTATGGCGCGACGCCGGCAATGAGCTCGTAAACCGTGCTTGCCGCGGCATAGACGTCGATCGCCGGCGACATACGCAAAGCGCGCAGATCGGGAATATCGTCGGTGAGCATCTCGGGCGGGGCATAGGCAACCGTCGCGCGACGCAGCGTGGCATAGCGCTCCGTAAACGACGCCTTGCCGCCGGTACCGGCCACGGCCGACGCAGGCTCGAGCGCCAGCGACGAGCCAAAGTCGATCAGGCACAGGTCAAAGGTGCCCTCGGCAAGCTGCCGGTCAAGCGGCAGACGCGCCGCACGCACCATAATATTAGCGGGCGAGATATCGCGATGGACAAAGCCCTCACCCACCAGGCTCATACGGCAGAGCAGATCGAACAGGTCGCGACCCAGACGCGCCGCCACAAGCGGCGACAGACGTCCGGCATCGTCCACGGCGAGTCGCGAACGCAAGCGGGCAAGCGTCTCGCCCTCGACCCATTCCATGACAATTGCAGGCACACCGTCGACCTCGCCCCAGCCATAGAGGCGGGGAAAGCCCTTAAGGCCCGAAAGGGCGCGATGGCATTCGTATTCCTCGCGAAACGCCGCTTTGAACTTGGCGACCAGCGCCTCATGGGCGGCGGCATCGTCAAACTCATCGCGCGTCGGCAAGATGAGCTGCTTGAGTGCCACGGCCTCGCCTTGGGCGTTGACGGCACGCGTCACGCGGCCGATACCGCCACGGCGCATGGTGGCATCGTCGGCAAACAGCATCGTAAAACGACGCAGATAGGCAGGCAGTTCGTCCTGACCGAGCGCAATGGCCGGCTCAAACCCGTCGACACGCGCCAGGCGCAGGCCGACCATGGAATCGCGACCGAGCGATTGTGGTGTGGTGGATGCAAGATCGGTCATCATAGGGCAAGCGCCGCCACGTTATTGTTGAAGTTACCGAGCGCGACGTCATCATCGCCGTAATGGCCGACCCATTGACATAGGTTGGTGTAACAGCCCCACAGATTGGCATACTGCTGATACCACTTTGACCGGGGCGAGAATGTCTGACGACCGAACTCGGCTCGAATGACAAACATCTCCCCGACCAGGCTGTCGCACGGCCTGGGATCTCCCGTAGAGTTATAGGTCGAGACCACGTCATTGGCACGAGAAACGTAGCCGTCGAGCATGTTGTACTTGGTCACAAGCCAACTGTGAATGCTCTCTTCCTCAGCAGCGGAAAGGCCACCGGAGTTTGCATCGTTGTCAGTGTTGCCGCCCGTCGAGCCGCCATTTCCAGACCCTCCGGTCGAGGAGCCCGACCCAGAGCCGCCGCTCGAACTCGACGAATTCGAGCCGGAGCCAGAAGTATCCGAGCTACCGGGCTTTCCGGACTGCTGGGCGTCCTGCTCCTTCTGCTGCTCGACCTTATTCACCGTTGCCGCCACGCTATTGTTGGACAACCGATCGATGATCTTGGTGTTGGTGAGCACGATGGTTTTGCCATTGGCAAGCGTGACTTCGTTGTCCGGGGCCTCGGCGCCGTCCGCATCGTCGGTGCCAAACACAATATGCGCGACCACACTTGCCCAAGCATATCCAGTCGTGGTACCCAAATCACTTTTGACCTCATGCCCCACGCGCGGTTCGCGTGCGGCATGCGCCTGCATCATGGACGACACGGTCATGCCATAGGCAGAAACGCCAGCTATGACCAGCACCAGCGAGCACGATAGCAGTGCGTACGCCCGCGGCGCCAAGCCCAGTCGGCGTCGCATGCGCACCGCGGCGCCGCGCTTTGTCTGAGTGCCACCGGGCCGCATGCGTTCTCCTCCAAGAAAAACACGCCGCTCGGGAGCGGCGCATTCATTCAAATCCATATTTGAGTGTATCAGCGAACCCAAAAGGTTGCGCAACGAATGGGCAAATTAAGGATGCGAGTGGAAGCATCCATGCGATAAGCGGATACGAAGCATCTTTGTTGCACAACAAACTTACAGTCGCACAGGGAAATTATGACTACCCCGTGCGGCGCGAGGAAAACATACGGCAGGAGCAGGCTCGCCACCTAAATCGCGCGGCGGGCCTCGATGGCGCGGCCAAGCGTAAGCTCGTCGGCATACTCCAAGTCGCCGCCCACGGGCAGGCCGCTTGCCAGACGCGACACCTCGACGCCCAGCGGCTTGATAGTGCGGGCCAGGTAGCTCGCCGTGGTCTCGCCCTCAATATTGGGGTTGGTGGCGATGATGACCTCATGGATATCCTCGTGACCCAGACGCGCCAGCAGCTCGCGGATGTGCAACTGCTCGGGACCAATCTTGTCCATGGGGCTGATCACGCCGCCCAGCACATGGTACAGGCCATGGTAGCTGCCCGTGCGCTCGATCGCCTGGACGTCGCGCGGCTCGCCCACCACGCAAATACGAGTGGTATCGCGCATCGGGTCCTGGCAGATGGAGCACTCGTCGGCCGTGGCGTAGTTAAAGCAACGGCTGCAAAAGTGGACCTCCTGCTTGACCTCCAGGATGGCCTCGGCCAGGCGGCGGGCCTCCTCGGCATCGGCCTCGAGCAGGTAATAGGCGATGCGCTGGGCCGACTTGGGACCAATGCCCGGCAGACGACCCAGTTCATCGAGCAGTTTTTGCAGACTGTGATTCGCACTCATATATATGCGTGTCTTAGAACGGCATGCCCGGGATGTTGAGGCCGCCGGTGATGGCGCCCATCTGCTTGTTGGCGAGCTCGTTGACGCCGCGGACGGCCTCGTTGACGGCAGCCATGATCATATCCTGCAGCATATCGACGTCCTCGGGATCGAGCGCATCGGGATCGATGGTGAGGTTGACGAGCTCCATCTCGCCGTTAACGGTCACCTTGACCATGCCGCCGCCGGCAGAGGCGTCGACGGTCTGGGACTTGAGGTTCTCCTGCGCGGCGGCAAGCTGCTCCTGCATCTTGCGAGCCTGCTTCATCATCTGCTGCATGTTCATACCGGCCATGATGGCTCCTTTACGTGCGGCCGCACGCCGAGCTGCAAGGGCAGCCGGAGCACGGCGGGACTTTCAAACTCAAAAATCGTACCACGGCGCGCGGCGAGAGAGCGGGGCGGACGTGTTACCTCAGTCGATATACATGTCCTCCAATACAAACCGCACTCAAAGATTATGCAAGGTCGAATTATGCAAGGTTGCATAATATCGCACACTCAATCTAGTAGAGCCGAATCCGGCATTTCATGTGCGCCACTAAATAGCTAAATGCCGAACCGCTGCTCGAGGCGGCGCACATGGCGGCAGGGTATAATTTGATTGCCATAGATAGTAATTTGGAGGTGCCCCATGAATGCCCCCAACGCGCTCCAAAACATCCGCTCAAAACACCCCGTTGCATATGTGGTTCTCTATCTCTTTGTCGGCTGGGCATTGCTGGTTGTCATCACCCATGCCATAGCTTTTGGAGCAGAACTGCTGATAGCCAGCTCGGACCAGCCCGTCGTCAAATGGGAGACGACCGATGAGTGCACCGACGGAACCCGAACCGTCTACTACAACAGCCCGTCCCTCTATCAAGAGTTCAAGGTCAAGATAAAGGACTTCAAGATTGTCGATGCCGAGCTAGGCGTTTATTTGGCAATCGGAGCAACCATTAACGCCGAGCAAGTCGAGTACACGGACAGCCATGCGACGTATCGTATCGACCTCAGCATCCTAGGCCGACCGTCACGCACCTGTCTGCTCAAATGCGACATACGCGGCACCACACTACACATGTCCGAAATACAGATGCGCCCGGACAAGGGGTCCTCTTCTTGAGCAGTATACCCGCCTGCGCAGCTACTCCACCGGCTTGAAGATGGTGGACTGGCCGAAGACGCTGCGGATGAGGGCTTTGGCCTCGTCCTCGGTCTGCGGGATGCTCGGGGCTGCACCCTGATGGCCGAAGGGGCTGCCCGCACCGGGGTTGGACTCCCAGGGAGCTGCAGGAGCGCCCTCCTCTTTGGGGGCAGTTGCAGCGGACTTGGGCGCGGACGCCGCACCCGGCACGTCGAACGGAGGCAGATCGTCCCCGCTCGCATCGACAGCGAAGCCGCCGACCATAGCGTCGTCGTAGGGCACCTGCTCGGATTCCCACGGCGCGGACTGCGCGACAGGCTGAGCCTTGGGGGCAGCCGAGCGCTCGGGCGCACGGGGTGCGGGCTCGGTAGGGAGCTTGCCCGTAGCGGGAGCGCCGGCAGGGTTGTCGGAGCGTAGCCAGGGGACCTTAGCTAGGTCGGATGACTTGGGCGCAGGCGCGGCAGCGGGCTTGGGCGCGGGTGTCGGAGCAGCCGGTTTGGGCGCTGCGGGCTTAGGCGCCGACGGAGTCGATGCCGCTACCGGCGCCGCTTGCTGCTGCGGCGCGCTGGCGCTCGAGGATACAGGGGCCGCCGAGGACACGGGTTGCGGGTCCGCAGATGCCGCAGCCCGTGCAGATGGAGAATGCTCCTCATGTTGAGGAGCCGGCGTGCCACCCCCATCCAAGACATAGTCGACGGTACGACGACCGAAGACCGCGCAGACCGTCGGCAGGACCACCGACTGCGTATCGGCGCGACCGAGCATCTTAATGGCAAAAGTCGAACCCGCGGGGAACGAGACCGTGAGCTTGGAGCCGTCGTCGGCCGTGGCGCGGGCGTTGAGCAAGAGCCCTGCGTAGGAAGCCTGACGCGCCTTGACACGCTCGACAACCTCGGCCCATTTGCGCTGCAGCTCTCCGGCATCCTCGACCGCGGGCGTCTCGGCAGCACCGGCGGCGGCAACCTGGGCGGCATTGTTGGGCTTGGACACCGGCACGGTCGATGCAGCAGGCGCGGGAGCCGGAGCCGCAACGGGCTGAGGTGCAGGCGTTACAGGTTTAGGCGCCGGCGCAGGAGCCGCGGACTTGGGCGCAGGCTGAGCAGCCGGAACAGCAGCGCCGCGGTCCCAAGGCATGCCGCCCTGATGCGCGGACGTAGCAGCGGGGGCGGCGGTCGCCGCAGGAGTAGCAGCTCGGGCACCCGAGATCAGCGTCGGCTGCTGGGCAGCAGCGGGTACGGATGCTGCAGGCGCGGCGGCCTGAGCAGCCGCCACGCTCGCCGGCACGGCGGCATTGGCAACCATGGCCTCCAGGCGTGCCACGCGCTCGGCCAATGCCTCAATCGTTAAATCAGCCTCGGGACGTGCCAGGCGCGTGCAGGCGATCTCGAGCACCAGGCGCACGTCGCTCGCGCCCCTCATCTCCAGTGCGGCATCATCGAGCACCGTCAGCACACGGGCCAGGCGGTCGGCAGGATGCTCGCCAAAGGCAGCGGCCTCGGCAGCAAGCGCCTCGGCCTGCTCAGCACCGCCCTCAAACAACTCGGCACGGGCACCGGCAACGCAGGCAACGTACACGTCACGCACATGCGCCACCAGGTCGCGCGTCAGCTCCAGCAGGTCGTTTCCTTCCTCGACCTGCGCACGGATCAGTCCATAGAGCTCGGCAACATCGCGATCGGCGATGGCGCGGGCAAACTCGCCCAGGATCTGGTCCGAAACCTCGCCCAAAAGCGAGCGGGCGTCGTCCGCATGCACAGAACCGTTGCCAAAGACACTCAGCTGCTCCAGCGTGGACAACGCGTCGCGCATGCCGCCCTTGGCATGGCGCGCCACGATAGCCAGCGCCTCATCGTCGTAATCGAAGCCCTCCTGCTCGCACACGTAAGACAGGCGATGCTCGATATCCTCGTTGCCGATGCGGTGGAAATCGAAGCGCTGGCAGCGTGAGAGAATGGTCTCCAGAATCTTTTGCGGGTCGGTGGTGCACAGCACAAAGATCACGTGTGCCGGCGGCTCCTCAAGCGTCTTGAGCAGCGCGTTGAACGCCGCCGTCGTGAGCATGTGGACCTCGTCGATGATATAAATCTTGTACTTGCCGCGCACTGGGGCAAAGTTGACGGAGTTGATGATTTCCTCGCGCACGTTGTCCACGCCGGTACGGCTTGCGGCATCGAGCTCGTAGACATCGGGGTGGTTACCCTCGGCAATGAGCTCGCACTCCTCGCAAGTACCGTCGGGCATGCAGCCGCTTGCACCCTCGGCGCGCGCCGCCTCGGCATTGCGGCACAGCAGCGCCTTGGCCAGAATGCGCGCCATGGTGGTCTTGCCCGTGCCGCGCGGTCCGCAGAACAGGTAGGCGTGGGACAGGCGCCCCTCGGTGATGGCGTGCTCGAGCGTCGAGACGATATGCTGCTGGCCCACCACGGAGTCAAAGGTGAGCGGGCGATACTTTCGGTACAACGATTCCATGGGTGCTCCCCCGGGTATACTGAGTCTTGTTGCCGCGGCGGCCATGCGGTCGCACGGCATACTGCATTCCATAATAACCCGTACGGCGAGCCCGCCGCGATAGGAGTCCAAAGAGCATGGCAGACGCAGAGAGCAACCTCGTTCCCTCCGAAGCAGCCGACCAGGTCGAGGTCGCGCTCGAGGAGCAGGCCGCAGCCGATGACGGCATCCTGTACCTCAACGAGTACCAGTACGAAAACGACCTGGTCACCGACTTCGCCCGCCTGGTCGCCTCGCCCAGGCGTCGCGGCTCGCTGTATGTCGCCGCGGCAGTTGCCGCGCTCATCGGCATCGGCATGCTGGTGGCCGGCGGCAGCTGGATCAAGTTCGGCGTCGTGTTGATCGTGTTCGGCGCCTTTTTGGCCTGGTGGAGCAAGAACCTGCACCACACGCTCGCCCGCGACTTTATCGACGCCGTCGAGGCCGACGAGTCCATGGGTGGCCGCTATCGCCGCGTCGCCGCCAACGAGGACGGCCTGATGGTTTGGGGCAAGAGCGGCAAGTCGCAGTTCTTCCCGTTTGACAAGCTCGACCACGTACTCGACGGCGAGCGCATCTTTGTGGCCATGTTCGCCGACCAGGGCGTGACGATCCCCAAGGACACCTTCGTCCGTGGCGATGCCGAGCAGTTCGGTCCCTTCCTCAAGGCCCGCATCAACAAAAAACTCCGCATCGAGACCAAGAAGAAGAAAATGAAGGCCGAGAAGGCCGCCGCCGAGGCCAAGCAGGGCGACAAGCCCCAGGAGACCAAGGGCAAGCGGCGCAAGCAGAAGAAGAACAAGAAGAAGCGCTAAGGCCAAGCCAGGCAGGCAGCCTCGCATCCCGCTATCCTCCCCATGCACCCGAGCGTGCTACACTAGCAGCATCTATGCCACCGCGAACGGCTCGGCCCCGCGCCCGCCGCTCGCAAACGAACTTTAAACGCACGAGGGTTGGCCATGCCGCTTTTCTCGCAACATACCGCCCGGTTCTCGCCGGACGTTCCTTTGGAGGGCACCAGCTCTCGCGAGCTGCTCAAGCGGTACCAGCCGCTCGAGACACTTGCGACCGGCGGTTTTGGCTCCATCGAGATCTGCCGCGACACGCACCTGCGCCGCCGCGTCGCCATTAAGCGCATCCCCCTTATTAACGGTGTCGGCATGCCCGCCAGCGACATCATGGATGTCCTGCGCGAGGCGCACACCGCCGCCATGCTTCAACATCCCAATATCGTGCAGGTCATCGACTTTACGCACGACACAGCCTATGCCTACCTGGTTATGGAATATGTCGATGGCATGTCGCTGGCCGAGTTTTTGCACCGCGTGGACGGCCACTCACTTACCTTTGACGAGGCCGCGGCCATTGCCGATGCCCTGGGCCAGGCGCTCACCTTCGCCCATAGTAATGGCGTACTCCACCTGGACATTAAGCCCGCCAACGTGCTCATCGACCACTCGGGCAATGTAAAGCTCACCGACTTTGGCATGGCGCGACTGTCGTCCGCCGGTGGCTTTGGCGGCTCGCGCGGCGGCACCATCGGCTACATGCCGCCCGAGCAGCTCGATATCGAGACCGGCACGGTCGACGAACGCGCTGATGTCTTTGCCCTTGCCTGCGTTATCTACGAGGGCCTGTGCGGCAGCGCTCCCTTTATGGCGGCCACGCCCGCCGACTCGCTCGACCGCATCATCGGCGGCGCCACCTATCCCAGCGAGCTGATACCACACTTTCCCCCGGGAGCCGAGGCCACGCTCATGAGCGCACTCTCCCCCATGCCGCAGGACCGCCCCAGCAGCATCGAGGCATTTTGCGACCAGCTCCTTGCCGGTCTGGGCAGCGTGCGCGAGGGCCGTCGCAGCCTGGAGCAAATGGTTGGCGAGCTTTCGGATGACGAGCAGGAGCTCGACGATATCGAACCGTCGCACTACGGGGACGACGCCATCGAGGTCGACCCCGCACTCGGCTGGGCGGGCACGCGCTGGAGCCATGCGCGCGACTACACCATGCGCGCTATCTCGGCGCTAACGTGCGGCACCTTTAGCTTTTTGCTGATGCAAACGGCCGGGGTCGCGGCGCTTCCAGGCCTAGTCATTGCGGCCATCGCGATCGGGGCGGCGGCTGGCCTGGCCCCCCAGATTGGCTCGGCCATCTCGGCTGTGGGCTTTTTGGTGCTCATGGCCAACGCCACCATGCAGGCACAGGGCATCCTGTCGATGCTGCCCGTCGCGGTGATCTTTGCCGCCGCCATGTCCGGTTGGTGGATCGCCTGGGGTCGCACCGAGACTGCCGCGAGCGCCACGCTCACCTGTGCACTCGCGCTTGGCTGTCTGACCGGCAATACCTTCCTGGCAGCTGGGGTCGCCGCCGGCGTCGCGTCATTTTGGCTCGGCCCGGCAAGCGCCGCCGCGGCAACGGGCATGAGCGCGCTTTTTGCCCGTCTGGCCACGGTCGCGCTTTCAGCCGGAGGCGTGCTGGGGCTCGGTAACGTTGCCGCAGCGCTGGGAGACCCGCTCCTTTGGGCTGCCTTTGTGCTGGTCGCGGCAACTGCCGCAGCGTCATCCGCACTGCTCAATGCCCATGCCAAGCGTGCCGATCAGAGCTCAAACCTTGCCGCAATCGCCGCCATCGCTGTCACCGGCATCGGCTGCGCAGCGGCGTCCTGTCTTGCACACCATATGGAAATTGCCGGCCTTGCAGCCGCGGTCATCGCCAAGGCGGCGGTTGCGGGAATCCTATCCTCTATAATCGTTGGGATATGCCTATATTTGCTCGGATACCAAAGAACCTATACGGAGAGTGATCTTTCGTGAACTTCCTGAACATCTTCGAGGACCACGTGGCCGGCATCTTCGGTGCCACCCGTGCCCCGTTCTCCTTTAAGAAGCTTGCCAAGCAGGCCGCTCGCGACATGGAGGATCAGACTCTGGTGATCAACGGCGTCAACACGGCGCCGGCACTCTATACCATCCTTATCGCCGCCGACGACGATCCCATGCTCGCCCCGTTCTACCCCGAGCTTTCGCGCGAGGTCCGCGAGTTTGTGAAGGCGCAGGCCGAAAAGCGCCGCTATGTCTTTGTCGGCGAGCCCCTCGTGCGTTTTATGATCGATCCGCAGCTACGCGCCGGCAAGTTCTCGGTCTTTGCCGAGAACGTCGATACCCCCACGCTCGGCCGCCTGTACGAAGAAGAGCGCGCCTATCAAAACGGCCTGGGCCAGAACAACTCCGCGGCAAGCCGTGCCGCCAGCGCCCCGCGCGCCGGCCAGCAGCAGTTTGCTGCCCCGCAGCAGCAGCGCCCCGCCGCCATGCCCCAGCAGCAGCCGACGCCTCGCGCCGCCGCTCCCGACCCGCTTGCCGTGGCAGACCCCTTCGCGCCTAGCGTCCCCGACCCCGCCGCAGCACCCATCCCGGTGCCGCAGACCGTCTCGCGCGACGCGCTTGCCGGCATGGGCGGAGCCGCCGCGACCGGTGCCGCCGTGGGCCTAGGCGCCGCAGCCGGCATCGCCTCCAACATGGCGAGCACTCGCGCCCCGCAGCGCCCGCTCGCCCAGCTCGTCGACGTCGTGAGCGGCGAGAGCCATAGCATCACCTCCGCACAGGTGACCATCGGTCGCGAGCGCTCAGTTTCCGACATTGCCCTGCGCGACCCCAACGTGTCGCGCCGCCACGCCCAGCTCACCTTTACGGGCTCGGATTGGTCGATCGAGGACCTCAATTCCACCAACGGCACGCTCGTCAACAACCGCCGCATTACGCGCTGCCCGCTGCGCAACGGCGATCTGCTGACGTTTGGCCTGAGTACCTTTGAATTTAGGGGATAGTCGCTTATGAACATCGATATCGTCCTTTTTGCAGGCCGCATCGTCCTGGTCGCCCTGCTCTATATCTTTCTGTTCGCCGTCATGAAGACCGGCGTGGGACTTGTGCGTGGACAGCGCCGCGACTCGGCTATCTGGACGATCGATGTGGACAAGGGTCCGCGCGGTATCCGCGGCATCCACGTAGACATGCTCGGCCCCGTCATCGTCGGTCGCTCGCCATCTTCGGACATCTGCATCAACGAACCGTTCGTTTCAGCCTCGCACGCGCGCTTTTCGCTGCAGGGCCCGGCGCTCATCATCGAGGACCTCAACTCGCTTAACGGCACGCTCGTCAACGGCCGCCAGCTCGTGGAGCCCGCGACGCTGCGTGAGGGCGACGAAGTCCAGATTGGCGACGTGGTCATGAAGGTGAACCGTCGATGATCGACGAGGAGAACAAGTCCGCAACCATGACCGAGGCACCGGCTGCCGCCGTAGCTGCACCGGCCCACGCCGCTCCGGCGGACTCCACACCCGTGGAGCCCGAGGACACCGTGTTCTCCCTGCCTCTTTCGCATGTAACGCATGATATTTCGGATCTCGCCGATAACGAGGACGAAGAGGATGCCGTAGCGGCGCCCATCGGCGCACATGCTGCGGAACAGCCCACAGCGCCCGAAGCAACCCCGGCGCCGGCTCACTTTGCAGAGCCCGTCGCCGCGGCAATCAACGAGAGCGCTGCGGTGTTTGCGGCACCCGAGCCCGCCGCGCCGGCGTTTCCCATAGCCCCGGCATCCGAGGTTGCGCCCGCGTCTACGCCGGCGCCCGAGGCGGGGACATCCCCCGAGGACGGCCCTGCGCCCGCAAGCGAGTCCGATGCCGTGGCCGAGCCCGCCGCCCAGTCGCAAAGCACGCCCGCGCCGTCGCACTTTTCGACGCCCGAGCCTATAGACGTCAGCCCGCAAGACGACGAGTCGACCGCCCGCGTGTCCGAGGAGCCCGACTCCCCGGACACCGACAATTCCGAATCAAACGCCGAGACCGACACCGTCTCTCCCGGTGACACCGCCGAGATCGACGTTGCTGCCGTTGAGGCCAAGCTCAAAGACCCCGGCTCGACCATGAGCTTTGAGCCCCTGACCGAGGAGCGCATCGAGACCGACTCGACCTATGATGCCGGTACCACCACGCAACTCATGTGGGGCGCCCGCTCCGACGTTGGCTGTGTGCGCCCGCACAATGAGGATTCCTACCTGGTGCAGTCGCCGCTCTTTTGCGTATGCGACGGCATGGGTGGTCACGCCGCCGGCGAGGTAGCCTCTTCTATCGCTGTCGAGACTATAGCCAAGACGGCCCCACAGTCCGCCGACGCAGCACGCCTGGCCGCAGCCGTCGAGGCAGCCAACGCCGCCGTAATCGAGGCGGCCCTGAACGGCCTGGGCAAGCCCGGCATGGGCTGCACAGCCACCTGCGCCTATATCGAAAACGATACGCTCGCCATCGCCCACGTGGGCGACTCGCGCGCCTACCTGCTCCACGAGGGCACGCTCATCCGCGTGACCCGCGACCACTCCTACGTGGAGGAGCTCGTGGACGCCGGCGAGATCACGGCAGACGAGGCTCGCGTCCACCCCAACCGTTCGGTCATCACCCGCGCACTGGGCTCGGACCCCGCCATGTATGCCGACCACTTCACTCTGCATATCGAGGAAGGCGACCGCCTGATCCTGTGCTCCGACGGCCTTTCGAGCATGATTCCCGATAGCGATATCGAGAACATCGCCACGCAGTCCTCAACCGCGCAAATCTGCGTCGACAACCTAGTGGACGCGGCGCTTGCCGCCGGCGGCCACGACAACGTGACCGTAGTAGTCGTTGACCTGGTTGACGATGGCGTCATGCGCGAGGCGCAACGTGCGCGTCGCCGCAACGTTACTATCGCCGCCATCCTGGCCCTCGTCTTTGTGCTGGCAGCTGGCATCTGGGCCTACACGGGTGTCACCGGCTCGTACTACCTGGGTACCTACCAGGGCAATGTCGCCGTCTGGCGCGGCCTGCCCGGCAAGCCACTCGGACTCAAGCTCCACTGGCTCGAAAGCGAAACCAGCATCAAGCTGTCCGACCTGGCCGAAGACACGCAAAACCGCCTCAAGGCGGGCATTCCGCAAACAAGTGTCGACGATGCGCAGGACACGATATCCAAGTACCGCCACCAGATCGACGAGGAGCAGACCCGCCAGGTGATCGACGCGCAAACGATTCGCGACAACACCAATCAGGGATCGACCTCCGAATCAGATTCCGAGAAAACCGCCGAACAGTCCGCCGAGGCCGAAGCCTCCGATAAGAATTAGAAAGGGAGTGCCGCTTATGAGTCGCCGCAACACCGAGCTGCTCTTGCTCATCGCCTCGGCGTTCCCCGTCATCCTGCTGTATGCGATGTACGTCCTCACCGCGGGCGCTGCCATCTCCTTTGAGACGCTCGCCGTACCGATCGGCCTCTTTGCCGCCTTTGCCGCGGCCCACATTGCCGTGCGCATCTTGGCGCCCGGTGCCGACCCCGCCATCCTGCCCATCGTATTTATACTTTCGGGCATCGGCATCACGTTCGTGACGCGTCTCGCCCCCGCTCTCGCCATCTCACAGCTCATCATCCTGTTTGTCTCGGTGGCGCTCATGGTGGGAACGCTTGCACTAGTCAAAAACCTCGACGTGGTCATGCGCTACAAGTACACCTTTGGCATCATCGGCATCATTCTGCTGATGCTGCCTATCTTTATCGGCACCACGATCTCGGGCTCCAAGCTGTGGATTCGCATCGCGGGCTTTACCATCCAGCCTGGCGAGTTCGCCAAGGTCTTTATCGTGCTGTTCCTGGCCGGGTACCTGGCCGAGAACCGCGAGCTACTCTCCATCTCCAACCGCAAGATCCTGGGCTTTAAGATCCCTCGCCTGCGACTGCTGCTGCCGCTGTTTGCCGTGTGGGGTGTGTGCCTGCTCGTCGTCGTCTTCGAACGCGACCTGGGTTCAGCCGTGCTGTTCTACACCATCTTCTTGCTGATGCTCTACGTTGCCACGGGGCGCTTTTCGTATGTCGTTATCGGCCTTGCGCTCTTAGCCGTTGGAGCCGTGGGCGCCTACAAGTTCCTGTCGCACGTTCAGGTGCGTTTCCAGGTTTGGGTCGATCCGTTTAAGGACGCCCAGGGCCAGGGCTACCAGATCGTCCAGTCGCTCTTCTCGCTTGCCGACGGCGGTCTGGTCGGCGTTGGCATCGGCAACGGGATGGCCAACAACATCCCCGTCGTCGAGTCCGACTTTATCTTCTCGGCCATCGGCGAGGAGATGGGTCTTTTGGGCGGCGGCGCCGTGCTCATCCTGTTTATGCTCTTTGCCGTGCGTGGCCTCACCACGGCTGCCCGCGCTAAATCCGACCTCGCCGCCTTTAGCGCCACGGGCCTTACGGCCGCCATCAGCTTCCAGGCCTTCTTGATCGTTGGCGGCGTTACCCGCCTGATCCCGCTGACCGGCGTCACCTTGCCCTTTATGAGCCAGGGCGGCTCCTCGCTGCTGGCGAGCTTTATCATCGTCGCGCTCCTGCTGCGCGCCGGTGACGAGGCGACCGGACGCGAGGCCGAGCTTACCGGCACCGGCACCATGGCCGCCATCACCGATGATCAGGTCGCATCTGCCGCCGCCCCGACGGGCACGCGCTTTGCCACCTCGTCTTCCTACGGCAGCGGCAGCCATTCCGTCGGCTCGCGCATGCGCCGTCGCCTGCTCGACACACCTGAATCCGGTGTGCTCGGCCGCGTGGCGCTCGCCAACCGTCTAACCCGCGCGGTGCTCGCCTTTACGGCGCTGTTCGCCATCCTTATCGGCAACCTCACCTATGTCCAGGTCATCAAGGCCAAGGACTATCAGGACATGCCGACCAACAACCACACCATCGCCCGCTCCAAGTACATCCAGCGCGGTTCCATCATCACGTCCGACGGCGTGACGCTGGCCGAGTCGCTGCAACAGGAGGACGGCACCTACGTACGCTCCTACCCCAACGGTAACCTGGCAGCGCACGTGGTTGGCTACGTGAGCCAGCAGTATGGCACCACCGCCATCGAGAGCGTCATGAACGACACGCTCACCGGCTCTAAGGATTACTCCAGCTGGAACAACGCCATCGCGTCGCTCGCGGGCCAGACCCAGCCGGGCAACACCGCCAAGCTCACCATCGACTCGCGCATCCAGACGGCTGCCGAGCAGGCACTCAAGGGCTTTAAGGGCGCTGTAGTGGTCATCGACCCGCGTACCGGCGCGGTGCTCGCATGTGCCAGCTCGCCCACCTACGACAACACCAACATCGATGCCCTGCTGCAGACGGGCGGCGGCGAGGACGGCTCCATGTACAATCGCGCCATGGACGCGCTGTACACGCCGGGCTCAACGTTTAAGGTCGTTACGCTTTCCGCGGCACTCGAGACCGGTGCCGCCAGCCTTACCAGCACCTACCAGGCGCCCGGCTCCATGGACATCGGCAACGCACCGGTCACCAACTATGCCAACGAGAGCTACGGCACCATCAGCCTGCAGCAGGCCTTTGCCGTGTCCTCCAACGTCGTCTTTGGCCAGGTGGCAAACGAAGTTGGCGCAAACACGCTCGTACAGTTTGCCAACGCCTTTGGCTACGGCCAAAAGCTCGGCCAGGACCTGACCTCCGCGGCCTCCATCATGGCCGACCCGTCGCTCATGACCGAGTGGGAGACCGCCTGGGCCGGCGCCGGCCAGCCTGTCGGCATGGACCACACGCCCGGCCCGCAGACCACCGTCATGCAAAACGCCGTGATTGCCGCCGCCATCGCTAACAGCGGCGTGGTCATGGACCCGTACTTTGTAGCCCAGGTACTCGCCCCGGACGGAACCGTGGTCAAGACCACGCAGTCCCGCTCGCTGGGTCAGGCCGTCAGCTCCGCCACGGCCGACCAGGTCAAGCAGGCCATGCTTGCCGTCGTCCAGTCCGGCACCGGCACCGATGCCCAGATCCCCGGCGTCAAGGTCGCCGGCAAGACCGGCTCGGCCGAGACCGGCGGCACCAACGTCAACTCGATGTTCGTTGGCTTTGCACCTTACGATTCACCCACGGTCGCCATCTCGGTGGCCTTGGAGGATTTCGACAAGCATGACGTCGAGGCCGCCAAGATCGCCGGTATCGTCCTGACCGCGGCGCTTGCCGCACAGGGAGCGTGATGCCCATGATCGAATCGGACAC
The DNA here is from genome assembly GCA_048368115.1 of Collinsella sp. Classification (GTDB taxonomy): domain Bacteria; phylum Actinomycetota; class Coriobacteriia; order Coriobacteriales; family Coriobacteriaceae; genus Collinsella. The sequence continues at coordinate 74,536 of DBGBZQ010000003.1, forward strand.
CCGAGGCGCGCCGCGGCCGAAGAGTTAGCGGCAACGCGCCACACGGCCCCAGCGGCCACATCGTAGGTACTACACACATCGTTGAGCGAATAGTTATGTTAGGAGCAGGAATGGAACAGAGGGTCCTCGGGGGAAGATACCTCCTCAAGGATAAGGTGGGAACAGGCGGCATGGCGACCGTCTACCGTGCACAGGACCAGGTCCTCGACCGCACGGTTGCCGTCAAGATCATGCTGCCGCAGTATGCTGGCGACGCAACCTTCGCCGCACGCTTTAAGCAGGAGGCCCAGGCAGCAGCCGGTCTCTCCTCCCCCTATATCGTGGGCGTCTACGATTGGGGCAAGGACGGCGACACCTATTACATCGTCATGGAGTACCTGCGCGGCACCGACCTTAAGAGCGGCATCAAGAGCCACGGCGCCCTCGACCCCAAGAAGGTCGCCCAGATCGGCTCGCAGATCAGCTCCGCGCTTTCGGTCGCCCACAAGCACGAGATCATCCACCGCGACATTAAGCCGCAGAACATCATGGTGCTGCCCGACGGCAACATCAAGGTGATGGACTTTGGCATCGCGCGCGCCAAGAACAGCCACCTCACGCAAGACAACAACGTGCTGGGAACCGCCCACTACGTCAGCCCCGAGCAGACCCGCGGTCAGGACCTCGGCCCCACCTCGGATATCTACTCGCTGGGCGTCGTGATGTACGAGTGCGCCACCGGCCGCGTTCCCTTTGACGGTGACGACGCCATCTCGGTCGCACTCAAGCAAGTCAACGAGCTGCCTATTCCGCCGAGCCAGATCAACTCCGGTGTCGACGCCGACCTTGAGCGCATCATCCTCAAGTGCATGGAGAAGGACCCGGCAAACCGCTTCCAGACCGCCGACGAGCTTCGTCAGGTGCTCAACAGCTACCTGTCGGGCCGTGCCGTCAACGTCTCGGAGCCCACGCGCATCATCGGTGCCCCCGGTGAGCTGGGCGCCACCAAGACTCGCGAGCTTTCCGATCAGACGCGCGCCATGGTGCGTCCCGTCTCGGGCGTGAGCGGCCAGAATACCGCCCGTAGCTCGGTTTCGGGCTCCACCGGCTCCTACGAGGTCGAAAAGCCCAAATCCAACAAGAACAAGATCATCGCCGCCGTGGTGGCAGCCGTTGCCGTCATCGGCATCGTGGTGGCCTTTGCCACAGGACTCTTTGGCGGCGAGCAGGTCACCGTGCCCGATGCGCTGGGCAAGGACCAGCAGACTGCCGTCGAGCTGATCAAGGAAGCCGGCCTCGAGGTCGGCACCATCGACCAAAGCTACAACGACGATGTCGACGAGGGCAAGGTCGCCGAGCAGACGCCCAACGGCAACACCAAGAAGGCCAAGGGCACCAAGGTGAACCTGGTAATCTCCAAGGGTCCCAAGCCCTCCGAGAAGGTTGAGGTTCCCCGGCTTGTCGGCCTGACCAAGGACCAGGCCGAGGCCGCGCTGGCAAGCGTTGGCCTGAAGGGCAACGCCTCCGAGGAGGCCAACGAGGCCGATGAGGGCCAGGTCTTTGAGCAGGGCACCGAAGCCGGTAAGGAAGTCGCGAAGGGCACGACCATCTCGTACAAGGTCTCGAGCGGCCCGGATACCACGTCCGTCCCCGATCTGACCGACATGACCGAGGCCCAGGCGCGCAACGCCCTCGATATGGCAGGCTTTGGCGTCGACGTTAGCTACCAGGAGAACGACTCGGTTACCGAGGGCACCGTGATCAGCTGGAACCCCAGTGGCAAGCAGAAGCCCGGCGCCACGATTACCGTCGTCATTGCCAAGAAGTCCGGCAAGGCCAGTGTTCCGGGCAACCTGTACGGCAAGAGCATCTCCGCCGCCGTCACCGCGCTCAACAACGCCGGTTTCTATAACATCGGCTTCTGTGACCAGAACGGCAATCCCGTAAGCGGTAACGAGGATGCCACCGTTACGGGCGTCTCCCCCACTGGCAAGCAGTCCACCGACAGCACGATTACGCTGACGGTCGCACTTTCTGGCTCGGGTTCGGGCTCTGGCTCGGGCACGGGTGACGATTCCGGTACGACCAACTAGTCGCCACCCCACCGCTCATCACGGCTCTCGCCGCAAACATATTCGCTCACAGGCGCCCGCTTGCTCCCCCAGCAAGCGGGCGCTTCGTTTTTGACATGACATGAACCAGAAGAGCCCGGCACCGTAGCGGTACCGGGCTCGATATTCCTCTGGTGCCCCCGGGCGGATTCGAAAACTCCCCCCGCGGGGAAATTGGTGACGCGGGTGTCGACGGCTCGAATCCGCCGGCAGCTCCCACAAACCAGAAACGGCGCCGCTCTCGCGACGCCGTCATAATCTTCTGGTGCCCCCGGGCGGATTCGAACCGTCGACACCCGCTTTAGGAGAGCGGTGCTCTATCCCCTGAGCTACGGAGGCATGTTGTACTAGTGTAGCAGATTTACTGCATCGCAATACGTCGCATGACTAGACTTCGAAGTTGCGGTGGAATAGTTCTTGCCTAAAGCATCTAAAGCCGTATTTAGGAACTATTTCACCGCAACTTGTGAAGAGCTAGTTGCCTTTGTGGAAGAGGTTTTTGATGACGGAAGGGATGCTCTTGGCGCCCTTGGCCGTCACATCGATAAAGTCGGGCGAACGCACAAGCTTATCCTCGTCGACGTACTTGCGGACAGCACGAAGCGTCTCTTTGTCGTCGCGCGTCGAAAACGTAAAGTGACCGTTGTCCTTGGTGAAGATGGCAAAACGCGTGATCTTCTTGGTGCCGCGTAAAACCTCGGCGGCAATATAGTCGACCTCGTCCCACGGGATTTGAATATAATCCTCGGGATTGCGCTCGTTGTAATACTCGAACGCCTTATTGCCCACCATCACGTTACCGTGGCTGGTAAGCCCCATCAGGCAGGTTGCCGGCGTTGCCAGATCGACCGTGCTGTTCTGAGATTGCGCCATACGCGCCTCGCCCTCCAATAAAAACAATCGGACCGCATCCAGTGTACCCACCGGGTGCGGTCCGTTTCAATGGCTCAAAAGCCCTTGCCTAGCAATTCTCGGTCTTAAGCCGAAGCGTACTTACATGAAGCCGCAGAAGCGACCGATGATGCCGACGGCGAAGAGAGCCAGGATGATGACGATCGGGCTGACCTTCTTCTTGAGGAGCTTGCAGACCAGCAGGGTCAGGCACACGGCGGCAAGGCCGGGGATGAGCTGATCGAGGTTGGCCTGAAGCGTGGTGACCTTCATCTGATCAAGGGCGGTAGCACCGACGGAGTTGTACATCGTCAGCGCTTCCTTGATACCCTCGGAACCGGAGGGCAGGCTAGCCCAGTCGATAAAGGCGCCAGCAGACTGCTTGACCGTGGAGACGATCGGGGTGAAGGAAATGGACACCCAGCGCTCGACCAGGGCGCCGATGATGAACATACCCAGGATGGAAGCGCCCTCGGTGACCTTGCCCATCAGACCACCGGAGAGGTCCTTGGCGATGGAGGAGCCGACCTTGTAGCCAAACTCCTGCGTGTACCACAGGAAGGCGTAACGGATGATGTTCCACGCGAAGAAGAACAGCAACGGACCGGCGATGCTGCCGGACAGGGCCAGGGAAGCGCCCAGAGCGCCCAGAATCGGGCGAAGGGTGAACCAGAAGACGGGGTCACCGACGCCGGCGAGCGGGCCCATCATACCGACCTTGACGCCCTGGATGGCGACGTCATCGATCGGAGCACCGTTGGCGCGCTCCTCCTCGAGGGCGAGGGTAACGCCAATGACGGGGGCGGAAACATAGGGGTGGGTGTTATAGAACTCCAGGTGGCGCTTAAGAGCGGCAATCTGGTCATCCTTGCTGGTGTAGAGCTTCTTGATCGCAGGGATCATTGCGAAGCACCAGCCGCCGTTCTGCATACGCTCGTAGTTCCACGAGCCCTGAAGGAACTGATGACGGAAGCAAACCTTCTTGCGGTCAGCCTTGGTGAGCTGAATCTTGTTCTCTGCCATATGTATCACTCCCCTCCTACTCGTAATCGTTCAGAATGTCGCCGAGCGGGTCGCCGGAGCCACCGCCCATGCCGCCACCCTGCTTGGCCAGATCCTTAAGGCCAAGGTAGATGAGGGCAAGGGAGATGCCGATGAGACCAAGGGCGATCAGCGTGAGCTGAGGGATGGCAGCAAGGACAAAGCCGAGGACGAAGAACGGCCAGGTCTCCTTGGTGGCCATCATGTTGATGACCATGGCGTAACCGACGGAAGCGACCATGCCGCCGCCGACAGCCATACCGCCGGACAGCCAGTCGGGCATAGCGTTAAGCGCGTTGGTAACGGCCTCGGCCGGGATGACGCACAGAAGCACTGCCGGGATGGCGATACGAAGGCCCTGCATGAGGATGGCAGCATACTGCCAGCGCTCGATGCCGGAGAAGTCGCCCTTCTCGGCGCAACCGTCCATGGCGTGAGCGATAGCGGTAGCAATGGTACGGCAGATCATGGTCAGGAACAGACCAGCGACCGACAGCGGGACGGCGACGGCGATGGCGGCGGTAACGGCCTTTGCCGAATCAGTGGCGCCACCGTTGAGGGCGAGCACCATGATGATCGAAGAAGCGACCGAGGCCAGAGCGGCGTCAGGCGCGACGGCGGCGCCGACGTTAGCCCAGCCAAGGGCCATCATCTGGAGCGAACCGCCCAGGAGGATGCCCTCCTGAAGGTGACCGGTTACGAGACCGATAAGCGTGCATGCCACGAGCGGCTGATGGAACTGGAACTCATCCAGAATGCCTTCCATACCGGCAAGCAACGCGACAATCGCAACAAGCAGAATAGTGATTGCAGACATGTATCGGACCCTCCTTTACTATGCTTGAGCGGCCAGTTCGGCCTTAGCTTTCTTCAACATGGCGTCGAGATCCTCGGAGGAATCCGAAGGAACCTTGCGGACCTCGAACTTGACGCCCTTGGCCTTGAGGGCCTCGAGAGTCTTAACGTCATCATCGCCCATAGCGACGGCGTTGGTGACGACGACCTTGCCCTTGGAGTGAGCCATGGAACCGATGTTGACTTCCTTGATGTCGACGCCGGCCTCGATGGCCTTGAGCAGATCCTGCGGGTTCTCAAAGAGCAGCATGGCCTTGGTGTCACCAAAGCGCGTGTCCTTGACGACCTCGGCCATCTTCTTGATGGGCACGACGTTGGCATGGACTCCCGGAGGGGCAGCCTGCTCGATCATGGTCTTGCGGAGCTCGTCGTGAGCAACGCCGTCGGAAACCACGATGATGCGGTTGGGGTTGATCTGCTTGGTCCACGTGGTGGCCACCTGACCATGAAGCAGACGGGTGTCGATACGGACGTGGGCAATCTTGATGTGCCCGTCGCCGATGACCGTTCCCGGAGGGATGGCGCCTGCAGGAGCAGCGGCGGCCGCAGCCGGCTTCTTCTCCTCGGGCTCCAGAGACTCAGGCTTGACGCGCACGCCAGCCTTAGCCTCAGTCACGAGATGTTTTGCGATCGCATGTGCAGTGTTCTTTGCGTCAAAGCGCTGCGAATATGCCTCGATGAGCATAGGCAGGTTGACACCGGTGACGATAGCCCAGGAATCGTGGCCCTCGATGAGCCCGCTGATCTGGTTGAACGGCGTGCCGCCCCACAGATCAACGAGGAAGAGCACCTGCTCCTGGTCCTCGAAGGAAGCGACTGCTTCCTCGACCTTGGCACGGAAGTCGTCGGGGCCCATGCTCGGCTCGAGCGAGACCACGGCAACAGACGGCTGATCGCCAAAGACCATCGAGCCCGTCTGCTTGATTCCAGCTGCCAAGTCCCCGTGGCTAGCAAGAACAATACTTACCATCACATAACCTCCTTTTTGTCTACGTATTTCCTACATGACATGAAAGGAGTATACCTGTTTGGATTGTGGAATTATAGCTAAATTCGCAAATGGTTGGATTATTTGTTTAAACGTCTAAATTTGTTACAAATTGATTACATTGCTGGTTTACAGCTCATTGCCTGCTAAAACGTGATTTGCTGATTGTTTTCAAAGACATATAAAGGTGCACCGTTCGTTAAGACCGCTTTTAGGTGAATCCCAATGCGTCTGCGTGCCACCATTTTGTTTAAACAGACATGACTTGACTAACCGAAGCAAATATGTTTAGAACTCTAGCCCATGTAGACATTAGATGTTAGGCGATGTGGAGAGGGTTGGCGGCGTCGACGGCATCGGGGGCGTCGGAGAGGCCGTCAGGAGCAGCGTCTGCCGGGTCCTCGTCGGGGGTCTCGATCTGTTTGATCATGACCTCCTGGCCCTGCAGCAGGTATGTTTCACCGCTGCCGCAATGGGGGCAAGTCTTGCCGTGCTCGACCGTCGCGTAGTCGCGGCCGCACGCCTCGCAATGCGTCACGGCCTCGACAGGCTCCACGATAAGCTCCGCGCCCTGCGTGATAGGCTTTTTATCCGCCGCCCAGCGCCAAGCGTCGAGTAGTAGATCGGGGACGACGCCCGAGACCTCGCCCAGCAGCAGCGTGACGCTCGAAACGCGACGCACGCCATGAGCGCGCGCCACATTCTCAACATCGCGAATGATGTGATAGACGATTCCCAATTCATGCAAGGCGAATACCTTTCAACAATGGTTGATGCGATGTCAGCCAAACGTCAGCGAGCGGCGATCCAGGTGCCCCAGGTTGCCCCGAAACAAGGCGTCCGCTGGGCTTTTGCCCGCAGCGCCGAAGTTGAGGGGCAAGATGGGGTGCCTGGGCGCCGCGCAGCGTCGGCAGTGCCGCCGTTCGTTAGAACGGCGGAACCTAATGACCGAACTTGATTTTGATTGCACGCTTTAGAGCGTACTTGCCGAGGCTTGGGAGCTTTTGCTCGTATTTGACCATCGTGGAGCACTCGGGGCGGTCGCGATCCAGATGGATGGCGTCAAACGCGCACTTGGTGGTGCACAGGCCGCAGCCAATGCACTTGTTGGGGTCGACGATCGAGGCGCCGCAGCCCAGGCAGCGGGCGGTCTCGGCGCGCACCTGCTCCTCGGTAAAGGTCTCAACATACTCGCTAAACGGCGCAGCCTTCTCGCGTTCGCGGTCCACATGCGCAACCTCGCGGCTCGCGTTGTCGTAGCTCTCGAGCACAACGTCGTTGCGGTCGAGCGCGGTGTAGCGGCGCTGGTTGCGGCCAATGGTGAGCGTGGAGCCCGGCTGCACAAAGCGATGGATGGACACGGCGGCCTCGTGACCGGCGGCGATGGCATCGATGGCAAAGCTCGGACCGGTATAGACGTCGCCGCCCACAAAGATGTCGGGCTCGGCAGTCTGATAGGTCTGGGGATCGGCAAGGGCGCCCTGGCCGCGGCCAAGCTCCACCTTGGAGCCAGCCAGCAGGTCGCCCCACACAATGGACTGGCCAATCGACATAACGACACGATCGGCATCGACACGGCGCAGATCGTTCTCGTCGTACTCGGGCGCAAAACGGCCCTCGTCGTCAAAGACACGCGTGCAGCGCTTGAAGGTGATACCGCACACGCGACCGGCCTCGTCCAGGTGAACCTCCTTGGGACCCCAACCGCAGCTGATGTGAGCGCCGTCCTCAACGGCCTCGCGACACTCCTCCTCGCTGGCGGGCATCTGGGCCTCGCTCTCCAGGCAGAACATCTCAACGTGCTCGGAACCCAGGCGGCAGGCGTTGCGCGCGACGTCGATAGCCACGTTGCCGCCGCCCACCACGATGGTGCGGCCGGACAGCGTGTCGATCTTGCCGTTGTTGACCTCGCGAAGGAAGTCGACGGCCACGGTCACGTCCTCGGCATCCTCGCCCGGAATACCGGCAAGGCGGCCGCCCTGGCAGCCAATAGCCACATAGAAGGCCTTAAAGCCCTGCTCGCGCAGCTCGTCGAGCGTCACATCGCGACCAACCTCCACGCCATAGCGGAACTCGGCACCCATCAGGCGAATGACCTCGACCTCGGCCTCGATAACGTCCTTCTGCAGCTTAAAGCTGGGAATGCCGTAGGTGAGCATGCCGCCCGGACGCTCGTTCTTCTCGAACACGACGGGCTTATAGCCCTTCTCGGCCAGATAAAAAGCGCAGGACAGACCGGCCGGGCCGGCACCGATAATGGCGATCTTCTGGTCGAAGCCGCCGGCACGCGTCGGGGTCACCACAGGTGGGACATAGCGGGTCGCGGCGTCCAGATCGCGCTGGGCGATGAACTTCTTGACCTCGTCGATGGCCACGGCGGCGTCCACACGGCCGCGGGTGCAGGCGTCCTCGCAGCGGCGGTTGCACACACGGCCGCAGATAGCGGGCAGCGGGTTCTCGCGCTTGATGAGCGCCAGCGCCTCGTCATAGCGACCCTGCGCCGCGAGCTTCAGATAGCCCTGAACGGCAACGTGAGCGGGGCAAGCCGTCTTGCAGGGAGCGGTACCGGACTCGTGCGTCTCGATACGGTTATCGTTGCGGTAGTTGGGCGACCACTTGGTGTGGTCCCATTTGGTGGCATCGGGCAGCTCCTGGCGCGGATACTCGGGCACCTGTCCGCCGGCCTTTTTGCTGCAGAGCTTCTGGCCCAGCTTGGCGGCACCGGCCGGGCACACCTCAACGCAGCGACCGCAGGCAACGCACTTGTCCTTCTCGACCTTGGCGACATAGGCCGAGCGCGACAAGTTGGGCGTGTTGAACAGCTGCGAGGTGCGCAGGGCGTAGCACACGTTGACGTTGCAGTTGCAGATGGCGAAGATCTTGTTCTCGCCGTCGATGTTGGTGATCTGGTGCACAAAGCCGTTGTCCTCGGCCTGGCGCAGGATGTCGTAAACCTCGTCGCGGGTCACGTAATGGCCACGATCGGTCTCGACCACGTAGTCGGCCATATCGCCCACGGCGATGCACCAATCGGCCGGGTCGTCGGCGCAGCCCTCACCCATCACGCGACGGCTCGCGCGGCAACTGCAGGTGCTGGCGGCATACTTGCCCTCGTATTTGTCGAGCCAGTGCTCGATATGCTCAATAGGCACCGAGGTGCTCGCGGCGTCAATGGCCTTCTCGACCGGAATGACGTGCATGCCGATACCGGCACCTCCGGGCGGCACCATCGGCGTGGCCTTGGACAGCGGGCCCTTGGATGCCTGTTCAAAGAACTTGGCGTAGACCGGGTGCTCCTCGAGCTGGCCCACGCGCATGTTGAGGAACTCGGCGGAACCCGGCACCAGCATGGGCAGGACCCACTGCTTGGCGCGCTCGGGATTTTCCCAGTTGTACTCGAGCAGACCCGTGTAGCTCATGTCGTCGAGCATCTTCTCGATATCGGCCTCGGGCATGCCGGTGAGCTTGACCATCTCGGACAGCGTGTAGGGACGGCGCATCTTCATCTTGCAGAGCACTTCGGCCTGCTCGTCGGTTGCGGCCTCGGCAAACGACCAGTACTCGTAGCCCAGCAGCTCGTCGCGATGCAGCAGGCGGTTAGTGCAGTGCTCGCACAGTTTGACGATGGCCTCACGCGGATGCTCCGGCAGCGGCGGCACGAACTCCGAGCCGATGTCGGGCTCGGTGTAGCTAATTCCCGGTCCGTTGAGAATCATGGTTGTCCCTTCTCTTGCCACAGCCCGGCGAGACCGCGGCACCCCTCTTTTTTGCAGGCCGGGCATGCCCCCATGCCGTTCACCCGCCATTGTTGACATTGTGTCAAAAATAGTATTGACGAACCGTCAACAATATTCAAGACTGTTAGGCGAACGGTCAGGCAAAAGAGGGTGAAAGGCGGCAAACGCATGGGCAACAACACAGCAGATACCTCTGTGGTCAATGCCGTCCCCGCATCCGACAGCGCGGCAAAGCGCTTGACGGGCGACGAACGCCGTCGCGAGATCCTCGATGCCGTGCGCACCGTAAGCTCCGAGCTGGGCGTGTCCCACCTATCGGTATCGGCCGTGACCAAGCGAGCCGGCTGTACGCGCTCGCTCTTCTACCACTACTTTGCCGATATGGACGCCGCCGTCACCGCTGTTATGGACGAGGCGATCGACGGCTTTATCTCCGAGCTCGAGCAGTGGAATGCCAACCGCACCGTCGGCGATATCGAGGGCGCGCTCGACACTGTCGCGCCGCTCTTTAAGCGTCTGGTCGCCAGCGGCCACGAACTGCCGCACACTCTGACCTCCAACAGCGGCGCACTCTACGGCGGCTTTCTGCACAACGTGGTCCAGCGCGTGGCGCAGTATATCTGCGACACCACCGTGGTGGACTTTGTCGCCCATCACGAGCTACGCATCGACCATGTCTACGAGACGTTCTACACCCTCATCATGGGTCTTTTGATGTATATCCGCACGCACCCCGATGTGCCCGACGAGACGGTCAAGGAAATCATCGCCTCGACACTCCACATCGAGGGCTATACCGCCAAGTATCCGGAGCGCATGCCCCAGAACTGACGACATTTGGCCAAACTGCCCGCGATCAGAAAAGGGGCCGCGGGCGTGTGAAAGGAGAGCAGCATGCTGTTCGATGTTTGGGGTAGCGATACCCTTATCCACTGGGCCGGCTGGGCCATGGTCTTTATTGGCCTCATCGTGCTCAACGAGGTCGGCCGCCGCACCAAGCTGGGCGCGGCAATCATCTTTGGCGTGGCTCCGCTGGCCATGACCATCTACTGCGTCGCCATCGCCATCGGCGTTTCGCAGGGTGCCGAGTGGGCACTCACCAACCCCACCCATGTGTACCAGAACAGCTGGTTCCACTACGCCAAGGCATACGCGGCGCTGGCCGGTTGCTGGGGCTTCATCGCCATTAAGTACCAGTGGGGAAAGATCGGCAAGGCGCATTGGTTCCGCGCGTGGCCGTTTGTGATCGTCGCCATCAACATCTTGATCGCCGTCGTGTCCGACTTCGAGAGCGCCTATCACTTCTTTGTCCTGGGCCAGTCCACTTGGGTCACCTCCGAAGGTGCTACGCAGCTGGCCGGCTGGAACAACGTGTTCAACGGCATCGCCGGTATCATCAACATCTTCTGCATGACCGGTTGGTGGAGCGTCTACGCCTCCGAGGATCAGACCGACATGCTGTGGCCCGATATGACCTGGGTCTACATTATCGCCTACGATATCTGGAACTTCTGTTACACCTACAACTGCCTGCCCACCCACTCCTGGTTCTGCGGCTTTGCGCTGCTGCTGGCGCCCACCGTCGCCGCCTTTATCTGGAACAAGGGCGGCTGGATCCAGAACCGCGCCTTTACGCTGGCCATTTGGTGCATGTTTGCCCAGGTATTCCCCTACTTCCAGGAGGAATCCATCTTTGTGACCCACTCCACGCTCGATCCCGGCGCCGCTACCGCGGTCTCGATCGCCGCACTGGTCGCCAACGTCGCCGCGATCATCTACATCGCCTACCGTGCCAAGAAGCTCGGCCGCAACCCCTACAAGCAGGATGTCTTTGAGGGCACCAGCGATTGGGAGAAGGCTACCGCTCGCCGCGCCAAGGTTGATTACGCGCACGCCGAGTAACGCGCCCGACGCAAACATCGCTTGAATGTGAAGCCGCCTGGCCGACTCCGCGCAATGCAACGTATTGCATGCCCCCGGAAAGCGATTTGTCCGCTTTCCGGGGGCTTTTTGTTGTTGCGCGCATCCGCGCACATATTCGAAACCTCTCGCACAGATAAAATCAGATTTCCGATCGCCTGACAGCTCTATATGACCCTGTTTTTGGGTACATTGTTGTCCCGATATTGAGCTTGGGGGATGTATGAATGATGAGACGATGGGCCAAGAGGATGCGGCCCAAGATGCAGAAGCGTGTGCCGAGGCCTTGGAGAGCTTAGACCGGATTTCACTCGATGAGATTGCGTTTGACGATTCGGGCGTTGATGTGCAGGATGAGCCAGAAACCGAGGCGCAGTCCGACGATCAGGATGCAGGCGACGTTGAGCCTGCCGAGGATGAGGCAGATCACGAAGACACCGAAAGCGAGGCCGGCAACCAGCCCGAATCCGACACAGGCGAGGAAACCGTCCTGCTCGACAGCTTACCGGCCGAGGATTCGCTGACCCGCGAGCTTCCTGGCCTGGGTTCCGCACCAGCTGTGGACGAGACCATCGCCATGGGCGATATTCCCCTGCCGTCCGTTCCCTCGGCACGCGAGGCCGAGGTTCGCCATCGCAAGATGTCGCCCAAGCGCCGCAATCTGATGGTCGCCGGTGTCGTGGCCGTCGTGCTCGTCGTCGGCGGTGCAGGCTATGCTGCCTGGAACGGATATCAGCAAGAGCAGGCTGCCGCTGTCGCCGCCAATGCCCACACGATGATGTCAGCGCAGATTGGCGTGCGTGCCGCAGGGCTCGATTGCTCGACTGGCTCCAAGATTCCCGTACAGGTGAGCGGGCAGGACTCCGACGGCTCATCCGTGAGCGAAACGCTCTACGTTGATGAGCACGGTCGCGGCATTAAGCTGCTGCCCGGCGATTACACGCTTTCCATCGCCGCCTCCCCCATCGCGGCCGATGGCACTATCTATACCGTCCCGACCACCAAGGCGCAGGTCACCGTTAAGAGCGATGGACAGGATTTAAGTGCCCAGGCCACCTTTAAGCTCAAGGTGCCTTCGGCCGACACGGTGACTGACGACCAGATCGATGCCGCCGCCAAATATGCCGAGGAGGGAGGCGCGAGCTCCGCCGCTACCGCCAAGGTGCTCCAGCAGGCGGCAACCGCGCGGCGCGACGCCGCCGTCAATGCCGTGAGCGCGCAAAAGGCACAGGCGGCCCGTGATGACGACGCCCGTCACAAGGCAACCGACCTCTACCAGCTCGATATCCCCGTCGAGTGGTACGGCAAGGTCGAGACTTGGCAAAATGGCAGCACGCTATGCATCTATCTTGCCGGCGACAGCGATACGCCGATTGTGACGCTCGTCGCGGTGCGCGAGGGCGAGAGCTTTACGCCCGATGAAGGCGATACGGTTTTGGGTGCGGCCAATCTGGGCAACGGTTATACCGTCTATGCCAGCGGCCCCGTCTATCCGTACGTGGTGCCCCAGACCATCAACGGACGGACGCAGAATCCCGTGTCAACCTACCCCATGGACACGGCCATTGAGCTTGTCGAGCTTACGACCGGCAACCGCTACACCTATAGCCAGATCAAGAACGTGCTGGTCGACAAAGACGGCAAGGCAGACGCCGCGACCAAACTCGAGACCGACTACCTCGCCCAGATTCTCCTGCCGAGTATCAAAGCCCAGGACTAGCCGGCCCGAAGACAGCCGCCCAACGCCCACATCCCCAACGCAGTTGCGGTGAAATAGGGATTGTTTTTGCTGGTCAAACCGCAAAACAGTCCCTATTTCACCGCAACTTATTGGTGGCCTTTTGGGTGGGCACTCAGCGCCACGGATCGGCTTCGAACATTGGCTCGCGCTCGGGGCGGCGATCGCTGTAGGGGTCGTAGCCGTCGTCGTCCTCGTTCTCGGCACGGATGTAGGGGTCGCGCGGCTTGGGCGCCGGCTTAGGCGCAGGCTTGGGCGCGGCGGGTGCGGCATCGGTCGCCGGCGCATTCGTCTTGTTCTTGTCTATCATCTGCATATCTCCTTGCCATGCAATCGTGTTCAACATTATCGATTGTCGCACGAAAAAGGGCGGCGGACCCAATTGGATCCGCCGCCCTCGGCGTTTAGAGACGGCTGGCAGATTTTAAGGCATGGCCCAAAATCTACTCGGCGTCGGGAACCTCGTAGGTGGCCGCCGGCGTGTTGTCGCACACGACGGTAAAGCCGCCGTCCTTGTCGACATCGACCGTCACCTGATCGCCCTCGCGCACCGTACCGTCGATGATAGCGGCGGCGATGGCATCCACGACCTCGCGCTGCACCAGACGCTTGAGCGGACGGGCGCCAAAGACCGGGTCCAGGCCGCCCACGGCGAGCATCTGCTTGGCCGCCGGGGTGATGGCAAGCGTCATGCGCTCCTTGGCCAGACGTGCGCGGACGTCGGCGAGCTGAATATCGACGATCTTTTCGATCTGCGCCATGCCGAGCGGATGGAACACCACGATGTCGTCGATACGGTTGAGGAACTCGGGGCGGAAGGTCTGAGCCATGGCCGCGTCGACCTGATGGCGCATCTCTTCCTCGTCCTTGCCGGAAAGCTCGGCAATAGCCTTAGAGCCCACGTTAGACGTCATGATGATGATCGTGTTCTTGAAGGACACCTGGCGACCCTGGCCATCGGTCAAACGACCGTCGTCGAGCACCTGCAGGAGCACGTTGAAGACATCCGGATGGGCCTTCTCCATCTCGTCGAGCAAGATCACTGAGTACGGACGACGGCGCACGGCCTCGGTGAGCTGGCCGCCCTCGTCGTAACCCACGTATCCCGGGGGCGCACCGATCAGACGCTGGACGCTGAACTTCTCCATGTACTCGGACATGTCGATACGCACGAGCGCGCGCTCGTCATCGAACAGGCACTCGGCAAGCGCCTTGGCGAGCTCGGTCTTGCCCACGCCGGTGGGGCCCAGGAAGAAGAAACTGCCGATGGGCTTGTCCGGATCGGAGAGGCCCGCACGGCTGCGGCGCACGGCTGCGGCGACGGCGGAGACGGCCTCGTCCTGGCCGATGACGCGCTTATGCAGCTCGCCCTCCAGGCCCTTGAGCTTGTCGAGCTCGCCCTGCATCATCTTGGAGACGGGCACACCGGTCCAAGCGCTCACGACCTCGGCAATCTCATCGGAGGTCACCTGTTCGTTGAGGCCCTCGCCGTCCTGTTGCTTTTGCGCCTCGAGCGCGGCCTCGGAATCTTGAATCTGCTGCTGCAGACCCGGAATCACGGAGTAGCGCAGCTCGGACGCACGGCCCAAATCGCCGTTGCGCGTCGCACGCTCCTCTTCGCTCTTGGCCTCGTCGAGCTGTCCCTTGAGCTCCTGCACGTGGTCGATGGCGTTCTTTTGGTTGAGCCAACCGGCCTTTTGCACGTTGAGTTTTTCCTGGACCTCGGCAATCTCCTGGCGCAGGGCCTCCAGACGCTCCTTGGAGGCGTCATCGGTCTCTTTCATGAGCGCCTGTTCCTCGATCTGCAGCTGAGTGAGCTGACGCGTGGTGGCGTCGATCTCGACCGGCATGCTGTCGAGTTCCATGCGCAGGCGGCTTGCCGCCTCATCGACCAAATCGATGGCCTTGTCGGGCAGGAAGCGGTCGGCGATGTAGCGATCGGAGAGGTCGGCAGCTGCCACGAGCGCGCTATCGGTGATATGCACACCGTGGAAGATCTCGTACTTCTCCTTCAGACCACGCAGGATCGAAATGGTGTCCTCGACGGTAGGCTCGCCCACCATAACGGTCTGGAAACGACGGGCGAGCGCCGCGTCCTTCTCGATGTACTTGCGGTATTCGTCGAGCGTGGTCGCGCCGATCGCGTGCAGGTCGCCACGGGCGAGCGCCGGCTTGAGGATGTTGCCGGCGTCCATGGAGCCCTCGGTGGCACCCGCGCCCACGATGGTGTGGAGCTCATCGATGAACAGGATGACCTTGCCCTCGGACTTTTGCACTTCCTTGAGCACGGCCTTCAAGCGGTCCTCGAACTCGCCGCGGTACTTGGCACCGGCGACCAGCGCGCTCATGTCGAGCTCGATAAGGTCGCGGTCGCGCAGGGTGCTCGGCACGTCGCCGGCCACGATACGCTGGGCGATGCCCTCGACGATGGCCGTCTTGCCGACACCCGGCTCGCCGATGAGCACAGGGTTATTCTTGGTGCGGCGGGACAGGACCTGAATGGTACGGCGGATCTCGTCGGTACGGCCGATGACCGGGTCGAGCTTGCCGGCGCGGGCGAGGTCACAGATGTTGCGACCGTACTGCTCCAGCGCCTCAAACTGGGTTTTGTCCTCGGCAGATGTCACGCGGTCATCGCCACGCAGCTCCTCGTAGACCTGCTCGATGCGCTCCTTGGTCACGCCGGCGTCGCGCAGCACGCGGCCCGCCTCGCCCTTGTCCTCGGCAAGTGCCATGAGCAGATGCTCGGTCACCACAAAGCTGTCGCCCATCTTGGTGGCCTTCTTCTCGGCCTTTTCGATGACGCGGACGAGCTCGTTGGAAAGACCCATCTGCTGGCCCTCGCCGGAAACCTTGGGCGCGTGGTCAATGGCATCCTGCGTGGAGCGTGCAAGCTGAGCCGGGTCGGCACCGATGCGCTCGATGATCACGGAGATATTGCGCTCGCCGGCACCGAGCAGGGCGGACAGCAGGTGAATCGGCTCCACCGCGCCGGCCTGCGCGTCGGCAGCCGTGCTCATGGCGGTCTGCAGCGCCTCGCGCGACGTCATTGCTAGCTTATCGATTCTCATGGAATCACCTCTCTTGGGGTGGCCGCCCTACGGGGCGGCTTCACGTTGTTCGAGAAGTATTGTTGCCAGCTTTGTACGATCTTATACATAAATCTAAGTCTCTATATATAAGATTTTCTGAGTGATTGAAAGATAGGGAGCAGGTGCGCTCACCCGCTACGGCCTCGTCCCCTTACTATCTCAATCTGTAACATCTAGCGGCTGTTTATGGCTCTAGATGTTACAGATTGAGATGAAATGACCAGCGGCACCCGTTTATCTAAATCTGTAATATCTACTCGGCAAATTAGGGTCTAACTGTTACAGATCGAGACGAACAGAAAACACCCGGATCAAAAATCTAAATCTGTAACACCAGGCCCACTTTTAGCGGCCAAGATGTTACAGATCGAGACAGACCGAAAACCGCCACATGAGGACAGGCACCTTTGTGGTGGTCGCGGTCTCTACTCCTTCGCCGAACCCGTACTTCCCGATTCGACGGTCCAAGGCATCTCATCCTCGAACAGCCACGTGCGGGCAGACCCACTATCGCGTGCAGTCTGCGGATCGGGCAAGCAGGTCTGTCCATAGGCATCTTGGATACACTGACCCATAAAATCGTTGAGCTCGGTCTGGTCGCCCTCCATGACATAGGCGACATCGCCGTCCATGATGTAGATGCCCGGACCCTCATTGCCCTCGTAGCCCGGATCGTACGAGACATCACATAACTTTGCGCCGTTTGCAGTGTCCAGCTCGATGGAAGAGTGGCATCCGCCAACCATGTCGTTCGCTTTTGCCCGATAGGACGCATATCCATACCAGCGCTTAAAGGTTTTGCCCTTGAGCAGCTCGGACGCCCTGTCGATCAGACTAGAATCCGTGGTATAGCGCATAGCCCCAAGCTGAATAAGTGGATAATTACTAATGCCCAGCGCAGCCGGCTGCTCATCAAAATCAACGGTAATGGTCTCGGGCTTGGCAGCGCCGGTCAGAAGTTCGACAGATTGAGTCACAGGCTTGACCACCGGCTCCGTCACCGCAGCAGGTAGAAACGCCATGCCGACAGCGCCCGCGCCAACCACAGCGATCGCAAGCGCCAAAACAATCAATCCAATACGGGCAGGACTTCTCACAGCAAAGCACCTCACAATGCAAGCCTTCACCACCTGCACTAATGATATCGCCAGCCAGCACTATTACCTAAAGGAGCCGCGCGCTCCTCACCACCACAAAGGGGACAGGCACCTTTGTGGTGGTTTTCGACGCTAACGGTCGACCATCTCGCGCCATGAGATTAAACTTGAATTGTTCTCTGAACATATCCATTTCTGCCTATCCTCAACAAATCTTTGTCTCGAGGAGCGCATATGAAGCCGTCTCATTCCACCGGCCGCAACGTCATCGCCATTTTCGCCATACCCATCGTGATGCTCTTCCTTATCGTCATCACGCCCTTTTCTTTTGGTATCGCCTCGCCCTTCGATCTTTGCGGGATGATCGACGCCGGCTCGCGTGCCACCTCGCTCTCCTTTGTCTGCCGTGGCGTGTTCTACGAATATGCAATTCCCACCGGAAGTTGGCAGTCCAAGTTACCGTTGCTCGGCAAGGTCGACGGATGCTCCCCCTATTTCTGCCTTGAACCTCAGGCGCTAAACTATCTGATCGACGACCAGCCACTCGACTCCATCACCCTCGCCTACGACTACGCACCAAACACCGATGAGCGCCACATGAACCAAGTCCTCGACAAGCTGCTTGGACAGTGCGGGCTCACCGCGGAAGCCGGTCGAACCATCTATAGCAACCAGAAATTAAAGCGAACAGAACTCCGCCGTGTCGGAAAAATCAAAGGGCGAAACGGGGCCGCCTACTGGGATGCCTGGGCAACACGCGACAAGGGCGAATTCGGACACAGCACCTATATGGTCACCGTCTACACCAAAGACGGAATTAAGGACAATGTTGACGATTTCGCGTCATCCAAACTCGGCATCCCCAAAACAACCAAACCCGCCAGCCCGGATGAAATCCTGTAGAGGCGCTCATTGGAATGTCGCTCAACGTGCACACCGACATTGAGCTCACCCCCACCGCCGCCAAGGTGCCTGTCCCCTTTGTGGTGGTTTTCGACAAAAAGAAGCCGCCCCATTAACAGGGGCGGCTTCAAGCAAGTCTATTTTTAGCGTCCCTCAAGACCCAACGAGAACGTCGCGATAGCCCCGGCCACACCTTTCCCTCGGGCGACCCTCGCGAAGCGCGTGAGCACGAGGGGAAGGTTTGGCCGGGGCGTACAGCAGAGTTACTCGGCAGCGGCCTTGAACTTGTTGTAGTTGATCAGGCAGCCAGCCTTGACGATGGCACGCTCCTCTGCCGTCATATCGGCAATGTAGAGCTCAATCTGCTCGACCGCACCATCGGCGCGCACCACGTAGGCGGCGATGCCCTTCAGGTCGCCATCGAGCGCGGCGCGGATACCCGGCACAAAGACGTAGTCGCCCACCTCAAAGCTGGGCTCGGCCTCCATCTGGAAGGGCACCATGCCCCAGTTCATCACGTTGGAGCGATAGCGCTTGGTGGCGTACTCGTGGACGATGTTGGCCAGGCCGCCAATTACGCGCTGGCAGCTCGCGGCCTGCTCGCGGGCAGAACCGTCACCGGGCTTCTTGGCATAGAGCATGGAGCCGTACTCAGTCGCCTTGGCATCGGCCGCGACACCCGCGCCGGTCAGCGCCTCAAACACGCTGGCAAGCTCGGCATCGAGTGCCACCAGGTCGCCCGCTGCCTCGCCGGCAATGCGGCGCTTTTCCACCGCGTCGACCTCCTTGGAGCGGCCCACGTAGGCAGGGTCGCGACGGCTGAGCGTAAACTCGGCCAGACCCAGCGGGTTGGAGCGGAAGGAGCTCGTCTCGCCCGAGGGAATGAGCTCGTCGGTCGTAGTGACCGGGTCCATGATCTTGGAGCACACCTTGAGCAGGATGTCGTCGCCGAGAGGCTCCATCGCGGGCCACGGCTTGATGTTGGGGCCCTCGACCAGCTCGTCGGCCGGCTCAGCCTTGCCAAAGCCCCAGTACACGCGCTTCTTGTACGGCGCGTCGTCAAAGGTGTACTCGCAGGCCTCGTCCCAAGTCTCCTCGGGCAGGTCGGTCGCCGGCGTCAGGACGCCGCCGTTGGCAGCCGTCGCCGCAATGGAGCGGGCGTCCATCAGGGCCACGGCGCTCAGTTGACCGTTGCCCGGCTTGGAACCCTCGCGATTGGGGAAGTTGCGCGTGGTGTGGCGGATCGAAAGGCCGTTGTTGGCAGGCGTGTCGCCGGCGCCGAAGCACGGGCCGCAGAATGCCGTGCGCACAATCGCGCCGGCCTCCATAAGGTCGTAGATGTAGCCGCGGCGTGTAAGCTCGAGTGCCACGGGCTGGCTCGTGGGATAGACCGACAGCGAGAACTCGCCGCAGCCGGTGTTAGCGCCCTTGAGCACGCGAGCAGCCTGGACCACGGAGTCGTAGTTGCCGCCCGAGCAGCCGGCGATAACGCCCTGCTGCACGTGCAGCTTGCCGTCGACGATCTTGTCGAGCAGGCTAAAGTGCGTCTTGCCCTCGCCGATCTTGGCGGCCTCGAGCTCCACCTCATGCAGGATGTCCTCGAGGTTCTCGTTGAGCTCGTCGATCTCAAAGCCGTTAGAAGGATGGAACGGCAACGCGATCATGGGCTTGATACTCGACAGATCGACCTCGACGCAGCCGTCGTAGTAGGCAACATCGGCGGGCTTGAGCTCGCGGTAGTCCTCGCCGCGACCGTGCATGGTCAAAAACGCGTGCGTGTCCTCGTCGGTAGCCCAAATGGAGGAGAGGCAGGTGGTCTCGGTGGTCATGACATCGACGCCGTTGCGGTAGTCGGTCGTCATGCTCGCGATGCCGGGGCCTACGAACTCCATGACCCTGTTCTTAACGTAACCCTTGGCAAAGACGGCGCGGATGATGGCGAGCGCCACATCGTGTGGGCCAACGCCGGGGCGCGGGGCGCCCGTGAGGTAGATGGCAACGACGCCGGGATAGGCAACGTCGTAGGTGTCGCGCAGCAGCTGCTTTGCCAGCTCGCCACCGCCCTCGCCCACGGCCATGGTGCCCAGAGCGCCGTAGCGGGTGTGCGAGTCGGAGCCCAGGATCATCTTGCCACAGCCGGCGAAGTTCTCACGCATAAAGGAGTGGATGACGGCGATGTGCGGCGGGACGAAGATGCCGCCGTACTTCTTGGCCGCGGAAAGGCCAAAGACGTGGTCGTCCTCATTGATGGTGCCTCCCACGGCGCACAGCGAGTTATGGCAGTTGGTGAGCACGTAGGGCAGCGGGAACTGCTCCATGCCCGAGGCGCGCGCCGTCTGGATGATGCCAACGAAGGTGATGTCGTGGCTCGCCATGGCGTCAAAGCGAATCTTGAGTGCCTCGGGGTCACCCGACGTGTTATGTGCCTGGAGGATCGAATACGCGATGGTGCCGCGCTTGGCATCCTCGGGCGTCTGCGTAATACCGCGCTCGGCAGCCTCGGCCGCAGGCACAACCTCGCTGCCACCGCGCAGGTAGATGCCGTCCTCGTACAGCTTGACCATACTGTCTCCCACTCTGCCCGAAAGGCTCGGGCGTATAGCATACATTCGTTCAATATCGTGCCATAGAACGGTTGCCAGCGGGTTACGAATCTCGGCGTTCACTTTATCTCAGTAAAGCACAGGGCGATATTGGCGCAAGGAGTGTCCCAAAGTGCCGGCACAGAAGGAACGTCCCCAAGTGCCAGCCAAAAATGGGAGTGGATAACCTCCCGTTTCTAGCCCTCAAGCGGACCAAAAGTGGGAGATTATCCACTCTCATATTGTTAGGATTTGCGTCGTAGAGCCGCCGTAACTAAAGATCGGTTCCCGCGCCCAAAAGCTTGCTCATGACCTGTTCGGGGTTAACCGAGCCGTCGCGCGGGGCCAGGGCGGTGATCTTCTTCTGCATCTTGTACTCGTGCAGCTCGTCCTCGAGCTGGCGCACGCGGGCGCGGAGCTTTTCGTTCTCGCGCTCGCGCTCCTCGGCACGCTCCTTCATATCGAGGATGCGCACCACGCCGGCAAGGTTGATGCCCTCGTCGGTCAGCTGGTTGATGAGCTCCAGGCGCTCGATATCGGCACGCGAATACAGGCGCGTGTTGCCGCCCGAGCGCTGGGGGTTCACCAGGCCCTTGGACTC
Source organism: Collinsella sp. (assembly GCA_048368115.1). Taxonomy (GTDB): domain Bacteria; phylum Actinomycetota; class Coriobacteriia; order Coriobacteriales; family Coriobacteriaceae; genus Collinsella. Next base: position 96,071 of record DBGBZQ010000003.1, read on the forward strand.
GTAGACGCGCAGAGTCTGCGGGTGCATGCCGGTCAGCTCGGCCGCCACGCTGATCATGTACAGCGGTTTGTTCCTATTGTCCTCGGCCATGCTACCTGACCCCTTTCCGTCTCGTTATCGTCCATCATAAGCCCGCGGGCGCGGGCGTGCGCCACGACCGCCCTAGTACGTCGCCTTGTAACGGTTGACCTTCTCGCGATAGTCGCGCGTGTCGGCCTCGCGCAGCTTGGTCATGGCATCGCGCTCGTCATCGGATAGGTTCGTGGGGACCTGCACCTTGATCTCGACGAGCAGTGCACCGGTGCGCCCGCGATGCTTAACGTCGGGCGCGCCCATCTCCTTAAAGCGGAACTTCTTGCCCGTCTGGGTACCCGCGGGCACCTTCAGACGAACCGTCGCACCACCGGGCGTCGGCACGTCCACCGTGCAGCCGAGCGCCGCCTCGTAGACCGAGACCGGTACCTCCATGGTCACGTCGGCACCCTTGCGCTTAAACAGCGGATGCTCCTCCACGTGCGTGGTCACGACCAGGTCGCCGCGCTCGCCGCCGGCAACGCCGTACTCGCCACGACGCTTGTAGCGCAGTTTGCCGCCGTCGACCGCACCCGCAGGCACCGAGACCGTAATGGTCTGCTGCTCGCCCGTCGAGGGAATGCGATAGGTGACCTTGTGCGTCACGCCGCGAAACGCGTCCTCGGCCGTCACATCGACGGTCAGCGACAGGTCGCCGCCCTTGCGAGCACGGCTGCGACCCGCGCCGGCACCGGCAGCGCCCGCAGCCCCGGCAAAGCCCGAGCCCCAATCGCTGCCCCAGGCGCCGTTGCCGCTAAAGATGCTGTCGAAGATGTCGCCCCAGCCGCTGGCGCCCGCGCCGGCACCGTAGCCGCCGCCATACGCGCCGCCTGCGCCCGGCATGCCGCCAAACATGAGCATCTGGTCGTACTCTTTGCGCTTCTTCTCGTCCGAAAGCGTTTCGTAGGCCTCGCTGATCTCCTTAAACTTGGCCTCGTCGCCGCCGGCATCGGGGTGATATTTTTGCGCGAGCTTGCGAAACGCGCTCTTGATCTCTTTATCGGAGGCGCTCTTGGATACGCCCAGGATGTCATAGAAGGTTTTGCCTGCAGCCATCGTAGCTCCTCTCCTGTTTCATCCGCCGCCCAGCGGGCGGCGGCTCATGCTTTCATATGGCACTAGGCCAGAAAGGGCCCCGGGTGTTGCCCCGGGGCCCTTCTCAATTACTCCTCGGTGCTCTCGGCCGTATCGGCCGCAGCATCCTCGGGCGCCGCTTCGGGCTCCGGTGCGGGGCGTTTCTCGCCGCCGTAGGTCACCGTCACCATCGCGGAACGCAGGATGCGATCCGCCATGCGGTAGCCCTTCTGGTACACGTCGTTGACGGTCTCGTCGTACTGCGACGCGTCCTCGACGCGACCCACGGCCTGGTGCTCGAGCGGATCGAACGCCTCGCCCTTGGGGTCGATGGGCTCAACGCCCTCGTGCGCAAACACATCGAGCAGCTTGGCATGCACCGCGTCGACGCCGTCGACGAACTGCTTAAAGTCGTCGGCAAGCTCCTGGCTGCGGGCATGGTCGATCGCACGCTCAATATCGTCGACCACCGGCAGCAGCGCGGTGACGAGCTTCTCGGTCGCGCGCTCGCGCTCGGCGATACGCTCATTGGCGGTGCGGCGACGGAAGTTCTCCCAGTCGGCCTGCAGACGGGCGGTGCGCTCGGTGGCGTCCTTTGCCTTGTCCTCGGCGGCCTTCTGAGCCTCTGCCGCAGCATCGAGCTCGTTGCGCACGTCGGCAAGCTCTTTCTGAGCCTGCTCGAACTTGAGCTTAAAGTCGTTGTCGGCGGCTTCCTCACCGGCGCGGATAGCGGCTTCCACCATCTCGTCCTCGGTCATCGTCGCCTCCTTGTTGGAATCCTCTACCTGGTTCTCGGCAGCCTCGGCGGCCGGGGCCTCGTTGGCCTCGGTATCGTCGACGGCCTCTACGGGAATCTTCACGTCCTTCTCCTCAGAGTCAACGGGGGCGGCGCCAGCGGCGGCCGCCTCCGTGCGAGCTTTACGGGCGGACATGATTACTTGTCCTCGTCGTCCACAACCTCGTAGTCGGCGTCGACGACGTCATCGTCGGCAGGCTGGGCGCCGGCGGCACCGTCGGTCTGCTGCTGAGCGTCGGCGTAGACAACGTGGGCCAGCTCGTAGGCCACGGACTGCAGGGACTCGCCGGCGGCCTTGATGGCCTCGACGTCAGAGCCCTCGAGCGCCTTCTTGGCGTCGGCGATAGCGGCCTCGGCCTTGGACTTCACGTCGGCGGAAACCTTGTCACCGAGCTCGTTGAGGGTCTGCTCGGTGGAGTAGCACAGGCTGTCGGTCTGGTTGCGGACCTCAACCTCTTCCTTCTGCTTCTTGTCCTCCTCGGCATGAGCCTCGGCGTCCTTGACCATACGATCGACTTCGTCGTCGGACAGAGCGGTGGAGCCGGAAATGGTGATCTGCTGTTCCTTGCCGGTGCCCTTGTCCTTAGCGGAGACCTTGACGATGCCGTTGGCGTCGATGTCGAAGGTAACCTCGATCTGCGGCACGCCGCGGCGGGCAGCCGGGATACCGGTCAGCTGGAACTTACCGAGCGACTTGTTGTCGCGGGCAAGCTCGCGCTCGCCCTGGAGCACGTTGATCTCGACGCTGGTCTGGTTGTCGGCAGCGGTGGAGTAGACCTCGGTCTTGGAGGTCGGGATCGTGGTGTTGCGGTCGATCATCTTGGTCATGATGCCGCCCATGGTCTCGACGCCCAGCGACAGCGGGGTAACGTCGAGCAGCAGGATGCCCTCGACGTCGCCGGTGAGCACGCCGCCCTGGACGGCAGCGCCGTCGGCAACGACCTCGTCGGGGTTCACGGACATGTTGGGCTGCTTGCCGGTCATGGTCTTGACGAGCTCCTGGACGGCGGGCATACGGGTGGAGCCGCCGACGAGGATGACCTCGGTCAGATCGGAGAGCTTAAGCTTGGCGTCGCGCAGGGCGTTGGTGACAGGCTGCTTGCAGCGCTCGAGCAGGTCGCGGGTGATCTTCTCGAACTCGGCGCGGGTCAGCGTGTAGTTGAGGTGCAGCGGGCCGGACTGGTTCATGGTAATGAACGGCAGGTTGATGGTGGTCTGCTGGGCGGCGGAGAGCTCCTTCTTGGCGTTCTCGGCGGCCTCCTTCAGACGCTGCAGGGCCATGGGGTCCTGACGCAGGTCGACACCGTTCTCCTGCTGGAACTTATCGGCCATCCAATCGATGACGCGCTGATCCCAGTCGTCGCCGCCCAGGTGGTTATCGCCCGAGGTGGACAGAACCTCAAACACGCCGTCGGCGAGGTCGAGGATGGAGACGTCGAAGGTGCCGCCGCCCAGGTCGAAGACCAGGATGCGCTGGTCGGTGCCCTGCTTGTCCAGGCCATAGGCAAGAGCAGCAGCGGTCGGCTCGTTGACGATACGCTTGACGTTGAGGCCAGCGATCTTGCCGGCGTCCTTGGTGGCCTGACGCTGGGCGTCGTTGAAGTAGGCCGGGACGGTGATGACGGCTTCGGTGACGGTGCCGCCGAGGTAAGCCTCTGCGTCAGCCTTCAGCTTCTGCAGGATCATCGCGAAGATCTCCTGCGGGGTGTATTTCTTGCCGTCGATGTCGACTTTATAATCGGAACCCATATGACGCTTGATGGAAGCGACGGTGCGGTCATGGTTCGTGACAGCCTGACGCTTTGCGACCTGACCGACCATACGCTCGCCGGTCTTCGAGAATGCCACAACGGACGGGGTGGTGCGGTTGCCTTCCGCGTTTGCGATCACGACGGGCTCGCCGCCTTCCATAACAGCCACGCAGCTGTTGGTCGTACCAAGGTCAATGCCAATAATCTTGCTCATAATAAATTTCCTCCTATATGAATGCCTGTATTTACAAATTTATATCATGCCGGATCTCCGGCGGGGATGCGTGTTAATTTGCGACCTTTACCATTGCGAATCGGACGACCTTTTCGCCGACCTTGAAGCCCTTCTGGAAGACCTCTGCAATGACGTTTTCACCGAGGCTCTCGTCCTCGATGTGCATGACCGCATTGTGCAGCTGCGGATCGAAATGATCGCCCGCCGCGCCGAAGCTTTCGACGCCCAGCTTTTCCATCACGGAGACGAGCTGGTTCATCGTCATCTCCACGCCCTTTTTAAAGGCGGCGTCCTGCGTTTCCTGGGCCAGCGCCCGCTCGAGATTGTCGTACACCGGGAGGAATTTCT
>DBGBZQ010000004.1:0-28497 GCA_048368115.1 Collinsella sp.
CTCGTAGGCAAGGCCGTCATGCAGGCTCTTAAACGAGTTGAGGTTCTTGAGCTCGGTCTTGGTGCCCAGCTTGGTCTCGCCGCGGCGGCGCAGCGACACGTTGCCGTCGCAGCGCATGGAGCCCTTCTCCATGGAGCAGTCCGAAATGCCCAGCGTCACAAAAATGCGACGGAGCTTCTCCATAAACAGGCGAGCCTCCTCAGGCGTGCGCAGGTCGGGCTCGGTGACGAGCTCAATCAGCGGCGTGCCGCAGCGGTTGTAGTCGACGAGCGACTCGGCCGCGGCGGTGATGCGGCCCTCGGCACCGCCCACGTGGACCATCTTGGCGGCGTCCTCCTCCATGTGGATGCGCAGGATGCGGATGGGCACCGTGTAGGAACCGTCCTCGCGACGCTCGGGCATCTGCAGGTTGGACGCGTCGTAGCTGGCCAGGTGGCCGGCGCGCTGGTTGCCCTCGCGCATGGTCGACGTCATGGACGTGGACAGACCCTCGGCGTTGGCCGAAGCGCTCGCCAGGCTCTGGGCCTCGGCCTCGCCAAACGCGCAGTCGGGGCGCTCGGCGGCACCGCGACCGGTCACGTCCAGGTCCAAGTGACCGTACATGGCAAAGGCGACCGGACCCTGCGTGGTCTGGAAGTTCTTGGCCATATCGGGATAGAAGTAGTGCTTGCGGTAGAACATCGAGTGGCGCTGGATCTCGCAGTTGGTGGCGAGGCCGGCCTTGACGATGCTCTCGATGGCGCGCTTGTTGGGCACCGGCAGGGCGCCGGGCAGGCCCAGGCACACCGGGCACACGTTGGCGTTGGGCTCGTCATCGTGGCTGAGCCTGCAGTTGCAGAACATCTTGGTATCGAGTGCGGTGAGCTCGGTATGGATCTCCAGGCCGATCACGGCCTCCCAATCCTGCAGGACCTCGGAAAGCTCCTTCATTACAGCTCGCCTCCCTTCCCGGCAAAATCGGGCGCGACGGAAAGCGCGGGCGCACCCGTAGCGGCATCGGCAAAGCCGCGCTCCAGGGCGCGGGCAAACGTGAGCAGCTGACGGTCCTTAAAGGCCGGACCCACCAGCTGGGCAGAAACGGGCAACTGAGTATCCTCGCCCAGGCCCAGCGGCACCGAGATACCACCGTTGCCGCAAATGTTGAGCGAGATGGTGTACAGGTCGGAGAGGTACATCTGCGTGGGATCGCTGATCTCGCCAAACTTAAAGGCCGTGCGCGGCGAGGCAGGCATGAGAATGGTGTCCACCTTGGCATACGCGGCGTCGTAGTCCTGCGTGATGAGCGTGCGGGCCTTTTGCGCAGCGTAGTAGTACTTGTCGTACACACCCGAGCTCAGCAGGTAGGCGCCGAGCATCTGACGACGCTTGGCCTCGGCACCAAAGCCGTGGGCACGCGAAAGCGAGCTCTGGTCGGACAGGTTGGCGCAGCCCTCCTCCTGATAGCCATAGCGAATGCCGTCGAAGCGGGCCAGGTTGGAGAAAGCCTCGGCCGGGCCGATGACGTAGTAGGCGGCGATGGCGGCGTCCAGGTGCGGCAGGTCGACCTCGACCAGCTCGGCACCCTGGTTCTGCAGCTCCTGAGCGGCGCGCTGAACAGCGGCCTTGACCTCGGGCGTCAGGCCCTCGGCCTCCATAAACGCGGGAATGATGCCCACGCGCTTACCCTCGATGCTGTCGTTGAGATGCTCGGTAAAGTCGACGGCGCAATCCTGGCTGGTGCAGTCGTACGGATCGTGGCCCGCACCGGTAAGCGCGTTCATGGCCAGCGCGACATCCTCGACCGTGCGGCCAAAGGGGCCCACCTGGTCGAGCGACGAGCCAAAGGCAACCACGCCGTAACGGCTCACGGCGCCATACGTGGGCTTAAAGCCCACCACGCCGCACAGCGACGCCGGCTGGCGAATGGAGCCGCCGGTGTCCGAGCCCAGCGAGAGCGCGACCTCGCCCGCGGCGACGGCGGCAGCGGAGCCGCCCGAGGAGCCGCCGGGCACGCGCTCGGTATCCCAAGGGTTGTTGGTGCGGTGGAACGCCGAGCTCTCGGTGGAGCTGCCAAAGGCAAACTCGTCCATGTTGGCCTTGCCCATGGGCAGGCAGCCGGCGTCGAGCATGCGCTGGACGCAGGTGGCGGTGTAGACGCTCTGGTAGTTCTCGAGCATGCGGGAAGCGCAGGTGGTGCGCGTGCCCACGAGGTTCATGTTGTCCTTGATGGCCAGCGGCACGCCCGCGAGCGGGGGCAGCGGCTTGCCTGCGGCACGGTCGGCATCCACGCGCGCAGCGGCCTCGAGCGCGAGCTCGGGCGACACCTGCAGGAATGCCTGGACCCCGCCCTCGCGCGCCTCGATGGCGGCAAGGGAGGCCTGGGCCACCTCGGTAGCGGTAAAGTCGCCGGCGGCAACGCCCGCGGCGATCTGGGCGGCGGTAAGGGAATCGAAGCTTAGCGCCATTACTCGCTCTCCCCCTCTCCCAAAATGGACGGCACGCGAAAGTAGCGGTCGCGCGCGCTGCCGGCGTTTTCGAGCGCGACGTCGAGCGGCAGGTCGCGCTCGGGCTCGCGCAGGTCGTCGCCCATCACGTTGGACAGGCTTCCGATGGGATGGAACGTGGGCTCCACGTCGGGCAAGTCATATTGCAAGACGGGCTCGAGCATCTGGACGGCGTCGTTCAGGTAGGACGTCATCTGGGTGAGCTCGTCATCGGTCAGTGCGATCTTTGCGTACTCGGCGATGCCGCGCACGTCTTTCTCGCTGAGTGCCATAGGCGCTCCCTTCCGCATAACAGATAAACCGCTCTAGTATACAAGGCAACGCCGCTTGGAGCAGGTGCTTTACCTAAATGCAGCGAAAACGTAACGAGGGCGGCGGTTGGCAGGCGGCGGGCCGGCGGTTCTGCAACGAAACCGTCCCGCCCACAGCGAAAACCGCGCCGCCCACAACGAAGACCGTCCCGACCGCAACGAAGACCATCACAACATTCGACGCTTATCGTCAAAATCGCGATTTTCATCGAATGTTGTGATGGTTTAGAAGCCCCGACCACCACAAAGGTGCCTGTCCCCATTGTGGTGGTTCTGGAGAATGTCTTATGCCGAGACTTTGGTCTTGCGGCGCTTGCGAACCGCGTGGATCACGATGTCCAGCAGCAACAGCACAATGGCTATGACCACGATGAGCACGGCAAACTCGCGCTTGCCCCAGTGGCGGCCGGCCAGCGACTTTTGCTTGTCGACATCCTTCTTGTTGTACTTGGTGCGCACACAATGCACCAGCAGGCGATGGTCGTTCACGCCGTAGGGCGTGCAGGTGACGAGCGTCACCTTGTCGGCGCCGGGCTCGATGGTTAGCGACTCCATCTCCTCGGGCAGCACCACCTCGGAGTCCACCATCTTGTAGGCGAGCGTCTTGTTCATGGTGTGCAGCAGCACCAAGTCGCCGGGCTCCAGCGAGTGGATGTCGTCGAACATGCTCAGGTTGCGCATGCCCGAGTGCGCGGTGAGCACGCAATGCGTCGAGGTGCCGCCCACCGGCAGGCTCGTGCCCTCCAGGTGGCCGACGCCCGCCATGAGGACTTCCTCGCTCGTGCCGTGGTAGATGGGCATGCTCACGTCGATGGAGGGGATTTCGACCCAGCTCATCATGGGGTCGCGGTCAAAGATGAGCTGCTGGGCGTAGGGTTCGATCTGGTCGGCGGGGAGCTCGGTGGCCTCGCCCGCCAGCTGCTCGTTAAAGGAGCGCGCCTGGAGCAGGATGCGCTCGCGCTCCTCGGCAGACAGCGCGTCCACGGTGCTGGACACCGTGCTGATCTGGTTGAACACGCCCGAGGCCTCGAGCCGGTCCAAGATCCACGGCCAGGTCATAAGGCCCACGCCAATAAGGATGATGACGATGGTGATGAGCCGGTCGGCCCAGCGCGGCAGCCGCTTGCGGCGGCGCTTAGGTTTTGGTTGAGGTTTGGGCTGAGGGCTTGAGCCGCCGTTGTCCGCGGCGTTATTGCTCTTCATATGTTTGGCGCCCTGCACCATCGCCGGTCACTCCTTTAGAACTCAAGTTGTCTAAACAAATAATAGCCGATTAGCGAGCTTCCGCGCCGGACAACGCAGCTAGACTGCACCGTCCGGGCCACGTAGCCCCACTCAACCAATCAAGCCATATGTTGCTTTCATCGTCTCGAGCAACTGCGCCATCGTTACGCCCGCAACCCCAATCTGTTTCAGATTGACGTCGCCCACCTCACAATCTTTAACAAACGCAAGCATATCGTCCTTCAGTTCTCCGCGCAGGTCGACACCTTCCGACTCGCCAAGCAGCTGAGCAAGCCTCAGCGCATCGCGTTTATGCTTTTTTACCTTCCTCGAATCAACGTTCTCCCCCGCTTCCCTTCTAGCTTTTAGGTCGAGATACGCCTTCGCTTTGAACGGGACAATGTATTCCGTCCCCAGGACCGAAACGCCGCCTACGGTTCGAATTCCCTGAAGGAACAAGCTGTAGTAAGCATCGTCCAACAAAATTGCCGAAAGACTGCTTATGTTTTCATCAACGTGAATTGGCGCCACATCAATCCCCTCACGACCCTTTAGAAAGTCGGGGCACTTCGCGAAGAGTTCGATCATATGGGGGTAACCCGGCCTCTTAGGCTCTGTAAACCGATAAAAACATGAGCCTTTGCCTTCGCCCCAGCCGCAGCGGTAACCGCCATCACGCACCAAAGTCCATATAGCTTCTGCCGTCTGAGGCAACCGGTCATCGGCGACAATTACCACATCAAAATCGTGAGTCGCCCTAAACGGAAGTCCCGCCTCCGCGAGCAGAATGTCGCATGCCGTGCCGCCGATAAGGGCATACGATCCTGCAGCTTCTTGCATATGCTGCTGAAATTCTTGGAGACCTTCTACAGCGCTTCTTGCCATGGATATTCCTTTCCAAACATGCGATCGACTTCGAGCTGAATTCGCTCATCGTCGATTGCCGCCAAAGATAGCGCAAGCGAAATGTCATCGACGCGGGAGGAGTCGGCAAACACGGGCGCATAGCGCCACACTTGGATCATCGCCGTTTCGTTATCCGGCAACTCCCCGTCTGCGACTTCGAGGTCGCTCAGTTGACGCCATGCACTTCTTAAGACGGCCTTTTGTTCCATGCCCGGCGCAGCGAGCATCGAACGCGCAGCGAGCGCCGTCTCCCCGGCGTCAACAAGATAGTCGACCTGCGGCGTCTTCCTTGCAAAAAAGACCTTCGAGACAGGCGAGGAGAGCTCTGCCATGTGCTCACTGAGCAGAAGATCAACGGCAACAGGGAACACGACGACATGTCGCTCGCGACGCTCGCGCCTCGCGAGTCCCCTGTCAACAAGCTCGGTTATGGCCTCACTCGCACGGCTTGCCGAAATGCCAAGCGCACGACAAAGGTCATAGGGGCGATATGGCTCCTGGGCGGCTCCCCAGATTGCGGCAGCCTGCGCATTGGGTGACATCTTGGTCGCGTGATTGTGAAACCGGGCACCGCCCCTCTCCGTGCAAGCTGTGCCCATAAATGGAAGAAAAGCCTGTCTACCTGGGCAGACAAAGGGAATCCCTTGTGCGACCAATGCTTTGCGCTGACGTGCATCGGCATCAGGAAACGAAACGACAACAGGAGTCTCCGCACGCAAGGCTAACTGACTATAGACTCTCTTAGCCTCGGGAAGCCCGACGCCAGTAGGCAAGCTTGCAAGCAAAAACGAAAAACCGTTTGCGTCAACAGCGCGGACCTCAATCGCCCGCAGATGCAGCGGCAAGCGCACGGATCCAGGCCAAGTTTTGGTCTTGGCGGAGAGGCCTAATGCTTCTTGTAAGTAGATTAGCGCTTCGTTCATTTCCATCGTTTTCGTTTGATTCCAGTTTAAATTGGAATTATACATTATTTTCGGAATTAATGAGATTCCTTTCGTGCGCAAGCCCGCATTTGAGTTTTCAAAATGTCCCGGATCGGCGGGGCGATTCGGGATACAATGTCAATAGGAAACGACGCATCCCGCGTAAATGAAAGAGAGCGCGGGCGGCCTAGTTTTCTGGTTTTGTTAAATGCGCGGGCCTCTAACCCCGGGCATTCTTATTTGCGCTTGTTGCGGCGCAAATGCCTTCCACCGTCCGCACCGCGCGTGCGCCTACGGACCTTAAACCGAACCTCATACGAGTCAAGAAACGCGATGACGGATGAGTCCGCATCGGACGGTGGAGGCTGCCTGTGTTGTCCAAAAAACGGGGCAGACTCCAGTGCGGAGTCTGCCCCGAAAAGAGAATGGCAAAGCAAGAACGTCGATGGACGAGAAAAGTGTCCGCAAGTCTCATGGCCATCACATCCCACCTGCCAAAGAGATAGGTGAGTGAGCGTTACTCCTGCTCGGACTCCTCAGCCTGCTTACGGCTGCGGATGAGGTGCGCCACGCCGATGCACAGCACCGCGCCACCAGCAATCCAAGTGAAGGTCACGCCGTTAAGACCAGTGAGGGGGAGGCCAGAGCCCTTCTTGTTCTCGATGGTGACGGGGATTTTGGTCGAGTCAACTTTTTTATTGAGATCAGAGGTGACCATATTAGAGTTGTCAGTCACATTGAGATTCGCCAGTTTACCGGTTGCCGGATCGTACGTAGGCGTCACCGTAATTTCGAAGTCTGCGATGGTGTTGTAGCCTGCAGGCGTCTTGCTCTCAGAAATCTGATACGTGCCTTCAACGAGTCCAGGAATAAAGACCTTGTTACCCTCCTCCGTGGTTTCAAATGTATCAGCTTGGTTCTCGTCATCGGTGAAGCTGCCATCTTTTTTCAGCCATTTAGCGACTTTTTTAGTTGCCCCTTCCTTGATCATTTTGACCTTAAAGCCAGCATCGAGTTTTGCGCCCGAATTCTTCTGATCGGTCTTGGTGATATTGAAGCCGAAGACATAGTCGGTGACTTCCTTTGATTCGGAAGTGCCGGTACCGGTAGACATAGGGTCGTTGGAGTAGACAAGCTTGACATCATTGGTGTTGCCGGTGGCCGTGTATTCAGCCTTTTTGGTCAGCTTTGCCTTGTATGTTACAACGACCTCGGATTTCTCATTGAGTGTCACGCCTACGGCGTTTGCAGCAGCCTTGAGGTCGGTGAAGGAGATTGTCAGGTCGTGACCTGTAACGTTTTCGGATTCATCCTTAGTTTCCGTAAGTTTTACCGTGTAGCCATTTGCAGGCTGCGCAGTGCTGGAAAGAGGGATAGAAGTGCCGTCAATAGTGACTGCAACCGAGCTCGAGTCGGCGTCCAGTCCAACAGAGAGGTGGTCTTGGAACACATACTGGTATTTATCGTACGAGGCAATATTGTCTGCAACAGTACCGGTCAACTTATAGTCGATTACCTGCCCGATCCAAGCGTCGCCCACGTTCTTCCAATTGTCCTCCGCGGCAGTACCGGCCGTTTTGTCCGTAGTGTCATCGAGAATCTTCTTGTCAACCGTAGGAATGCTGGTCTTCTCGGTGACCGTCACGGATTTACCACCCACGATAGCGAAAATCGGAGAAGTGCCAGTATTCGGCTTGTCCGCCTTAAGGCCGTCCGACACGAACAGGTAATAGCCATCGCCGTAAAGGCCATCTTCATTAGTGTCCGGGCGAGTCCACGAAGTGTCCGCCGTAAGGGTTCCCGCAGCGGTCTCAGCCGCAACACTTTGCTTCTTGCCCGAAACCGCAGCCGCAATTTCATAAAGCACATCGCCGGGGGCAACGCGCGTACCGCCAGTAGTTGCCGTGCCGGCAGAAGTGCCCGTCACATTTTGAGAAAGCCATTCGGCGACAACCTGAGCAGTGGGATCGTCGGGAAGCTTCTTGGTGTCATTCTTCTCCACAAGCTTTTTGTACTCGTCAGACCCCTCAATGGCGGCAATCACCTTAGGACCGATGGTATTATTTGCCCATTTAATATCGGAAGCAACCTTGCCATTGTCCTTCTCGTCAACGACTTTTGCCTTGAAGATCTGATAGGCCTTGAACGTATTGCCCTTGTTGTCCTCGGCGACCTTGTTAATCGTGATGCTACCCTGGTCGCCCTCAGCAAACGCCATCGTGACCGGTGCCATCACGCCGCCGAAGCTCAACGCTGCTGTGAGGCCGGCGGTTACTGCCAGGCGTGCGATGTTCTTGCTCATGCTCATCTTTTTTCCTCCGTTTTCCGGTAGGTTCTCATTCGATCGGTCATCATCTGTCTGTGTCTTAGCATCTACTTCGCTACGTCTCGCCCCGCTCTCTGTGGGGCTGCCAGCTACTCTTTATGGCTGCCACCTCCCCGCTTGACCAGGAGCGCGACCACGATGAGCGCGGCTCCGGCGACCGCTGCGGCGGCCGCGGCGTACATTGCCATATCGCCAGTCGAGGGCATAAAGCCTCCGGTGGTAATGCTAGGGGGTGTGCCGGTGGGCGTGTTGATGAGCGACGCCTCCAGGCTGCCCGTCGACCCGTCCGCGCTGTCGGCACGCAGGGGCGACTCGGCCGTGATGGTGAGCTTGGGCTTGGCGGCGGCCACCTGGTCGACGTCCAGGCCCTCGGCCTTGACCGTCACGGAGCGCGTGCCCTCAAAGGCGGTGTAGCCCTTGGGCGCCTTGAGCTCGCGGACCTCCAGCTTGCCCGAGTCCACGCCCGAGACGGACACGCGGCCGTCCTCGCCCGTGGTGACGGTGGCCTTGCCCTCCGCATCCCACGTGCCGTCGGTCGCCAGTGTGCGACCGCGGTCGTCGGCGATGCTCAGGACCGCCCCGGCAAGCGGCTTATCGCCGTCGCTGCCACGCTTGGTAAGCGCAAGATCCCAGGTGTAGGCGCACGCATCGTCGCTCGGCGTGCGGGTGAAGCCGGCGTCGCCGGACTGGTCGGTAAAGGGAGAGCGCGGGTAGCGCAGGTAGACCTCGTTGGGGTTGCCCTTCGCGATGCCGTGGTTGCACGCGCTGTTGAGCGGCGCATTGTACACGGCAACCACGCGGGCGCCCGCGGTAAAGGCGTCGGCCCCGCCGAGCGCGGCGATGAGGTCGCCGGTGCGCACGGTGAAGGTCTTGCCGTCGGCCGCTACCTTGGTGGCGCACTGGGCCGTGATATCGGTCCAGCCCTTCGCGGGGTCGGTGTCGGCGCGACCGTCCTTACCGGTCGAGACGGCGTCGAAGCCGCCGTCCGCGCCCGCCGCCACGTACACATGCATGCTCGCGACGACCTTGGAGGGGTCGAGCCCCGCGCTCATGGTGTCGACGAACTGCACCGTATAGGTGTCGTAGGCGGTGAGTCCCGCCGGGACCGTGGCAGAGAGGCGCCAGTACAGGTCGTCGGCGACCGTGGCGTCGGCGGCCTTCTGCCATGCGGCGGTGCTGTCCTCCAGCACATGCTTGGACACCTTGGGGGTCGCCGCCTTGGGCTTGACAGTGACGGCGCTGCCGCCCACCAGGGCCATGATCGGCGCGGCGCCGGCTTCGTTCTGGGAAATGGCGCCATCGTCGGCGACGATGAGCCAGTAGCCGCAGGGCAGCTCGGCCGTCGTGCCCGCGTTAAGGGCCGCAGGCCTGGCACCAGGGCTCTGGAGGGAACGAGCGAGCTGTGCGCTCAGCGCGCTCGTAAGGTGGGAATCGGTGTTGAGCCACTCGGCAGCTTCCTGCGCGGTGGTCTGGGAATTGGGCATGCCGGCGCTGTGCAGCACGGGCAGCGCGGCGTCGCGCGCGGCGTCGCTTGCCCAGGCGAGGTCGGTGGCGATCTTGGCGTCGCTGTCGCCGTCGACGACGTTGGCGCTAAAGATCTGGTAGGCGTCGTAGCTGCGCGCCACGGTGCCGCTCACCGTGATGGAACCGGTCGAGGTCGGCGCGGCCTGCGCGGAAGCGGGGAACACAACCGCGCAGGTGCCGATCAGGAGGGCAAGCAGCGCAAACAAGATCGGGAAGGAGCAAACTTTCTTATTCACGACGCTTACCTCCCTTCGCATTCGCCTTGCGACGAATGTGCATCCAGGCCGCAGCAGCACAAAGCACCGCCGCGCCGGCAAGGTACGTCAGAGTGACGCCCGACATACCAGAAAGGGGCAAAGAGGTGGAGTAGGTGTTGGTGAAGGTGGGATCGGTGGTCGGGTTTTCGCTTGGCTTGCCGCTGGCGTCGACCTCGTAGTAGGTCGGCGTGCAGTTCAGCGTGCCGTCACCTTTGTCCGTTGCCGTCACCACGACCTTGAACCTCTTGGTGTCGTTCTTGTAGCCTTCGTGTTTGGTGCCATCGACCTTGCTGGCGTCGCATTCACGGATGTAGTAGGTGAATGTTGCTTTGCCACCGGTAAGATCTTTAACCCCGAGGGGGCCGATTGGTACCGGATCGAACGTTACTGTCTGAGGGTTTCCCGACTCAGCAGAAGTACATTTGGTTTGAAGAGACGTCTCCTTACCGTCCGAATCCTTAGTAAACAGCTCGAACTTGAACTTCTTCATCTCGCCGCCATCGACCTTCTTGGTCACCCGAGGTGTCCAAGTGCCCACAGTCTGGTAGGGCACGTTCGTAAACGCAGGGTTGGAGTCGTTGCCGATTGTTACGGTCGAGACAGCTCTGTCGGCCGAATCTACACTCCACTTATAGAAGTCAGCAGGTTTATCACACTCGGTGAAGACCGTTTCGCCTTCCTTTTTAACGGATACTTTTGAAGTGCTCGTGTTGACCGCATGGCGACGAATCTTAATTCCCAAGAGATTCGTCTCTTCAACTGGTTGATCACTAACATCTACATGTATTTTGTAAATAGACTTATCAAACTTTGTTCCTTTTTCCTCGATAGGAACTTCAACAAGGTAGAGGTCGTAATCGCCCGATTGGTAGTTCGCAGCCGTATCAATGACAATCTCTCCCATCTTTTCCTCGGTATTAACGGTAAACTCAGACGTCGCCTCGCATCCGCTTGCCTGGAGCTTGCCGTTCGTATCCCAATACGGCTCCTCACCTGTACCGGCGGCTTTGCCCAACAGCTTGAACCGGTAGCCGTGGCCCGCGAGGCTTTGAGCTTTGCCGTCCTTCATGAAAACCTTGTTAGCCTTGACTTTGATTGCAGGATACACGTTCAAAGCCTCGACCTTGCCAACGACAAGATCGCCGTTGGTCATAATGCCGCCACCGTGGGTGTAGGAATAGTTACCGCTGATGATGGTCGTAGCATCTCTCTGCGCATCACTTCTAGCCGCATCGGAAGGATTAGCCTCAAGGCCGAACATCCACTTAGCCTCGGCACCGCCGTTGGCATCGATTTTGATCTCTTTGCCATCGCAGGTGCCCTTCCAGTCAGCTGAGCCGCCGCCGAGCATCTTGCCAAGAACGACAGCAATTGTCGAGTCCGCATGATCTTTATTACGGACCAGGAAGAAATCCTTATGGCCGCGATTTTGGAAGAAATGAGTAACGTAATTTTCTTCATCGCGGTCTTCAGTTTTGTTGTCGCCGCCAGCGGAATAATGATAATTTGGATGGTTATGTTCATTTTGATCAACGGCCGGCAGCTTATTGCCCTTTTGATCAACGTTATCATCATTGCCATAGATAGCAGCGCCATTCGAGTGCGAAACGATTGTCTGGCCCGTAGGACAAGCACCGATGCCACCGCCCCAGCCGCCGGCGCGATTATTAGTGATCAGCGTCTTGAAAATATTGAGCCTGCCGCCCTTCTGGATAAAGACGCCACCGCCGCCCCAGTCGCCGCCGCGGCTCTCACCCGTCATGGTCTTGTTGTTGGTGATGTAAACCTTGTTGGACGCGCCCGGCTCAGTCCCAATTTCGCCGGTAGTACCGGCGGAAATACGGAGACCACCGCCCTCAGCGTTTAAAGATTTGTTGCCGGCAATCGTGCCGCCTGTCATTTTAAACGTAATCGCCTGGTTCCAGAAGCCAGCATAAATTCCGCCACCGGCCTCTTTGGAGTAGTTGGCCGTAACAGAACCGCCCGTCATGGTCAGTGATCCCTTTTTATTATCACTGCTCGTTGATGCAATGCCGCCGCCACCGAGGAGACCATTGTTGTAAATTTCCTTAATAGCGACTTGAGCTTCAACTCGGTTGTTAGTTATATTGGCAGAACCACTGATGGTTACGGTTGCACCCTTGGTATAAACACCGCCACCATAGCCGCCGGTGTCGGCGGTATCGCCCTTGTCGACAGAAACGGCATACGTAGCGTTGCCCGAGACGACACCACCGGAGAGATCCAACGTGACACCGCTGTCGGCAAAAATTCCACCACCGGATGCAGCCTTATTCGCTGCAATCACGCCGCCGGTCATGCTGACCGTGACTTTCGCGCCCGCTACGCACAGGCCGCCGCCCCAGCCGCCACGTTGCTGATTGAGATTCGCGCCAGTAATAAAACCGCCATTGATATTCACATGAGTTTCATTGCTTTTCCCCTCGGCAAAGATGATATGACCGTTGTTGGTCAAATCCCTCGGTGTCGTGATCATGCCACCGTTGAGGTTAAGCGTGCCGCCATCCGCAACAGAGATGACCTTTTGGACCGAACCACTGTCGGATGCAGCGACGATTGCGCCGAAACCGCTGACAACATGCTTAGTCGTAGTCTCGGTGGTGCCGAGTTTATCTTCATTAGGCGTGCTCGTGGTTTCATAATAGGTTAGGCTCTGAGGAGTAGTACCGTTGCTGTCACTGGTCCATTCCATCTCTGCAAACTGGCCAGGGTTTTTATCATTAACAGTAGTAGTAGTAGTTTCAACAGGTGACTTTCCAGAATCCTCAATGTAATCCTCAATGGTAAGCGCACCGCTCTCTACCGTAATGAATGTGTCTGTCTCGTTCTTAGGAACGCGGTAATAAAGCTTATGACCCGCAAGGTTAATCTTAGTGTCTTTTTTGATATTGATTGACTTGGTCGACCAAGCGTCACTTGTCAGGCAATAGCTTCCGCCTTCGGCAAACTTGTCAGTAACATCACCCTGTAGCTCGATATTACCGTTGGCGTTCCCGCTAGCAAGCGCGATTGCGTTCTCGTCGTCAGCACCATCATCCGCGGGCTGCGCAGCGCTCTCGGCTTCCGTGTCATCAGACAACGGGGGCATCTCGGCAGCGCCGTCTCCGGTCTCGCCACCCTCAGCGTCGTCACTATTCTGGTTGTCGGTATCCCCGTTGTTGGTGCTGTCTACATCAGTAGACTCACTTGAGGAACCACCCACCGTCACAGTTTCTCCGGTAGAACCCGCCTGATCATCGTTTGCAATGGCCTGCGAGATCGGAGGCATGACGAGCGACAGTACCAGGCTCAAAACGGAGGCTCCGCACAAAACGCCTGCCAGTACGCGGCGCGTCGCTTTTTTACTCTGCTTAGTTTTTTCTGAATTCGCTTTCATCGATGTCTCCTCCCCAAGAGACCGCGATCGTGCTCTTTCACTATCAAACGTATCTGCGCAACCTGAAATTGCGCACGCTTAGTAATGACTATTCTAACGATTGTTTGAACATCTGGGCAAATAAACCGATAGTTTTGTAGCGAATTGTCAATTCTCTTGACAATTGCTCAGATTTACCTTCGTTTATTCGCTATCTATTTTTTGTTTCTACTGGTAATTTAGTTGCCCATCATTTTTTAATGGCATTAGATTTATTTGCACAACATTTTGCTCAAGAGTAAACATCCTGTAAACAGTCGAAAATTGACCATGAGCTGTAGGTCATTTACCGGGAGAAATACCCTACCAAACTGATGAGAATATCTTTAACTCATCGGTAGTCAGAAGCGTAATGTTCAGACAACCATATTGGTATTTGCGCGCAGATTGTAGGCATCAACTCGCCCAAATCGCCTGAGGCCACCACGAAGGTGCCCGTCCCCTTTGTGTTGATTCTGCCCCGGCGCTACAGCAGATGTTCCTCGATAAAGATCGCGATGCCGTCTTTGTCGTTGCTCGCGGTTACAAAATCAGCTGCGGCGCGGGTGGCGTCGCTGCCGTTTGCCATGGCCACGCCCACGCCGGCGTCGGCCACCATGCAGGTGTCGTTATCGGCATCGCCAAACACGCAAATGTTCTCGAGCTCCATGTCGTTGAGCTCCGCCACGCGCACAAGGCCGCGCGTCTTGGACACGCGCGGATCCATGAACTCGTAGAGCCGCTGCGTGGTTTGCAGAGCCGCCGCCTTAACAGTGTTATCGGCAAACGTCGACGCCCGCTCAATCACCCGCGGCATTACCTCGGGCGCCATGGTAAACATCACCTTGGGCTGCGGCTCGCGCAAAAACTCGGCAAAATCGACCACCTGGTAGGGCACGCCGTCGACGCGCGACAGGTGCTCGACGCACGCGTTGCTCTCGGGCACGTAGAACACGCCGTCTCGGGGGCAGACGGGCGTTGCTGGAAGGTCCGCCATGTGCTTGCAAATGCGCGCGATGGTCTCGCCCGGCAGCGGATAACTCAGCTCGTTGATGTCATGCGCGCGGTCGATGACCTCGGCGCCACCGCAGCCCACCATCACGTCTACCAGGCCTTCGATACCCCAGAGCCCAAACATGGCCTCGGTCGCCTGGGCGTCGCGCCCGGTGCACAGGCCAAAGAGCACGCCGCGCTCGCGCAGAGCGCGAATCGCCGCCACGGTGCGCGGGGACACCGCGTGCTGGCTCGTGAGCAGCGTGCCGTCGATATCGCAGAACACGGCTTTGATGTGGCTGAAGGTGGTGTCCATGGGGGGCCTTTCTGGGTTGTGCGACGGTGCTGAATGTGGCTGGAAATGGTGTACATGGTATACCAAGGCGCGCACGGAGCGCTTTGGAGCAAAACCACCACAAAGGTGCCTGGCCCCTTTTGTGGTGGCCGAACCCGAAGGGTGGCCTGGCCGGAGCGCAAACCATCACAACATTCGACGTTTTTCGGCAAAATCGCGATTTTCATCTAATGTTGTGATGGTTTTTACTGCCTTGCGGCACGATCAAAATGTCGGCGTCCAAACAGCAGCAACGCCGCGGGAACCGCCGTCACGACCATGCCCGCACCAACGAGCGTCTGCTGCACGCCAAACGTCGCCGCCAGCCACGGGGCAATCGCCAGCGGGGCCACGCCGGCGAACATGTTGCCAAAACCCATGACCGAGTTCACGCGACCGAGCTGCTCGAGCGGGGCCGTCGTTTGCACGATCGTGTTGTGGAGCGGGTTGACGACGCCCCAGGCCACGCCCAGGGCAATCTGGCCAATGAGCGCCACGCCCACGTACGTTGTTCCCACGTAGAGCAGGCTTCCCAGGCCCACGGATATGAGTGCCACGAGCAGCGTTTTGAGACTGACAAAGCGCGGCGGCAAGCGGAGCGCGAGGACGGCGCCCAGCACCGCGCCCACACCGCTGGCCGACGAGAGCCAGCCCATCCACTCAACACCGACGTGCAGGACATCGCGGTAGAAGAACGACTCCAGCGGGTCAAAGGCACCGTAGCCAAAGTTTGAAAGGAAAATAATGCAGAACAGCAGGGCGAGGACGCTGTTGGTGAAGACTGTCTTGATGCTGGTCGCGAAGGTGACGCGGGTGGATTTACTGGAGTCGGAGCTTTGACTGGCGGTACTTGCCGTTGCGCTGCTGTCCGCGGGACTGCTTTCGCGCGTGGCGACGTGACCCGCTTGCGGCCTAAAGCCCCAACCGGCGACGAGCGCCAGTACGGTAAAGATCATCATGAGCACGAACACCGCGCGCGACGACGCGGCCGCCGCGACAAAGCCGCCCAGTGTGGGGCCAACGATGATGCTCACGTTTGAGAGCATGGCGATGGCGGAGTTGATGTCTTTGAGCTCGACAGGATCGTCAGTGAGGTAAGCCGGATAGGATGTGGCGATGGGCTGGGCAAACCCCATCACAAAGCCCAAGAGCGCCGCGCCGAGCAGGACGATGCCGGTCGCGCTACCAAAAACGAGGATTGCCGCGCCGGTTGCCAGCGTGCCCACGATGCTCAGCAAGAAATGACGGCGCGGGCCCCAGGCGTCGAGCGTCGCGCCACCCGCAAAGGATCCCAAGATCACGAATACGTTCATAAAAAGGACGGCCAGCGATGTCGCCACAACCGAGGCATCGTCTCCATAGGTGAGCGTTCCGATGACACCGATGAAGTAGCTGGTCTGAAAGCCGGTATATATGAGGAAGCGCATTGCCACCAGGTGCTTAGCCTGCGCGGACAGCGATGATTGAGGCTTTGAGAAAAGAGAGGCGAGCATGGAGACTCCTTGTTTCATACGAATACGGGCGGTGGGCATTCACCACCGTCTGTCAAATCAATCTATTCGCAAGAAACACTAAGGACGCATCAAGCCCCTTCTCTCCGTTTTTCGCCCGTCATGAACTACTTGGTAGATTGTAAGGCATGCCCCACACATCTACCAAAGCAAAAACCACCACAAAGGTGCCTGGCCCCTTTGTGGTGGAAATGACGTTTGCCCAGATAAAACCTGCCAAATTAACCTGTCTTTTTTGGCTGGTTTTAGGCCAGATAATCTTGAATAAGGTCGCAGATGGCTCGGGCGTCGTTGATGTTGATGGCTCGGGTCGCAAAGCCGGCGTCGAAGGCCTGACGCGCCAGGGCCTCGTTGCAGGCAAGGGCCAGCGTGTGACCGTCGACCAGGTCGAGCGAGCTCTTGCCGCGCAGACGGTCGACACCGGAGCGCGCGACCACGATGTTGTCGAAGCCCTCGGTCTTGTAACCCTCGATGATCACCACGTCGACATCGTTGTAGCGTGACAGCAACTCGCGCGCGGGCATCTCGTCCTCCTCGCGCGTGTCGGCGTACTCCGCCCAGCGCGTGGCGCAGATGAGGCCCACGTGCTTGGATCCAGCCTGGTGATGGCGCCAGGTGTCCTTAGCGGGCACATCGATATCAAAGCCGTGGTGCCCGTGATGCTTGAGCGAACCCACGCGCAGGCCGCGGCGAGTAAGCTCGGCGATAACCTTCTCGACGAGCGTGGTCTTGCCCGAGTTTTGGTAGCCGATAAACGCGATCGCGGGGACGGCCGGAGTGGGAGCTGCGGGCGCGACGGCGACGGGTGCGCTCGCGGGTGCGTCGCCTGCGGCTCCCACGGCCTCAGCAGCAGCGGCCTGTCGCTCTGCGCGGTCCCATATGCCCGAGCGGCCGCCTTCCTTGTGCAGCAAGCGCACGTCGACGATCTCCATGCCGCGATCGACGGCTTTGCACATGTCGTAGATCGTTAGGCACGCGGCACTCGCGCCGGTCAGGGCCTCCATCTCGATACCCGTCTTGCCCGTCACGCCGGCCGTAACCAGTACGTGAAAGCCAACCTGTCCGTCCGAACGCGCCGGCGCCCAACCCTCGGGCACGTCCTCGGCCGGCGTCCCCGCCGGAGCGATGGGCGCAATGTCGCACTTACTCTTGGTAATGAGCAACGGATGGCACATGGGGATGATGTCACTCGTGCGCTTGATGGCCATAATGCCCGCCACGCGCGCGCAGGCAAGCACGTCGCCCTTCTTGGCGCGGTCCTGCAGCACCATGGCCTGCGTCTCGGGATGCATGAGGATAGTGCCCTCGGCGATAGCAATGCGATGGGTCTCGGCCTTGTCGGACACGTCGACCATGCGCACCTCGCCCTTGGCGTCCACGTGCGTCAGCTCGTCACGACGGGCGTCACGGGCGGGCTCGGCGACAGCGCTGGCAGACGGTTGCACGGACGTGTCGGCGTTGCCAACATTCGCCGCAGCCGTGGCTTTGTGGGCAGACATCGCACCCCTGCGAGCGGCCTTGGTGGCATCGGCGTACCTGCTCTTGGCCATATGATCATCCTCCGATTTGGGACATAAATCGTTGCGTGCCCTCAATTATCGCGTGTTCCTGCGGTTTGTGGGCCACGGCATCGCGCCAAATCGAAAGTACCTGCATATCATCACCACGGCGCAGGGTGTCACGCACCGAATACTCGGCATCGCTGAACAGGCACGGACGCACGTTGCCATCGGCCGTCAGGCGCAGGCGGTTGCAATTCGCACAAAAATGGTTGGACATGGCGCTGATGAAGCCAACCGTTCCCGCCGCGCCCGGAAAATGCCAATAGCGCGCAGGGCCCGCGCCGGCAGGAGCGTCGTTAATGTCGAGCGGCTCGAGCTCGTCCAGGCCCACCGCGGCGGCTCCTGCATTGATGCGCGCCCGCAGCTCGTCGCTCGGCACGGTATCGCTCGCGTCCCACAGCTCGGGATTGAGCGCGGGCGCATGCGGGTCCACAGCGCAATGCGAGCTCGTGCGTTCGTCGCCGATGGGCATGTATTCGATAAAGCGCAGGTGAATGGGGCGGTCGACGGTCAGCCGTGCGAGGGCCGCCACATCCTGGTTGAGCCGGCGCACCACAACGCAGTTGACCTTAACGGGCTCAAAGCCCCAGGCCAGTGCCGCGTCGATGCCAACCATGGTCTGCTCGAGCCGGCCCAGGCGCGTGATCTTTCCAAAGAGCGTAGGGTCGAGCGTGTCGAGCGAGATATTGACGCGGTTAAGCCCGGCATCTTTGAGCTGCGGCGCCAGCTTGGGCAGCAGGGCACCGTTGGTGGTGAGCGAGATGTCCTCGATCTGCGGAATCGCGCGGATGTCGCGAATGAGCGGGATGATACGGCGACTGACCAGCGGCTCGCCGCCCGTCAGGCGTACGCGGCGAATGCCCTCCCCCGCTACCAAGCGCACAAAGCGGGCGATTTCCTCGGCGCTGAGCAGCTCGTCGTGTGCACGGGGCGCCACGCCATCGGCCGGCATGCAGTAAATGCAGCGGAAATTGCACTTGTCGGTAACGGCAATGCGCAGGTAGTTGATATCGCGGCCAAAGCCGTCATGTTGCACGTGCCCGTCCACGCAGCCCTCCCCTCACGCGGCGTTTTATTCTTCGGAAAACATAATACCCCACGAGAGAATCACGCCGACACCCGTACGACAGGACAGGTCGCTTCGAGCAAGACCGGCTTCCCAAGCCCATCCTCAGCACAGACCATCACAACATTCGATGCTTTTCCCGTTTTTGGCAAAAAACGTTGAATGTTGTGATGGTTTGTCTGCCCACGGCACCCCGTAGAAGGGCCGGAACGCCCCTAGAGGCCGCCGTCCCAGTGTCGAATCACGAATTCTCGCAGGTCGTTTTGCCGCTTTTGGAACGCTTCGCTTCGGTCGCACTTAAGGCCCATAGCGAGCGCGATGGCGTTCATCGCCCGGTGCAATTGCAGCTGGTGGGCAAACTGAGTCCCGGTGAGAACGATCATCCTAAAGCCCAGCGCGCTCAGCACGGTCATACGCTCCGCATCCGACGCGCTGCGCTGTTTATCAAGATGGTCCGAGCCGTTGTATTCAATCCCCGTACCGCTCGCAGGCGCATATACGTCGATCTCGAAATACCCGGCCTTAGCGAGATATTTGAACTCGTTGGGAACATCGACCCGATGGTTGAGCTCAACCTTGGCGTATCCCAGCCCTCCCTGGGAACGTTTTGCTACGACCATGATTGCGGTGGCCGTCTCCATGGGCGAACGCGCGCCATCGTGCACGCGCCTGAGCACGGCGGGCGCGCGTACAGCCCCCTGACGAGATCGGTTCTCATTGCAATAGGCAATCAAGTCGGCAACGGTGTACCTCTGCCCCATCTCGATATAATCGCCTGTCGACAGATGATTCAAATGGTATCGGGCGCAGATTTCGTAGCCATATTCCAGCTGCTCGGGCTCGCTCATCCACGAGCCCGCCTGGACAAAGCACATGGCCTCATCAACCACTAGAAGGCCCTCTGCCACCTCGATAAGATGGCCTGGAGGTACCGGCGCTCCAAACACGTGGCACCTAAATCCAGCCGGCGTCGAGCGCTCAAAATCGAAGTTGACGAGCGTGTCGACATGATCGAGCTCTTCTCGTGGAATACCAAGCGAAACCAGATAGTCGGTAACGATCTCAACTGCCGTTGAAGCCCTCAGCCCCTTGGCATCGAGTCCCAATTTGGGCAGGCTCGCGGACGGCTCCGCCTCGTTAGCAAGCGAGTCCTCATCGTATAGGCTGCTTGCTCGCGAGAGCGGCTCGGACGGGCGCACCACGTTGTGGTACAGCCAGGCAGTCTTATGGGACAGGACAATCGGCAGGTCCATGAGCCCTCCAATGGAGTCGGATAACCAACCTTATTCCCCTGCCCACGGGTCCGCACACCTTCGTGCGCAAGAAAGCGATTCCACCCGGTCGAGTGGCAGAAAAACCATCACAACATTCGATGCTTTTCCCGTTTTTGACGAAAAACGTCGAATGTTGTGATGGTTTGAGGCGAGGTGAGAGGCACGGAGGGGTCAAAGCATCGTGCTCGAACGGGTTAATCCAACTCTTTTAACCCGTGTGCCAGCTGCCAGTACTCGCCGTGCTGGGCGAGTAGCTCTTCGTGCGTGCCGCGCTCGATGATGCGGCCGTGTTCGAGGACCATGATGGCGTCGGCGTCGCGGACAGTGGACAGGCGGTGCGCGATCATAAAGGTGGTGCGACCGCGCATGATGCGGTCCATACCGCGCTCGATGAGCTTTTCGGTACGCGTGTCAATGGAGCTCGTGGCCTCGTCCAGGATGAGCACCGGCGGATCAGCGACGGCCACGCGCGCGATGGCGAGCAGCTGACGCTGACCCTGCGACAGGTTGGCGCCGTCGGCCGTGACCGGCGTGTCGTAGCCCCGCGGCAGACGGCGGATAAACGAGTCGGCGCAGGCGGCCTCGGCAGCGGCGCGTACCTCCTCGTCGGTCGCGTCGAGCTTGCCAAAGCGGATGTTCTGCGCAATGGTGCCGCTAAACAGGTGCGTGTCCTGCAGCACAATGCCGAGCGACCCGCGCAGGCTGGCCTTGGCAATGTGCTTGACGTCGATGCCGTCGTACGTGATCTCGCCGTCATCGACCTCGTAGAAGCGGTTGATGAGGTTGGTAATGGTCGTCTTGCCGGCGCCCGTCGAGCCCACAAACGCGATCTTTTGCCCCGGCTTGGCAAACAGGTTGAGGTCCGTGAGCACGCGGGCGCCCGGCACGTAGGAAAAGTCCACGGCATGGAAGCGCACGTCGCCGGCAAGCGGGACCAAGCCGCACGTGAGCTCGGTGCCGTCGGCGGCCACCGCGCGGCCCGACTCATCAACGGCTGCCACATCATTCAGGTGCCCGTAGACGCCCACGCCCTGGCCCTCGGGAATTTTCCACGCCCACGCGGCATCGCCCGTCTGCACCAGCTCCACGCAGCCCTCGTCCACCTCGGGCTCAAGGTCCATAGCCGCAAACAGGCGCTCGGCACCGGCCAACGCGTTGAGCAAGAAGTTGCCGAGCTGCGTAAACTGGTTGATGGGCATGGCGGCCTGGCGCACAAAGACCAGGTAGCTTGCAAGTGCGCCCACATCGGCGAGCCCCTTGATGCAGAGCATGCCGCCCGCCACGGCGACGATGGCATAGTTGACGTAGCCAATCACGACGGTCATGGGCACCATGGAGTTGGCATAGCTCACGGCGGCGGTACCGGTGCGGCGAAGCTCGTCGTTGCGGCAGGTGAAGCCGGCGACATTCGCTGCCTCACGGTTAAAGACCTTGATGACCTTTTGGCCCGAGACCATTTCTTCGATATATCCGTCCAGGTCGCCAAGCGATGCCTGCTGGGCAGCAAAGAAACGCTTAGAGCGCGCGCCCGAGTAGCGCGCATACAGCACAATGGCCGCATCGCACACGAGTGTGATAATCGTGAGCTGCCAGTTAAGGATGATGAGCATAGCCGTGGTGCCCACAACCTGAATGGCGGCCTGAATCACGTTGGCAAAGCTGTTGTTGAGCGCCTCGGAGACGGTGTCGACGTCGCTGGTGAAAAAACTCATGATGTCGCCCGAGCGCGTGCAGTCAAAATAACTGAGCGGCAGCGTCTGGATGTGCGCGAACAGGTCGCGGCGAATATCGGACACCACGTGTTGGGCCGCGCGCACCATGATCTGTGAGTAGCCCAGGGCCGAGAGCACGCCCGCGGCGTAGATGATCGCCGTCAGGATGACCTGCTTGGCGAGCAGTTCCTCCCCGCCCGTGGCCAAACCGTTAACGATGGGGCGCACCATGTAGGTGCCGGCGAGGCTCGCGATGGCGGCGACGGAGGCGAGCACGCCCACCGCGAGCAACGAGAACTTGGCATGCCCCATGTAGGAGAGCAGGCGGCGCACAGTGCGTTTGAGGTCGGCCGGGCGTGCTTGGGCTGCGGTCTTAGGCATGGCGCTCACCCCCTTCCAAGGGCGATCCGCATGCGACAGAGGAAAATGGATCATTCGCGCAGCCACCGTCGTTGCCATCGCCGGCGTCCGCGTTCCCCGCAAACTCCATCTGCGAGGCGTAAATCTCCTGGTAGATGTTGTCGCCCGCCAGCAGCTCCTCGTGCGTGCCCACGCCGTGGACACGACCGTCGTCCAACACCACAATGCGATCGGCATCCATGACACTCGCGATGCGCTGGGCGATGATGAGCACGGTCGTATCGGAAATCCGGGCGATGTGCTCGCGAATCTTAGCGTCGGTCGCCATATCGACCGCGCTGGTGGAGTCATCAAAAATGAGCACGCGCGGATGCTTGAGCAGCGTGCGCGCGATGCACAGGCGTTGCTTCTGGCCACCCGAGACACCGGCGCCGCCTTGGCCCAACTCGCCGTCCAGCCCGCCGATGCGATCAAGGAACTCGTCCACGCACGCCGCGCGGCAAGCCGCGAGGAGCTCATCGTCCGACGCCTGCGGATTGCCCCACTGCAGATTCTCGCGCACGGTGCCCGTAAACAGCACGTTCTTTTGCAGCACAATGCCCACGGCGTCGCGTAGGGTCGCGAGGTCGTAGTCACGCACGTCACGTCCGCCCACAAGCACGGCGCCCTCGGTAGCGTCGTACAGGCGTGCAATCAGCTGCACAAGCGAGCTCTTGCCCGATCCCGTACCGCCGAGGATGCCCACCGTCGAGCCGCTCTCGATGCGAAGGTCGATATGCTCGAGCACATCCTCGTCTGCATCCGCGCGGTATTTAAAGGAAACGTCGCGAAACTCGATACTGCCGTCCGCTGGTGCCGCAATCGCGAGGTCTCCCGCGGGGTTGGCGATAAAGGGTTCCTCATCGAGCACCTCGGCGATACGGCCCACACTCGTAAGAGCGCGCGTGAGCAGCAAAAACACGTTAGAAATCATCATGAGCGAATTCATGATCAGCAGCACGTAGCTCATAAAGCCCGTGAGCGAGCCCACGCCCAGCTTGCCGGCGAGAATCATGCGGCCGCCAATCCACAGGATGGAGAGCGCAGCCACGTACATCGACAGCTGAAACACCGGCAGGTTGAGCACCGCGCTGCCAAAGGTCTTTGTCGCAGTGCGCGCAAGCTCGGTATTGACTGCGTCGAACTTGGCCTCCTCGTGCTCGGTACGAACGTAGGCCTTGACGGCACGCACGGCGGTGAGGTCTTCCTGTACCACGCCGTTGAGGTGGTCCATCGAGGTCTGGAGTTGGCGGTAGAGCGGACTGACGCGATAGGTGATGACGCCCAGTACGATTGCCAGCACGGGCAAGATGATCGCAAAGACGGTGGCGAGCGGGCGCGACAGCATCAGCGCGTAGATAAGGCCGACGATAAGCGTCACCGGGCCGCGCACCATAGGGCGAAAGCCGTTGCCCACAGCATTTTGGATAACGGTGATGTCCGTGGTCATGCGGGTGACGAGCGAGCTGGCGTCGTAGTTGTCCAGGTTGCCAAAGGCGAGCGTTTGAATCTTTTTGTACTCGGCCTCGCGCAGGTTAGCGCCTAGGCCCGAGGCAACGCGGGCGGACGTGCGGGCATAACCCAAGCCCAGTACCAGCGAAAGCGCAGCGCACACCAACATGTACGCGCCCTGCAGCAGCATGTAGTTGATATCACCCGCAGGCACGCCCACATCGATGATGTTGGCCATGATGACCGGGATAAACAGTTCGAGCACCGTCTCGACCGACACAAAGAACACGCCGAGGATGGCATCGCGACGGTATGCCCCTAGATAGGAAAACAGTATTTTGAGATTGCGCACGCAGGTTCAACCCCCATCAAACGTTGTTCGCAAACGCACGTATTATTGCGCGCCGAATAATGGTGTCAAGTATTCCGAAATCGTTTTCTGCAAGGTTAGCGCCGGCGGCGAGTTCTCGTGATGTGTGTCCATATTCACTCGGAATAATGGTGCGCACGACTTTTTTCGCTCCGGCGTCAACACAAACCTTGACTCTACAATCGTTGTAGGGTTTTCACTACACTGGTAGCTAAACGAACCCAGCCAGAAAGCCCCGCCCATGGAACACGACCTCACACGCGGCAATGTCCTCAAGACCATCGCGGTCTTTGCCCTGCCTTATATGCTCTCGTACTTTTTGCAGATGCTCTACGGTATGGCCGACCTGTACATGATGGGGCAGTTTAGCGGCGCCGCCGGCATCACCGCTGTGGGCAATGGCGCGCAGACGCTCTATATCATTACCGTGACGCTCGTGGGCCTGGCCATGGGAACGACGGTCATCGTCGGCCACGCCGTGGGCTCGCGCCGCTTCGACCGCGCCGAGACCGCCATCGGCAATACCATCACGCTGTTTATGGGCGTCTCGGTAGTACTGGCCGTCATCTTGTTTGCACTTTGCCCGCAGGTTGTGGCGCTCATTGGCACGCCGCCCGAGGCGGTCGAAGGCACCGCCGCCTACCTGCGTATCTGCTTTGTCGGCATTCCGTTTATCGCCGCATACAACATTCTCTCGGCCATCTTTCGCGGGCTGGGCGATTCGCGCTCGCCTATGTACGTGATTGGCGTGGCATGCATCATCAACATCGCGCTCGACTTTCTATTTATCGGCCACATGGGGCTCGGCCCCGTGGGCGCGGCGCTCGGCACAGTGACCGCCCAGACGGCCAGCGTTGCCCTCGCGCTCGTGTGGCTCAAGAGCCGCCGCACGAACATCCACGTTAAGCGCAGCGACCTGCGCCCCCAGCCCGAGGTGCTCGGCAGCATTCTTAAGATCGGCGTGCCTGTGGCTGTACAGGACGGCTGCATCCAGGTGGCGTTTATGTTTATCACCGTCATCGCCAACCACCGAGGGCTCGTCGACGCCGCCGCCGTAGGCCTGGTCGAGAAGATGATCAGCTTTTTGTTCATTGTTCCGAGTTCCATGGGCGCCACCGTCAGCGCACTCACGGCGCAAAACGCCGGCGCGGGCAAGGGCGATCGCGCGCGTCAGGTGCTCAAGGACGCCATGACGATCTCGGTGGTGTACGGCTGCCTGATCACGGTGCTGATGTGGCTGGTGGCGCCGGCGTTTATTGGCTTTTTTGCCAAGGACCCCGCGGTGGTCGCGGCCGGTACCGGCTATATGCACAGTTATATTTTCGATGCAATCTTTGCCGGCATCCACATTTGCTTTAGTGGCTTTTTCGCTGCATACGGCAAGAGCTACATCGGCTTTGCGCACAACGTACTAGCCGTGGCGCTCATTCGCGTGCCGGGCGCGTGGCTGCTGTCGAACGCCTATTCCGACACGCTGTTTCCCATGGGCATCGCCTCGCCGTGCGGATCGATTTTGTCGGCGGTCATCTGTGTTGTCGCGTTTACCGTGCTCAACCGGCGCGGGGCTTTTGACAAGTTGGTAGCGTAGCGGGGCAACGCGAAATCGCCCTTATCGACGACATCATCAGCGACGACCCGGCGACCTACGTGACGCAGATCACGGTGTCGGTTGTTCCGGCAAAGTAAGAACCTCCCGAAAGGCATCGTGCTTCCGGGAGGTTCTTCAATTTGACTATTGATGCACTAAGCCTGGGGCACCTCACCGGTAGCCAAGATCTGCTCGAGTGCGTCCTCATCCAGCACGGGCACACCCAGCTGCTCAGCCTTGGTGAGCTTGGAGCCCGCTTTGGGGCCGGCGACCAGATAGCTCGTCTTCTTTGACACGCTGCCCGAAACCTTAGCGCCGAGTACCTTGAGCGCCGCGCCAGCCTCGTCGCGGGTGCGGTTGACGAGCGTGCCGGTGAGCACGAAGGTCAGACCCGCAAGCGGCTGCGCGTCGGCGAGCTCGCCCGCCACGCCAGCGTCGGCTGCGGCTTGCGCGTGCGCGGCGCCCAGGTCGACCTCGAGCGACAGGCCCGCCTGACGCAGGCGCTCCAGCACGGCAAGGTTCTCGGGCACGGCCAGGAACTGCTTAACGCTCGCCGCAATCTTGGGACCGATGCCCTCGCATTCGGCGATGTCCTCTTCGCTCGCCAAGATAAGTTTGTCAATCGACAGGAATCGCTCGGCGATGACCTCGCCCACGCTCTTGCCCACGTGGCGGATACCCAGGGCAAACAGCACACGACCGAGCGGCTGGCTCTTGGACTTGTTGAGCTCGGCGATGATTTTCTCGGCCGTCTTGAGGCCTACCGGAATGGGATCGCCCTTCTTGACGCCCTTTTTGCTGTTGGAGCTGGCATAGGTGCGCCCCGTGTCCAAGCCGGCGATGTCGTCGACCGTGAGCTGGTAGAAGTCCGCGACATCGTGGATCAGGCCGGCGGCGATCATCTTGTCGACGATCTCGTCGCCCAGGCCATCGACGTCCATGCAGCCGCGGCTCACCCAGTGGAGCAGGCGCTCCTTAAGCTGCGCGGGGCAATCGATGGAGACGCAGCGGTAGGCAACCTCGCCGTCCTCGTGGACCACGGGGCTGCCGCACACGGGGCAGACCTCGGGCATGTGCCAGTCGACCGAATCGGCCGGACGCTTGTCGAGTACCGGGCCCACGACCTCGGGGATTACGTCGCCCGCCTTGTGCACGATGATAGTGTCGCCCTCGCGCACGTTTTTGCGACGGATCTCGTCGATGTTGTGTAGCGTGGCGCGCGCGATAGTGGAGCCGGCAACCGTCACCGGGTCGAACTCGGCGACCGGCGTGAGCACACCGGTGCGGCCCACCTGGATACGAATCTCGCGCAGGACGGTCTGTTTTTCCTCGGGCGGGAACTTAAAGGCAATGGCCCAGCGTGGTGCGCGGGCGGTAAAGCCCAGGTCGAGCTGCTGCTGGAAGCTGTCGACCTTTACGACCACGCCGTCGATGTCGTAGTCCAGGTCACCGCGATGCTCGAGGGCCTGGGCGCAGAACTCGTGAACCTCGGCCGGCGCGGCGCAACGAGCCACGTTGGGGTTGACGCTAAAGCCGGCGCTACGAAGCCAGTCCAGAAACTCGCGCTGGCTGTGGACGTGCAGCGGGTCGGTATCGGCGATGGCATAGATAAAGGTGGCCAGGTCGCGGCGCGCCGTGACCTTGGGGTCTTTCTGACGCAGGCTGCCGGCGGCGGCGTTGCGCGGGTTGGCGAAGGGGTCGCGCCCCTCGGCATCGGCCTCTTCATTCAGACGCACAAAGCTGCCCTTGGGCATATAGACCTCGCCGCGCACCTCGATGGTGCGCTCGCGGTCAGCGCCCATGTGGGCGAGCGCCGGCTCGGACAGGTGCATGGGCACATCCTTGATGGTGCGCACATTGAGCGACACGTCCTCGCCCGTGGTGCCGTCGCCGCGCGTGGCGGCGCGCACAAAGGTGCCGTTTTGGTAGGTAAGCGCCACGCCCAGACCGTCGATCTTAAGCTCACAGGTATAGGTGACGCTACCGGCACCGAGCGCATCCTCGGTGCGCTGGAGCCAAGCGTCGAGCTCGTCCAGGTCCATGGCATCGTCCATGGAATACATGCGTGCCATGTGCGTAACCGGCGTAAACTGCTCGCTCACGTAGCCGCCCACGCGCTGGGTATAGCTGTCGGGCGTCACCAGGTCGGGGTAGGTCGCCTCGATTTCCTGCAGCTCAACGAGCATTTTGTCAAAGGCGGCGTCCGTGATCTCGGGCGCGTCGAGCATGTAGTAGCGATAGGCGTGGTAATCGAGCTCGTGACGCAGCTCGGCCGCACGCGCTGCCGCCTGGGCACGGGCATCGGCCGGTGCAGCGGCATCCGTGTTCGCGGGCGTTTCGGTATCGATATCCACGCCGTCACCAAACAGGCTCGATTGCTCCATAGCGGCACTCCTTCGCTCGATTTCAAACGGATACTAGAGTACCACCGGCCGCAACGGGGCCGAATAGCGGTCTCAAACCGCACCGAATCGGCAGCGGCCGGACCGGGGCGGACAGTTAGTTCAGATACGTATAAATCCTAGAGCTGGATCAGGCACGAACACCCCTGTTTCAACTAATTTGGGCTCCTCGAGACCATGTAAACGTCCCACTCTCCCTTCCAACCGCCCATCCGAGCCCCATCCCAATCAAAAATTGCTCAAAACGCATCCCACGCTGCCCCAGATTTATACGTATCTGAACTAACTGTCCAGACCATTACGAACCAGGCCTCTTGTCAACCCCAAGTGATCCGTTTTCCTCCGTCCCCAACGGATCAATAAGAAAAGAGGGGCTGTCCCACACTTGGCGGGACAGCCCCTCTGGCTTCGGCATATGCGAAACGGCTCGCTAGTAGCCCTGGCCGTAGCCTTGACCCTGGCCCT
>DBGBZQ010000005.1:0-4425 GCA_048368115.1 Collinsella sp.
GCTTCGTCGAAGAGGTGCTTGAACACCACGCTGCCGTGCAGGCCGTCGTGCTCGAACTCGTTGGTCACCCAGGCATGCGAGTTGCCCACGCGGCTGAGCGTATCGAGCTGCATGCCCGAATCGACGTACATATCGTCGAAATACACCGCGGCCTGGAGTGGCACCTCGTTGCAGGCTAGGCGCTGCGGGTCGTAGATCTTGTCCCAGCTGGTGTCTTCCATCAGCAGGTCCATGGCGGGCTTAAACGGCATAAGCTCGGGCATCTGCTCAAACATCCACGGGAACATGGCCTCGCCGGTAAACATGAGCGGGCGCGCGAGTGTGTCGAACTCGGCACGATGGGCCTTCTCCTCTGCTGCGGCCCAGCGAATGGGCATGGTGTCGCCGTCGGCGTAGATAAACTCCTGCAGCGTCCAGTACAGCGGGTTTGTACGCGTGTTGGTGCGCTCGAAGGCGCGCATCAAAAAGCTGTCGGATACCGAGGAGCCGCAGCTAAGCGTACCGTCGCCAGTAACAAACGCGTGATCGATAATCCAATGCATGCGCTCAAAGCTCGGCTTCATGCCAAAGTCGCTGCCCATGAGCTGTAGGCGCTCGACCGTCATCGGCGAGCCGTCAGGCAGCACGGGCTTCTGAGCCTCGAGCGCATCGGCCAGGGCTGCCACGCGCTCGACGTCAGCGGGATAGCGGTCATAATACTGCTGCGTCTTGGCGGCCATGCGCGTGAAGGTGTGCTCGTAGACCTCGCTGGCGCTCGCCGGCACGTGGGGGATGCCGCCGCAGGTAAAGCTTGCCGCTATGCCCTCGGGGAAGAGCGACAGATAGCTCAACGTCAAAAAGCCGCCGTAGCTCTGCCCGAGTGTGACCCAGGGCTTGCCGCCAAAGCCCACCAGGCGCAGGTACTCAAAATCGCGCACGATGGAGCTGGCGAGGTGGCGCTTGAGGAAATCCGCCTGCGAGCGTGCGGCATCGGAGCCGGCCGCCGTCGCGCGCTCGCCCAGTGCGGCAATCGTGCGCCCGTCTACACAGCTGCTGCGCCCGGTGCCGCGCTGGTCGGGCAGGACCACGCGGAAGTGCTTGACGGCCTCCTCGATCCAACCGTCGCTTGTGGGCGACAGCGGACGCGGGCTCTCGCCGCCGGGGCCGCCCTGCAAAAACAGGAGCAGCGGCAGATCGTCGTTGATGCGGTCGGGCGCGCAAACCACGCGGTAGAAGAGCTTGATGCTCTCGGGCGCGCCGGCGATGGGTGCCGGCATAGCGCCGCGGCGCATGGTGCTGCCGACGGCCAGGAGCATCGGCTCCAGGCCGCGCCAGTCAAGGGGGACGTCGATGCTGTGGTCCTCGACATAAAGGCCGGGGACGTGGTACGAAGTGATGAGGGCCATGTGAGTCTTCCGTTCGTTGCGGTGTTTCGGGTTGACCAATTCTACCGCCGCGGGCGAGGCCATGCGCAAATCGGCTACCATGGTTGCAAACTTCTAGGAGAAAGGGCCGCCCATGTCGGTCGATATAGCCACGTATGTCCACGATCTTGCCGTTGCCGCCAAGGCAGCGTCGGCCTCGCTTGCCACGGCGAGCGATGAGCAGCGTCAGGAGGCCGTGCGCGCCATGGCCGCAGCACTGCGCAACGGTGTCGACTCCATCGTCGCCGCTAACGAGCTCGATATGTCCGCCGCGCGCGATGCGGGCACTTCAGCCGGTCTGCTCGACCGTCTGCTGCTGACGCCTGAGCGCGTCGAGGGCATGGCCGCCGGTTTGGAGAAGCTCGCCGAGCTGCCCGATCCCGTCGGCCGCGTGCTCGACCACCGCGTGCTTGCGAGCGGTGTGGACCTGACCCGCGTGAGCGTGCCGTTGGGCCTGGTCGCCATGGTCTACGAGGCGCGCCCCAACGTGACGGCCGACGCCGCAGGCATCTGCATCCGTACCGGCAACGCCTGCATTCTACGCGGCGGCTCGCTGGCCTATCACTCGTGTGCCATGATCGCCGAGCTGCTGGCCGATGCGCTCGAGGCCAAGGGCTTCCCGCGCGAGGCCGTGTCGATGATCGAGTCCACCGACCGCGAGGCCACCGGCGAGCTCATGAAGCTCCGCGGTATTGTCGACGTACTCATTCCGCGCGGAGGTGCAGGCCTGATCCAGCGCTGCGTGCGCGAGTCGCTTGTGCCGGTGATCGAGACGGGCACGGGCAACTGCCACATCTACGTGCATGAATCCGCCGACTTTGATAAGGCGCTCAACATTATCGTTAATGCCAAGACCCAGCGCGTAGGCGTGTGCAATGCCGCCGAGTCGCTGCTGGTCGACCGTGCTGTGGCCGATGCGTTTTTGCCCGCGGTCGTGACCGTGCTGCATGACCACGGCGTGCTCATTCACGGCGACGAGGCAACCTGCGCCGCATGCGCCGATGCCGGGCTTGCCGAGGGTGATGACTACGTTGCCGCGACTGAGGAGGACTGGGGTCGCGAGTATCTGGCGCTCGAGATGAGCGTGAAGGTCGTGGCGAGCGAGGACGAGGCCATCGCACACATCAACCGCTACGGCACGATGCACTCCGAGGCCATCGTTGCCGAGGACACGGATGCTTGCGAGCGCTTCCTGGATGCGGTCGATGCCTCGGCCGTGTACGCCAACGCCAGCACGCGCTTCACCGACGGCGGCGAGTTTGGCCTGGGCGCCGAGATCGGCATCTCGACCCAAAAACTCCACGCCCGTGGCCCCTTTGCCGCCGAGGCCCTCACCACCTACAAATACAAGCTCCGCGGCACCGGCCAGGTCCGCCCCTAACGCCCGCGCAAACAAAAACCACCACAAAGGTGCCTGTCCCCTTTGTGGTGGTTTTAGGTGGCGTTGACGGTTAGGCCTGGAAGGTATCTCGGTCGGGGGCGAAGGACTGCATGGCCGCGATGGTGCGGTCAAAGAGCTCGGGGAGCTCCCAGCCCAACATCTCGGCGCCCTGCGAAATCACGTCGCGCGAGCAGCCGGCGGCAAAGCGTTTGTCCTTGAACTTCTTCTTGAGCGACTTGGTCGTAAAGTCCATAACGCTCTTGCTCGGGCGCATGATGACGGCAGCGCCGATCAGGCCGGTGAGCTCATCGCAGGCAAACAGGATCTTTTCCATCTGCAGCTCGGGCTTGGGTAGTGAGGTGTTGAAGTCCGACGTGTGCGTCTGGATGGCGCGAATGAGCTCGGGAGACGCACCTTCGCCCTCAAGAATCTCGGCAGCATAGATGGTGTGGTTAATGGGGTCGTCCTCATGCTCCTCCCAATCCAGGTCGTGCAGCAGACCGACGATGCCCCAAAACTCCTCGTTCTCGGGGTCGAACTCGCGCGCAAAGTAGCGCATAGTGCCCTCGACCGTCTCGCCATGGGTGATATGGAACGGGTCCTTGTTGTGCTCATTGAGCAGTTCGAACGCGCGGTCGCGGGTGATTCCGGCGGTAAGCGGCTCTGCCATAAGAGACTCCTTGTGCTCGTGGGTATCGATAAGAATGAATACTACTAGAACAAGAAAACCACCACAAAGGTGCCCGTTCCCTTTGTGGTGGTTTTTGGCGCGGATGGGTTAGTTGAGGGCGGCTTGGGCTAGGCGGGCTTCGGCGGCCTCCTCGGTGACGCCAAGGGCCACGGCGAACTCCTCGATGGAGCGGCGTTTGGCCTCCTTGAGTACGCGCATGTAGTAGGAGCTGGGTTTTTTATCAGCTTCCTCGGCCTGGCGAATGCGGTGCATCATGGTCTTTGCCACGCGGACCGTCTCGGGCGCGCCCAGCTTGAGCTGCTGCTTAAAGTGTGTCTCCTCAAGCGAGCTGTTGCGCTCGGTAAAGGTGTCGCACTCCAGCTCGTCATAGTGGCTCAGCAGGTGCTCGGCATCTTGCTGCGAGATGGCGGCGTGCAAACGGTCGGCCTGCGCCACGGGGTACATGAGGATCGTCTGCGCATGTCCCTGCTTGGTCTCGAGCAGCAGCATGGGCTGCGGTGTGTCGTCCCTAAAACCGACGACGGTGCAGACTCCCTGACCCGGATGAATGACGTGTTGACCGATTGAGAACATGCTACCTCCAACTTATACGAATTTACGTATGTCTAGAATAACACGCTGACGTGCGCAAACCCTTACTTTATGCAGGAAAAGCACACAACTCTGATAGGTAAGAGTATTCGATAACAGACGCAGCTCATTCACACCTTTATGCATTTTCAACGCCTGCATAATCTGCAGGCAGACCGGCATCTTTGAGTGACTCCATACAAGCTGTAGTCATTTTTGTGCATATGCAATATCTATTAGCTTTACCCTGCGACAGTGCCCGTCGCTTGTGATAGAGTGCTACAAACTCTGGCTTTTGCCCTACGAGTGACCAAGAGCTCGGGGGCTTTAACACAAGGAGGATCTATGCCCGAGAAGATTGAAGAGCTGGTACGCGCTGC
>DBGBZQ010000006.1:0-21473 GCA_048368115.1 Collinsella sp.
GCATGCGGGCGAGGAACTCGGCGTCGTTGCGGTCGTTCTTCCTGCGCCTGTCCGCGCTGGGCTTGATCATCTTCGAGACGGCGCCGACCACGCAGTCGACCCCGAGGCCGGAGAGCCTCTTCTGCAGGTCGAACCCCGTGACCCCGGACTCGTACACGCACCTGGCCTTTGGGTCCACGGACCGCACCCACTCCGCGACTGCCCCGGCGTCGTAGCCGAAGGTCGCGCAGCGCACCTCCCCGGTCATGACGTCGAGGGAGACGGCCTTTATCGAGCGGGCGTGGACGTCGAGGCCGACGAAGGTGGTAGTATCGAGCATGGGAGCCCCTTCCATGAATGCGGCGTGGCCGCCACGGTTGGATTAGACACTCACCATTGTCGGCCTAATCCGCGGTCTTTCATGCAGCAGGGGCTCTCAATGTTTTTATGTCCTGCTCATATCGTCTCTGCCGGCAGTCAGGGACATTCCTTGGGGTAGTTATTGGGGACGTTCTTGTTTGACTAGTCGTTTAAGAACGTCCCCAACGACTACAAGCTCTCCAACCGCGAGGCCGAGGTTTTGCGTCTGGTTGTGCTGGGCAAATCAAACCAAGAGATTGCTGACGAACTGTTCCTTGCCGTGGACACCGTCAAGACCCACATCCACAACATCTTGGTCAAAACCGAGCAGCAAAACCGCACCACGCTCATCCTCCACTTTTGGAAGCGATAACCTGCTAAAAAGGGACAGGTTTATTTTGGCAGGTTTTATCTGGGCAAACGCCAACCGCCGCAAGGGAGCCGCTTTCCCTCGCGGCGGTTTTCTGGCTCACGCTTTCTTTCGTCTCAATCTGTAACATATGGAGACCAAATCGTCGTCTTACTGTTACAGATCGAGACGAGTTACAGAACGCGCGTCGAATAATCTCAATCTGTAACAGGTAGAAGCGTTTTTGCCAGTCAGATGTTACAGATTGAGATAAACGAAGGAGCGGTAGCGTTAAACAAGTCCGCCACAAAGTTATTCGGAGAGATCCGATCCTAGAGTTGTCTACCAGGTACGATATGTGCACTGATATTTTGTCTCAAACCCGGGCATCCCGTTGCCGCGTGGGCTTAACGCTGCACCCGTATAGAGAATCGTTTGCCCCGTACGAGAATACGAAGTTTTGAAAGACAGCCTCTTGTATGTCTGGTCGAAACAATCAACATTCTCGCTCGGGTGGTTCGCAGTGGAGAACGACTTGTAAGTGTCCAAGACGTCCGCTGTCACAAGACGACAAGGCGCGACAGAACCTGCATCTGGTTTCGCCGTCGCACAAACGGGAATTGTGACCATCGACAGGGTAAGCATAAAACATGCGAACATTGCCTTCACAAAGTTCTTCGTTACATGGCGTTTCATGGTTATCTTCCTTTCCTAGTTTTACTGTCGTTCGTCTTGAAAAGCTGCGCGTATACATTACCGATCCACTTCGAATCACCTCCCATTTCTCTGGTAACGACACGCGAGTCATCCCCTGTGAGCAATACGGAGGCATCGCAGAGCGATTCGAGGTTTCCGATAAGATGAGAAGAGATAATGACATGTGCTCCTCTACCCGCTTCATCTCTAAGAGCATTCGAAACAATCGCAACGTGTCTCACATCAAGTGCATTCATGGGCTCATCCAAAAGGACGACTTCGCAATAGGACATATACGCCATCGCGACATTAAGTAATTGTCTATTTCCATCAGACAGCCTAGATACGGGCGTATTCTTCAACCCAGTCAAGTCAAAGCGATCAAGCACTTGGTCCAAAGTGCGAGGTGAATGCCAAATTCTCCTGCATCGGTCGAGATGAAAAGCGACGGTCATGTATGGAATCAATAGCGACGGCCTATTCGGAACCAAAAAGAATACCTTTCTCATTTCCTCACGGTCGACGCATACTTTTGCATGAAAACAGAGAGAACCTGACACGCGCACTGATGGCCCAGCATCTCCCCAAAGAGTATTCAGTAGCGTAGTCTTGCCATGTCCATTTGGCGCGACAAGACCCCATATCTGGCCAGCGGGCATATCAAACTGCAATCCCTTTACCAGCTGGTTTTTTCCAACCGTCAACGCATCCAGCGACAGAGAGAGCAAGCTTTTCTCGCCCAAACTATCCGGGCGAATATGGTTCCAGGCCCAGCGATTCTTGCTTTTTAGACACGAAAACGAAATGACCCCCAACGCGCAAACAGCAAACGCGCCCATCACGGCAAAGAGGCAGTGCGATGCACTGGCTTCAGGAACGAGAGATACCTCCGCTCCATTGGCGTAAGATGCGCCGCCGAGCGCAAACGAAGAGGCAGAATAGCTCGACACCATATACGGCAGCAACGCATGCCATGGAGCATCTTTGCTCGCATAAAACGGAAGCTGGCTTATGCCCCCCACAAGAGCGATCACCATGGACGAAATGGCCCTGTTTCTGCTTCCGGCGTACACGCACACGCCCAAGCAAGCAAACATCATCGACAGCACAGCTTCAAAGACGGCAAATAGCCCTAGCTGAACTAACACAGTTCTTTCGACTACGTCACCATACTGAATGAATACGACTGGGTACTCTGTCTGACCTACACCGTTAAACACCGTTGCCAATACAAAACAGGGAGCCAACGCCAGAACCAAAACCAGCATCGATGCAATACCAGAGACGAGAACGCGGCATGCATTCATCTCTAACTTTGACAACAACGCTCGATCGTAGAACCGCTTTCCATCCCCCTCAAGCGACATATAGAGGACGAGGACCGGGACCAAAAGCCACGCTATTGCAGGAACAGCGCCGCAATAATATGCGAGAAGAATCATCCCGGGCATTTTTGTTGTTGAGTCGTACGATTCCGGATGGGCCAGCATCGATATGGCTCGGGGAAGACGTTCTTGGGCTTCAAGCGATAACTCCGAATCAACACCATTCAAATAACCGAGTCGGTATTCCTTGAGCAATAGATTGTCGTAATCGGCAATCGCATCGTAATACTCTCTGGAGTCCGCCTTGCTTTCAAGCGCCCGATCAAGGCACGCCCTTTCGTCGGCAATGATGCTGTTGAGCTCCTGTGGGGCAGTGTCATAAACGCCGTCAGAGACTTGAGAGACCAAAAGGGCTCTCTGGTCTTCGATGGAAGCTCTACCATATAGATAATCTGCTCCCGTTGGAACGGATAGAAATACCGGGATGCAGAATACGAGCGCGAGCAGCGCCGTCAACAACATAATTCCCCGGTTGCGCGCAAGAACTTCTAAATTAAGCCGTACATATGTGAGGCAATCACAAACCTTCACAGCAAGCACCTCCGGTTCGCAACACACGGATCGTCGGACCCGTTGTCCGGAAGTATCGCCTTCATCGTCTGAACTGTCTGTAGACGTGCGGGATGGACTTATGATCTTGTTTGTCTACAGGCTTCTACCTGCCATTTTCTACAACATCAGCTATAAGACAAAATACTTTATCTCTAAGTTCACGCTCCGAGTGAACTCCAAGCAAGGCATAGCTCTTGCTCTTGGCCTCTTTGACGGTTCCCCGAGCAACATTAAGATGCGCGCAAATCTCGGTGGTTCTATTGCCATCAAAAACGCATGCCATGATGCCGGCATAAAGCGGCGTGAAGCCAAGCCTCAAGAAAGCCTCACGCACGGCATCGCGTCGATCACCCGCCCGAGCTGCATCTTTCAAACGCAAGGATAGCAGCGAATAAGTCAGAAGGATAAGTACGACAAGGAACGCGATCACGCGTAAAGCAGGCAAAAGGACGCCAACGGACTCACCGCTCCCAACGGACTCAAAGAAAATGTACAGTCGACTCACTGCATCGTGAGCCCAGAACGCTATTCCGGCACCCGCGGATACCGAAGAAAGACTCAGTTCAGGTGAGCAACATAAATGCATTTCTGTCATCCGCCGTATAACAGCATAGCAACACAGGGCCAAAAGCACTGTGGCTATCGATAGGATTATCACATCATGCTCAAAGCTGAAGCATACGAGGATTTCCTCGATGCCCATTCCAGACGCATACATAAACAGGAAGCAGGCGAAGACTATCCTGCAGTTCCGATTGGACGATGAGAGCCTCAGTGATTCTGAACGGTGATCATGGTCATTTGTTGCGTCGAAATGCCACGTATCCTTTGACGAAAGAAGTTCAGCCGTCGCCTCCGAAATGCTTTTATATCCGGTTTTAGTCAAGGCCCGCGACAAATAGGTACGGGCGGTAGACGGGGAAATATCCAAGGCAGAAGCAATCTCCTCGTACGTTTTTCCCTCTATCCTCATAGAGAAAACCGCGGACTCCCTTTGAGAAAAACCCAAAGTCGCAGGGATATCGGCAACTGCAGAGCGTTTTCCTCCTAATTTGGCATCCGCAGAAAAAGCGCTCGTTAAGTCGGGTAACGATCGCATTATGGCCCTGACAAGGATGCTGCCCAAGACAGTCACCAGAAGCAGTGCGATCTCTTGACGCCCACCAAAGCTCAGGAGCACAGCTCCGATGTTTATATTGCGCGAAAACAAACAATCCAAATCAAGAGCAACGGCAGCATTACCAAACGCAAGAGGTTCGACGAGCGAGGCAGCAACCCCCATCTCGGCGTTAACGGAAAGGATAGAACCGATGGACTCCATCAACGAGGCGAGAAGAAACTGAAGGCCAACAAGCAAAGCAATCAAGAGTACAAC
The DNA here is from genome assembly GCA_048368115.1 of Collinsella sp. Lineage (GTDB taxonomy): Bacteria > Actinomycetota > Coriobacteriia > Coriobacteriales > Coriobacteriaceae > Collinsella. The sequence continues at coordinate 4,697 of DBGBZQ010000006.1, forward strand.
GGGGCTGTAAAGGGCGAGCTCAGGATACCCATGGAGAACAGGGCCATCGGCTACATGTTTCCCCGTTGATCCCGCACGCATGTTTGTGAATTCACCGCCAAGCGCCCAAGAACAGCAAGCGACAAGCAAGGGGGCTAGCAACAACAAAATGAACGCGAGCGCCGAAACCACACCATGAAATTGATGAAACACATTAAGAGATACCGTGAACATCGCGAGAAGTGCAATATCTACGAGCATAAGTCCAAAAAGCCGTTTGGAAATACCCGGTCTCACGGGGCGAGAGATGAGACCCACACAGAAGCCCGAAAGCAGATGCAGACCGATAAGAACGGTGCCAGAAAGGCCCGCATAAATACTTGGCGCCATACAATACAGACCAGCCGCCCCTATAAACAACATAATTGAATGCCAGAGGAACGAGCGCTTTACGTTTTGTAGATCAGCCGCCTCGATTGCCATAAATTCAAAGCTCCTAGATAGCATTTTGGCTATTTTAACATCGGCCCCAGCGTTAAAAAACTGTTATCCGAATTAATCAATATACCCCCTCCGCTAAAAGGCACCACGCTCATCCTCCACTTCTGGGAGCGCTAGCCTGTCAAAAGGGGACAGGTTTATTTTGGTAGGTTTTATCTGGGCAAACGCCAGGCGCCGCGAGGGAGCCGCCTTCCCTCGCGGCGGTTTTCTAGCAGAAAAACCAAGTGAGTAGGCTTTTTTCAGGAAGCCAAGCACGCCCCAAAACATCACTGCCCTGACCTGCGGTTTTATTGAGCATTTGTCCCGATGTGCTCGGCAGGTTCAAAAAAGTCTACTCACTTGTATCTGAGACGCACCAGGTTGGCAAAAACCGCCGCGAAAGGGCCCCTGGTCCCTTCGCGGCGGTCATACGCCTCTGATTTTGCGACGATTTTGCCCGCTTGTTACTCGCTGTAGCGGGTGGCGATGGCGGCTCGCACCATGCCGGTACTCATGAGGTAGGTCACCAGGAAGTAGCCACCGTATGCTGCCAGGAAGATTGCACAGGTGAGGCCCACGGTGCCGCCGATGCTCATAGCTCCGAACGTGCTCACCAGCTCGATGATCACCTTAAGTGCCACAAAGGAGTGCGCCAGGCCCACTGCCAGCGGGAACAGGAAGAACACCGCTTGTTGCGCCATCACCGAATGTCGAATCTGGCGGTCCTCACAGCCGATCTGTGCCAGCACACGATAGCTGCGGCTGCCGTCGGACACGTTGGAGAGTTGCTGGATCGACAGAATCGCCGCGCATGCAACGACCAATACAAAGCCGATATAGATGGCTAGGTAGCTGATAAGACCGTTCATTTGCGCTGCTTGCGCGTACATCTCGGAGCGTGTGATGAAGGTTCCCCACGACCCCGGCTCCTTGCCGTCAACGAGCAGATTGTCGAGCACAGTGTATTTAATACTCTCGTCTGCCTCGGTCGTATCCATCCCCTGTTTGTAGTTAACGAGCAGGCTACTGGAATACGGCTGCAGATTAAGTTGGAACAACAGCTCGTCGGCAACGACGACGGTACCCCCATTACTGCCCATCGCCGAGTTGGCGATGGCCGCCGTATCTTCGTCCGACTTATCGGTTGCGGGCTTGAGCGTATGCCCGCCCAAGGTAAGGGTATGGCCGCCAGCCATATACTTGGTGTACAGGTCGACCAGCTCGCCACCCATATCACACGTGAGCAGATACTGGTCGTGACCGATGTGCACCGGCTCCTTGCCCATCATCTGGCGCAGTTTGTTGTACTGACTTGCCGGCGTCACAGACAGGCCTGTCATGTCGGCATTGCTACCCCCGAACGCCTTGGGAAGCTTTTCGCCCATGGTCTTGCACATCTCACTTGGGGTCACCGAAGGATCCGAGCCGCCAAGCGGGTAACTCAGATACGAATCGATCTGCACATGCTCACCGGCAACATCGGCGATATTGACCTTCTTGCCGGTCTCGTCGTTGTTGTCCGCCGACTTGCCTTTAATACCGTCTGCAACGTTATCGGGGTCGACACGATCGCCGTGCCATGCGGAGTACAAATCGACCGTACTATCGGCCAGCACCATGCGATCGGCCTCAGACGGATTGACATACTCTTTGTAGTAGTCGAGCATATCGGGCGCGAAATAGATATACGTCTGCGACATGTCGGCCGGATTATAGCGCTCCAGGTTTTCGTTCATCACGTTGGCGATCGACATACCGCACGTCACCGAGGTAATGGCAAGGAACAGGATCATCGCGATGACGCCCATCGAAAAGCACACCGTATTGACCTTGGCCGAAAGCTGACGCACGGTAAACATATTGAGGCCACGCCAATACACGCTGCGCAGGCTCTGCAGCAGCTTGATGAGCATGCCCGAGAGTCCCCAGAACAGGGCAAAGGTGCCCACGGTAACCATAGCGGTCGTAATGCCAAACTGGTTCATGGCATCTTGCAGCTTGCTGTCCGTCGCGGTTAGCGGGAACCCATCACGTAGCAGACGGTAATAGGCCACGCCCACAAGCGCCACGCCCACGGCAAAGATGGCAATCGCAATCCAGGGGTTGCGTGTCTTGATGCTCTCGTTGCGACGCTCGGCACCCATAAGCTCGATGAGTTTGGTACGACGCACGGCGCGAAGGTTCAGCAGTAGCGTGAGCACAAACATTACGAGCATGCAAGCAAGGGTCAGGTTGAACGCATGCACCGAGAAAAAGAAGTGGAAATTGGCGATCTGTGTCTTAAAGAGCGAGGCCGTAAAGAACGTCATGAGCTGGGAGAGCCCCACACCCAGCACAATGCCGGCGACAAAGGCCACGACCGAAACGATCACCGTCTCGAGCGCCATAATCGTGGCGACGCGCCCGCGCCCCATGCCGAGCACCTGGTACAGGCCAAACTCCTTCTTGCGGCGTTTCATGATGAAGTTATTGGCATACACCATCAAAAAGGCCATGACACCGGCCAAAAAGTACGTCAGGTCGCCGAGCATGCTGCCCATTACCTGCGCCAAGCCCTTTTCATCGATTCCGGCGATGTCGACCTGCATCGAGATGGTGTTAAAGGCATAGAAGACCGTGACACCCAGGGTGAGCGTCAAAAGGTAGACGAGGTAGTCGCGGCCGGCGCGGCGGACGTTACCCCAAGCGAGTTTACAGAGCATCGGAGCCCTCACCGCCCATCATGGCAACGACCTCCATAATGCGGTCGAAGAACTCTCGGCGGTCGGTGTCGCCGCGGCGCAGCTCGGTGAAGATCTTGCCGTCGCGAATAAACAGCACACGGCTCGTGTAACTGGCGGCAAAGCTGTCGTGCGTGACCATGAGCACGGTGGCACGTAGGCGGCGGTTAAGGGCCTCTAGGCTCTCGAGCAGCAGGCGAGCGCTCTTGGAATCGAGGGCGCCGGTGGGCTCGTCGGCCATAATCATGGTGGGGTCGGTGACGAGCGCGCGAGCCGCGGCGACGCGCTGCTGCTGGCCGCCGGACATTTGGTAGGGATACTTGTCGAGCACCTGACTGATGGAAAGGCGCGCTGCCACATCCTGCACGCGGGTCGAGATCTCTGCCGAGTTTGTGCGGGCGATGGTGAGCGGCAGGGCGATGTTCTCGCGTGCCGTGAGCGTATCGAGCAGGTTGGAGTCCTGGAAGATAAAGCCGAGCTCCTCGCGGCGGAACTGCGAAAGCCTAGCCTGCTTCATGCGTGTTACGTCCTGCCCGTTGATGCGGATCGTGCCGCTCGTGGCGCTATCGATGGTCGACACGCAGTTGAGCAACGTCGACTTGCCCGAGCCCGAAGCGCCCATGATGCCGACGAATTCGCCGCGGTTGACGGTAAAGCTGACGTCGTTGAGCGCGCGGGTCACGTTGCCCAGCGCTCCGTATACCTTTTCGAGATGAGCGACCTCCAGTACCGGGGTCGCCATGTGCGTGGTTTGCATACCGAGTCCTTTCTTGCAATTAGTCTACGGCATCTATAGTCGCAAGAAGACGAGTCGGCTACCATCGATATGGCTTACGCTTGCCTTACCGTTGTGTAAGGTAGGGGTAGTCTTTTTGGGACGGGGCTTTTTTAGCTACCCCATCCGTAGCCTTCGAAACATGGGGCCGCATTTGACATAGGGCAGCTAAAAAAGCCCCGTCCCAAAAAGACTACCCTGCCACTTGTTGATGTTGAGGGAGGACTCCTGTTGAAGACTGTTCATGTTGCCGCTGGGATCATTCGCAAGGAAGGATCTGACGAGCTGCTTGCCGTGCAGCGCGGCTATGGCAACATGCAGGGACTTTGGGAGTTCCCCGGTGGCAAGCTCATGCGCGGCGAGACGCCCGAGGACGCCGTGCGCCGCGAGCTCATGGAAGAGCTGCAGGTAAAAGTCACCAACCTGCGCGATTTCTATACCGTTGAGTACGACTACCCCGATTTCCATCTCTCCATGGAGTGCTACTACTGCTCGCTCGCCGATGAATCCGATGAGCCGCAGAAGCACGACCGCCAACTCGATATCCGCTGGATTCCGCGCACCTCGCTTGCCACGGTTGAGTGGATGCCCGCCGACAAGGGGCTTATCGATGCTCTGATTGAGTTGAAGGAAGATCGGCTTGAGGCCAACGACACTGCCAACGACGCCGAGGCCACCACGACCGACGAGCCCGCTTCCAAGCCCAAGCGCGCACCTAAGCGCCGCAGCAAGAAGCGCCCCAAGCCCGGTCTGCTCGACGGCATCGATACCTCGGACCTCTCCGCCGACGAGCGCGAACTGGTGCGCCGTCGCGCCGCTATAAAAAAGTCCATGAAGGGCAACAAGCGCGCCAACACCAAGCCCGAGCTGCTCGTACGACAGCGCCTGCGCGCAGCGGGCCTCACGGGCTATCGTTTGGAATGGAAGGTTCCCGGCAAACCCGATATCGCCTTCCCCGGGCGCAAGATCGCCATCTTCGTCAACGGTTGCTTTTGGCACCGCTGCCCCAAGTGCAACCCTAGCAAGCCCAAGCGCAACGTTGAGTTTTGGGAGGCAAAGTTCCGTCGCAACGTCGAGCGCGACCGCGCTGCCGTGGCAGCACTCACTCAAATGGGCTGGACACCCATAACCATCTGGGAATGCGAGCTCAAAAAAGACCGCATCGACGCCACCATGGAAAAGGTCATCGAGCAGGTGCGCACTGCAGAGCCGCAGCGCTAGGAACGAGCCGTCCACACGCCCCGCACGTCCGCGCCACATCCGCACCACAAACCTTAGAAAGCCCTTAAGCTCAAAACCTTTCAAGAGTGTTACTCGATGGCTTTGACCTGCGGTTTCATCGTATCATCAAACCAGGTTAAGCCTTTCTTTAGCGCTTCTTTGCGACAGCCGCGGCATAATACTGCCAACGCACGGGACCTAGCAGCATACCCCGTGCGCAACCTTTTGGTGGACATCGAGGAGGCCGCATAAGCATGCATTCTTCCAATGACGCAGCACAGCAGCCATCCCTAAAACATGCAGACCTTTTCTCCTTCCCCCCGACACAGAGAGACGGCCTCCTCGACTCCCCCACCACAAAACCCAAACGCTCAGCCGACCAGAGCCACAACTTGCGAGCATCGTTCAAAAAGCTCCAAGCATCCCTAGACAAAACCTTCCCTAACCAAGCCCGGGCATACTAATCCCCCATCAGCAAAGAAGCCCTAACGCCCCATCCTTTCCGCCCCAACGCCACAAGGGCGATCGAGCAGGACGGCTTGGGCGGGTCCCCGTACTTAGTTTCCAAAATCATTCCGCAGCGCGAAGGCCCCCGTTGCCAACGCTTCGTAGAAGCGAGGCAACGGGGGCCTTCATGCGCGAGGACGTTTTGGAAACTAAGTACGGGGACCCGCCCAAGCCGTCCGGTGGGATCAGAGTACCCTTGCTGTTACTCTGCTTTGCCCACGGAGTTGAGGTTGGTCATGCGGATCTTAACCAGCTCGGTGATCTCACGCATGCCCTCCTTGGCCGGCTTCTTGGGATCGAAGCAGGCGGGGTTCTCGGCCATGTAGGCCATGAAGCCCTTGGTGTAGGCCTGACGCAGCTCGGTGGCGTAGTTAACCTTGCAGATGCCGTTCTTCACAGCCTCGGCAACCTGCTCATCGGGCACACCAGAGGTGCCGTGCAGAACCAGCGGCACGTCGACGGCGTCGCGGATGGCCTTGACCACGGACTGCTCGATGTGCGGATCGCTCGTGTACACACCGTGGCTGGTGCCAACGCCAATAGCGAGAGAGGTGCAGCCAGTGCGCTCGACGAACTCCTTGGCCTCGGCCGGATCGGTGTAGGGGCTCTCGCCCTCAACCGCGGGACCGTCGTCCTCCTTGCCGCCAACCTTACCGAGCTCGGCCTCGACGGGCACGCCCATGGCGCGGCCAGCGTCGGCGACGGACTTGGTCAGAGCGATGTTGTCCTCGAAGGACTCGTGCGAGCCGTCGATCATGACAGAGGTGTAGCCCGTGCGGAAAGCCTGCATGCAGCGGTCATAGCCATCGCCGTGATCGAGGTGCAGAGCGACGGGCACGGAAGCGCGCTCGGCGGCAGCCTTGACCATGCCGTAGAAGTAGTCCAGACCGGCGGTCTTGATGGTGCCCGGGGTGGTCTGCATGATGACGGGGGACTTGGTCTCCTCGGCAGCGGCCAGAACGGCCATAACAAACTCGAGGTTCTCGACGTTGAACGCACCGACGGCGTAGTGGCCGGCCTGAGCGTCCTTGAGCATCTTTTCGGTGGTAACAAGTGCCATGAGCGTTTGCTCCTCTCCCTCGCCCGCATCTGGACATCGGGCGTAGTTGTTCACAAGGCGTTTTACCTTGCGTTTTACTGCGCTCATTGTATGAAATTCAGCGGCTTTGCACGTGCGAGATATTGAGCCCATGCAGGTCAATACCGTCGTTTTTGAAAAGCAAACGGAAGGAATTGAAGCCGAGCGGGCGTGTTCGATATTGAATTTTAGGCGTTCAGCGTCTTTCTTTTATAGAAAAGATAAGTAATCGAAAGGTGTTTTCTTACTCAAAAAGAAAATGAACGAAAATAGAGTCAACACAATTCCTGCATATTTAGCCGAGAATGGAGCAGCCATGACCCAAGCTACCAACCGTGCTTTTGCCGACGAACGCCGTACCGCCATTATGGAAATGCTCGAGCATAATGCCTCGGTGCAGGTAGCGGAAATCGCCCAGACCTTTGGCGTGTCCTCCGTCACCGCCCGCGCCGACCTGGACGCGCTCGCCGAAGCAGGCAAGCTGCGCCGCACGCACGGCGGTGCCGTCTCGCTCCACAAACGCCTGACCGTCTCCACGCAGGATCGCCGCATCAATGTCAACGTCGCTGCCAAGCAGGCCATCGCGCAAAGCGCCATCGAGCTCGTCAATGACGGCGACACGCTGCTCGTCGACTCGGGCACCACGGCGCTCGAGTTTGTCCGGCTCCTCGACCAGCGCAACGGCATCACCGTTATCACGGCCGACATTACCATTGCCGATTACATCGACGAGAGCATGCCCTCGGTCGATGTCGTCATGCTGGGCGGGGCACTGCGCAAAGGCCATCGTTATTTGTACGGACCGCTCACTATGCAGGCGCTCCAAATGGTCCATGCCGATCTGGCCGTCATGTGCCCCGGCGCCTTTGTCTCCAGCTGCGGCTTTACGACCGACTTTCCCCAGATGGCCGAGACCAAAACGGCTATGATCGCCGCGGCCCATCAAAGCGTCGCTCTCATGGACGCCAGCAAGGTTAACGGACGCGGCATGTACCGCTTTGCCGAGCTGACCGATGTCGACACCATCGTGATGGACCGTGACCCCGATCATGCCGTCGCCACCTCAATCGCCGAGGCCACCGACAGCGCACGTCCAGCCCTCATCATCGCCGGCGCTTAAACAAAAACCACCACAAAGGTGCCTGTCCCCTTTGTGGTGGTTGTGATGGTTGAGCGTCAAAAGTGAACGTGTCGCTACTTGGACAGCTCGTCGGCGAGGGCCTCGATCTGAGCGCGCGAGGCGTCGTTGAGCGAACCCAGGACAGTCACCTTGTTCTGCGTCAGGGTGATGTCCTTCATGCCCTCGAGCTCCTTGGTCATAACCTTGGCAGCCGCAGGCGCCCAGGAACCGGACTCGACAAGCGCCACGGTGCGGTTCTGGTAGGCATGCTCGGCGAGCGTATGGATGAAGGTGCTCATGCACGGGAAGATCTCGCCCTGATAGGTGATGGAGGCGAGCACCAGACGGTCGTAGCGGAACGCATCCTCAACGGCCTCGGCCATGTCGTCACGAGCCAGGTCAAAGACGGAGACCTTCTGGCCGCGAGCCTCAAGCGCAGATGCGAGCTCCTCGACAGCAGCCTTCAGATGCCCGTACACGCTCGCATAGGCAATCGTGATACCCTCGTCCTCGGGCTGATAGCTCGACCAGGTGTTATAGGTGTCGAGGTAGTAGCCCAGGTTCTCGGTCAGCACGGGGCCGTGGAGCGGGCAGATGATCTGGATGTCCAGGTCGGCGGCCTTCTTGAGGACGGCCTGCACGAACTTGCCGAACTTACCGACGATGCCAAAGTAGTAGCGGCGAGCCTCGCAAGCCCAGCCCTCGGGGTCCTCGACGTCGTTGGCGCCAAACTTGCCAAAGCCGTCGGCACTAAAGAGCACCTTGTCGGTGGACTCGTAGGAGAAGATCACCTCGGGCCAGTGAACGTTGGGGGCGCCGATAAAGGTCAGGCTGTGACCGCCCAGGTCGAGCACATCGCCCTCTTTGACGACCATCTTGCGCTCGGGGTAGTCGGTGCCAAAGTAGTTGACCATCATGCGGAAGGCGCCCATGCTGGCCACAATCTGTGCCTGGGGATAGCGCTCCATAAAGGCGGCGATACCGGCGGAGTGATCGGGCTCCATGTGATGGACGACCAGGTAATCGGGCGTACGGCCATCGAGCACGGCCTCGATGTTGTCGAGCCACTCATCAACAAAACCGCCGTCGACCGAATCGGCGACAGCGATCTTCTCGCCCAAGATAACGTAGCTGTTGTATGCCATACCGTTCTCGGACACATCGTACTGGCCCTCGAACAGGTCAATATCGTGATCGTCGACGCCAACGTAGCGGATATCCTTGGTGATCTCCATCAGGCAAAGCCTCCTAGATAGACAAAAGAGCCCGTCTATCATAGCACTCGGCTGCATCCCAACAGCTATCTGCCGGCATCCTTACCATTTGTTATTGATGTTCAACATATCCCCGTTGACCTGCGGAAACTATGCGCGTGGTGCCGCCGTGCTATGTCGAATGATGAGCTGGCCGGGAATACGAATGGCAACGGTTTTGCCCGCCGTACCCGCCTCGGGGACCGCATGCTCGAATACCTCGCGTCCACGCTGATGTAGATCGAACCGCACGGTCGTGAGCTCGTTGTGTGCGACAAAATCGTCGAGCGAATCGTCGACGCCCACCACGCTCACGTCCTCGGGCACGCGCAAGCCACTATCGCGCAGCGCTGCAATGGCGCCATTTGCCATCTGGTCGTTTGCCGCATAGATCGCCGTCATGGTGCGGTCGTGCTCGGCCAGATATCTGCCGGCCTCGTAACCGCTGTTGGCAGACCAGTCGCCTTCGAGTGGTTCGGCCATTTTGATATGCCTGCGCTCGAGAGAATCTCTCCAACCAGCCCGGCGGAACTGTTCGTCGACCGAGAAGGACGGACCGCCGATAAAGCGAATTTGCTCGTGGCCCAGCTCAAACAGATGATCCATAAGCAATAGAGAGCAGCCATAGTGGTCAGAGTCGACCGTGGTTACCCGCGGGTGAGCATACATGGTGACGATGACCGTGCCGATACCCGGCAGAGGCTCAAACGTCTCAAAGTCGGGCGCCAGTCGACTCATGCCGATGATGATGCCATCCACCGGCAGCGCTGCCATGCGGCGAGTGGCCTCGGCAAGCGAAAACTCCTCGGTCTTGGACATCTCGACCAGCGTGATAGCACAACCGCGCTCGCGGGCTGCACTGGCAATGCCGTCGATCATCGTCAGGTTACCGAACTTGGTGACGTCGTTAACGCACAGCCCGACCGAATGGTAGCGGCCGTCGCGCAGCGAGCGACCGGCATAGCTCGGACGGAAACCGAGCTCCTGCATGGCTGCCTGCACGCGCTGACGCGTCTGCTCGTTCACGTTGGGCAATCCGTTGGCAACGCGCGAAACCGTCTGCTGCGAAACACCGGCAGCGCGGGCAACGTCGGCCATGGAAACCGGACGCGAACCCGTGTCATTGGAAGGGCGCCTTACCACAAAATCACCTTCGCTCCTGTAGGAAATCTAAATGCCCCATGCGAAATTGCAGGTCACACGGGAGGCTTTGTTGTCTATCGATAATGTTAACGTACTCTACTATACCTATCAGCAGTTATGCAGCGCCCTCAACACCACCTGAATACCGTTCACGGCTCATTTTCGACCGATTGCAGGAAAGCGAAGAAGTCCGTGGTTCCAGGCTATGAGTACGTTAACATAGGGCGTAAACACACCGATACCATGATGGCATGCGTTCCGGGCGCGCAGGCTATGGCGTCGTATTCGAAAGGACGCTCATGATTACCACAACTCCGTTCGGCACCGCCCCCAGCGGCTCGCCGGTTACGGTCTATAACCTTGTTTGCGCGGGTGCCCGCGTGCGTGTCATGGACTATGGCGCGACCATCCTTGGCATCGAGGTTCCCGATGCCTCAAACGATGTTGCCGACATCGTGCTCGGCTTCGATGCCCTCGATGGCTACTTCGACAATCCGGCATGCTACGGCGGAACTATTGGCCCTTCGGCCAACCGAACGGATAAAGGCCAAATCAAGATTGACGGCACGGTCTATCAGATGGCATGCAACGATGGTCCTGACAAAACCAATAATCTGCACACCGACCTTGAGCATGGCCTTCATAAGCGCGTGTGGAGCGCCACAGTCGACGAGATTACCAACACGGTGAGTTTTACATGTAAGTTGGCCGACGGCGAACTGGGCCTCCCGGGCAACCGCACCTTTACCGTTGCCTATGTCCTGCAGGCGGGGCCAACGGGTGCCGCAGAGCTCACCTGCACGCAAAGCTGCGTTACCGATGCCGACACCTTCGTCAACATGACCAACCACACGTACTTCAACCTTGCGGGGCACGATGCCGGCACGGTTCTGGACCAGGTCGCGACTATCGACGCCGAGGCTTTCCTCCCTCAGCGCCAGGACAACGTCTCTTCTGGCGAAGTTCGCCCCGTGGCCGACACGCCATTCGATTTCCGCGCACCCAAGGCGCTCGGCCGCGACATCGAGGCGAACGACGAGCAGCTCAAGATTGCACGGGGCTTTGACCATTGTTTCTGCCTGGATGGCTTTACCCCCGACGCCGATCCGCGCCACGCACTGCGCTTGCAAGATCCAAACTCGCGCCGCACGCTCGACATCTTCGTAACCGCACCGGGCGCGCATCTGTATACTGGCAACTGGCTCAGCGATATCGACGCCAAAGACGGCTGCAGTTACGGTCCTCGCGACGGCGTCGCATTTGAGCCCGAGTTTTGGCCTGACAACAATCATCACACAGATTGGGCACATCCCGTCTGCACACCTGACCACCCGTTTAGCTCGACGATCGTCTACCGATTCTCGACGATTTGTTAACCCACCCTCGTCGAGGTGCGAGGAAGCAGCGTTATGACTCCCGCCCACTCCCTCGCACCTTGATATGTTTACGTACTCATAAGCAAAGCCCGGTAACTCGGGATAGCCAAGAAAGGAAGACACCATGACCGCCCCCGACGAAAAGACACTCGCCACGCTCACCAAGCTGTTTGAGGAGGAGTTTGGCCCCATCGGCGACCGCCAGGTGCTCTACGTGCACGCGCCCGGGCGTTCCGAGATCAGCGGCAATCACACCGATCACGAGGGCGGTCACGTTATCGCCGGCTCGCTCGATGTCGCTGTCGACGGCATCGCCGTGGCAACCGACTCCAACAAGGTCCGCGTCGCCGACGAGGGCTATCCCACGTTTGAGATCGCGCTCGACACGCTAGACGTTCAGGAGTCCGAGAAGGGCACGTCCGCAAGCCTCGTGCGCGGTATGGCCCACGAGGTCGCAGCGCTTGGCGTTGAGCCCCAGGGCTTCGACTTCGCCTTCACCTGCTCTGTCCCCTCGGGCGGCGGCCTTTCGAGCTCTGCTGCTGTCGAGGCGGCATACGGTCGCGCCATGGAGACGCTCTGGGGCGCACCCGCCATCGAGCCCGTCGCGCTCGCCCAGATGAGCCAGCGCACCGAGAACAACTACTATGGCAAGCCCTGCGGTCTGATGGACCAGGCCGCTGTGTGCCTGGGCGGCCTTGCCTACATGGACTTTGAGGACCAGGCTCAGCCTAAAACCCAGAAGCTCGAACTCAACTTTGAGGATCACGGCTATGCGCTCGTGCTCGTTAAGGTTGGTGCCGACCACGTGGCCGCCACCGACGATTACGCTGCCGTTCCGCGCGAGATGCAAGACGTCGCCGCCGAGTTTGGCAAGGCACGCCTGTGCGAGGTCGATGTTGCCGATTTTGACGCCAAGCTCCCCGAGCTGCGTGCCAAACTGGGCGACCGTGCCTGCCTGCGCGCCGTTCACTACTGGTACGAGAATGGCCTGGTCGATAAGCGCTGGGCGGCCCTGAACGCCGGCGACATCGATCAGTTCCTGGTCCTGACGCGCGAGTCCGGCGCCAGCTCTGCCATGTACCTGCAGAATGTCGTTGCCAAGCTGGGCTCCGAGCAGCCTTCCATGTATGCCCTGGCGCTGGCCGAGCACGTGCTCGACGGCCGCGGCGCCGTTCGTATCCACGGTGGCGGCTTTGGTGGCACCATCCAGGCCTTCGTGCCGCTCGACCTGGTCGACACCTTCATTGCCAAGATGAACGGCTGGCTGGGCGAGGGCTCTGCCCGTCACTACGCCATCTCTGACAAGGGGGCTTACGCGGCATGGCTGTAATGACTGACGTGCGCGAGGCCGCGCAGAACCTGATCGAGTACGCTATCCACCGATCGATGATCGGCCAGGACGATCGCATCTGGGCATACAACACCATTTTGGAGTGCATCGGCGCCACGGGCCCCGCACTCGACATGACTTGGGCACTCAAGACCGAGAAGATTTCGCTCTTGCACCCCGATACCCTGCCCGACTTTGACCTTGAAGGCACACTTGCCGCGCTTGCCGAGGCGGCTGTTGCCAACGGCGCCGCCGAGGACACGGCGTCGGGCCGCGACCGCATCGCCATGCGCATCATGGGCGCGCTCATGCCGAGGCCTTCGGTTGTAAACGAGGAATTCAACGGCCGCATGGGCGTCAACGAACCCCGCGCCGCGACCGACTGGTTCTACGGCCTGTGCTGCGACGCCGGCTACGTGCGCCGTGCCGCCATCGCGCGCAACATCAAATGGAGCACTTCCACCAACTGGGGCGACCTGGAGATCACTATCAACCTGTCAAAGCCCGAGAAGGACCCGCGCGATATAGCCGCGGCCGGTGCCGCCAAAACCACGGGCGAGAAGTATCCCGCCTGTCAGCTCTGCATCGAGAACGAGGGCTACCCCGGACGCTCCGCCGCAGCCAACGGCGGCGCTCATCCCGCCCGTCAGAACCTGCGCGTTATTCCCATTCAGCTTAATGGCGAGCGCTGGGGCTTCCAGTACAGCCCGTATGCGTACTTTAACGAGCACTGCATTGCCATGAGCTCCGAGCATCGTCCGATGCACGTCGACCGCAAGGGTCTGACCTGCCTGCTCGACTTTGTCGACCTGTTCCCGCACTACTTCATTGGCTCCAACGCCGACCTGCCCATCGTGGGCGGCTCGATTCTGTCGCACGACCACTTCCAGGGCGGCGCGCACGAGTTCCCCATGATGCATGCCGCCGAGGTCTCGCAGTTTAGCGTGCCCGGCTTTGACCAGGTCAGCGGTACCGTGTTGCAGTGGCCGCTCTCGGTACTGCGACTGCGCTCGCACGACCGCGCCCAGCTGCTCGACGCCGCCGAGAAGATTATCCTCGCCTGGCGCGAGTGGACCGATGAGTCGGTGGGCGTCATCGCGCACACAGCCGACGGCGTGGCGCACAACACCGTGACGCCCGTCATCCGCCGCGTCGACTCTCGCGGAAATGCCGGCGGCGAAATCTACGAGGCCTACCTGGCGCTTCGCTGCAACATCACGACCGACGAGCATCCGCTGGGCGTGTTCCACCCGCATGCCGAGTACCACCACATTAAGAAGGAGAACATCGGCCTGATCGAGGTCATGGGCCTGGCCATTCTTCCGCCGCGCCTGGTTCCCGAGCTCGGCGCTGTCCGCGAGCACCTGCTGGCGGCCAAGGTCGATGCCAGCTACGACCTTGGCGCCGCACTCGAGGGCGATGACCTTTGCCGCAACCACGCCGCATGGGCCGAGGATGTCTTTGCACGCCGCGCCGATGAACTTACGACCGACAACGCCATCGATATCCTGCACGAGGAGGTGGGCGTGGTGTTTGGCCACGTGCTCGACAACGCCGGCGTCTTTAAATGGGACGAGGCAGGACGCGCCGCCCAGCAGCGCTTTATCGACTCGCTGTAGCACGCGAGCTCGAACGCACGCACTTAACAAATAGCGCCTACACGACCACGGCGCCCGCCGGCAACATCGCCGACGGGCGCCGTTTTCTGATGCAAGGGTAGCTAATTTGCACCAAAACAAGGAGTGTTCCAAACTGCCGGCAGAGAAGGAACGTCCCCAGGTGCCGACCTAAACACCCACATTATTCGATGGAAAAACGTGGTTGCCTCACACATTATTCGATGGAAAAACGTGGTTTACTCCCACATTTTTCGATGGAAAGACCGAAACGGTCTTATACTAACCATGATCGTTAGGAGGCAGTATGCAGCGACAGCTAATGGACGAACTCATCGCTTGGAAATCTAGGGCAAACCGCAAGCCCCTCCTGCTTAAGGGGGCCCGCCAGACGGGAAAAACCTGGCTTCTCAACGAATTCGCAGGCCAGCAGTATCAAAACGTCATCCGTTTTGACTTTATGCTCGAACCGGTCGTACGTTCGCTGTTCGACGGAAGCCTTGACCCCAAACGCATCATCTCCCAGATAGAGCTCCTGCGCGGCCAGACCATAACGCCGACAGACACGCTCATCATCTTCGACGAAATCCAAGAGGCACCGCGTGGCATCACCTCGCTCAAATACTTCAACGAGCTGGCGCCGGAATACCATATCGTGGCAGCCGGCTCCTATATGGGGCTCGCGCTCCGACGCGAAAACGAGTCGTTCCCCGTCGGCAAGATCGACCAGCTCACCATGCGCCCCATGGGGTTTGTCGAGTTCGTTCGTGCCGTCGATGGCGATCCGCTCGCAGATGCCATCCTTGCCGCAGACATGGACCTGCTGACAAACGTTTCCGAAAAGCTCGAACGCCTGCTCAAGGAATACCTCGTTGTCGGTGGCATGCCAGAAGTTGTCTCCGCTTTCGCCGCCTCCCACGATTTCATCGAGGCCCGCAGGCTTCAGCAGCAAATCATCGAAGCTTACGAATCAGATTTTGGCAAGCATGCGCCAGCCCGCATCGTCGAGCGCATGAGGCTGGTTTGGAAATCCCTTCCCGGCCAGCTCGCAAAGGAAAACAAGAAGTTCGTCTACGGTGCGCTCCGTCCCGGGGCGCGCGCACGCGATTTTGAGGAAAGCCTCCAGTGGCTCATGGACTATGGAATCGTTCATAAGGTACCACGTGTTTCCGCCCTAAGAGCACCGCTCACAAGCTACGAGGATCTCTCGGGCTTCAAGCTGTTCTGCATCGACACCGGCATCCTCGGAGCACTCTCCGGCCTCTCGCCAGCCATTGTTCTGAACGGGCCCGCTGTTTTTACGGAGTTCAAAGGCTCGCTGACCGAGCAATACGTCGCACAGGAGCTTTTGCTCCAAGGCAAAACTCCCGCGTATTGGTCATCCTCCTCCGGCAATGCAGAGACTGACTTTGCCATCGACCATGCGGGGACCGTGCTTCCGCTCGAGGTCAAGGCGGCAGAGAACCTCAAAGCAAAGAGCCTGAGGATTGCCTGCGAGAAGTTCAAGCTCGAGCGCTGCGTGAGAACATCGTTAGCGGCATATAGAGACGAGGGCACGCTCGTCAACATTCCGCTCTGGGAGATTGGGCAAATCGACAAGCTGGCATAGGCGCTGTGGAGGGGGTGTCCCGTAAGGAGTGTCCCAAACTGCCGGCAGAAAAGGAACGTCCCTATCTGCCGCAGTCATTTAAGAACGTCCCCAATGACCACGCCGATGTTTTGGCGCGGACAGACACTATGACCCAATCCGAGGGCACTAAAAAGATAGGAGCCCCCGCTCGTGACCGCGGGTCGGGGCTGCGACAATGATGTTGAAGTGCCATAGGCGCAGCCGCGCCGCAACGAGGTTGGGAGGCTCCCATGCCAAAGTATTCTACCGCGTTCGGGATGGACGTCCACCTGAGGTCGACCACCGTCTGCGCCCTCGACGCGGACACCGGCGAGGCCGTGACGAGGAGGTTCCCCGGCAACCCCTGGGGCGAGATCGCCGGGTGGATGGATGGGTTCCCCGGGCCGTCGCTCGCGGCCTACGAGAGCGGCTACCTCGGCTTCGCCCCGCAAAGGGAGCTCGCCGGGCTCGGCGTCGAGTGCGTCGTCGCCGCGGTCTCGAAGATCCCCAGGTCGGCCGCCGACTCGGCCTCCAAGAACGACAGGAACGACGCCGCCAGGATGGCCAAGG
>DBGBZQ010000007.1:0-4709 GCA_048368115.1 Collinsella sp.
TGCTCGATCTCGACGACTTTAACGCACTCGCCGTTATACGCGGACAGACCTACAACGCCGACGGCATCCTTATGGAATACACCGAGACAAAGCAGGTTCCCAGCTTCTTTTTACTCCACGAAACGGTCACCCGCCGCAATAACGGCAGCGAGACCCATCAGAGCAGCATGGGCTAACCATCTATTAGTTGCGGTGGAATAGTTCCCAGAATGGCCAGCTTAAGGGCAAAACAGGAACTATTCCACCGCAACTTTTTTGGCCGGCGGGGCAGTACCTGTCCTACCGGCCATCATTTACGCTCGTTTAGCTAGTCCGCGAGCTTTTCCACTTGGTCGAGCATCTTGTTGAGCTTTTCCTTTGCCTCGGCCTTGACCTTCTCGGCCTCCTCGTGGGCCTTGGCCTTCTGAGCGGCCTTTTCCTCGGCCTCGGGGTCGACGACGACCAGATTGGACGCATCGTGCTCGACAAGCTTGAGCGCATGCTCGGGGCACACCTTGACGCAGGCTCCGCAACCTAAGCAATACGTGGACTCCAGTGCAAAGCGACCGCTTCCCACCAAATCGCAGGCAAACGTGGGGCACACGTTGACGCACTCGCCGCACGACGTGCACTTGTCAAAATCGCATTCCGGCGTGCTCACCTGCATGTTCTGGGCAAGCTCGGGGTGGTTTTGCAGCGTCGAGAGCACCAGCTGCCGCCCGTGCGTGAGCGAACGGCGACGCTTGGTCGTCGTGGTGCCGCACATGGTGTTGAGCGTGCGCTCCAGCTGGGTAATCTGATGGCGATGGGCCTTGAGCTTTTGCGTCACCGAGGCCAGCGCCGCCGTCGCCGGATTAAGCTTGGTCACCGTCAGGCCCGTGGTGCGGGCAATCTTTTCCATGTACTCCTTGCGCTCGTACTCGCGGCGCTTATGGCACTTGAGGCTCTTGGGGTCGACCTCTAGGCCCATACCCGTGCCAGACCACTCCTCGGCCTTCGCAATCGCCTCGCCAAGAATGTCCTCACCGCCGGTGTTGCGACATTTATCGCACACGCCCAACGGCAGGTAGACGCTCACGTTGGGATAATCGGCCAGTACCGAGAACCAGGTCTCGGCCGTAATATCGCCCACGCAGGCAACGACGACCTCGTTCTCGCGCGGCATGCGCTTAAGGGCACGCGTGCAGGTAACGTAGGCGGTTTCGTGACTCGTAGCCGCAGAGACAATGTCGTCGTAGACGTTTTTGGGCGCCAGGCGCGGCGAGATGATCGCCTCGGTCGGACAGGCAGCGGCGCACAGGCCGCACTTGCGACAGGAGTCGAGGATCTCGATGGAGTCTTCCTCGACCTCGATAGCGTTGACCGGGCACACGTCCATGCACGCGGTGCAGCCGCTCTTTTCGTTTTTGCAGGTCAGACACGGAATGGTGTTTCCGCGCGGGCGCTCCTTATAGTCGGCAGGATTCCACTGCGGCGCCGACGGATCGAGTGCATCGGTCACGCCGCCAAGCGGGTTTTTAAGAAAGTCGAAACCCTTGCTGATCTCGATAATGTCATCAAACAGATCGTGTTCCTGCGCCATGCGCGGCCCCTCCCTGAGCAGTGCAAACAAGCAAGAGATAATGATACGCTATCGGCCCACACCTCGGGCAAATTACACGCGGCGCACCTTTGAGGCAAATAGTCTATGGCCTATCGCCGCCTCGATTGCACAAGGTCAATCAAGTGCCAAGCTATGCCTCGCACATGAGCTGCACGAGTTTTTGTTTGGTCACCTTGGCCTGCTCGTTGGCCATATTGCGCTCGTTTCTAAAGACCGCATTTGCAACACCCTGCAAATCGGCATCGGAAATCTCGCTGCACGGACCGTCCATCGAAGCCGCCGTGGGGCATACGCACAACGGCAACTCGGCATAAAACGCAACGGCCTTGGCGATGTCGAGCATCTTGCCGCCGCCAATACCCACTACCATGTCGCAATACTCGGCCTGGGCTTCCTTAGCCATTTCGACAACGGCCTCTTCCGTACACGGACCGTCATAAATCTTAAAGAACGGCTCGCTTAGATCTTCGTCCAGAAATCCATCGACGATCTGCCTGCACAGCCGATCCTCGGTGCCTTGGTCAAACAAGACATAGGCAGCGCAGCCCAACCATGACAAATACCTGCCTTGACGCGACAGTTCGCCCGGCCCCTGAACATACCGGCCGGGACCGCCGTAAACCATAGGAAGCGCCATACGAGAATCCGCCCTTCATCAAACAACGATTGGTGCAAACTAACCTGGCCCCTTTGCACCAACTTGGTGCGAAGGGGCCAGGTTAGTTTGCACCATAGCAAAAAGGGGCAAAGCCATCTGTTGGCTTTGCCCCTTCCTTAGCTTGATTTACTCATCCATGAGATAGTAGTGGCCCAGCGCGTCGGCACCCAGGATGGCGTTTGCGACCATCTCGGGCGTCACCTCAAAGGGCATGTTGCACATGGTGTCATCGGGTGCGCAGGCGGCCTCGGCAACAATCATGGCCTGCTCGCGCGTAAGCTCGGCAACGCCAAGTTCCTTCATCGTGACCGGCAGGCCAAGCTCAATGCAGAAGCCCAAGACTTCCTCGAGCTTCTCGGTCGGGGCATCCTCGAGTACCAGCTGGACGATAGTGCCAAAGGCGACCTTCTCGCCGTGATACATGCCGTGGCACTCGGGCAGCATCGTCAGGCCATTGTGGATGGCATGAGCAGCAGCAAGGCCCGAGCTCTCAAAGCCAATGCCCGAAAGCAGCGTATTGGCCTCGATGATGTGCTCGACGGCAGGCGTGAGCGCACCCTTCTCCAGCGCAACCTTGGCCTTGACGCCATCGGCCATAAGCGTCTCGTAGCAGAGCTTGGCGAGCGCCAGGCCGGCCATGCCGCCCTTGCCGCCGGCACAAGTGCCACCGTCGGCATCGTGCGTCGCCTGAGCTTCGAAATAGGTTGCGAGCGCATCGCCCATGCCGGAAACCGTCAGGCGCACCGGGCTCGCCGCGATAACCGTCGTATCCATCAGGACGATATTGGGGTTTGCCTTAAGGAAGAGGTACTTGTCGAACTGGCCGTCATCGGTATAGAGCACCGAAAGCGCCGAGCACGGGGCATCGGTCGAAGCAATGGTGGGGCAAATGATAACCGGGGATTCCAGGTAATAGGCGACGGCCTTCGCGGTGTCGAGGATCTTGCCGCCACCGACGCCGACGATGATGTCGCAACCGTTGTCGCGAGCGAGCGCAACCAGGCGATCGACCTCGCCCTTGGAGCACTCGCCGTTAAAGTTCTCAAACAGCAGCTCGGCCTTGGCCTCGGCAAAGCCGCCCTCGATCTTGGCACCGACGCGCTTCTTGCCCGAAGGCGTCACGATGACGAGGGCCTTAGCGCCGAGCGGCTCGACATAGGAGCCGAGCTTGGCGAGCTCGTCCGGACCCTGGATGTACTTGCTGGGGCTATTGAAAATTGCAGCCATAACTATCCCATTCTCTAAAAAAGAAAGGGGCTCCGTACGGATACGTGCGGAGCCCCTCGTTACGATAACAAGAGTCGATTAGAAATCGATGTCGGTGTCGTAGTAGCAGGCCTTGAGGATCTTCTCGAAGTCGGCAGCCTTGGTCTCACGCGGGTTCTCGGGCGTGCAGGCGTCCTGCTCGGCGTTCGCGGCGATCTCGGGCAGCTTGGCGAGGAACTCCTCCTCGGAAACCATCTGCGGGTTCTCGGCGTCGACCTTCACGCCACCATTCGCGTAATCCTTGATGGACTGCGGAATGTTGAGCTGGTCGTTGAGGTCGCGGATCTTCTGGACGAGCGCAGCGATGAGCTCCTCGTTGGTCTCGCCGGGAAGGTGCAGGATCTCCTTGGCCACGTAAGCGTAACGCTCGGCAGCACGGGGATCCTTGGAGTTCCACTGGATGACCTTGCCCAGGTACATGGCGTTAGCGGCACCGTGGATGATGTGGCCGTTCTCGAAGGCAGCACCGGTCTTGTGAGCCATGGAGTGAACGATGCCGAGCAGGCCCGAGGAGAAGGCGATACCGGCGATGCACTGAGCCTCGTGCATGTGCTGACGGGCCTCATGGTCGCCAGCATAGGACTTGGGCAGCCACTCGACGATCTCGCGGATGCCGTGCAGAGCGTTGGCGTCGGTGAACATAGAGGCGCAGGTGGAAACGTAGGCCTCCATGCAGTGGGTCAGAGCATCCATGCCGGTGTGAGCGCACAGCTTGGCGGGCATGGTGTAGGTGAGCTCGGGGTCGACGATGGCGACATCAGGGGTGATGTTGAAGTCGGCCAGCGGGTACTTGATGCCCTTGGCGTAGTCGGTAATGACGGAGAACGCGGTGACCTCGGTAGCGGTGCCGGAGGTAGAGGAGATGGCGCAGAAATGAGCCTTCTGACGCAGCTCAGGGAAGCTGAACGGCTGGATGATGTTTTCGAAGGACTCCTCGGGATACTCGTAGAAGACCCACATGGCCTTAGCGGCATCGATGGGCGAGCCGCCACCGATGGCGATAATCCAGTCGGGCTCGAACTCGCGCATGGCCTCGGCGCCCTTCATGACCGTCTCGATGGACGGGTCGGACTCGACGCCCTCGAACAGCTTAACCTCGAAGCCGCCCTCTTTGAGGTCGGCCTCAACGTCCTGCAGGAACCCGCCGCGGCGCATAGAGCTGCCGCCAGAAACGATGATGGCCTTCTTGCCCTTGAGGTTCTT
>DBGBZQ010000008.1:0-2413 GCA_048368115.1 Collinsella sp.
CGACGTGGACGATGAAGACGAGGACGAGACGCCTCGAGATACCTGGGCGACGGTGCGCCGCCTGTGGAGCGAGGCTGCCGGCGACCATTGGCGCTTCTATATCGTGTTCGCGAGCATTGTGTTCTATGCCATCTTTAACACTGCTGCGCCGGCATATAGCGCCCGCGTGATCGATGAGCTGTGGGGCCACATTCAGGTGGCGTTTGCCAACGACACCACCTTCAACATCACCTGGGAGAACTGCGGCAGGACCATCTTCATCTACTTTATGATCTGGACGGCCGCTGCCTCGTTCTACGCGCTCCAGAGCTTTTTGATGTCGAGCGTTGCCGAACGCCTCAACCTGTGCCTACGCAACCGCATCGCACAAAAGCTCAACCGTCTGCCGCTTGCCTTTTTTGACGCGCATCGTCCCGGTGAGGTCGTCAGCCGTGCGACCAACGACTTGGACAAGATGTCCGAGAGCATGCAGCGCGGCTTGCTGCAGCTTCTGGTGTCGATCGGTACCGTGGTGGGCGCCGTGAGCGTGATGTTCGTGTTTAGCGTGCCGCTCACGCTCGTCTTTTTGTTCTTTACGGCGTTGTCGCTGCTGGTGACCAAGGTGGTCTCGCGCCGCACGCATGACGTAACCGGTGAGCGCCAAGAGTGGGTGTCCAAGATTACGAGTGCGGTCGAGGAAGGCTACTCGGGCCGTCTGGTGATTCGCGCGTTTAACCGCGAGCGCCAAAGTTCTGCCGAGGTGCACCAGGCCTCGGGCGAGCTGGCACGCGTGAGTGCCAAGGCCGACTTTATGATTAACGCCGTCGGCCCCGCGGTGCGCTTTATCGGCCGCCTGGCACAGATCGTGATTGCGATTGTGGGCTGCAGTATGCTGGTTGCCGGCCACATGACCGTCGGCGTGTTCCAGGCGTTCTTCCAGTTTATCTACGAGGCATCTGAGCCCATGACGCAGCTGTCGTTTACCTTCAACTCGCTGCAGAGCGCGCTGGCGAGTGCGGAGCGCGTGTTCGACCTGCTCGATGAGCCCGAGATGGAGGCCGATCCGCTGCCGGACGAGGCCGCCAAGCTGCCGGGCAAGGTCGAGGGCCGTGTCTCCTTTGAGCATGTGCGCTTTGGTTATTCGCCCGACAAGCCGCTTATGCGCGACGTGTCGTTTACTGCCGAGCCGGGCCAGAAGATCGCGGTGGTGGGAACCACGGGCGCAGGCAAGACGACGCTCATCAACCTGCTCATGCGCTTCTACGAGATTGACGGCGGGCGTATTACGCTCGACGGCGTGGATACGAGCCGCATGGATCGCGGCGAGCTACGTCAGCAGTTTGGCATGGTGCTGCAAGACGCCTGGCTATTCGATGGCACGATTGCCGAAAACATCGCCTACGGCTGCCCCGAGGCAACGCGCGACGAAATTGTGGCCGCCGCTCGTGCCGCGCAGGTCGACTTCTTCGTGCGCACCATGCCGCAGGGCTACGACACGCGCGTGGCCAACGATGCCGAAAGCATCAGCCAGGGCCAGCGTCAGCTGCTGACCATCGCACGCGTGCTGCTCAACAACCCGGCGATTCTCAT
This sequence comes from Collinsella sp., assembly GCA_048368115.1. Classification (GTDB taxonomy): domain Bacteria; phylum Actinomycetota; class Coriobacteriia; order Coriobacteriales; family Coriobacteriaceae; genus Collinsella. Next base: position 1,570 of record DBGBZQ010000008.1, read on the forward strand.
CCTGGACGAGGCGACCTCAAGCGTGGACACGCGTACCGAGCTTGCCATCGGCCGTGCCATGGACGCGCTTATGCGCGGGCGCACGAGCTTTGTGATCGCGCACCGTTTGTCGACGATCGTCGATGCCGACCTGATCTTGGTCATGGACCACGGCAATATCATCGAGCAGGGTACGCATAAGGAGCTGCTGGCTGCCGAGGGTGCCTACGCCGACCTCTATCTGAGTCAGTTCGCATAATGTGACAAAGGGACAGTCCCGCATGTCACATCAAAAGGAATGGCGCGCCGGGGATTGATTCCCTGGCGCGCCTTTTGCGTCGGTGCCGATGTCGTTTTGTGCCGCCTGCGTTCCTAACGTTCGTCCACGAGCTTGGCGACGAGGGCCTTGAGCTCGGCCACCTCTCGCTCGAGTTCCTTGACGCGGCGGGCATTCTCGGTGATGCCCTGGCGGTTGAGGGCGGACTGCTCGGCGGCGTTATCGGGCATGTACTCGCGATGCTGCTTGGCGTCGAAACTCTCCTCGAACACACGGCAACCGTTGCGCTTGATGATACGTCCCGGCACGCCCACGACGGTGCAGTTGTCGGGGACGTCCTTAACGACGACCGAGTTGCCGCCGATTTTGACGTTGTTGCCGATGCGAATGTTGCCGAGCACCTTGGCGCCCGTGCCCACCGTGACATTGTTGCCCAGGGTGGGGTGACGCTTGCCGGTCTCGTTGCCGGTACCGCCGAGCGTGACGCCCTGATAGAGCACGCAGTTGTCGCCCACGATGGTGGTTTCGCCGATGACGACGCCCATGGCATGGTCGATAAAGAAGTGCTTGCCAATTTGCGCGGCAGGG
>DBGBZQ010000009.1:0-41406 GCA_048368115.1 Collinsella sp.
CGAATTTGTAAATGCGCAGGTAGATCCGTATGTCCGGGTCGGAACGGGGGCAACTTCCCAACGCGGCCTCGGGCATGCGGTACATTTTGATTCGCGCTTCGCGCTACAAAATGTACCGCCCCCTGCGGAGTGCGTTGGGAAGTTGCCCCCATTCCGACCCTGCGTTAACGCACTTCAAGCACAGTTCTCAAACATGTTCTGGGGCTGATAAGAATTTAGTGGCTCGGCTTTGCCGAGCCCTTATACTTTGCCGAGCCCTTATATAAGGAGGCCGGAGCCAAAGCTCCGGCCTCACTCAATTTCTTATTAAATTAAGTGAGCGATCAGGAAATCGCACTCTCCCTGCCGAGTTACCCCAGGGCCCGCCCTGAAGTTACTTTTCAGAACACTCCGCAGGACGCAAGAAACCCCCGCCGCACGAAGTGCGCAGCGGGGGTTTCTTGCATGTCCGAGGACGTTCTGAAAAGTAACTTCAGGGCGGGCCCGGACGATAACAACCGGCTACAAGTCGATGTGCGATTCCTTGATCGGGAACGGCTCCGCGAAGTGGCACGCGCAGCAGTGACCAGGTGCAACTTCCTTAAACTCGGGAAGCTTCTCAGAGCAGATGCCCTGCGCGATCGGGCAGCGAGTGTGAAAACGGCAACCGGTCGGCGGATCCAACGGTGACGGCGGATCGCCGGCGAGGATGATGCGCTTACGGGTCTTCTGGATATCCGGATCGGGAACCGGCACGGCAGACAGCAGCGACTGCGTGTACGGATGGTGAGGCTCGCTATAGAGCGTCTTCCAGTCCGAAACCTCAACCATCTTACCCAGATACATAACGGCAACGCGATCGGAAATGTGCTGCACGACGGACAGGTCGTGAGCGATAAACAGATACGCGGTACCGAACTTGTCCTGGAGTTCCTTGAGCAGGTTCAGAACCTGGGCCTGAATGGACACATCCAAAGCGGAAACCGGCTCGTCGCAGATGATCAGCTTGGGCTTCAAAGCGAACGCGCGGGCGATGCCGACACGCTGACGCTGACCGCCGGAGAACTCATGAGGATAACGGTTGATGTGCTCGGGGTTCAGTCCGACAACGTCGAGAAGCTCGCGGACGCGCTCAATGCGTTCCTCCTTGGTGCCCACGCCGTGAATGGTCATGGGCTCGGAGACGATCTCACCGATGGTCATACGAGGGTTGAGCGAAGCATAAGGATCTTGGAAGATAAACTGCATCTCGCGACGCATGTCCTTGATCTCATGCTTGCTCATCTCGGCAACATTTTTACCCTGGAAGAACACCTTACCGGCGGTCGGCTTGGTCAGGCGCATGATAGTACGGCCCGTGGTGGACTTACCGCAACCAGACTCGCCAACCAGACCGAAGGTCTCGCCAGGATAAATCTCAAAAGAGATGTCATTTACAGCAGAGACGACACGCTTGGAGAAGCGCTTGGCGAACATGCCGGACTCAGCGGGGAACTCCTTAGAGAGGTGCTCGACCTTCAGCAGCGGAGTACGCTCGTTGGTATCTGCCATTACGCCTCGCCTCCCTTCTTGGAATCCTTGCGCGTACGGGACGTCACAGGAGCGTTCTTGAGGAACTCGGGGTCGCCAGCGTAGTGGCACGCAGAATAGTGACCAGACTCGGTAACAAAACGCTCGGGGCGCTGCTTGCGGCACTTATCCGTCGCATAGGGGCAGCGAGGAGAGAACACGCAGCCCTCGGGCAGGTTCATGAGCGAAGGCGGGTTGCCATGAATCGGCGTAAGCGGCTTCTTCTCATCGATGGCCTGCTCCGGGATGGAGCGGATAAGGCCCCAGGTGTAGGGGTGGCGGCTCTCGTAGAAGATTTCCTCAGCAGTACCGAACTCGACGGGACGGCCGGCGTACATAACCATGATCTTGTCGGCCATATCAGCGACAACGCCCAGGTCATGGGTGATCATGATGATGGCGTTGCCGTTCTTCTCCTGCATTTCCTGCATAAGCTCAATAATCTGAGCCTGAATGGTAACGTCCAGGGCAGTCGTGGGCTCGTCGGCAATCAAAATATCGGGATCGCAGGCAAGAGCCATGGCAATCATGACGCGCTGACGCATACCGCCAGAGAACTGGTGCGGATACTCATTGACGCGCTTCTCGGGCTCGGGAATACCAACGAGGTCCAAAAGCTCGGTGGCACGCTTGAGCGCCTCCTGCTTGGAGTAGCCGCGGTGCAGACGAAGACCCTCGCCCACCTGCTTGCCGATCTTATAGACCGGGTTCAAGGAGGTCATAGGATCCTGGAAGATCATCGCGATGTCGTTACCGCGAATGTGCTGCATCTCTTCCTCGGTCATCTCGAGGATAGAACGACCGCGATAGCGAACGTCGCCGCCCTCGATCTTTCCCGGAGGCATCGAGATAAGACCCATGATGGTCATGGCGGTCACGGACTTACCGGAGCCGGACTCACCGACGACGCCCAGGGTCTCGCCGCGATCGAGCGTGTAGGAGACACCGTCGACAGCGCGAACAACGCCATCCTCGGTGTGGAAATACATCTTAAGGTCATCGACCTCGAGCAGATGCTGGCCCTCGGGAACCGGCTGGTCCTTCAGGTCCACATAGTTCTTGTTCTTCTTCATCCTTATGCGTCCTTCATCTTGACGTCGAGGGCGTCGCGCAGACCGTCACCCAGCAGGGTGAAGGCGAGCACCGTCGAGAGAATTGCCAGACCGGGCATGATCATCATCCAGGGAGCAGTCAGAAGATACTGCTGACCGTCCTGAATCATGGAGCCCCACGAAGGCGTAGGCGGAATAACGCCCATGCCGAGGAAGGACAGAGCGGACTCGGTCAGAATGGCGCCACCAATGTTCATGGTCGCGTAGACCACAATGGAGGCGACGGAGTTCGGGAAGATGTGACGCACGACGATACGAGCATCAGATGCACCCATCGCGCGCGCAGCGTCAACATAATCGTTTTCCTTGACCGTCAAGATTGCAGAGCGGAAGACGCGCGCAATCGAAGGCCAGCCGAGAATGCCGATGGCAAAAAAGACGTTCTGAAGACCACGGCCGATAACGGCGATCATGGCGACAACGAAAAGCACGTACGGGAATGCCAGGAAGATATCCGCGCAGCGCATGATGATCGTATCCCAGATGCCGCCGTAGAAACCGGCTAGGGCACCCATGACCAGACCAATCACCGTGGAGATCGCAGTGGCCATAATACCGACGGAAAGCGAAACACGTGCACCGTAGATAACGCGGACGAGAATGTCACGACCAAGGGCGTCGGTGCCAAACGGGTGCTCTGCACACGGAGCCATCAGCGACGTCTGGGCCATGGTGGTTGAGTCGGAAGCCGTTGGCGAACCGAGCCAGGGCTTAGCCCACAGATCTGCGGTCAGGGCAACCACAACGACGATGATGATCCAGCAGACACCGATAACGGCGAGCTTGTTCTTACGAAGACGCTTAAAAGCGTCGCCCCACAGCGTGCGGGACTTGGCGGGAGCAGATGCGGCATTGGTGGCGGTAGCCTGCTCCTGAGACTGAGGATCAGTTTCCTGCATGAGACGTACCTCCCTTAGGCCTTATCCGACGGACCGCCAAGGCGGATGCGCGGGTCGAGGAATGCATAGCTAATGTCGACGAGCAGGTTGATCACCATGACGACGACGACGATGAGCGTAACGCCGCCCATAACGATGGGCCAGTCACGCATGCTAATGGCGCGATAGACCTCATAGCCGATACCGGGCCAGTTGAAGACCGTCTCGGTCAGGATGGCGCCCGAAAGCATGCCGCCAAAGTCGACACCAATATAGGTAACGACGGGGATGAGTGCATTCTTAAGCGCATGCTTGATGATGATCGCGCGATTGGAGAGACCCTTGGCTTTTGCCGTACGAATGTAATCCTGGTTCATGACGTCAAGCAGCTGCGAGCGCATAATGCGGGCAGCATAAGCGGTCGAAACCGAAGCCAGCGTAATGGTCGGAAGCACATAGTGCATCCAATCCTGATACTGAGAGCTGGCACCGCCGGCACCCGAGATCGGCATGGAGAATGCACCGCCCGTGGCGTCCTTGAGAATGACGCCAAAGAACAGTTGCAGCAACATACCGAGCCAGAAGGCCGGGACGGCAACGAGGATCGACGTGGTGAGCGTTACCAAAATATCCCAGAAGGAATAACGCTTTACCGCCGAAATGATACCCGCACCGATACCCATGATTGCCTCGAGCACGATGGCGCACGCGGCAAGTTTGACCGTATACGGATACTTCTGGGCAAAGATTTCCGTAACCGGCAGCTTGCGCTGATACGAATTGCCCAGATCGCCATGAAGCAGGCCGTTCATGTAATACAAGTAACGGTCCACGAGCGACGTTTGAACGGGGTCGCCGTTCTCGTCAAGGATCGCGTTGCCGTCCTCGTCCGACTGGACCAGGTGATAGCGGACGCGAAGCTGAAGCTCCACCTCGGGGGACAGAGCCTTGTCTCCACCGATCAGCTTGATCGGATCTCCCGGCACGATATTCTGGAGGGCGAACAAAATCAGCGTAACGCCCAAAAACACCGGGATGAACTGAAGCACACGTTTAACGATGTACTTACCCATACCACTCCCCTATCTAGGGATTAACCTAAATGGGATGCCGATCGCCAGACCGGCATCCCAAAATTACCATCAGCCAGTTTACCCCAGGTTAGGGAGAACTGTATGTTTCCCATGAGGTCTACGTAAATACTTGACCCTCACGGAAGCTGCAAACTCTTAGGCGAGCTCAGCGGTACCCAGATCGGCGTGCTTCTGCGGATCGACATAGAGGTGCTTGATGCGATCGGAGCCGGCGATGGTGTGCGTGTAGAACATCACCGGGATGACCGGGCAGTCGGCAGCGACCATTGCATCGGCCTCCTGCATCTTAGCGACGCGCTCTTCGTCGTCAACCGTGGTACGGGCCTCATCGACCTTGGCGTCGAACTCGGGGTTGTTGTAACCAGAGCGGTTGTCGCCACCGAGGGAGTCGGAGTGGAACAGCGGATACAGGAAGTTGTCCATGATCGGGTAGTCAGCAATCCAACCCAGACGACCGAACTGATAGTTAAAGTTCTGATACTGCTCGAGCAGGGCAGACCACTCGGGGGTATCGGAGACAGCGGTAACGCCAACCTTGGCGAGGTCGCCGATGATGGACTCCATGATCTCCTTGTGGCCACCGTCCTGGTTGTAGGACAGAGTCACGTTAATGCCACGATCGCCGTTAGCACCAGCGGGAGCAACCTTGTCGAGGTACTCGTTAGCCTTGTCGACGTCGTAGGCGCAGAACTCCCATGCGCCCTCCTTGTAGCCATCGATGCCCGGAGGAACAATGCCGTCGGCAGGGGTACGGGTACCCTTGAAGATGGTCTTGCAGATGGCCTCACGGTTGATGGCCAGGGAGATACCCCTGCGCAGGTCGGCGTTGTTGAACGGCTCGGCCGTGTTGTTGCAGGTCAGGTAGTAGGTGGAAGGCTCGGCGCCGAGCAGCATGCGCTCGCCGTCACCCATGGTGTAGCCGTCCTTGGACACGCCGCGATCCTTCTTGGCAGCGTCGATCTGAGCAACGGGAACGTCGCAGACATCGAGGTTACCGGCCTGGAACTCCTTGTAAGCGGTCTCCATATCCTTGATGACCTGGAAGTGGATGCCATCGATCTTGGCCTTGTCGCCATAGTAATCGTCGAACTTCTTGAGGTTGATCTCCTGACCATCCTCCCACTTGCCGTCCATCATGAACGGGCCGTTACCGACCGGTGCAAGGTAGAAGCTCTTGACATCGGACTCGGCGCACTCGGGAACCGGGGCCAGAGCCGGGTGAGAGGCGACGAAGGGGAAGTCGGCGTAAGCGGAAGACAGCTTGACGACGAGGGTCTCATCGTCGGGGCAAGTAACACCGCTGAGCTCGGTAGCGTTACCGGCAAGCAGGTCGTCATAGCCCTCGACCATGGAAAGGTGATAGGAGACCTCGGAAGGGCCGTACTCGGTAGCGATGGCCGACTTGGTGTTGACCAGACGCTCCCAACCGAGCTTGAAGGACTTGGAGGTAACGTCGTCGCCGTTGTGGAACTTGGCCTTCTTGATCTTGAAGGTAAACTCGGTGGCGTCGTCGTTGGCCTCAAAGGACTCGCAAGCCAGCGGAACGATCTCGCCCTTCTCGGCGTCATAAGAGGTCAGAGCGTCAAAGAGCTGGTACTCGACCTGAGTGCCCTGGTCCTCCTGGACATTGTAGGGGTCGATGCAGACCGGGTTGTTGATGTAGAAGTTCAGCGTCGAACCGGACTCAGAACCGGAAGCGTCGCCGCCCTTCTTGCCGCATGCGGCAAGAAAAGCCATGGAGCTCGCAGCGAGGGTGCCGCCAACAAAGGCGCGACGACCCATAACGGGCTGGTGGAACATAGAATCAGCCATGCCATCCTCCTTATGAGATAGGACAAAGAAATGTTCAGTCGGACATATGTCGAGACGATCCGATCCGAACCATCAAAACGCCGCCCGCTGCTATGGCTGGTTATGCACAACGGACCAACGTTTCGCAATACAGTAGCGCATTTTATGCACGATTTGGGGCTAATTCCGGTTAACGGTCGAGAATTTCTTTAGTTGGGCGAAGTATGTGGGGATATTTTGACTCTGTTACAAATATGTAAACAAAAAGGGTCCCGCACCTGCGAGACCCATTGCAAACGTATATACGCCGATGCTTAGTAGCCGACGATGCCCTGCGGGAAGAAGAACATGCACAGGACGACGCACACGGCAAAAACAACGGCCATAATTACCGTCAGGCGATCGAGGTTCTGCTCCATGACGCCCGTGGCAGAGCTGGAGTTATACAGCGAGCTAGCGATCATATCCGAAACGCCGGTGCCCTTACCGGAATGCATCAGGACGAGAATCGTCAGCGCCACGGCAGAGACAGCCCAAACGACAAACAGAAGAATCTGGAACGGACCCATAGATAAGCTCCTTAATAGAACAGTTCAAACTCCAGTACTGTACCACAATCCCCCGATCTCCCCTACCTGCCACTCAAGGACGGGGTGGAAATGGCAGAAATACCAAAAAGGGGGTTGTCCGGTTGTGGACAACCCCCTTACTAGAAAACGGTATTTGTTTTCTATTAGGCCTCGGTGGCGAGCACGCGGCCCGTCATCTCGGCGGAAGGCTCAATACCAGCCATGGTGAGCATGGTCGGAGCGATATCGGAAAGACGGCCGTCCTCGATACCGGTGAGCTGTGCCTTCTCATCAACGATGATGAACGGCACACGGTTGGTGGTGTGAGCCGTAAACGGATGCTTGGAACCGTCGGAAGCAACGTCAAACATGTGATCGGCGTTGCCGTGGTCGGCGGTAATCAGCGCAAAGCCGCCCTTGGCGAGAATCGCCGGGACAACCTTGGACAGGGCATCGTCAACAGCCTCGACAGCCTTAACGGCAGCGTCGAAGACACCGGTGTGACCAACCATGTCGCAGTTCGCGAAGTTCACGATGTAGAAATCAGCGCGATCCTCGTTGATGGCGGCGACGAGCTTCTCGGTAACCTCGGGAGCGCTCATCTCGGGCTGCAGATCGTAGGTAGCAACCTTGGGGGAAGCGACGAGCACGCGCTCCTCGCCCTCCTTGGGCTCCTCGATGCCACCGTTGAGGAAGAACGTCACGTGGGCGTACTTCTCGGTCTCGGCAGTGTGCAGCTGCTTCAGGCCATTGGCGGCGATAACGTCGGCCAGGACGTTCTCGGGGAACGTCTTGGGGAAGGCGACCTCGACGTCAAACGTCGGATCGTACTCGGTCATCGTCACAAAGTGCGAAAGCTTGATCTGCTCGCGCTCAAAGCCGTCGAACTCCTTGTCCGTGAACACGCGGGTCATCTGACGAGCGCGGTCGGGACGGAAGTTGAAGAAGATGGCCGCGTCGCCCTCGTGAATGCCCTCGTTGTGGGCAGCGAAGGGCTCGACGAACTCGTCGCCGCGCGGATCCTTCTCGTAGTAGGCCTTGATACCGGCAACGGGGTCGGTATCGGCATCGGACGCGTTGACCATGACGTCGTAGGCGCGCTGGATGCGCTCCCAACGATTATCGCGGTCCATGGCCCAATAACGGCCCGAGACGGTGGCAACGCGAGCGTCGCAACCGGTCTCCTCGGAGATCTTAGCCAGGAAGGCGCAGAACTCACTCATGTAACCGGCACCGGACTGCGGGTCAACGTCGCGACCATCCATGAAGGCGTGGACGCGAACGGTCTTGACACCGTGCTCGGCAGCCATCTTGACCAGAGCCTCGACGTGGTTCATGTGAGAATGAACACCGCCCGGGCTCATAAGGCCCATGAGGTGGAGAGTCTTACCGTCAGCCTTGACGTCGTCCATAGCCTTGACAAAAACCTCGTTCTTGGCGATGGAGCCGTCCTTGATGGCGTTGTTGATGCGCGAAAGCTCCTGGAACACGATGCGGCCGGCACCGATGTTGAGGTGACCCACCTCGGAGTTGCCCATCTGGCCGTCGGGAAGGCCCACGTCCTCGCCCGAAGCACCGAGCGTGGTGTGGGGGTACTTCTCGTACAGGCCATCAAGGAAGGGCGTCTTGGCAGCGGCGACGGCATTCTCGCCATCGGCCGGAGCAAGGCCGCAGCCATCCATGATAATCAGGAGTGCAGGAAGATGACGTTGTGCCATATGTCCTACTCGCCTGCCTTGACGACCATAGAGGCGAAGTCGGCAGCCTTGAGCGAAGCGCCGCCCACGAGGGCGCCGTCAACGTCGGGCTTGGCGACGAGCTCGGCGATGTTGCCGGGCTTGGCGGAACCGCCATACAGCACGCGGATGCCGTTAGCGAGCTCCTCGCCGAACATCTCTTTGAGGGTCTCACGGATAGCACCGCAGACCTCCTGAGCGTCCTCGGCGGTAGCGGTCTTGCCGGTGCCGATGGCCCAGATGGGCTCGTAGGCGACGACGACCTGCTTGGGGCAGGTGATCTCAAGGCCAGCAAGGCCAGCCTTGACCTGGTTCACGACGTGCTCGACATAGGTGCCAGCCTCGCGGACCTCGAGGGACTCGCCGCAGCAGAAGACGGGAACAAGACCGGCGGCAACGAGAGCCTTGGCCTTCTTGTTCTGGTCCTCGTCGGTCTCGTGGAAGTAGTCGCGACGCTCGGAGTGACCGATGATGCAGTAGGTGCAGCCAGCGGACTTGAGCATGTCGCAAGAAGACTCACCGGTGAAGGCACCCTTGGCCTCCCAGTACACGTTCTGTGCACCGAGGGCGATGGGGGCAGCCTGAATGCGGTCATGAACCGTGGTGATGTCGATGGTCGGAGGGCAGACGAGCACCTCGACGCCAGCCGGAACCTCGGGCAGAGCCTGAGCCAGCTCGTCGGCGAGCTTGGCGGCCTCGGCGACGTCGTTGTTCATCTTCCAGTTACCAGCGATAAGAAGGGTGCGATTAGGCATCGAGAAGCGCCTCCACTCCGGGCAGGGCCTTACCCTCGACGAGCTCCATGGAAGCGCCACCACCGGTGGAGATCCAGCTCATCTTGTCGGCCAGGTTGAACTTGTTGACAGCTGCGACAGAGTCACCACCGCCGATGATCGAGGTGCAGTCAGCCTCGGCGAGAGCCTCGGCGATAGCCTGGGTGCCGTGAGCAAAGTTGTCAAACTCGAAAACGCCCATGGGGCCGTTCCAGAACACGGTCTTGGCGCCCTTGACAGCCTCGGCATAGAGCTCCTCGGTCTTGGGACCGATGTCCATACCCTCACGATCGTCGGGGATAGCGTCGGAAGCAACAACCTCGGGGGCAGCGTCCTCGCCAAAGTGATCGGCAACACGGTTGTCGATGGGGAGCAGGATCTTGACACCCTTCTCCTCGGCCTTCTTGAGCATCTCGCCGGCGCGCTCGACCCAGTCCTCTTCCTTGAGGGACTGGCCAACGGACAGGCCCTGAGCCAGGAAGAAGGTGTAGGCCATGCCGCCACCGATGATCAGGGTGTCAGCGGAGTCGATGAGGTGATCGAGAACGCCGATCTTGGAGGAAACCTTGGAACCGCCGACGATGGCGACGAAGGGACGCTCGGGCTCGGCGAAGATGCCGGTCAGCGTGTCGACCTCCTTCTCGAGAAGGAAGCCGGCGACGGCGGGCAGATAAGCGGCGGGGCCCACGACGGAACCCTGGGCGCGGTGAGCGGTGCCGAAGGCATCGAGAACGAAGACGTCACCATAGGAAGCGAGCTTCTTGGCGATCTCGGGATCGTTCTTCTTCTCACGCTTATCGAAGCGGACGTTCTCGAGAACGAGAACCTTGCCCGGCTCGACGGCAGCGACAGCCTCGGCAGCCTTCTCGCCGTAGGTGTCGGCGACAAAGGCAACGTCGAGACCAGAGAGCTCAGCGAGCTTCTTGGCGACGGGCTCGAGGGACAGCTCGGGCTGGAAGCCGGTGCCCTCGGGACGGCCGAGATGGCTCATGAGGATGACGCGAGCGTTGTGCTCAACGAGGTAGTTGATGGTGGGCAGGGCAGCCTTGATACGGGTGGTGTCGCCAACGACGCCATCCTTGATAGGCACGTTAAAGTCAACGCGGACGAGAACGCGCTTTCCGTCGACATCGATGTCGCGGACGGTCTTCTTGGTAAAGGCCATGTTTGCTTCTACCTTTCGTACGTGTCTGCCTCCCATTACGGCAGACGATTTCTTATAAAAAGGGCGCGACCCTAGGGTGTAAGCCCTATAAGGCCGCGCCCTTCTTTAGACGCTCAACGAGCTATTCGCTAAAAGCTAAATTAAGCAACGAACTTCTCGAAGTACTTGATGGTGCGGACCATCTGAGAGGTGTAGGAGTTCTCGTTGTCGTACCAAGAGGTGACCTGAACGAGGGTCTGGCCGTTGCCGAGGTCAGAGCACATGGTCTGAGTGGCGTCGAAGATGGAGCCGTGGGTCTCGCCGACGATGTCGCGGGAGACGATCTGGTCCTCGTTGTAGGCGAAGGTCTCGGGGATGGTCTCGGCGTAGGCCTTCATGGCAGCGTTGACCTCGTCGACGGTGACCTTCTTGTCAACGACGGCGTAGAGGTTGGTCAGCGAGCCGGTCGGCGTCGGGACGCGCTGGGCGGCACCGATGAGCTTGCCGTTGAGCTCGGGGAGAACCAGGCCGATGGCCTTGGCAGCGCCCGTGGTGTTCGGGACGATGTTCTCGGAGCAGGCGCGGGAGCGACGGAAGTTGCCCTTGCGCTGCGGGCCGTCGAGCGGCATCTGGTCGCCGGTGAAGGCGTGGATGGTGGTCATGATGCCGGACACGATGGGAGCGAAGTCGTTCAGACCCTTGGCCATCGGGGCGAGGCAGTTGGTGGTGCAGGAAGCAGCGGAGATGATGTTGTCCTCAGCGGTCAGCGTCTCATGGTTGACGTTGTACACGATGGTGGGCAGATCGCTGCCGGCCGGAGCGGAGATGACGACCTTCTTGGCGCCAGCGTTGATGTGGGCCTGAGCCTTAGCCTTGCTGGTGTAGAAGCCGGTGCACTCGAGAACGACGTCGACGTCAAGGTCGCCCCAAGGCAGGTTGTTGGCGTCGGCCTCCTTGTAGATCTTGATCTCCTTGCCGTCAACGGTGATGGAATCCTCGCCAGCAACGACCTCGTGATCGCGAGCGTAGTTGCCCTGCGTGGAGTCGTACTTCAGCAGGTAAGCGAGCATATCGGGAGAGGTGAGGTCGTTGATAGCGACGATCTCGGAGCCCTCATGACCGAACATCTGACGGAAAGCCAGACGACCGATGCGACCGAAGCCGTTAATAGCAACCTTTACTGCCATTGTGTCTCCTTTCGTAAGGCCCCCGCGAGCTACAGCGCCCGCCGTTGAGGCCCACAAACTAACCACTCGCCTAATATACCTTTTTTTTGACTTGAATTTCACGAGAATGCTCGAAATTGAAAATCAAATTTACGTTAAAACGTTTTAAAGACTAAAATAGCAGCTAAATCCATATATAAGTCGTTACTTCAAACTACCTGTTTGCTTCAATGAGCTTTTCAAGCCGTAAAACACGATGGTAGAGGGCTGACTTCGACAAGGGAGGGTCAGCCATCTCCCCCAAATCACGCAGCGACAGATCAGGATAGCGCTCGCGCAGGTCGCAAAAGACCGCCAAGGCATCCGGAAGCGCATCGCGAAGGCCACGCTGCTCGAGCTCATCGATAAGCGCAAGCTGATGCTGGGCGGCACCCGCGCTTCTGGTCTGGTTGGCGAGCTCGGCATTCACGCGACGGTTCACATCGTTCTTAACCAACTTGACCGCGCGCGCCTCCTCAATCTCGGCAACGCTGCGCTTGGCACCAATCAGCTTTAATAGATGCTCGATTTCCTCGGCGCTCTTAATGTACACGGCATATGACCCCCGCCGTGCATTAACACGAGCATGGACCCCAATCTGCTCCAACAGCTCGCAAAGTCCCTTGGCATATTGCTCGCCCTGCACAGCGATCTCCAGATGAAAATCGCCGCGTGGATCGGCCACGAAGCCGCCCGCGATGAGCGCGCCGCGGATATAGGCAAGTCTACAGCATGGACGGGCGACAATGTGACGCGGCACACCTGCGACGAGCCCTCCCCTACGGTCGAGAATGCCCAGCAGCACCAGAGCCTTATCCAAATCGGGCTGATCAGGCAAGGTGATGAGGTAGTTTCGAACCTTATGCAATACAGATTTACGGACGGTGAACTCCGTTTTGAGCTTAAGGATACGATGCGTCAGCGTGATCATCGTGCGCGCGACGGCTCCCGTCTCAGTCGCAACCGTCAAACGATACCGCCCAGAGCCGGTAAGCGAGAGCGTACCGCTCACGCGCGTGAGGGCGGCAAGCGTCGACAAGTCGCAGTATTCACATTCGGGTTCGCAGCGCGCAAGCTCGTCGCGCACCTCAGCGGTAAACGACATGCAGGCCTATGCCTTCGTGTTGGCGCGCGACAGGTCGCGGTGGGAGATGCTCACATGGTACTGAGCGCCTTCCAGGTAACGGGCCGTGGCCTCGGCAATGGCAACGCTGCGGTGCTGGCCGCCCGTGCAGCCGATGGCGATAGAAAGCTGCGGCTTACCCTCCGCGATATAGCCCGGCATCACCGTATCGAGCAGCTGTGTCCAAGCCTTCCAAAACTCCTGCGTCTTGGGATGGTCCAGAACAAAATCGGAGACCTTTTTATCGAGACCGGTCATCGTGCGCATCTCGGGATCGTAGAACGGATTAGGCAGGAAGCGGACGTCGATCATAATGTCCGCCTCGACGGGCATGCCGTGCTTAAAGCCAAACGAGAACACGTGGACGTCCATGAGCTGCTGGTCGGACAGCTCGGAAAATGCCATACGTAGCTTGTTGCGCAGCGCAGAGGTGCGCAGACGGCTCGTGTCGATAATCATATCGGCTCGGTCGCGCACGCCCTGAAGCTGAAGGCGCTCGCGCTGAATGGCATCGGCCGTAGTCTCCCCCGGCTTGGCAATGGGATGACGGCGGCGATTTTCGCTGTAGCGACGAATCAGCACCTCGTCAGAAGCCTCCAGGAACACGATGTCGCAGCTCATCTCGCGCTCTTCGAGCGCGGCGACCGCATCGAGCAACTCGTCAAACAGTCCCTGGCTACGCAAATCGCAGGTGACGGCGAGATGCCTGCCCACGCCCGTATTGATGCCGACGAGCTCGGCAAGCTGGGCGATGAGACGCGGAGGCAGGTTATCGATGCAAAAATAGCCCATGTCCTCGAACACGTGCATGGCCTGCGTGCGGCCCGATCCGGACATTCCGGTGATGATGACGATATCGGGGATGCGCTCCGAGCGCTCCGCCGCATCCATGGCATCTCCCTTTTGCATGTGCTGCCTCCCGAAAACAAGCGCGGGACCCAGCAACCCGGATCCCGCGCGGTCAATTGCCTATATTGAGTATACCGCCCCGAGCGGATACGAGGCCTGTCTTACGCCTCAAGCGCAGCCTTGAACCAACTCGTAATACTCGTGGGGTGCGTGATGGCGGTGCCGACGACAACGGCCCAGGCGCCAGCATCGATCGCGGCGCGAGCCTCCTCGGGCGTATGCACGCGACCCTCGCAAATGATGGGAAGGCCGGGGAATTCCTCGGTCGCCTGACGCAGGAGCGGCAGATCGGGGCCATCGGCCATGGTGCAGTCGATGGCGGCGACGCCGTGAGAAAGCGTGGTGGATACCAGGTCAAAGCCCATATCAACAGCACGGCGAATATCCTCGATGGTGGCACAATCCGCCATCAGGAGCACACCCTCCTCGTGCAGCGGGCGGAAGGTATCCTCGACCGTCTTGCCATCGGGGCGCGGACGATCGGTGGCGTCGATCGCCACGATATCGGCACCGGCAGCAACGCAGGCGCGAGCGTGACGCAGCGTCGGCGTGATATAAACGCCCTCGTGCCCATCCTTCCACAGGCCGATGACGGGAACCTCACAGCGACCCTTAATGGCGGCAATGTCGGCAAGGCCCTGGCAGCGAATGGCGGCGGCGCCGCCAAGCTCGCAAGCGCGAGACATTTGAGCCATGGTCTCGGGCGTACGAAGCGGCTCGCCCATATACGCCTGAACGCTCACGACGAGCTTGCCCTTCAGGGATTGAATCAAAGGATCGACGGTCATGTTCGACTCAACCTTTCTAAAAACAGCCTTCTGAGACACCGCACCTTGACGTTCAAACCGTCGCTCACGTACCGAAGTACGCTTCGCTCCTCTTTCACGTCAATCTGCGGCACCTCAGAAGGCGCACTTGGTAGTTATGTTTACTTCAACGATGCAAGAAGGTGTTCGGCGGCACCGATGAGCGGAGCATCGCCCTCCAGAGAACCGATGAGGATCGGCGTGTCCTGAAGCGGATCGAGCGCCTGGCTGGCATAGCCCTCGTGCACCGAATCCTTCCACGTCTGCGAACGCCAATCGGGACCTTGGTGAATCACGCCACCCGAAAGCACGATGACCTCAGGGTCCAGGATGTTAGCGAGCGAGCCCAAGCTGGCACCCAGCGCAAAGCCGGCGTCATGGATGACCTCGGTCGCCTTTGCGTCGCCCGCACGGCACAGGTCGTTCACATCGCGACCGACCGAAGGACGGCTGGGGTCGACGCGACCAAAGCGCTCATCGTACATACGACCAATGGAAGTGCCCGAAGCAACCGACTCCAGATGGCCGGAACGCCCGCAGGCGCAGGGAATGCCGGCGGCAGCCGAGCACTCGATGTGGCCCATATGACCGGCAGCACCATGGAAGCCCTGCATCACGCGGCCGTTCTCGACATATGCGCCGCCGATGCCCGTACCGATGCCAAGACACAAGACGGAGAACTTGCCCTTGCCGACGCCCCAGTGGGCCTCGCCCAGAGCATGAGCCTGCACGTCGCCTACAACGGCAACGGGAAGACCGAGGTCCTCGCGCAGACGCGGCCCCAACTGAACGCCGGACCAGCCGGGCATGATCTCGTTGGCATACGCAATGGCACCCGTCTTGGGATCGACAACGCCGGCGGCACCGATACCGACGCCAAGGACCTCGACATCGGGATTCGCCTCGAGAGCGGCCTTGATGGACGCCTCGATACGCTGGAAGACGGCCTCGCCGCCCTCTTGGGCCTCGGTGGGAACCTCGGCCTCAAAAACGGGATGGGGCACACTACCGTCAGCCGGGTACTCCATAATGGCGGTCGCAATCTTGGTGCCGCCGATATCGACAGAGCAGACGTACTTGTTCTCCATGTCGCTCTCCTTAGGAGATAAAAAACAACTACAGGAAATGAAGGCTGCGTTATCGCCGCAGCTTGGTAAAGGTTTCCCGGGTGCCCGAGGTTGGGGTGAAAGCGGTCGGGCGTTGACCTAATGGGTCACGCTCGACCGCTTGAGCCCCAAGATCGGGTGCCCGGGAAAGCTTTAAAGGAGACCGTTGTCCTGAAGGACCTTCTTAATCGCCTCGACGTTCTCGCCGGTCATGGCCTTCACCGGGCGCGGCATGGTCGGGCTGTCGAAGATGCCCATGAGGTTCATAGCGGTCTTGAAGGCGCCGACGCCACCGGCATAGCCCTGGACGCCCGAGGTGACATCCCAGATGTGCGAAATCTCATTGAGGCGGTCCTGCTCGGCCTTGACGGTAGCCCAGTCACCAGCCTGAGCGGCCTTCCACTGACGCACGTAGCCCTCGGGCTCAACGTTGGCGAGACCCGGGACGGAACCGTCGGCGCCACCGAGGTAGGCGCCGTCGACAACAACCTCGTGACCGGTGAGAATGCTCATCGGATGGCCGTTCTTCTCGTTCTCCTGAACGAGGTAGCGGAACGAGATGTCATCACCCGAGGAATCCTTGACGCCGGCCAGAACGCCCTCGGCACCGAGCTTGGCAAGGAGCTTCCAAGGGAGCTTGGTGTGGACACACACGGGAATGTCGTAGGCGAAGATGGGCAGGTCGAGTTCCTCATGCAGGATGCGGAAGTGCTCCTCGACCTCAGTCATGCCCTGCAGGGCATAGAACGGGCAGGTGGCGACAAGCGCATCGGCGCCCAGCTCCTGAGCGACCTTACCGTGCTCGATCATGCGCTCGGTCTCGGTGTCGATGATGCCGACCAGAACGGGAACGCGGTGGTCGACGATACGGACGGCCTCGGCGATGATCTGACGGCGACGCTCGTCGGTGGAGAAGACGACCTCGCCCGAGGAGCCCAAGAAGAACAGGCCATCGACGCCGGCATCGATCATGCGGTTGATGCTGCGCTCAAAGGAGGCAACATCGAGCTGGTGGTCTTCGGTATCGGGAACAACGACGGGAGGGATAACGCCGGTGAATTTCTGAGTTGCCACAAGAATCTCCTTAGTTGTCTGGCGGGCAGCCCTATGCCGCCCACTCTTGTTGGCAGTGTCCAGGCCGTCTAGGCCAAAGAACACGGGTAGAACGTTTGGTTAAAGAAGTCGACGACTTCGTTTTCGAACGCATTGATGCGCTCGTGAGCGTATTTGGCATAGATGATATGCCTCCGGTCACACTCAAGACCGTTGAATACGGCAAACTGATCCTTGGGATCGCTCACGGTATCCATAAGCGATGTGCCCATGAGCACCGATCCGCGCACCCGAGACGACAGCGCCTCGAGGCCGTCAGGAAGCGGATTGGCAACCGCCGTGCAGGCGAGGCCCCGCTCGTCCAGAGCAGAAACCGCCAGCGCGACTCCGCCGCCAAGACCCTCACCCCATGCAAAGATGCGGTCGGGGTCCATGCCATCAAGATTGCGCGCCACCTTCGCCAGCGCGCAACCCCAACGGACGCGCTCGACAAAAGCGGGCGAAGAAATCCCCCTCTGCAGGTCGTCCGCACCAGCAACATCGTCATCCAGTGCAAGCACGGCATACCCCATGGCGGCAAATCTCGTCATGTGATGCCAGCCGCGCACAGGCCGATCGATGTCGTGGAACATCAGGCACAGCGGCACGCGCTCAGATACTCGGGCACGACCGACAGGCTCGATCAAACGAGCGTGAATCGCATCGTCACCGAGCTCAAAGGAGACCTCCGAGTAACGGGCGCAGGGATTAACAAAGTCAATCGCCGTAATGGCCGGACCTTGAATCTCAAGATTCGAAGCGCATGTCTCTAAATCGGAAACATCTGCTTGGACATCACCGCGCCAGTCCCGATATTCTGCGAGCCTTGACGAAACCGTCCCAGCAATTCCCGCAAACTCGGGGACAATCAGCTCATCGATATTGCTCTCGCACTTAGACATGAGCCTCCCCTCCCTTACAGAAAAACGGAATGATCAGATCGTCAAAATCCTGAATCTCCTCGTGGCCAAAGCCTTCAAAGAACTCATGACGCTTTTCACAGGTCAGGTTGTTGTAGACCGCAAACTGCGTCGCCGGAGGACAGACGATATCGGCTGTGCCCGTGCCAAACAGCACGGGGCATTTGACCATAGGGGCAAAGTTCTTGGAATCGAAGTACGCCAGCTTGGCATAGGCTTCGTCAATACGAGTCGAGTCCTCGTCAAACCAGCGAGACCAATAGCGCAGGCCCTCGTAGGCAATGTCGTCGGCATCCAAATCCCAGACCAGACGGAAATCCGACAGGAAGGGATAGAGGATGGCGGCGCGATTGATAAGCTCGCTGTTAAGCGCACAGGTCGCAATGCCCAAACCGCCGCCCTGCGACGCGCCGTTCACAAACACACGCGCAAAATCGATGCCCTCGAGCTCGCGAACGATGCGGCACAGGATGCGAATATCTTGGTGCAGGCGGACATAGTAGAGATTGGCCGGGTCGCCATCGATACCGGCAACGATATGCCCGGCAACCGTCGTGCCTTCAAATCCACCAATATCCTCGGAGGGACCTCCTTGGCCGGGGCAGTCGAGGGCGATGAGTGCCATGCCCATGCCCGCAAACGACGCCTGCTCAAACCAGCTGCGGCTTGCACCCGGATACCCATGAAACTGAAGCACCAATGGCACGGGCTCGTCCGAGACGGGTTTAAGGTACTTGGCATGCAGGCGAGCGCCACACATGCCGGTATACCAGAGGTCGAAAAGCTGGCAGGTCGCGGCATCGGTGACCGATGCCGTCTCGATCGCATAGTCAAGCCCGACGGCGTCGGCCTCGGCCATGCGATCCTTCCAAAAGAGATCGAAATCTGATGGACGGGGCATGGCGCCTCGATATTCACCAAATTGATGTTGTAGCTCCTGAGCACTTGGCATGGCTCGTGAACCCAACCTTTCGAAATCGCAACGGAGGTGCGCCCGGCAAGGGAACCGGGCGCACGGGAGGGAAAGCGAGGCTACTCGCCGAGCTTGGGGTGCAGCAGCGACGGCGCAGCGCCGAGCAGCATCTTGGTGTAGGGGTCCTGGGGGTGCTGGAAGACCTGCTTGGCCTCGCCCTGCTCGACGATCCTGCCGCCATTCATAACGATGATGTCGTCAGAGATATAGCGGACCGTCTGGATGTCATGGCTGATGAACACCATGGCCAGGCCGAGCTCCTTCTTAAGGTCGGTCAGCAGGTTCAGAATCTGCGCGCGGACCGAAACGTCCAGAGCCGAGGTGGGCTCGTCGGCGATGATGGCATCGGGGTTCAGCGACAGGGCACGGGCAATTGCGACGCGCTGGCGCTGGCCGCCCGAAAGCTGGCCGGGAAGAACCTCGGCAGCGGAGCTGGGCAGACCGGTGAGCTCCAAGAGTTCCTTGACGCGCTTCTCCTGCTCGGCCTCGGTACCCAGGTTGTGGACGCGCATGGGGTCGAGCAGCTGCTCGCGAACGACCATGCGGGGGTTGAGCGCCGTGGCCGGGTTCTGGAACACGACCGAGATGACGCGACCCATGTGGCGACGGTCCTCGGCGGTACGTTTGGTAACGTCCTTGCCCTTAAAGTAGACCTTGCCGCTCGTGGGGGCCTGCAGGCCGCACATGACGTTGGCGGTGGTGGACTTACCGCAACCGGACTCGCCGACGATGCCGATCGTCTGACCGGGCATGAGCTTAATCGTTACACCCTGGACGGCGTGAACCAGGTTGGGGTGGAGAATCGAGCCGGTACGGGTCCTAAAGGTGACGTGGACGTCATCAAGGAAGATGATCGGCTCGACGCCGTTGACTGCGGTCTCGCTCATCTACATCACCTCCGCGTGAGGGGTCAAACCATTTGCCTTGAGCACCTCGTCGGGGAGCTCGGAATAGAAGTGCTCGGTGCCGGGCACGCGCTTGAAGACCGGACGGGTGTCCAGGCCGATGCGCGGATGGCTCGAGCGGGGCGCGAAGCGATCGCCCTTGGGGAAATCGCGCGGGCTCGGAACGGCGCCGGGCACCTGGTGCAGACGGCCCGAACCGCTCTCGATGGACAGAACGGAGCCCAGAAGGCCGCGGGTGTACTCGTGGATCGGGTTGGTGAGCAGTTCCTTGGTGGGCGCCTGTTCGATAACCTGACCGGCGTACATAACCGTGATGTTATGGGCGACCTCGGCGACCAGCGCCAGGTCGTGCGAAACGAAGATCATGGCAAAGCCGAGCTTGGCCTGAAGATCGTTGAGCAGCTTGATGACCTGCTTCTGAACGGTAACGTCCAGAGCGGTCGTGGGCTCGTCGCAGATGACCAGCTTGGGGTCGCGGGTAAGGGCCATAGCGATCAGGACACGCTGACGCTGGCCGCCGGAAAGCTCGTGCGGATAGCTCTCGAGCGTGCGTTTAGGATCGAGGCCGACGAGCTCCAGGAGCTCCTCGGCGCTACGGGTTCCGCCGCGCTTGGTGAGCTGCTTCATCTGGGCAGAGATGAGCATGGAGGGGTTGAGCGAGGACAGGGCGTCCTGATAGACCATAGCGATATCGGTACCGCGCAGGCCGAACCACTCCTTCTTGCTCATCTTGAGCAGGTCACGGCCCTCCCAGAGGACCTCGCCGGAAAGGTGCTCGTCATCGTCGGTCAGGCCCATGATGGCCAGCGTGGTGATGGACTTACCGCAGCCGGACTCGCCCACCAGGCCCATGGTCTGACCAGGACGGACGTCAAAGTTGACATGGTCGACAACGTTGATATCACCGTGATGCTCAAACTGAATACAGAAGTCACGGACCGAGAGAATCGGTTCGACAGACTCGTCGGGCACATGGCGATCGTCACGCTTGAGCTCGACATCGCGCAGGGCGCCAAGGCGAGCGGAGAGGGACTGGGCCTGCTCCTTGTAGGCGCGAACGGGGTCGGAGACCAGCAGGTCGGCCTCGCGACGCTTGGAGGAATCGGTCGGATCCAGGGCGGCGGAGGGGGCAGCGGCCATAGCGTCGGTAATGCCCTCGGAGAGGATGTTGAGCGCCAGGCAGGTAATCATGATGGCCAGGCCCGGGAACAGCGCCTGCCACCAACGGCCAGCGAGCACGCCGCCGCGGGCGTCGGCGAGGATGTTGCCCCAGGTAGCGGTGGGCTCCTGGATACCAGCGCCGATGAAGGTCAGCGAGGCCTCGAAGATGATGGCGTCGGCGACCAGGGTAACGGTGAAGACCATGATCGGGGCGATGCAGTTACGCAGAACATGCTTGATCAAAATCCACGGAGCCTTGGCGCCGGAAACGATGACCGCACGAACATAGTCCTCGCCGTACTCGGACACGATGTTGGCGCGCACGATACGGGCAATCTGCGGAGTGTACATAAAGCCAATGGCGAAGATGATCGACGGCACGGAGTTGCCCAGGATGGAGACGAAGACGGCCGCGAGGGCGATGCCCGGGATGGACATGATGATGTCCAAGATACGCATGATCGTCTCGGAGACGGCCTTGCGCGAAACCGCTGCAAGGGCGCCCACGACCGAGCCGCAGACCAGAGCCATGGCAGTGGCGCCAAAGCCGATAATCAGCGAGTAACGACCACCGTAGAGCATACGCGACAGAATGTCGCGACCCTTATCGTCGGTACCGAAGATAAATCCGTTGCCGGGAGCCTGGCGAGCCGTAAAGATCTCGACCGGGCTATAGGGGGCAAGAAGGGGCGCCAGAATCGCAGTCAGGGCGACCAGCACCAGCACGACGGCGGCAATCTTAGAAGACAGCGTCATCTTCTTCCAGCCACCGAGCTTGAGCCCCTTGGAGGCAGCCTTCTCGAGCTGCTCGGTTTGCTTCTCTCGAATCTTTACCATAATCTACACCGTCCTGATGCGCGGGTTGATGAGCAGGTAGAGCATGTCAACCACGATGTTGATGATGATGAAGGCGAGAGCAACGACGATGACGACGCCCTGAACCAGGTTCGCCTCGTTGCCCTGAACGCCCTGCAGAATCGCGGTGCCCATGCCGGGGAGGTTGAAGATAACCTCGATGACGACAGCGCCGCCCATGAGGTAACCGATCTTAAGACCGAGGGTGGTGACCGGGGTGATCAGCGCATTGCGAAGAACGTTGATGCCGACGACGACCTTCTCGGGAACGCCGGCGCCGCGAGCCATACGGACATAATCCTTGTCGAGCTCCTCGACCATGGCGGTACGCACGATACGAGTCATCTGGCCCGTCAGCGGAAATGCCAAGGCGATGGCGGGCATGATCATACGTCCCAGATAGCCAACCGGATTCGTGGTGAAGTGAGGCAGAGCACCCGATGCCGGGAGCACCTTAAGGTAGGAAGAGAACAGCAGGATCAACAGAACGGCAAGCCAGAACGACGGGGTTGCCAAGCCGGCGATGGAAAAGACGCGGATCACTTGGTCCGGCCATTTGTCGCGATACAGTGCCGCGATGACGCCGAGCAAAAACGAAACGACCGCACCGATGGCAAGACCGATGAAGGTCAGCTGCATCGTGACGGGCAGGGCCCTGGAGATGCGCTTGGCAACGGAGTTGCGAGCAGCACCATAGGTGCCCATGTCGCCATGGATCAAATCGCCCATATAGCGCACGTAGCGCACGGGCCAGGGGTCGTCCAGACCATACTTCTCATGGTACTCGGCAACCGCCTCGGGCGAGGCACCGTCACCCAACGCCGTGTAGGCGGGGTCGGTCTTGGAGAACGACATAAGGAAGAACACCAGGACGGTGACGCCCAATGCCATAATCGGCAGCGCCACAAGACGCCTTCCAATCAAACGTAGCAAGTTGTTCACGTTCTCTCCCCTTTCTTTTGTCGGTAGGACCAACTGGTATATGAGTACGGATACTCATTACAAGACCCGAGCGACATCGTTGCCGCCCGGGTCTTTGTTTCAACTATGAGGATACGATCCCAACGACCGACATCCTGCATACAGACTCAAGCGAGTCTTACGCCTTGACGGTCGCAACGCCCCTGAAGGACATGCTCGTCGTGCCGATGCCCTTGAAGCCATCGAGGGCCTCGCCGTTGGGCGCAGTGGACGGATCGTCCCAGGAAGCGGAGACGGTCTTGACGTGGACAACGGGGTACAGAACGGCGTTGTCGGCAATGATGTCGAAGCACTCGTTCCACTTCTTCTGCTGCTCGTCGCCCTCGGCGGCAAGAGCCTCGTCCATGAGACCGTGGAGCTTCTGCCACTCAGCGGACTCCTTCCACGGGCAACGGGTCTGCATCCAGACGTTGTCGCCGTACCACCAGTTGAGCAGCAGGTCGGGATCAGCGCCGAAGCAGGAAGGATCGCCAGGGGCAAGGAGGATATCGTAGGCCTCGCCGCCGTCAATGGCAGCGTAGGTAGCCGGCGAGGTATCGGTCTGGATGGTCACATCGAAGCCGAGAGCGTCGAGGTCGTTCTTGACCTGGGCGGCCATGCCCTTAATCTGCTCGTTGTCGGTGGTGCGCAGGGTGATGGCACCCGGGGTGATGCCAGACTCCTCGATGAGCTTCTTAGCCTTCTTGGCGTCGGTCTTGTACACCGTGGAAGCCTCATGATAGTTGGTGAAGCTCTTGGGCAGGTAGCAGCTGGCAGCGGTGGCAAGGCCGGCGAAGGTGTTGCTGACCATCTTCTCGGTGTCGAGCGCATACATGACGGCCTGACGGACCTTGACGTTGTTCCAAGGCTCCTTGGCGACGTTGAACATGATGAAGCGGGTGCCGAAACCCTGGACGTTATCGATCTTGCAGCCGGCGCTCTCGAGCTGGTCGACGGCGTCAGCGGTAACGAGCTCCATAACGAGCGTGGAGCCCTCCTGCTGAGCGGTAACGCGAGCGGTGGGGTCGGTCAGGATGCTGTACTGGATCTTCTTATCCTCGGCAGCATACTCACCGTTGTACTCGGGGTTGGGAACCAGAGTGATCTCGGTATCGGAGATAGAGTCGTACATCCAGGGGCCGGAACCGATCGGCTGCTTGGCGCGATCCTCCTCGGTCTGGGTGGCCGGGGTAACGCGGACGATGGCCAGACGATCCTTGAGCAGGGAGAAGTTGGGGACCTTGGTCTTGACCGTCACGGTGCTGGCGTCCTTGGCCTCGATGGACTCGAAGGGCTGGAAGAACGGAGCATAGGTAGCGGAAGCGGCGCAAGCGGTGTAGGAGGCGACGACATCGTCAGCGGTGACCTCGGTGCCATCGGAGAACTTGGCACCCTTACGGATGGTGACCTCGAAAGTGGTGTCGTCCACAGACTTGGGATCGTCGGTGGCGAGCTCGTTGAAGGTGCTGTAGTCGTGGTAATCGATGCCGTAGAGGCCCTCGACGACGTGCCAGTTAGCACCCAGGCCCACAGCGGAGCCGGTGCTGGCGGGATCGAAGCTGGACGGAGCGTAAGCGGAACCAGCGGTGATCACGCCGCCGCCACGGTTGGCGGAATCGGTGGAACCGGAAGCGGAACCCTCGTCGCTAGAGCTGCCACCGCAGCCGGTGAGACCAAGCCCTGCGACAGCAGCGACGCTGCCGGTGAGGCCGAGGAACGAACGCCTGGACATACCCTTGTTGATGATGGCCATGTCTTCTCCTATCAATAGAGAATCTTACTCGGGAGCACCTAGACTTGCCCCCGCGCAACTTGCGGACGATATATACCTTACCTACCGACGAACCCAACTGAGGTGCCGCGCTCGGCGACCGATACATACATACGCTTGAACGGTATTTACTACCGTTCACCGAATTCGTTGACAAACGATTCGCCAGACAGTATGTATCGGCGAGGTGAGATATCAGTCTTCGTCAACCCGCAGGATAGCAGGGTTTTCGCTTGGGTTAGTCAAACGTTTTAGCGTTAATAAAACCCGAAACCAGCAGGCAATCATGGCGTAATAAATGGTTGAAAATCGCGCAATCATGTATATCAGTTGTTTAGAAGCGCATTTAGTTTTCGGAACGGTTGGCCGATGTCTGGGCGCGCTCGGCATTCCATGCAACGAGCGCCTCGTGGACCGCCTTGGCAACATCGGCAGGTATGCCGCGAACTTCCGCGATCTCTTGCTCGCTCGCCGCGCGCAAACGCTTCATCGAGCCAAAATGGCGCATAAGGGCACGTTTTCTGGTGGGTCCCACGCCCGGAACGTCATCGAGTACCGAAACCGTCATGGCTTTATCGCGCAACTCGCGGTGGAACGTGATGGCAAATCGGTGGGACTCATCGCGTACCTGTTTAATTAGATAGAGCGACGCGGACCCGGTCGGCAGCACGACGGGAGTCTCGTCCCAAGGCACAAAAACTTCCTCATCGGCCTTTGCCAAGCCACAAACTGGTATATCGAGCCCAAGAGCCTCAAGTTGCTTGATCGCAGCGGTCAATTGCGGCTTACCGCCATCGACAACGAGCAAATCGGGGCGCGAGCCAAAGCGCTCGTCGGCCATGCGCTCGGGAGCATAGCGTCGTCCCAAAACCTCGGACATCGACACGAAGTCGTTTGCCTCGTCCAATTCGGCCTGAATTTTAAAACGACGGTACTGGCTCTTGTCGGCGCGCCCGTTGGTAAACACCACCATCGAGGCGACGGTAAAGGTTCCGTGCAGCGTCGAGATATCGAAGCACTCGATACGCATCGGCGGCGCCGGCAGCGCCAGCGCGCTTTCGAGCTCTAGGAGCGCTTGATTGGTGCGGTCGTCAGCGTACCCCGTTCGCATCATGTAGCGCATGAGGGCATGGCGCGCATTTTTGGATGCCATATCGAGCAAACGGTGCTTTTCGCCACGCTGCGGCCTATGGAGATGGCAGGAACGCTCGCGCTTACCTGCAAGCCACTCCCCCAGCGCCTCCGCATCCTCAAGCTCGACAGAGAGGTTTATCTCAGCTGGAATATCAGCCGTCTCGTCGTAATAGCGCTTAAGAAAGCCCGACTGGAGCTCTTCCTCGTCAACATCAAGACCCTTGTCGAGAATGAACTCGCAGGTGCGAACTGTTCGGCCCTCACGCACGACAAAGACGCAAGCGGCAGAGATGGTCTCCTCGCGATAGAAACCGATGACATCGATATCGACACTGGAGGGAAAAACGACTTGCTGACGGTCGTCCAGACCCCTGATGACCTCCAAACGACGCTTGACGCGTGCCGCGCGCTCAAAATCGAGTGCCTCGGCGGCATCCGCCATCTCGGAAGTCAGCTCGTCGACGACATCCTTGCGATGGCCCGACAAAAAGCGCTCGACACGCTTGACGTTCTTGGCATAGTCTGCCGGGGAAATCGCGCCGACACACGCACCCGGCCCGCGCCCGACATGGTAGTCGAAGCAGGGACGCCCGTTTTGTGCGCAAATCATATTGACGATGTCTTCCTCGCCCTTGTGGGACTCGATGATACGGCGACAACGACGCCACTCCGCA
Organism: Collinsella sp.; assembly: GCA_048368115.1. Taxonomy (GTDB): domain Bacteria; phylum Actinomycetota; class Coriobacteriia; order Coriobacteriales; family Coriobacteriaceae; genus Collinsella. The sequence goes on from DBGBZQ010000009.1 coordinate 26,240, forward strand.
CAGGATGCAGAGCAGATGGGGATAACCTTGCGCAGCGTATCTATCGTCTCACGTGCCGCACGGCTATCGGTATAGGGTCCAAAATAGCGCGTTCCCGGCTTATGACGCTCACGCGTGTATTTGATAGCGGGATACAGGTCGCCCTTTGTAATGGCGATAAAGGGGTAGCTCTTGTCATCCTTGAGGTCGACGTTAAAGTACGGATGGTACTGGCCGATCAGGTTGCGCTCGAGTACAAGCGCCTCATGCTCGGTTTCGACAACGATGTAGTCAAAGCTCGCAACCAATTGCATCATGAGCGGTATTTTTTGGCGCTCATCCTGCAGCGTCACGTACTGGCGCATACGGGAACGCAGGTTTTTCGCCTTGCCAACGTAGATGACATCGCCCTTGGCATCTTTCCAAAGGTAGCATCCGGGCTGCGTGGGAACGCGCGAAACCTGCTCGGCGAGTGTTGGAATGTTGTCGTGACCGGCCACACGCACCTACTTGCGACGAAGCAGCGCCGAGACCTCGGGCATCTTAAGGACAACGGCAAGGCCAAAGGTAACAGCAAGCGAGACGACACCCGCAACGCAAACGTAGCCAAGAGTAATCAGAATCGAGCCGCCAAGTGCCCCGACAAAGTGTTCAAGCGCCCACATGACGCCGGCGCCTGCGGCAGCACCCAGGCCGCCGAACAAAAGGCCAAAGAAACCGCCATGCAGGATAGATTTGACCTGAAGGCCACGCAGACGACGACGCAGCCACCACAGCGAGCAACCGACCAAGATCACGTAGTCGACGACATACGAAAGCGCGATTGCCGGCATACCGAAGCCCAGCACAACGCCAAACAGCAGAACTGAGCCGGCCTGGCCGATGGCGGAATACAGGCAATAGCGGCTATAGGGCTTCATGTCGAGCAAGGCAGAGAAGCTCTTCTGCATCAACACGACCACGCCGTAGAGCGGCAGCGAGAGCGCCAGGTAGACAAGGTACTCGGACACCAGCGTCACGCCGGATTCATCGAACTTGCCAGCACAGTAGATCATGTTGAGCGGACGTGCGAAGACAATCAGGTACAGCGCGAACGGAATCAGGAAGAACAGCATCTGGGCGACGCCACGCGAAATGCCCGTGCGAACGCTGTCGTAATCCTTCTCCTGTGCGTCGTGAGAGAGCTCGGTATAGAGCGCCGTCGAAAGCGAGGCGGCAATCAGCGCGTAGGGCAGCGTGTACCACAGGCGCGCATAGGCGATGACGGAAGGACCAGTCTCGGGCTGGACCACCAGCGCGGCAGCGTTGGTGATAGAAGTCGAGACAAACATGCACACCGTGGCGAGCAGCGTCGGGATACCGAGCGCAATCGTCTGGCGCAGTGCGGGGTCCTTAAAGTCGATATGGATATGGGGATGCACGCCGTGCTTGCCAAGCGCGGGGATCTGACATGCCATCTGAACAAAGACACCGAGGGTCGTACCGGCCGCAATCAAGATGATGCCGGCACGTTCGCCAAACTGTGCGGACACGGGCGCAAAACCCATAAAGCTCGCAATGACGATCACATTGTTGAGGACCGGGGCAAACGTCGACCAGAAGTAGTCGCGGTGTGCGTTGAGAACGCCCGAGAACACCGAGCCCAAACCATAAAACAGAATCTGGATGGCAAAGAAACGGAACATGAACGCAGCGGTATCCATGCTGCCGCCGTCACCCGAAAGGAACGATTGCGTCCAGATAAAGCCCGGGGCGAACACGGTCCCCAGCAACGAAATGCCACCCAGCACCAAAAGCAGAATGCCGAGCAGGTTGCCCACGTACTCGTTCGAGGCCTCGCGACCCTGCTCACGCCTCACGCCCATGTACACGGGCAAAAACGCCGTCACGAGCATGCCGCCCATCACGAGTTCGTAGAGCATATTGGGCAGGTTGTTGGCGACCTGATAGGAGGACGAGAGTAGCGACATGCCGATAGCGGCCGCCATTGCCCACGTGCGGATAAAACCGGTGACGCGAGACACGATGGTCAGGATGGTCATAAGCCCGGCGGAACGACCAACCGTGGAGTAGTCCGACGAGCCCATGTCGTCAGTGTCATCTCGCGACGAAGGAGCTTCGGACGAGGGTGTCTGAGGCGCAGATTCTCTTGCAAAATGAGCTCCGCGCTTCAATTCTTCCTGCGGCATCGCTCAGTCCTCTCTCGTAATCGCGGCAACCGTCGCCCCGCAAAATGCAATTAAATCATCGGGTGCAAGCTCGAGCTGATAACCGCGCTTGCCTCCCGAAATAAAAATGGTATCCCAAAGGACACATGTCTCGTCAATGAGCGTCCGGTAGCGTTTTTTCATACCGACCGGGCTGCAGCCGCCGCGAACGTAGCCAGTCGCCGCAAGCAAATCCTTCACATGCATCATGGCCAAGGACTTCTCCCCCGCGGCACGCGCGGCGGACTTTAGATCGAGCTCGTCGGCAACAGGGATGCAGCACACGACATAGTCGTTGGACGGTGTCACGCAGACCAAAGTCTTAAATCCTTGACCGGGCTCCTCGCCAAGCTGCTCCGAAATCGCGACCCCCAGGCCCACCGACTCATCACCATCGTCTTCGTACGTATGTAGAACATAGGAAATGCCGGCACTTTCCAGCTCGCGCATCGCATTGGTTTTTGGCGTCTTTACAGCCTTTGCCATGACATATCCTTTCCCTCGCATTCGGACGCAAAGATTAAGTATATGTCCAATTCGGCTGCATACGTCACTTCGACACAGCAAGCGCCATCGAATCACGAGGAGTCGATGGCGCCCATAAACTGAATCGCCTATTTATTGAGCATCAAGTTGAGCCTGGCGCTCCCGGTCACGCCTGAGCAACGGCGCCAAAAACTTGCCCGTATAACTCTGCGGACAGTCCGCAACCTGCTCCGGTGTACCCGAAACCACGACGGTTCCGCCGCCGTTACCGCCCTCGGGACCCATATCGATCAGGCGGTCGGCAACCTTGATGACATCAAGGTTGTGCTCAATCACCAGCACCGTGTTGCCCGCATCGACCAAGCGCTGCAGCACATCGAGCAGCTGGCGGACGTCCTCAAAATGAAGCCCGGTCGTCGGCTCGTCCAAAATATAGAACGTCTTGCCCGTCTGGCGTCGATGAAGCTCTTTGGCGAGCTTCACACGCTGCGCCTCGCCGCCCGAGAGCGTCGTGGCGGGCTGGCCCAGGCTCACGTAGCCTAAGCCTACATCGTACAGCGTCTGGAGCTTGCGCTTAATCTGCGGGATATTCCCAAAGAAGGCCAGCGCCTCGGTGACGCTCATGTCGAGCACGTCCGAGATGGTCTTGCCACGGTAGGTGACCTCGAGTGTCTCGCGGTTGTAGCGTTTACCGCCGCAAACTTCGCAGGGAACATAGATATCGGGAAGGAAGTGCATCTCGATCTTGATCTGCCCGTCGCCCTTGCACGCCTCGCAGCGCCCGCCACTCACATTAAAGGAGAAACGACCCGGCGAGTAGCCGCGCGCCTTCGACTCCGGCGTACTCGCAAACAGCGCGCGAAGATCATCCCACAGGCCGATATAGGTAGCAGGGTTGGAACGCGGCGTGCGGCCAATCGGCGACTGGTCGATATCGATAACCTTATCGATACACTCGATGCCCTCGATTTTCTTATACGGACCCACGGGGCGCGTCGAACGGTGAATAGCATTCGTAAGGGCAGGCGCAATGGTGTCGGTAACCAGGGAGCTCTTGCCTGATCCCGACACGCCGGTAACAACCGTAAGCGTACCAAACTCGATCTTGGCAGTAACGTTTTTGAGGTTGTTGGCTCGAGCGCCCGTAATTTTAAGGCAGCCGCGACCGGGCTTGCGCCGTTCATCAGGCACCCGAATCATTCGTTTGCCGGTCAGATAAGCGCCCGTCATCGACTCAGGACACGCCATGATATCAGCAGGCGTTCCCGCCGCGACTACGTGCCCGCCGTTGACACCGGCGCCGGGCCCCATGTCGATCACGTAGTCGGCGGCACGGATTGTATCCTCGTCGTGTTCGACGACGATAACGGTATTGCCGATATCGCGCAGGCGCTCGAGCGTCTTGATCAGGCGCTCGTTGTCACGCTGATGAAGACCGATCGAGGGCTCGTCCAGAATATAGAGCACGCCCATGAGACCCGCGCCGATCTGCGTTGCCAGTCGAATACGCTGTGCCTCGCCACCGGAAAGCGTCGCCGAGGCGCGATCGAGTGTCAGATAGTCGAGTCCAACATCGACCAGAAAACGCAGACGTTCCAGAATTTCCTTGACGATACGGCCGCCGATAAACTGTTGGCGCTCGGTGAGTTCCAAGCCCTCAAAAAACTCGAGCGATTCACGGCACGACAGGCAACAAACCTCGTAAATGGACTTACCGCCCACGGTGACGGCGAGCATCTCGGAGCGCAAACGAGCGCCGTGGCAGGTCGAGCACGGCTCCTCGCGAATGTACTTCTCCAGGCGCGCCTTGGTGTTCTCGTTCGTCGTCTCGGTATAGCGTTCGTACAGGATGTTGCGAACGCCCGAAAACTTGGTATCCCACTGGCTGCGACGTCCGTCGAGCTTTTGGTAGTCGACCGAGATCTTCGTATCGCCCAGGCCATCCAAGAATGCACGACGCACGCGAGGGGGCAAGTCCTCCCACGGCGTATCAGCGCTCACCTTAAAGTGTTTGCAGACCGCAGCAAAAATCTGCGGATAGTAGTTCGAATTGCCAAACAGGCTACCAAAGACTCCGTCGGCAATGGACTTCGAGGGGTCCTCGATCAGCGCCTCGGCATCAACGGTTTTCTTAAAGCCCAGGCCGTCGCACTCAGGACATGCGCCATAGGGAGCGTTAAACGAAAAATCACGCGGCTGCAGGTCATCGATGGAGTGTCCATGCTCCGGGCACGCTAACGCCAGCGAATACTCCAGCAACTCGCCTTCGGTCCCCTCGGGAGCGTCGCGGTCGGGCAGCAAGTATACGTTCACATTGCCGTGCGCCAGCGCAGTCGCCTGTTCAACGGACTCGGCAATACGGCCCAGCGAGTTCTCGCGAATCACGATGCGGTCGACCACGACCTCGATATCGTGCTTGAATTTCTTATCCAAATCGATAGGGTCATCAAGCGAGCGAACCTCGCCGTCGACACGCACGCGGCTAAAGCCCTCGGCGCGAAGGTCCTCAAACAGCTTGGTGTACTCGCCTTTTCGCCCGCGCACCACCGGTGCCAGCACAAACGCGCGGCGGCCCTCCCCCGCCGCCAAGACCTTGTCGGCAACCTGGTCGGTCGTCTGGCGCTCAATGACGCGGCCGCATTCGGGACAGTGCGGGGTGCCCACACGGGCGAACAGCAGGCGCAGATAGTCATAAATCTCGGTTACAGTGCCAACCGTCGAGCGAGGGTTTTTAGACGTCGTCTTTTGGTCGATCGACACCGCCGGCGAAAGGCCGTCGATTGAATCCAAGTCGGGTTTGTCCATCTGGCCCAAGAACTGGCGCGCATAGCTCGAAAGACTCTCGACGTATCGACGCTGGCCCTCGGCATAGATAGTGTCAAATGCCAGCGAACTCTTGCCCGAGCCAGAAAGACCGGTAATGACCACGAGTTGGTCACGCGGAATGGAAACATCGATATCACGGAGGTTGTGCTCACGAGCGCCGCGAATAACGATAGAAGAATCAGACATGGAAGCTCCTTGCCTCCTATTGCATCGAATCATACTGCCGATGAGTTTAGCGCACTCGACGCGCACAGATGTTCGTAATACAAGATTCGCAGACCTTTAGCTTTGCGTATCGGGCGCTTTGTTTCTCGAAATGCCGTGGAAAGGTTACAGTAATCTAATACTGAACTTAATTTGCCGTAACAGAGGAACGTCCATGACCGAAGATATCCCCCTTGAAATCACTTCGAGCGACATGGCCAATCTGCCCATATTCATCGCCGTCCTTATCGTGGCCATCGTCGTGGTGCGCGTATATTTTTCAATCAAACACAATGAAAAGCCGCCCATTGCCCGCGTCTTTTGGTGCGCGACGCTCCTCATCCCGCTCGGCATGGTAGCTGCATGGATTACGAATCAATTGCTCGTAAATGAGGACAATTCCCTATGGGTCCTTTCTTATTCGGCGCTCGGTGCTACCGCCGTCATACTTCTTGTCGAGCCCTTGGTTTCGGGACTTATCGACCAAACCGATCTTGCGACGGGAACGGTTGCCTGTATTTGCCGTGACATCCTTGTCATCGCCGCTGTTTCAGCGCTCTCGTTCGTTTCACTCGAAATTGCCTGTAACGAAACGTTCTATCGCATTCCCGCCAACTCATTCGGGTTTTCCGTCGGGCTGCTCGCGACGGTTCTGCTCTCCCTTTATTTGCTGGGACAGCGTCATGGAGGCGTCATGGCCCTCGTGCCCGTCGTCTGTTGCATCCTTGGCATTGCCGAGCACTTCGTCATAACGTTTAAAGGCGAGGCCATCCTGCCAAGCGATATCTTGGCCCTTGGCACCGCAATGGAAGTGAGCGAGGGATACGAGTTTACCTTTACCGCCGGAATCGTAACCTCTCTAGCCCTGCTGGAGATTTCCCTGGGGCTTCTTTCGCTTATCCGACCGCACAAGCTCCGTACGCCCACCCATGTCTTCCCCGCAATCGCCGCTAACCTCTGCGCTTTTCTGCTAGTGACCGTTGTGGGGCTCTCGGGCTTTTCCAGCATCGACTTGGAGCAGGCGCTGAATTTTGGATTTGACCGTTGGCAGCCCATCACCACGTATGCGTCTCAGGGTTTTATCACTTCGTTCACCGAAATGGTCAACGAGTTGCCCATTGAGAAGCCCGAAGGCTATACGCCCGATGAGGCGCAGAGCATCGAGCAGGAGCTCGCCGCCACCTACGACAGCACGTATGGCTCGAGCGAGCAGCGCGCGGCGGCCGTTGCCCAGTTCAATGAAATCAAGCCGACGATTGTTGCCGTCATGAACGAGAGTTTTAGCGACCTTTCGTGCTTTGAGCAGCTCCAGGCGGCCGGGTACACCGGCCCCGCATTCTACAACTCGCTTCCCGACACACTTGTTCGCGGCACCATGCTCGCTTCGGTCGCCGGTGGCGGAACGGCGAACTCCGAATTCGAATTTTTGACCGGAGCGACAACGGCCTTTGTCGGATTAGGCAAAATCCCCTATCAGCTATATCAGATGAATGGCGTCAACAGCCTGGCAAAGGACCTTAAGGAGCTTGGGTATACCGCTACCGCTATGCACCCGCAAAACCCCGTCAACTACCATCGAGATAAAATCTATCAGCAGCTGGGCTTTGGAGACTTTCTTTCAATCGGCGATTTCGAAGGTGCGCCCTGTTACCATGCCGGCGTATGCGACTACGCCACCTACGACAAGATACTCGACCTGCTTAGAACCGACGAAGCCCCGCAGTTCATCTTTGACGTCACGATGCAAAATCACGGCGGCTACGACTATGGCACCGTTCCCGCCGAGGAGCTGACAAACTATTGGGTCGAGGGAGCCAGCGAGGGTGCCAATAGCGCGCTCAACACCTATCTTACCTGCATCGACGCATCCGACCGGGACCTCGAGTACTTTATCAACGAGCTCCGCAATATCGGCAGACCGGTTGTCCTTGTCTTTTTTGGCGACCATCAGCCGAGCGCCGCAACGACTCTCAACGACGAGCTGTACCCTCAGGAAGATACGGCAAGCCACGCTTTCCGTATCTATCAGTCGACATATTTTGTCTGGGCTAACTATGAAATCGCCGGCAATACCGAGCTCAACGTCTACGACACCGTCGGGGCAAACGAGATTGCAGCCATTACCCTTAATAAGATCGGCGCCCCGCTCACCGACTATCAAAAGGCTCTGCTTGCAACAAGGTCAGATGTGCCCACCATCAATGTCGCCGGCTACCTTGGTGCCGACGGGCTGCGCTACGACTTGGAATCTGAAGACAGCCCATACGCCTCGACGATCGACAAGCTGCAGCGCATGCAATACCTCGAGTTCGCCAGCAAAGTTCAGTAAGCCCGCCCATTCGCTTGGACCCATCGTATTGCAAGCACGCTCGGCCCAAATGCATCGCAAATGACTCCCGCTCGCAAACGAGGGTACAATGACGCTCGTGTCACATCACGGGGCCCCGGCCCCAACATATACAAAGGAGTCATACATGGGTTGCGAGCATGCACAGGCCGCCGGCGGACAAACGTCGCCGTCGCAATTTGAGGAGAACACGCTGTCCGAGGTCAAACGCGTCATCGCCGTGCTTTCCGGCAAGGGCGGTGTCGGCAAGTCGTTTGTCACCGGTGCCATCGCCACCGAGCTTGCCCGTCACGGCCACAAGGTCGGCGTCCTCGATGCCGACATCACCGGTCCCTCTATCCCCAAGATGTTCGGTATGAGCGGACGCCACGTCCATGCCCTTGGCAACCTCATGCTGCCTGAAATCTCCGAGCACGGGGTCAAGGTCATGAGCTCCAACCTGCTGCTCCAAAACGAAACCGACCCCGTCCTCTGGCGCGGTCCGGTTATCGCGGGTGCCATCAGGCAGTTCTGGAGCGAAACCTCATGGGGCCCCATCGACTACCTGCTGGTCGACATGCCTCCGGGAACAGGCGACGTCGCACTCACCGTCTTCCAGTCACTGCCCGTCGATGGCATCGTCATCGTCACGAGCCCGCAGGATCTGGTCTCGATGATCGTCGCCAAGGCGGTCAACATGGCCGAGAAGATGAACGTCCCCATTCTGGGAATCGTCGAAAACATGAGCTATATCGAGTGCCCCGATTGCGGCAAGAAGATCGAGGTCTTTGGCAAGAGCAAGCTCCCCGAGGTCGCCGAGCGTTACAACCTCGACATCTTGGGCACGCTTCCCATTAATCCGGCACTCGCCGAGGCCTGCGATAAGGGCGAGGTTGAGACCGCGCTGCCCGATGGCATGTTGCCCAAGGCAGTCTCTGCCGTCGAGGCTATTACCCCGCACGAGACCGACGAGGCCTAAGTGAACGCGAGCGCCTTCTATGACGTCCTGGTAATCGGCGGCGGGGCTTCAGGCCTCGCCGCCGCCATTACGGCCGCACGTGCTGGCAAAAGCGTCAGCATCGTTGAGCGCGATGTCGCCTGCGGCCTTAAGCTCCTTGCGACCGGTAACGGCCGCTGCAACCTCTCCAACGAATCGATTGATCCTCAGCGGTATAACCACCCCGCATTCGTCGAATCCGTCATGGGCCCCCGGCCCGAACAAGAGCTTATGGGTTTCTTCTCCTCGCTGGGCATCATGACAACCTCCGAGGAAGGCCGACTGTACCCGCGCTCCCTTCGCGCCGAGTCGGTGCGCGACGCGCTTCTCAACGTTTGCGACCGCCTAGGTATCACCTTAATCTGCGGAGCCAACGTTGCCTCGGCGCACAAAGCTTCCGAAGGCTGGACACTCCAAATAGACCGTCCAGCGCGGGCACTCAAGGCAAAAAAGCACGACGACCGAAAATCGGAGCTCCGCTCGCTTCGGAAAGCGCTCGCCGATGTCCCTCGCAAGAACGAGGCCCTGCAGGCACATGCCGTAATTATCGCCACGGGTGGCAACCCCACCGGTATCGCCGATACGTTTCGCCTCCCCCTCACTTCGCTGCGCCCCATCCTCTGCCCCGTATCGGCAACGGTCGTCGGCGATCGGGCGGCACTCAAGACGTTGGATGGCCTGCGCGTCCGCGCCCGCTTGACGCTCGCCCGCAATCATAATGAGCTCTGGCACGAAGACGGTGAAGTCCTGTTTCGAACCTTCGGTATCTCGGGCGTCGCTGTCTTCAACCTCTCCCGTCGTATCCAGCGCGGCGATACGATCCTGCTCGACGTTTTCCCCGACCTCTCTAAAGACGAGTTGCTCGATATGCTTAACCGGCGCGTTGAGCTGCTCGGCGGCTTTTCGCCCCGCGATCCCCGTTGGCTCGACGGTATGCTTGCCCCGCAACTCTCCCGCGTCGTCTGCACAGCGTTCGAGCAGTGCCATCCAGGCTCCAACGATGTCATCCACCTGGTCTCGATCCTCAAGCACTTTAAGTTGCTCGTCGAAGGAACCGCCGAGGAGCGCTCAGCGCAGGTCACGCGTGGTGGCATATCTGTCGAGAGCATCTCAACACCCAGTCTACGCGCGCGCAGCGTTGTCGACGCCCCGCTTTACGTCTGCGGCGAAGCGCTCGACATCGACGCCGATTGCGGAGGCTTTAACCTTGCGTGGGCATGGCTCTCGGGCATTCGCGCTGCAAGCAGCCTGTAGCCGCGCAGTCTATAATCAAAAACGCATTCGGGCCGTCTGGGATACCGGACGGCCTCTTTCTTGCCTCTAAGGAGACCTCGATGATCGAAATCACCCAAGTCAACGCGTCGCTCGATGAAGCCGGCGATGAAAATGCCTGCCTCATTGTTGGCAAGCGAGTCGCCAAGCGCGTCCTACGCTGCAAGGGCTCCGAGATCAAGTCCATCGAGCTCCACCGCAAGTCAATCGACGCTCGCAAAAAACGAGACGTCCATTTTATCCTGAGCTTTCGTGTTGAGCTGACCAGTCCCCACCTCGAGCGAGAGGCGGTCGGCAGCGTTTCCGAACGTGACCGCTCGCACGTACGCGCGATAGATGACGATGAGCCTTCATTCCCCTTCCCCGTTTCCGGCGTACCCAAAGAGCGCCCCGTCGTCATCGGCGCCGGATGCGCTGGCCTTTTCGCCGCGCTAACGCTCGCCAAAGCAGGTCTTAAGCCCTTGCTCATCGAGCGCGGCGACCCGGCATTTCGCCGCTCGCATGCGATCGACCTCTTTCTAAAGGAGCGCATCCTCGACCCCGAGAGTAATATCCAGTTTGGTCTGGGCGGCGCGGGGACCTTCTCGGACGGCAAGCTCAATACGGGAACAAAAAATCCCGCCCATCGCCTTATCCTCGAAACCTTCGTCGAGGCGGGTGCGCCCCGCGATATTCTGTGGGATGCCAAGCCGCACATTGGCTCCGACATCCTTCCCACGGTTGTCACCGCTATATCCCAGCGCATCGAGCAGCTCGGAGGTATCGTCCGTTATCGAACAAAGCTCGTCGACATTCACATCGACGCGTCTGGCGCCATCACCGGTATTGATGTCCAATCGTCCCAAGACGCCGCTTACGAGCCAATCGAGACAAAGCACCTCATCCTCGCCTGCGGGCATTCTGCTCGCGATATTTTTGAGCTCCTTAAGGACCACAACGTGGCCCTCGCACAAAAGACCTTTGCCATGGGCGTTCGCATCGAGCATCCGCAGCGCGATATCGACCGAGCCCAATATGGAGCCTTGGCGGGACATCCTGCCCTCGGAGCAGCCCCCTACAAGCTCGTCGCCCATCTTCCCAACGGCCGCAGCGTGTTCTCGTTTTGCATGTGCCCCGGCGGGCAGGTTGTCGCCGCCTCTTCCGAGCAGGGCCACCTGTGCGTCAACGGCGCCAGCCTCAATGCCCGCGACGGACGCAACGCAAACGCCGCCCTGCTCGTTAACGTCACGCCTGAGGACCTTCCCAACGATGACCCGCTCGCCGGCATCGAGCTCCAGCGCGCCTGCGAGGCGGCCGCCTATCGCCTGGGCGGTTCCAACTGGAACGCACCGGCACAACTCGTCGGAGATTTCCTCGCAGGACGCGCCAGCAAGGCGCCCGGAAAGGTAAAGCCCACCTATCCGCTCGGTGTGACCTGGACGGCAATTGACGAAGCCCTGCCGCAGCATATCGTCGAGTCGCTCCGCCTGGGACTTCCCCTACTCGGAAAAAAGCTACGAGGCTACGACCGCCCCGATGCCGTTCTTACCGGCGTGGAGACTCGTTCGAGCTCACCTGTCACTGTCACCCGAGACCGAACGTGCCATGCCGTGTCGACCCCGGGCCTCTACCCTTGTGGTGAGGGAGCTGGATATGCCGGCGGCATCATGAGCGCGGCCACCGACGGCATCCGTTGTGCCGAAGCCCTGATTGCAGACCTCTAACGCACGAATTCCAGTGCGCAAAAGACACAGGCCCCGAGCTCCACAGGGAACTCGGGGCCTGTTCGCTATTTCTTAAACCGTGCGCCCTGGCGTTTTCTGCCCGATGCGAACGTGGAACCCTTGCGGGCCTGTGAACGTAAGCGCTCGATCGTCTCGTCCTCAGACGCGCCCTCGAGCATCGCCCGAATCTGAACGACGGCATCGCGCAGGCGCGCCGCCTCCTCAAAGTCCATGGCGGCAGAAGCGTTACGCATATCCTCTTCCATGGATTCGACAATCCGCACAAGCTCGTCATGCGGCAGTTCTTCCATCTGCTCCGCAAGTGTCTGCTCGGGCGCCACCGTTTCCGGCACGCCGCCCTCGCCCGACTCATCGGGCGTATAGAATGCGCCATGGCCAAGAGAGTCGCCCTTCGAGCGCCCCTTGGAACCCACGGTTTTTTCGGCCTCGGCAATAAAACTTGAGATGTCGTTGATGGCCTTGCGCACTGTCTTGGGCACAATGCCATGCTCTTCGTTATATGCCATCTGAATCTCACGACGGCGCTGCGTCTCCTCGATGGCCTCTTTCATCGAATCGGTCACAACGTCTGCATACATGATGACTTCGCCATCGGCGTTACGGGCCGCGCGGCCAATCGTCTGAATCAGCGAACGGCGGTTGCGCAAGAAGCCTTCCTTATCGGCATCGAGAATTGCCACCAGTGAGACCTCGGGGAGATCCAAGCCCTCGCGAAGCAGGTTGATGCCAACGAGGACATCGATCTTGCCCTCGCGCAGCGTTCGCAGGATCTCGACACGGTCCATTGTCGCCGTATCAGAGTGCATGTAATTGACCTTAATGCCCGCGTCGAGCAGATGGTCGGTCAGGTCCTCGGCCATGCGCTTGGTCAACGTGGTCACCAGCACGCGCTCCTTGCGGGCAACGCGCTCGCGAATCTCGTCCTCAAGATCGTCAATCTGCCCACGAACCGGACGCACATCGATCTTGGGATCGAGCAGACCGGTCGGACGAATAATCTGCTCAACGTCGTTCTGGCTAACCCGCAGCTCATAGTCGCCCGGTGTTGCCGAAACGTAGATGAACTGGGGAATCCTCGCCTCAAACTCATCGAAACGAAGCGGGCGGTTATCGAGCGCCGAGGGCAGGCGAAAACCGTGTTCCACCAGCGTCACCTTACGCGAGCGGTCACCTTCGTGCATGCCGCGAATCTGCGGCACCGTCACATGGCTCTCATCGATGATGCAGAGCATATCCTTGGGAAAGTAATCGATTAGGGTAAACGGCGGCTCACCCGGCTTGCGACCGTCCAGATGACGCGAGTAGTTCTCGATGCCGTTGCAAAAGCCCATCGTCTCGAGCATCTCAAGATCATAATCGGTGCGCTGCTGCAGACGCTGCGCCTCGAGCAACTTGTCGGTCGCCTTGAGCTCCGCCACGCGCTTCTCGCACTCTTCGCTGATCGATTTCAGAGCCGCCTTGACCTTCGGCTTCTCGGTCACGTAGTGCGATGCCGGCCATACGGGGATGGCCTCGTACTCACGAAGCATCTCACCGGTGACCTCATCGATCTCGGCAATCAGCTCGACCTCGTCGCCAAAGAACTCAAACCGCAACGGATGCTCGGCATAAGGCGGATACACGTCGACAACATCGCCGCGCACGCGGAACGTGCCGCGTGCCAGGTCATAGTCATTGCGATCATATTGAATGTCGATAAGTGCATGGATAAAGTCATCGCGCTCGAGCGGCACCTTCTTGTCGACGTTTGGAGCCAGACCCGCATAGTCCTCAGGAGAGCCAATGCCATAGATACACGAGACCGATGCGACAACGATCACATCGCGTCGAGAGAGCAGCGATGCGGTCGCCTGATGTCGCAGCATCTCAACCTCTTCGTTAATCGAGGAGTCTTTCTCGATATATGTATCGCTTTGCGGCACATACGCCTCGGGCTGATAGTAGTCGTAGTACGAGACGAAGTAGACCACAGCGTTGTTGGGAAAGAACTCTTTGAGCTCGCTCGCAAGCTGAGCGGCGAGCGTTTTATTCGGAGCCATGACCAGCGTCGGCTTTCCCAGGGCCTCGATAGTCTTTGCCATCGTGAAGGTCTTGCCCGAACCAGTCACGCCCAGCAAAACCTGATAGCGGTCTCCGTCCCTCACGCCCTGCACAAGCGACTCAATGGCCTTAGGCTGGGAACCGGCAGGCTCATAGGGAGACACGACCTTAAACGGCACGTCAGAGCCTTCAACGCCAAAGCGCTTAAGTTCACCACCAACGCGTTCTACTTCAAATTCCGCCATGGATACTCCTAACTCATATATCTGCAGTATACGCAGGCGGCAGGCATAGTCCTATACGAACCGATCGGGATAGAGGGTCTTGTAGCGAACCCAGGCATTATTGACACGAATCAGATACGCCTGCGTCTCGGGAAAGGTGATTGCATTATGAAGCGACGTACTCTGCTGCGCCCATCCGTCGACATTGCCCATGCCGGCGTTATAGGCGGCAATGGCACTGTCAGTCGACCCGTTAAAATACGCTAGAAGATACGAGAGATACGCACAGCCAAACTCGATATTCGTAGCCGGATCGTTAAGGTTGTCGGCCGAATACTCGCCACCGTCGACAAGGCCCTTGGCGATCATATCCTGGGCAGTCTCGGGCATCAGCTGCATCAATCCCTGAGCACCCTGATTCGACTCGGCCTCGGGATCCCAATTCGATTCAGACTTAATGACAGCGCACACCAGATACGGATCCAGATTATGCGAAATACTGGATTGCTTTACATACGCCTCGTAGTCAATCGGATACAGCGGCTTAAAGAAAGCGGCAGGAGCATACGAGTAAACGAATGAGATAAGGCCGAAGGCAAAAACGGCAGCCAGCGGTATAAGGCGATACCACGTAAGGAAACGTGTCTTAGGCATCGGCCTCCTCCTTTTCCACTACATCCCCGAACCCATGGCGCGAAAGCCATGCGTCCAGTTGTTCAAAGAGCGAGTTATCGTCTGCCGCATTGTCAATCACAGTTGTAGCGAGATTGCACAGCGCAGACTCTTCGGGCTGGCAAGCAGAACGGGCATCGAAATCAGATGGCTCCATGCCACGTTGAATAGCGCGCTCGCGACGAACTGACAAAGGGGCGCTGATGACCA
>DBGBZQ010000010.1:0-4950 GCA_048368115.1 Collinsella sp.
CGTAAGTGTCTTTCCGTTGATGATGCTTTCAATCATCGAAGGCAGCCCAGCAAAAACAAAGGCGATATCAAGGTCTTCGCCGATAACCTGCTGAATCGCAATGGAGAGCGTTCGGACCTCATCGAGCTCTGCGTCTTGAACCTCGTCGAGAGTGATGAGCAGGCCATTTTCATTCTTGGATATTGTCTGTCTCATGGCGTCGCGTAGCGATGGACCGATTCGCTCAATGTCTATGCTGCCGATGGATATGCCAGCTACGGTGGGCTCAAATCTGGCGTGTTTGGCCTGGAATTTGGGCTGCAGCTGTTCGAGAATGCGCTGTCAAAGTCCCTCGGTTGCGACCTCTTTTATGACCGTCCAGCCACGGCTTTGCGCCAAACGTGAGCACTCGTCAAGGAGGACCGTCTTGCCCGTTCCACGGACGCCGGCTATGCGCATTAGGCGCCCCGGGGCACCAGGCCCGTTGACGAGGCCCTCATTGAATTCTTCGAGCACATCTTCGCGGCCGATAATCGTGGGAGGTGTTTTACCTGCTGTGGGCTTAAAAGGGTTTGTTTGCATGTGAGCCACCTTTGCTCAAGATATAGCAAGATATAGCAAAGTATAGCAAGATATAGCAAAGTATAGTGAGATATAGCAACGTATAGCGCTGTTCGCGGGTTCTTACGGTGGTGCTATTTTCCGAATGCCGCGCGGATAAAGCGCTGGGCGAACAGCTTGTTGGCGACGTTGATGACATGGCCCAGGAACAGTGCCGAGATGGCGGTCGTGACGCCAAAGCCGCCCAGGTTGTACATAAAGATCAGCGACAACGCGAGCGAGGCGGCGACATGTGAGCAGTCAAACACGACTTTTACGTCACCAAAGCGGCGTTTAAGCTTTTCGGCAATGACTTGCACCAAGCCGTCGGGCGCGTTGGGGACAACGCCCATGTTGACGACGAGACTTACGCCAAATGCGGTGACAGCGAGGGAGAGCAGCATGGTCGCAATCTGTGTGGGAAGTGCCGTGGGATGCAGTGGGTTGACCGCCATGAAGAGGTCGGTCAAGCCGCCAATCAGCGTTGAGAAGAACAACTCGAGCAGGATGCGCGGCTGGAACTCGCTTCGCAAGATGGCTAATTGCGCCACGATGTAGGCGACGTAGGTTGCGGTGATCCAAAAGCCGAGCGTCTTGCCAGTGAGCATGGATAGGGTTGTGGCAAAGCACGTGAGCGCGGCGACGCCCAGGCCGGATGCCGTCTGGAGACTCATACCGAGTGCCAGTACTGCAACGCCCACCAGATACATCAGCATTCTGATGACGGTATGGCACCAGTCGATGTTCTCGCCATGCATGATGATGAGCGGTCGCATGTTGCTACCCGTCCTTTCGGTTGTGTGAAAAAGCTGACCCGGGCCGGCAAAAGAGGGTTATCGGAGGCACTGCTGCAAAAGCAGAAAAGCCGGCCCCACGGTCAGTCGTCTAGGAAGTGTCTCGCTGTGCCGGAATGGGACTAAAGGTCCAACGAGACGGGAAGAAAGCAAATGGCATTGCGTGGGCGATAAGATGCCAAGATGGTAGGGTGTGTCTTAGCATCCTATTGCCCACGCTCAACGAAATCGGTTTCGTTTGAGCCTAAGTATACGCACGGGATTTTATTTGCGAAGAGAAAAACAATAAAAAGGTGAACGTTCACCTAATCGCAACAACTCGTTGGCTGTAGTTGCGGTGGAATAGTTCCTGTTTTTGCTGCTGAAGGCCTTGAACAGGAACTATTCCACCGCAACTTATGAGGGGGCGGGGGATGCGATAGTATTGCATGGTGGTATTCGACTAACCGAGGACTTATCCGAGGGCTTTATGGAACAGCAGCATTATCAGAGCCTGCAAGACCAGGCGTACAACGCATTGCGGTCCAAGATCATCTATGCCGAGCTCAAGCCCGGCACGCGCCTTTCGGCGATTGGTCTGGAAAAGGAGACGGGAATCGGACGCACGCCCATTCGCGAGTCCTTTGTGCGCCTGCGTGAGCAGGAGCTGGTGGAAACGCGTCCCAAAAGCGGCACCTATGTCTCGAAAATCAGCATGGAGCGCGCCGAGAACGCTTGCTTCTTGCGCGAGAAACTCGAGCGAAGCGTGCTTATTAAATGTTGCTCGGCTGCCACGCCCGAGCAAAAGCATCGGCTCGAGCAGATTCTTGCCGAGTCCGAGTCGCTCGACCATATCGAAACGCGCCGCTTCTTTGACCTGGACAACCTGTTCCATGAGACGTGTTTTGCGATTGCCGGCCGTCACATGTTGTGGGATTGGATGAAGAGCGTCAATACGCATTTTGAGCGATACAACTGGTTGCGTATGGTGTCGCAGGATCTGGATTGGGAGCCGATTCGTTGGCAGCACCGCCGGATTCTCGAGGCCATTAAGAGGGGCGATACCGACACGGCGAGCTATCTGGCAGAGACGCACTTGCACCTGATGCCCGAAGAGCAAGGTCCGGTTATCGCCTTGCATCCCGACTATTTTGAGCTGTCCAAAGACTCGTTCATCTAATCAATCCCCATATAAGTTGCGGTGAAATAGGGACTGTTTTGCGGCTCTGATGGTGAAAGTAGTCCGTATTCCACCGCAAGTGCTGGGGCACATCGGGGCACAAAAACGCTGCGGCGCCGCTTGGAGGAAAAGACCGGAAGTAAGGGTCCATTCCTCCAGACGGCGCCGCAGCTGTTTTGATGGCTCGGCTTTTACCGAAGTGGCTCAGTTGAGCGCGACTGCCAGCCGATTATACAAAGCGGCTCGGGGGCGTGTCGCTTCCGTCACGTTCTATCAGCATACAAGACGGTTTTGGTTCTTGTTCGTGACGGAAACGGCGCGCTTCCGAGCCGCTTTAAAAGAAAGGGGGCGAGGTCTAGGGTACGCCCCCTTTCACGATAGAGAGCTAAACCTAGCCGCGGACCTTCTTGACGACGTCCATGGCCTCGCGGGCGATCTGCTCGACCTTGGAGAAGTCGCCGTCGGCAAACAGGGCCGGCTTGACCATCCAGGTGCCACCGCAGGCGATGATGGCGGAGGAGCTCAGGTACTCCTCGACGTTGGCGGTGCTCACGCCGCCGGTAGGCATAAAGCGGTGACCGACAAACGGAGCGGCGAGGGCCTTGATGGTGTTCAGGCCGCCATACTGGGACGCGGGGAAGAACTTGGTGACCTTGAGGCCCAGGTTCTCGGCTGCGGTGACCTCGGAGGGGGTCACGGTGCCGGGAAGGACGGGCAGCTCGATGTCGATGCAATGCTTCACGACGTCCTCGTTGTAACCCGGGGAGACGATGAACTTGGCACCGGCGGCGCGGGCCTGCTCAACCTGCTCGACGGTCAGGACAGTGCCGGCGCCAACGCACATCTCGGGCTCGGCCTCGGCCATAGCGGCGATGCACTCGGCGGCGCAGGCGGTGCGGAAGGTGACCTCGGCGGACTTCATGCCAGCTGCCATAAGGGCGTGGGCGAGCGGAGCGGCGTCCTCGACCTTGTCGAGCACGACGACCGGCACGATGCCCAGGGACTCAAGCGTGGTGTAGAACTGATCGAACATAATGTTCCTTTCGATGTATGGCGCGCATGGGCGCGTGATTGCCAAATATGCTGGTCAGGAGCCGATTTTGGATTGGTTATCGGAGGCACTGCTTGGGGTTCAAGCAATTCCAAAACCGGCTGCTCGACCAGTCATGTAGGGAATGCCAGGCAAAACCGGAATGGGACTGGTGGTTTTGCCCGGCCGGAGGAATCAGGGAGCGGGCCGCAGGGGTATGGGATTGGAAAGCTGCGGCCCGCGGAATGGAGACGGACTAGCGCGCGACGCGGGTGCCACCGTCGGCGGCTGATGCTACGGCTGCGATCTCGTCTGCGGTCACCAAGTTGGAGTCGCCCTTGATGGTGAGCTTGAGGATCGAAGCCGCAATCGCGTAGTTGACGGCAGCCTGCGGATCGAAGTCGTTGATGAGGGCGTGGACCAGGCCGGCGTTGAAAGCGTCGCCGGCGGCAACACCCTCAAGCACGTGCACATCGTGAGCAGGGGAGAACCAGTGCTCGCCGCTCTCGGCGTCATAGAGCATGCCCATCCAGATGGAGCGCTCGACGCAGGAGATGTTGCGGACGACCGAAGCGACCTTCTTGCAGCCGTACTCGGCGCAAATCTGACGGGCCATCTCGACGTAGGTGTCGCGCTCCTCGATGCCGTGGGCAAGGGAGCCGGAGACGCAGGTCATGCCGAGGCCGGCGGGTGCGTCCTCGTCGTTGGCGATGCAGATGTCGACGAGCGGCAGGAGCTCCTTCATGGTGGTCTGCGACTTCTCGGGCGACCACATCTTGCCGCGATAGTTCACGTCGCACACGGTCGTGATGCCCTTGGCGCGGCAGGCGGTGAGGGCATCCTTGCAGGCGGCAGCCATCTCATCGGAGACGGCGGGGGTCACGCCGGAGAAATAGAAGACATCGATGCCCTTGAGGATCTCGTCCCAGTCAAAGACGTCGCGCTTGGCCATGTTGATGGCAGAGTACTTGCGGTCGTAGACGCAACCGTTGCCGCGCTGCGAGGCACCGACCTCAAACACATAGGAGCCAAGGCGGTCGCCCTGACGCACGACGCGCGTGGTGTCGACGTCGTAGGCCTTCAGCGAACGCAGGGCGCACTCGCCCAGACGGTTGGCCGGGACAACGGAGACGTAAGCGGCCTTGTCGCCCTGGTAGGCCAGGGAAAGCGCAGTGTTGGCCTCGGCGCCGCCGTAGCGGACGTCAAACTCGGTTGCCTGCTCAATACGCAGGTGGTCTTTGGGTGAGAGTCTCATCATGATCTCGCCGAAGGTAAGAACCGTTTTACCCATGGTCGCGCAGCTCCTTTTACTCGTGCGTACACCTTTGATATGGCGTTGGCACGCAGGTGCCAAGACGGTAGGGTGCGTCTTTGCACCTGCGTGCCAA
>DBGBZQ010000011.1:0-1086 GCA_048368115.1 Collinsella sp.
GGGCCACGGCATGGCCATGATCAACGCCGAGCCCGAGGATCGCGAGGCCGCCGACGCCATCACCGAATACGACAACGACCACGACGGCGTCGCCCGCACCATCATGGCCGCCCTCGCCTAGTCATTGGGGACGTTCTTAAACGACTAGTCGTTGGGGACACTCTTCGCAAAAAGCTGCAAGGACTGTCCCCCACTGTCGGCAGAAAAGGAACGTCCCCATCTGCCGAATTAGGAGAGACTCTCCAACACGCGACGGAGCTCCTGCTGGACGGCGTGGTCGCGGTTGCACCCCACCACGCGATCGGCGACTGCCTTGAGCGCGGGGCGCGCGTTTTCCATCGCGCAGCCCGTGCCGACAAAGCAAATGATCTCGTAGTCGTTCATCGAGTCGCCAAACGCCATGACCTCGTCGCGTTCGACGCCATAGTGCTCCATGAGCTGTGCGATGCCCGAGGCCTTCGACACACCGGGCTGCATGGCATCGATCCACGCGTTGCCCGAAGGCGCAAAGGTAAAGAGCTGACCAAGTTCGCGCTGTAGCACGTACGCACTGTCCATAACCGCACTGTCGTCGCAAAAGATACTCGCTTTGATGATATTTACGCTGGGATCGGGCAGCTCCCAAATGCGCTCGGCATTGGGAAGGTCCTTATCGACCTCACGCACGAACTTGCACTCGTCATCGAGCAGGAAGGACTTGGTTCGGTCAAAGAGCGCAAGATGCAGATTGGGAAACGTCCTGACGGCTTGGGCGAGCCTTCGAATGGCCAGGTGCGAATACACCTCACGGTCTACCATCTTACCGTCGGCGTAGACCTGGGCGCCGTTAGCGGCGACAAAGTCCATCTTGTCGCGAACGGGCGCAAAGAACTCACACAGGCGATCGTAGCGACGACCTGACGATGCGGCGAAATGCACGCCATGCTCGTGTAGCGCCAGAATCAATTCGTAGGTCTCGGGAGGCACCTGGCCGTTTTCGTCAAGCAGTGTGCCGTCCATATCGGATGCAATCAGTTTAAACATAGAAAAGCTCCCTTCGGGCTTGTTGGAATCGAACGTGTATCCGATTCCAACGTACCCAAAGGG
>DBGBZQ010000012.1:0-60529 GCA_048368115.1 Collinsella sp.
AGGCCTTTGACCGTCATTTCCCCGGACAGGACCACCTTTGCCGCCGAGACCTTGAACTGCCTGTCATATCGCTTTCTTCTTTGGGTCATCTTGAACACCTTTCGCTCTTAACTAGGTGTCCAATTCATCATACCCACTCCACAATGCGTCTAACTGGCGGTCCAAGTTCTGATCCGCAGATGAGACACGCGCATACCCAAAGATTCGATTGTCCATAATTGCCCCTATCGGCCGCCTCCTGGCAGCATCGGCTCAAACGAGAGCCCACTCACTATAGGGCGTGCAAATTCCGCGAATGGGCTGAGGCCATTTTGGCCCTCAGGCACAAGCTATTCAAGCGCCGTGCCGACAACGCGCTCGCTTTTAACTGTGATTAACTGATTTTAACCAGAATTAACTGCTTTTAACTGAAATTAACTGCTTTTAACCAGAATTAACCGAAACAGAAAACCGTGATGCCGACAGTCTTTGCCGGAATGTGACAAAGGGACAGCCCCTTTGTCACATTCGGTTATAGGTAGCGGCCGGTGATACTTGCGGAGCAGGCAGCGATGTCGCCCGGCGTGCCGGCGCAGACGATTTGCCCGCCGGCGTCGCCACCGCCTGGGCCCATGTCGATCACGTAATCGGCGTTACGGATAAGGTCGAGGTCGTGCTCGATCACGATAACCGTGGCGCCCTTGGCAACAAGACCGTCAAACACGTTCAACAGCACCTGGACATCGAGCGGATGCAGGCCGATCGTGGGCTCGTCGAACACGAATACAGCATCATCCTGCACGCGGCCCATCTCGCTCGCAAGCTTAAGGCGTTGTGCCTCGCCGCCCGAGAGCGCCGGCGTGGGCTCACCGAGCGTGAGATAGCCCAAGCCCAGGTCGTGCAAGGTCTGCAAGCGCGCCTGGACTTTCTTGAGTCCCACCGTGGCGTCGAGGGCCTCGTCCACACTCATGTCCATGAGCTGCGGCAACGTAAGCAGACTCCCGTCCTTGCCCTCGCGATGGATATGCGAAGCCGCGTCTGCATAACGCGAACCGCGACATGCCGGGCAGACAATCTCGACATCGGGCAAAAACTGCACGTCGAGCGATATTGAGCCCGTGCCATCGCACGTAGGGCAGCGCAAGGCGCCAGTGTTGTAGCTGAAGGCGCCCGCCTTGTAGCCGGCTGCCTTGGCCTCGGGCGTACGGGCGAAGGCGCGGCGCAACTCATCATGGATGTCGGCATAGGTCGCTACCGTCGAGCGCACGTTGGCGCCGATGGGCGTGGCGTCAATCAGGTTGGCGCGTGCGATACCCTCGGCGTCGACCCAGCGCACATGGCTTGGCAGGCGCTCGCCAGCTGCCTGTGCCTTGAGTGCCGGGATGAGCGTCTCGAGCACCAACGTCGTCTTACCCGAACCCGAAACGCCCGTCACCGCGACCAAGCGGCCGCGCGGGATATCGACTTCGAGCGGTTTGACGGTATGGATGGCATCGGTTGCCATGCGGATATGTCCCTGATCGAACATTTCGTCGTCAGTCACCTGCGGACGCAAGCGCTTGGACTCTGCGCGCAAAAACGGGGCGATGCGGCTGCCCCGCGATTGCTCGACCTCGTCTACCGTACCGGCAGCGATCACGTTACCGCCGCCCGCTCCGGCAACGGGGCCCATCTCGACCAAATAGTCGGCTTCCGCCAGTACGCGCGTATCGTGGTCGACAACAACCACGGTGTTGCCGTCATCCACCAGATCGCGCATCACACCTACCAAGCCGTCGACATTGGCAGGATGCAAGCCGATCGAGGGCTCATCTAGCACATAAAGCACGCCCGTCGATCGGTTGCGCACCACGCGGGCGAGCTGAACGCGCTGACGCTCGCCCGTGGAAAGCGTGGCACCGGCGCGATCGAGCGAAAGGTAATCGAGACCCAGATCGACCAGACGACGGGCCACGCTCAAAAACGAATCGCAGATATCCGCTGCCATGGGCTGCATCTCGGCCGGCAAGGACGTAGGCACCCCGCGCACCCACTCAATCGCCTCACCCAGCGTCATGGCCGCCGCCTGTGCCAGATTGATACCGCGCACCTGGGGCTGGCGCGCAGCCTCGGAGAGACGCGTGCCGCCACAGTCGCGACATGGCCCCTCGCGCAAAAAGCGCGCAACGCGCTTGAGGCCCTTGTCGTCCTTAACCTTGGCGAGCGCATTCTCGACGGTATAGACGGCGTTGTAATAGGTGAAGTCGAGCGGCGTGGCGCCCTCACCGTTTTTTGGAACGTAGAGAATGTGCTTTTTAACCGCCGGACCATGGAACACGATGTCGCGCTCTTGAGGCGTAAGCTGGTTAAACGGCACGTCGGTGCGCACGCCCATCTCGCCGGCCACCTGCTTCATCAAATCCCACATGAGCGTGCCCCAAGGAAGCACCGCGCCCTCGTTGATGGTCTTTGACTCGTCGGGCACCAGGCTCGCCTCGTCCACCTCGCGCATAACGCCTGTGCCGCCACAAGTGGGACACGCGCCGCCGCTATTGAAAGCCAAATCCTCGGCACTCGGCGCGTAGAACTCGCGGTCGCATGCCGGACACGTGAGCGACAGGCCTGCGGCCACGTTAAGGCTCGGCTCCACGCGCGCCCCGCAGTGCGGGCACACGTGATGGGCGCAGCGGCTAAAGAGCAGACGCAGGCTATTGTTGAGCTCGGTCATGGTGCCAAAAGTGGAACGCACGCCCGGCACGCTGGGGCGCTGATGCAATGCGAGCGCCGCCGGTACGTGCAGCACCTCGTCCACCTGGGCGTGCTCGGCCTGCGTCAGACGACGGCGGGTATAGGTGCTGAGCGCCTCCAGGTAACGGCGCGAGCCCTCGGCATAAAGAACCCCCAGCGCCAGCGAGCTCTTGCCCGAACCCGACACGCCGGCAATACCCACGAGCTTTCCCAGCGGAATATCGATATCGATGTCCTTGAGGTTGTGTACACGCGCTCCACGCACTTCGATAGCCTGCGGGCTCATCTTCTGTTCTGTCACCTTTATCACCCTACTCGTGCCATAAAATGCGATCGCTAATGTACGCGCCCAGCATGGGCACGGTAAATCGGACGAGGCCGTATCCGGCAGCCTCGATGACGCGCTCGCGAATCAGGCTTGCACGATATTTACTCGCCCAGCTCTGGGTGCGATCGCAGCGCTCAATGATATCCGCCATACGCGTCGGTTTACCCTCGTCAACCGCCATGGCCTCGACAAAGAGGCGCTGTGGACTGCGCAGCCCGTAATACAGGGGCGCGTCGACCGCTTCGTAGAACTCAGAGATGGCATCCGCATGGCCAGCCTCGACATCGCACCTTTCAATGACCTGCGAGTTGCGCCGGACGGCAGAGCGCCACATGTAATAGCCCACCAACTGGACCATATAGGGATGCCCCATGCTCTTGTGTGCCGCAAGGTCCGCCGTCTCCGTGTCAACGTAAAGACCAGCGTCTTTGACCGTCTGGATATATGAATCGCGCACTTTGGGCAAAGAAATCGCCCCCAGCGTACGCTGCTGGGCGCGGCGCAGAAACGTTACGCTCGGCTCTTCGAGCAAGTCATCAACCATACTGGGCAAGCCGGCAAAAACCAGCGCAAGACCGCGCTGGTCGCTATCGGGCAAGCCCGTGGCATCTTGGTCTCCAAGCACTTGCTGATAGAGAACGGCCAGCGCCGCCAGCTCCTCGATAGACGCAGACTGCGCCTCGTCAATCGCAAACAGTATGCCCTTGCCTGGCCCGAGTTTCTTGAGGCGTTCGTTGACCAGCCCTCGCAACGTCTCGCCTTTTGCTCGCGCCGCCTCAACCGACATCCGACCAAACGACGGACCGAACTCCATTGACGTCACAACGGGCTTATTCGAGCGAAGCGCCTCGGCCAAGCGGTCGCATAAGCCAAGCGAAGCGGAATCGGAAACAACCGCCCATCCGCGCTCGCTAGCCAAACGTTGCAGCTCCCGCAGGAGAACCGTTTTGCCGCAGCCGCGGTTTCCCGTAATGAGCATGAACCTGCCCGGCGCTCCAGCGCCGTTATCGAGCCCTTCCTCAAAATCTTCGATGACCGACTCGCGGCCGATGAGTACCGGGGGCCGCTTGCCAGCAGTGGGCTTAAAGGGATTTGGATTCATGTCGGCCTCCTCGGATTGGCAAACCCTGGTAATAGTTATACCAACTTATACCGAGTTATACCAACAGGATGCGATAAAGAGACTGACCCTCTATCACCTATGGCCGAAAAACTCGGCGTCCGCCGCTCGCCAGGGGCGGAAGGTGGCGGGATCGACCTTTACGTGGGCTGCGGCGGGTACGTCGTACCATTTGACCGTGTAACCGGCGCCGTGAGAGCAAAAGACCGAATCGGGCGTGTTGGGCAGATCGGCCTCGGGCTCATAGGCGGCCGCCTCGATGACGCGCTCGGCATCATGGCAAGCCGCATAGCCGGCGAACTCCAGGTACAGATGACCGCGACCACTCGTGTAGGCGGCCACCTCCAGCGCGTAATCCTGCACCTCAGATGCCGGCACACGACCCACAAGCTTCGCCCGGTCTCCCGCCATCGTCGGCGGCTCGTACTCGGCACCCATGCGTGTGGCATCCGAGAGCGCCCGGCCCACGCACTCCCCCGGCACCTCGAGTTCAAAGCGATACCACGGCTCCAACAGCACCGCCGCGCCGGCCTCACGCGCCTGCATCAAACCCTGACGAATCGCGCGGTACGTGGCCTGGCGAAAATCGCCGCCCTCGGTGTGTTTGGCATGTGCACGGCCGCCCGTGAGCGTAATGCGCACATCGGTGATGGGAGAGCCGGTCAGCACGCCCAGGTGATCGCGCTCCATGGCGTTGGTGAGCGCCAGACGCTGCCAGTTAAGATCGAGCTCGTCGGTCGAGGTAACGGTGCCAAACTGCACGCCCGAACCCGCCGGCAATGGCTCCAGGCGCAGATGCACCTCGGCATAGTGGCGCAGTGGCTCAAAGTGGCCCACGCCCTCAACCGGCTGCGAAATAGTCTCCTTATAGAGAATGCCGCCAGACTCAAAATCAATCGAAAGGCCAAAGCGATCGGCCAACACCCGCTGCACGACCTCGAGCTGCACGGCGCCCATCAACTGCAAATGAATCTGCTCAAGATGCGTATTCCAGCTTACGCCGAGCATAGGATCTTCGTCCGCCAACTCAGTCAGTGCTTTGAACACCGCGTGGACATCGTGTTCGCCCGGAAGCACCGTATAGGTGAGGACTGGCGCAATGACGGGCGCATCGCCCGCGGGCTCCGCGCCCAGGGCGTCCCCTGGGCGAACGTGTGCAAGACCCGTCACGGCGCAGATGCCGCCAGCGGCAACTTTCTGTGCAAGCTCGTATTTCTCGCCGTTATAGATGCGTACTTGATCGACCTTTTGCTCCCATGCCTCGACACCGGAACGTCCGTCAATCATCTGTTTGGCATGCAGCGTGCCGCCGGTCACTTTAACCCAAGCCAAGCGCTCGCCGCGATCCCCGCGGCTGACACGATAGACGCGCGCGGCAAACTCCGAGAGCCACGCCTGTTCACGCATCAGCGCGCATATGCCATCCAGCAGCTCGTCCACGCCCTGGTCCCTGAGCGCCGAGCCGGTAAAACAGGGAAAGAGCTTGCGCTCGGCAACCATGCGCGACAGCGTTGCGACGGAAAGCTCACCCGCCTCAAGAAACTCCTCGAGTGCCGCCTCGTCCAACGCAGCAGCGTCCTCCTGAACGGCGCCGCCCGCCAACAGTTCGCTGGCATCCAGGCAGCCCTCGGAAAGACGTTGCCCAAGTTGTGCCAGCAAAACATCGCGGCCGGGATTCTCCAAATCGATTTTGTTGATATAGATGAACGTCGGAATGTCATAGCGCGCAAGCAGGCGCCACAGGGTTTCGGTGTGCCCTTGCACGCCGTCGTTGGCGCCCACAACCAAAATCGCGTAGTCGAGTGCGCGCAGCGTGCGCTCCGCCTCGGCAGAAAAATCGACATGTCCCGGCGCATCCACGAGCATGACGTGGGTATCGCCATGGTCGAGCATGACCTGCGACGAGAAGATCGTAATGCCGCGCTCGCGCTCGATCGCGTTAGTGTCCAGATGTGAATCGCCATCGTCCACGCGGCCGCGCTTGCGAATGCGACCCGCGTTGAACAGCATGGCCTCGGCCAGCGTGGTCTTGCCGGCATCGACATGCGCCAAGATTCCAACGACCGCTTGCTTCGACATGGCTCTCCTCTTATTGCAAGCCCACCGCACGCGGCAACGGGCATCCTCGTTCCACACTGGATGATACAATTTACGGGCCGGCGGGCGAAGCGGGCCCTATCCCCCGACCGAGCTCATCGCCCTGCGTTGCCGCGCGGCGATTTTCGTAGGTTCGCGCCTTGCGAAAGCCGGCTTGCAAAACAGCACAGCGAACGAAAATAGCCCCACCCGGGGCCATTTTCGTTCGCGCGAATTATTGATACGCGCCCTCGCTCTTATGCCTCGCGCAGCCAGTCGAACGCAACACGCGGCGTGCCGTCCGACACATGGATAATGCCGACACGCTCGAATCCCGCCTTGATGCTCGCGCCCTGCATGGGCAGATTGTCCTGATGCGTGTCGATGCGCAGGTGATCGACACGCTCTTTGGCAAAGGCAAACATCGCAGCCGCGATACCGTGCACGATGCCGTCGGATGCCACACGGTGCAGCACGGCGTACGGAGTGTCGCTACGCCATTGACCGTCCTCAATTACGTCATAGCACTCGTCCGGGCCCGGTAAAAAGGCAAACGTCGCCACCACGCGACCGTCGACTTCGCACACATAGCTGCCACCGGCGGCGATATCGGCAGTCAGCTGCTCGGCAGAAGGCGTGCCCTCGGGCCACTGCGTGGCGTTGCCATGCGCGCGCATAAAAGCGCGAGCCGCGTCATAGATAGCCATGACGGCGGGAATGTCGGTATCGAGGGTTTTTCTGATCATCACGCGGCGACCTCACGTTTATTGGTATCACTTTGATTGAGCAATGATACCAACGTTTGGAGAAGGGCGCGAAGCAGATGGGAAGCAAAAAGCGAGCCGCCTGGTCAAAGGCCAAAAGCGAGTTTTTGGGCGCTGCCACCGGCGGCGATATGAGCGACCTGTTTGCGCGCGAGGACGAGCGCCGCGACGCCCTGGACGCCGAACGCGATGAAGCCTGGCGCTACAAGTCGTGCGAGCGAAAAAACCGTTACGACACGCGCGCCGAGGCCGAGGCAGTTATGGCCGACTGCGAAAACCGCGGACGCCGCGGGCTGGCCTGCTACAAATGCGAATACTGCGGCGGCTGGCATCTGACGTCGCATCCTTGGAAATAGACCCGCATCGGCACGGCACTGACGGAGCGCCAGCCATCGCGCGCAAGCTACGGGCGCGGCGGCACCAAAACATCGTAGCGGACGGCCTTGCCCGCAAGTTGATAGCTCGGCTTAACGCCGGCAAGCAGTGGCCCCTTCACCGGTCGTTTGATAACGACCTTGCGCGGGTGCACCGCAAGCGCAGCTTCGACCAGCGTCTCCTCATCGGCGCACGGCTGTTCCAAATGATGCAAGAGTTGGAACTTCTTTTTCACCGCCGCGCTCTTGGTGCGCCCGGGAAACATGGGGTCCAGATACACCACGTCGGGAGCGGTGAGCTCGCCCTGCCCGATCAGCTCAGCTGTATGGCGAAGGCCGGCAATGCTGTCCTCGCCCGCATGTAAGCGCATGCGCGCCACGGCTGTCGCAAGCGCCGGATCATCTGCCGCGCGATCCAAGGCATCCTTGAGGAGCGCCGAGATCACGCAATCCTGTTCATACAGATCGACGGTAAAGCCCGCGGCCGCCAGCAGCAGCGAATCCTCGCCAAAACCTGCCGTGGCATCAATCGCCCATGGGCGCTCGATGCAGTTTTCGCGCGCAGCCTTTACCAACAGCTCTTGCTGCAGACGGCCCTGCTTGAGCCGCGGAAGCATGCGGCCAAAATCGGCACGCAGCTCCATCGTGCCATCGGTGAGCGTAAGGCCCTCGGGCTTCCCGGTCAGCTCAAGCCCCGCAGCCTGAGCAACAGAAAAGGGATCGACGACGCCCATGGGCACTCCTTAACAAGCAAAACGAATACGCGAGCGCCGTTAATGCCAGCACCCAACCGTCCGCTATTGTCCCACATGCGACATGGTCCACAGCATCCCAATGCAAAGCACCGCCATCAATCCCGTGCACGCGACGGCAATCACAGAATCACTCATGCGCCTTCCCAGCGACCGCGGCTCTCGTACTTGCTCTGCTCCGTACATCATGGCTCCCCCTTCGGTCCAGCTCTTACCATGGCCTCATCATCGCAGCGCTGCACATGAGCTGCCATCGATTTGGCTTACGTCCAGCTTTCCTTTTTGAAAGGTTGGGTTGGGCCGCGCGGGCTCAAAGCGCTTTCAGGCGCATGCATCGCTGCGTTGAACTACAATGTGCTTCACCATATGTGCAGTACATTGGGTGCGCCAAGTTGGCGTACTCGTATCGAAAGGACCAGCCATGAGCTTCACTCGCAAGACTCTCAAAATCCTTGCTCTCATCTACTTTGTTTTGGGCATCGCCAGCCTCGTCACCGCCGGCGTCGGTATCGCCACGGGCGGTCTCGATTCCACGTACGGTTCGTACGCCACGCTCGCAGCGGTCGTGCTTATCGCCAAGGGTCTCGTCGACCTTGCCGCAGGCGTCGCCGGTATCAAGGGCGCCAACAAGCCTTCGCAGGTGGACGGCGCGTTTAAGCTCGGTATTGTTGCCGCGGTCGCCACGCTTGCCCAAGCGGTGCTCACGCTTCCCGCGTTTGGCGGCGACGCCATCAACTTTGGCGCCTTTGTCATCGTGGTGTACGACCTGTTCTTTGTTCAGCAGGCACACGCCGTTAAGGCCGAGAACAAGGACCGCCTGTAAGCGCTCGCTTCTCATAACCTCTGCAGCCAAGCAACTAAAAAGGGCCGATCGCGCGTCTCCGCGGTCGGCCCTTTACGTTTGCCCAGATAAAACCTGCCAAAATAAACCTGTCCCTTTTTGGTAGGTTGTTAGCTGTGGCGGTACTCGGCGATGATGAAGTCGATATCGGTTTGGAGCGTGTCCAGGTTTGCCAGGCGCTCTTTGTCGGCAGGGCGTGTGCGGTAGTAGTACGGCGTCATCTGGAACACCGCTTCGATGTCGGCCTGGGTCTGAAGCGTAATGTTCGCAGACACCCGCTGCATTCCGACTAACTCGAGCTCGGTGGTCTTCGGCAGCTTCTCATCGTTAAGGTACGGTGTGTCGTAGAGCACCTCCTTAAGCCCAAAGAGATGACGAGCGCCCGGCACGACGGTGTAGAGCGAGCCCTCGGGCGCCAGCACGCGGGCAAACTCGCGCTCGTTAAAGGGAGCAAAGAGTTCGGTCACCATGTCGAAGGCGCCATCGGCCACGGGGACATCCTTCATGTTAGCCACGAAGTAGGTCGCATCGCCGCGCTTGGCGGCCAGGCGCACCATTTCTTTGCCCAAATCGAACCCGTAAGCGTCCACGCCCGGCACCGCGCCCATGGCGCTGGTGTAGTAGCCCTCGCCACAGCAAATATCGAGCAGTGTCATGGGGCCATTCGTAGACGCGGCGCGCCCAGACGTCTGCTTGCGCACTAGCTCAACCATCGCATCGCGCAACGGCGCATAGTAACCGCGATTCAGAAAGTCGCGACGGCTGCGTGCCTGCGACTTGGGATCGCCCATGGAGTCGCCGCTCTTGGACGAGCGCAGCAGATATAGATAGCCCTCGCGCGCGCGGTCAAACCGGTGTCCGCCCGCGCACACAGCACCGCGTTCGTCATCCACCAGAGGCTCATGGCAAACGGGACACAACAACATGGCAACTCCTTAGCGCGGACTACACAACGCCCACCATTGTCGCACGCCTTCCCCACCTAGTCATTGGAGACGTTCTTGAATGACTAATCGTTTTAGAACGTCCCCAATGACTAGTCGATTAGGAGTATCATCATCTGCGCAAATGAGCACGAAAAAGCATGTTAGAGATTGAGAGCGTATGGCTGACACCGTATCTAAGCACATTGACATGACCACCGGCTCGCTGTGGCGCAATATTCCCCTGTTCGCCTTCCCCGTGGCCGCCACGAGTATCTTGGAGCAGCTGTCGAACCTCATCGCCACGGTCATCATCGGTAATTTCTCGGGCGACCAGGGAACCCTCGCCATGGCAGCGGTCGGCTCCAACGTTCCGCTTACCAGTCTTATGCTCAATCTGTTTATTGGCATGTCACTTGGCTCCAACGTGGTCATCGCCAACGCTATCGGCCGCAACGATCAGAACATGGTCAAACGCGCCGTCCATACCTCGATTTTAATGGCACTCGTGGGCTTTGTCGTCATCGCTCTGGGCGAGATCTTTGCCGAGCCCATGCTCGCCGCGCTCAACGTTCCCGCCGAGACCATGCCGCTCGCTTCGCTCTACCTGCGCGTCTTTTTGCTGAGCATGCCCTCGATCTTGCTCTACAACTTTGAGGCCGCGATCTTCCGCTCCGTCGGCATCACCCGCATGCCGCTGCAGGCGCTTGCCGTGTCCACCGTCCTCAACATTGGCCTGGACCTCATCTTTGTCCCCATACTCCACTGGGGCGTCGCGGGCGTCGCCATCGCCACCGCCATTGCCTACACCGTCAGCGCCGCTACGCTCTTTATCCGCCTGCTCAAGACCGATTCCGTCGTCCGCGTCACCCCGCGCGACCTGGCTATCGACCCCATCGCCCTCAAGCGCATCGTCAAGATCGGCCTGCCCGCCGGCATCCAAAGCGCTGTCTTTGCCGTCGCCAATATCATCATCCAATCCGCCATCAACAGCTTGGGCACCGAGGTCATGGCGGCATCGAGCGCCGCCATGAGCCTGGAGTACGTGTGCTACAACCTGCTCAACAGCTTTAGCCAGGCTTGCACCACCTTTGTGGGACAAAACCACGGTGCCCGCCAGATCGACCGCTGCACCAAAACGCTCAAAGTCTGCCTGGTCGAAGGCGGTATCGTCGCGCTCACCACGATTGTCGTCATTGTCGGCCTGGGGCGCGAGATCTTGTCGCTGTTCAACAGCGATCCCAACATCGTCTCAATCGGCTATATCCGCGTATGTTCGATCTTCCCGGCGTACGCCTTTAGCATGTTCTACGAAAACATGTCAGGCTACCTGCGCGGCTTTGGTATCTCGCTCACGCCCGCCCTCATCACCATGATCTGCGTCTGCGGCATCCGCTTCTATTGGGTGTTCTGCGTGTTCCCGCACTTCCGCACCTTTGCGAACATCATGATGGTCTACCCCATCAGCCTGGGCACCACGGCATTCTTTATGGTCGTGTCGGTACTACTCTGCCACCCGGCACGCACCTATCGCGCCACCCAAGCCAAAGCGACAACCCGCTAAACACCGCACTCAACGCCACGCCAGTCATTAATTGACAATATGCGAGCTCATATAGTCGATAAAGTGCCTCGTGGCGATGGGCATGGTGTCCCAGCTGCGCCAGGCGGCCACCACGTCGCGCGAGGGGGCATGCACGATGGGCCGCACACGAATATCGGCTCGCATGCCCTCCACAGTACGACGGTAGAGCATGCTCACGCCTAGGCCCTCCTCCACCATCGCCATGATGGTGTAGTCGTCGGTCACCTCACTCGTCACGTGCGGCGACAGCCCATGCGCTGCGAA
This sequence comes from Collinsella sp., assembly GCA_048368115.1. Taxonomy (GTDB): domain Bacteria; phylum Actinomycetota; class Coriobacteriia; order Coriobacteriales; family Coriobacteriaceae; genus Collinsella. Next base: position 11,734 of record DBGBZQ010000012.1, read on the forward strand.
TGCATCGAGCACCAGGCTCTGTTCGCCCTCATCCAGCAGCACAAACGGCTCGGACGCCAGGTCGGCGAGTGTCACCTTTTCCTTTGCCGTCAGCGGATGCGCGGCCGGCAACAATGCCACCAACTCGTCGTGATAGACGACGCGCTTCTCGAGCCCAGCGGTAAATCCGCGTGCCGTAAAACAAAAATCAACCACGCCATCGTGCACCCATTGAGCGTTGCGCGTGTAATCGCCCTGCTTGAGGGTAAAGTGCACGCCCGGATGCAGCGCACCAAAGTCGCGGATCACACGCGGCAGCACGGTACGACTCACGTTGGTAAACGTCGCGATGCGAATATCGGTCGACGAAAGCCCCAGCAGCTCCTGGCGCTTGCCCTCGAGCTCGGCCTCGGCAGTTACGATTTGGCGCAAATACGGCAGGTACTGCTTGCCGTCGCGCGTAAGCGACACACCCTGCTTGCCGCGCTCGATAATCGTGGTGCCCAGCTCGCGCTCGAGCGCCTTGACGGCCTGGCTCACCGCACTTTGCGTATAGCCCAGCTCGTCCGCCGCACGTTTCAGGCTGCCGCAATCGACCACCATACAAACAATCTGATACCGCGATGCCATCGTGCCTCCACATCGATGTAGCTGTAAAACGTTTTGCCAGGGCTTTTTCTGCCAACATTAGTATTTCTTAATCATACTGAAGATACATTCGCTTTACTACATCCACATCTGGGAGCAGAATCCTTTTTACGAAACCGTTCTGTAACAAAAGGAGTCCCATGGATCGCAAAAAAGCAATCGCGCTCTCATTTTCCGTTCCCGTCGCATGGGGCTTTTCGTACCCCCTCATGAAGATCGGCATGGACAGTATGAACGCCACGAGCATCGTTGCGCTGCGCTGCATCATCGCCTTTGTGGCCTGCCTTTTGCTCTTCCACAAGCGCGCTTTCCGCATCAACCGCGACCTTATGGTCCGCGCCGCCATCATCGGCGCCATTATGGCAACCGAGCTCACCTGCATGTGCTTGGGCTCTAGCCTCACTTCTGCCTCCACTGCCGGCTTTTTGCAGAGCCTGACGGTCGTGATCGTGCCGTTTGCCAACGCCGCCTTGCTGCGCCGCGCCCCCGAACGCAAAGTGCTCGTCGGCACTACCATCGTCACCTGCGGTATGTTGCTGCTCTCGGGCGCCGACTTCACCAGCCTGAACCCGGGCGCGCTCATCATGCTGCTCTCCGCTTTTGTCTATGCCGGCCATATCATTGTGGCGAAGCGCTTTGTCGAAGATGTCGACCCGCTGGCTCTGGGCGTTTGGCAGTTGGGCTTCGGAGGCTTGTTCTCAGGTATCGCCGCATTCACCTTTGGCGGTTTCACGCTTCCCGGCACGCCGAGCGAGATCATCGTTGTCGTCGCACTCGCACTCATCTGCTCTGCCTATGGCTTTATCACCCAAACACTCGTGCAGCCCCACGTGCCCGCCGAGACCACCGGCTTCGCCTTCTCGCTCGAGCCAGTCTGCTCCGCCGTCTTCTCGTTCTTCCTGGTCGGCGAGGTCCTGAGCCCCATCGCCTTCTTTGGCGCCGCTCTCATCCTCACCGGCGTCATGGTGGCAACCGTCGAGCTTCCGCGCCTTCGCGCGCATGGACAGGCTCGTATGGCAGGAACGCCCGAGCGCGTCTCGTAGTCCCCACTCCTTATGCAGCCGCGGCATAAAGGTCTCCGGTGCGCCTTTACAATAGATACCAACAGAGCATCTGCCATAAAGGAGCCCCATGGACACCGCAACTCGCAACCGCAACATAGCAACTTGGTTGGGCGATGCGCCGCAGCCGGTACGTGACACTACGAACCAGCTGCTCGAGCGCATCGCCCTTTTGCGTGCCGAGCAGACTATCTACCCGGCACAAGACGACATCCTCAATGCCCTCGCCTACACGCCGGCCGACCAGGTCAAGGTTGTCATCTTGGGTCAGGACCCCTATCACGGGCCCAACCAGGCCATGGGGCTGTCGTTCTCGGTCCCCACGACGCAAACCAAGTTGCCGCCGAGTCTGCGCAACATCTATAAGGAACTCAAAGCAGATCTGGGTTGCCCCATTCCCGCCACGGGAGACCTAACCCCATGGGCACAACAGGGCGTCCTGCTCCTCAACACCACGCTCACCGTGCGCGAGCATGCCGCGAACTCGCACGCCAAGCTGGGCTGGAGCACCCTGACTGACTATGTTATCGAACGCTGCTGTCAGCTGCCCCAGCCGGTAGTCTTTTTGGCATGGGGCCGCTTTGCCCAGCAGATGGTCGAAGGCAAGCTCGTCACAACTGGTGCGGGCAAGACAACCGACAAGTTCTGTCTGGCCTCTACGCACCCCTCGCCGCTTTCGGCCAACCGTGCCACGGCAGAACTCCCCGCTTTTATGGGGTCGCGCCCCTTCTCGGCAGTCAATCGGCTACTCGAACAGCACGGCTCGACCCCCGTCAACTGGACTTGCCTCAGCTAAAAATCGATACATCAAAAACGCGCCCGAAGGCTTCCCATCGGGCGCGTTTCTTATTCGGGCCAAATAAATTGTGTGCGGCCGGCCTCGCCGCCATCGATCAACAGACTCTGCCCGGTCATAAACCGGTTAGTCACGCCCACAAAGTAGATCCACTCGGCGATCTCTTGGGCAGTGGCCCAGCGCTTAAGCGGCGTGAGCTCCATAATCTGGCTCCACAGGTGTTCGTCTTCCATCACGCAACGGTTGAGCGGCGTGATAACGCCACCCGGGTCCACACTGTTGGCAATGGCCTGCGGCGCCAGGCGGTTTGCAAGGTTCTTGGTGTAGGCGATAACGCCGCCCTTGCTGGCGGCATAGGCGGGAAACTCCGATCCCGTATGCCCGCTCGCCGACCCCACATTGACCACGGATTTGATAGCCGGCGCCGGCTTGGCGGCAAGCCCCTCCCCCACAAAGGCGTAGCGCTCGGTCACGTTGATGGTGCCACACAGGTTGGCGGCGATATCGTCGGCCGAATCCTGCGTACCGGCAACGTTCACGATCACTTGGGGTTCAAGGTCGCCTGGAAACGAGCCCGGTTCGCGGACATCAACAATTAGATGGCGGTAGCGCTCGTGTTCGATTGCCGCCGGCAGCAGATCAAAGCCCACGACCTCGTGGCCCTCGTCCAAAAAGCGCTGCACGCATGCGGCTCCGATACCGCCCGAAGCGCCCGTGATCAAAACCCGCATACTTGCTCCTTAGGCGGTTGCGTGGCGCTCGAGGTACTCGGAACCCACATTCTCGCGCTCCCAGCCGCGCACGACCTTGTAGCCCACGGGGCTCAGGAAGACCTCGCACAGCAGCTCGGCAACAGCGCCGGTCAGCGAGCACATAAGGACCTGTACCCACGTCCAGCCAAAGAACGTGTGGCTCACCACAATGGCAAAGACCAGGTTGTCGATAAACTGGCCAACGCCCGTAGACACATAGGAGCGGAAGGCAAAGCTCGCGAAGTTGTTCTTCTTGAGCATACGGCCGAGCGACTGGTTGAGCGTGGAGTTAACCACGGCAGAAACGAGCATTGCCAGCGAAGAGCCCAGCACCACGTACCAGGTGCCGCCGATGGTGGCGTTAAGAGCGGTGTTGACCTCGATCATGCCCGTGTCGTAGTAAGCGCCCCACATACCGGGTGTGAGCGAGCATGCCCAAAAGCACAGGCTCACGGCCAGGTTGACCAGCAGCGCGAGGATAGAGATTTTGATGGATGCCTTGGCGCCAAAGCGCTTGCAGATCATGTCCTGGCACAAAAACGAGACCCAACTCACCACAAAGCCGCAATCGAGTGCCAGATACGGCAGGCTGATGAGCTCTTTGTTGGCCAGCAGGTTCATCATGATGACGCTCACGAAAAACAGCGAAACCGTTGCCGCGGGAATGCTCCGCAACAGGACCTTGTAGTCCTCCATGACCTTCTTGATCATTATGTACTCCTTTGGTTTTAGGTTTAACGAGCAGGATATCGGACCCGAACTGCTCGGACGCCCCGGTCTTGAGACGACGGTGGGTATGATAGCCGCTCACACGGCATCAGGCAAGCAACCGGCGCGGCAGCCCCGCAGGGCCACCGCGCCGATGCGTTAAAAGGCCACGTTACCAAACTCCGACAGGATAAGGTCGGGGTTGTGGTCAGTTGCCCAATCCACGTTCCACGGGCTCGTGAACAGCAGCAGCTTACCGCCGCGCATGTCCTCGACGCGCAGCGTGTCGCGCGTAAGCGAAAGGCCCGGGATATCGATGGTGTCGGGGTCGTTCTGGATCCAGCGGATGTCCGTATAGGGCAGCGGCTGGCGACGAACCTCAACACGGTACTCGGCCTTGAGACGGCGCTCGAGCACCTCAAACTGCAGCACGCCGACCACGCCCACAATAACGCTCTCCATGCCGGCACCCAGCTCGCGGAAGATCTGGATGGCGCCCTCCTGGGCAAGCTCCTCCATACCCTTGACGAACTGCTTGCGCTTGAGCGTATCGACCTGCGTAATGCGAGCGAACATCTCGGGGGCAAACGTCGGGATCTGCGGATACTGCACGTGGCGCTTGCCGGAGCACACGGTATCGCCGATGCTAAAGATACCCGGATCGAACAGGCCCACGATATCGCCCGCGTACGCCTCGTCAACAATCGCGCGGTCATCGGCCATCATCGACGTGCCCGTGGCAAGCTTGAGCTTGCGGTTGCCCTGCACGTGGAAGGCGTCCATGCCGCGCTCGAACTTGCCCGAGCAAATGCGCACAAAGGCGATGCGGTCACGGTGGTTCTTGTCCATGTTGGCCTGGATCTTAAACACAAAGCCGCTAAAGTCGTCGCGGCAGGGATCGACCGGCTCGCTGGTGAGCGTATCGGTATAGGCGCGCGGCGTCGGGGCCAGACGCAGGAACTCCTTGAGGAAGGGCTCCACGCCAAAGTTGGTGAGCGCCGAGCCAAAGAACGCCGGGCTCAGCTTGCCGCAGGCCACGGCATCCAAGTCGAGCTCGTCGCCGGCGCCATCGAGCAGCTCGATGTCGTCCATCAGGTTCTTATGGTTTTCCTCGCCGATGAGCTCATCCATGGAAGGATCGCCCAGCTCGGCCTCGACCTCGGCGACCTTCTTGGTGGCGTTGGCGTGGCCGTCGCCCTCAAAGGCAATGACGCGACGGGTCTGACGATCGAACACGCCGCGGAAGTTGCGGCCGCTGCCGATCGGCCAGTTCATAGGATACGTATTGATGCCCAGAACGTTCTCGATCTCTTCCATGAGCTCAAACGGATCGCGAGCCTCGTGGTCGAGCTTGTTCACAAAGGTGAAGATGGGAATATGGCGCAGCGTACAGACCTTAAAGAGCTTCTTGGTCTGGGCCTCGACGCCCTTGGCGCCGTCGATGACCATGACTGCGGCGTCAGCGGCCATAAGGGTACGATAGGTATCCTCCGAAAAGTCCTGGTGACCGGGGGTATCGAGGATGTTGACGCAGGCGCCGTTGTAAGTGAACTGCAGCACCGAGGAGGTGACGGAAATGCCGCGCTCCTTCTCGATGTCCATCCAGTCCGAGACGGCATGCTTGGCCGAGCTCTTGCCCTTGACCGAGCCGGCAGTCTGGATGCTGCCGGTATAGAGCAGCAGCTTCTCGGTAAGTGTGGTCTTACCGGCGTCCGGGTGGCTGATGATCGCGAATGTGCGGCGCGACGAGATTTCATCCGACAGGCTTGCCATGCGGATCCTTTCTTGCATTGAGTGCATTACGTCGATGTAACCGCACTATTGTAGCCGCGAAATCCCGCCATAGGGCACCTATCAGGACAAATTCATCAGTTGGGACTTGGATAGCCGGCCCAATCCGTATTTGCCTCTTGCATAACTGTGCATAGTGTATATATACTGTGCTTACCGGTTATATACACGTGTAGCCCAACAGCTAAGGAGCCGCTGTGGACATCATCCTATCCAATTCGAGCGATAAGCCCATCTACGAGCAAATAGCCTCGCAGGTCAAGGCTCAGATCCTTTCGGGCGCACTCACTGCAGGAGCCAAACTCCCCAGCATACGTGCGCTCGCGAGCGACCTAGGCGTGAGCGTCATCACCACCAAGCGCGCCTACGCCGACCTGGAGCAGCTCGGGTTTATCTGCACCGTGCAGGGCAAGGGCTGTTTTGTCGCCGAGGGCAACCAGGAGCTTTTGCGCGAAAACCAGCTCTGTCATATCGAAGAGCTGCTTGCGAAAGCGGCAAGCCAAGCCGAAGCCTTGGGCGTCACGCGCGACAAACTGCACGAGATGCTCGACCTGGTAGCCCCCGATACCATGCAGTAGCCATCTGCAAGAAAGGCTATACGATGCAAAACTTGCTTGAACTCAAAGGCATCTCACGCGCTGTAAGCGACCGCTTTTCGCTGCGCGACGTCACGCTTGCCGTGGAGCCTGGCCAGATCGTCGGCTTTGTTGGTGCCAACGGTGCTGGCAAAACAACGACGATTCGAGCCGCGCTCGGGCTTATAAAGCTCGATGCCGGCGAAGTGCATCTGTTTGGGCAGCGGTGTGGCGCCGACGCGCCCGATGAGACACAGCGCTGCCTGCGCTCCCGCGTCGGTCTCGTCCTGGACACATGCCCCTTCCCTTCAACGCTCAAGGTGGGCCAGATCGAGGCACTCGTAGGTCAGGCGTACCCCACGTGGGACCGCAAAACGTTCGCCGGATTCATCGACCGATTTGGCCTCGATCCCAAGACAAAGGTCAAGAACCTCTCCCGCGGCATGGGCATGAAACTGCAGCTTGCCTGTGCACTCAGCCATAATGCCAAGCTACTCCTTTTGGACGAAGCCACCGCGGGCCTCGATCCCATGGCGCGCGAGGAACTGCTCGATGAGCTGCTTGCTTTTGTCGCCGACGGCCAGCACAGCGTGCTGCTCTCGAGCCACATTACGTCCGACCTCGATCGCGCCGCCGACCGCGTCATCTGCATCGATAACGGCTCGATTGTGTTTGACCTGCCGCGCGAGGACATTACCGACCGAGCCGGCATCGCCCACTGCACCCAAGCGCAGGCCGCCGAGCTTATGGCTTGCGTCGAAGGTGCCCATGCCGCCCGCCACGCCTACAGCGTGGACGTGCTCGTGCCCAACCGTCGCGAAACGCTCGAGGCCTTTCCCGAGATTCCCTGCGATCGGGTAACCATTGACGACTATCTTCGCCTCACGCTGAAAGGGGCTTCAAAATGAAACGCGCCTTTATGTCCGAGCTCGCCATCGCTCGCACGCTCATCCCGAGCATTGCGGGCGTCGGCCTGTTCATCTTCGTCGTGCTAACCCTTGCCAACGCATCGGACGGCGATTCCGGTATGAGCGCTGGCGCCTGCGCGGTCAGCGCCATGTCACCCATCATAATCATGAACTCACTGGCTGGCTACGATAACCAAAACGGTTGGGAGCGCTATCGGGCAACGCTGCCCATCTCACGCAAAGACATCGTCAGCGCACGCTACCTGTGCATCACTATTTTCTCGGTCATCATGACGTGCGCGGCCGTGCTGTTGAGTATCGTCGCCATCCCGATCTTAAACAGCGTGGGTATCCCCTCCACGGGAGAGACCGTCTTTGAGACCGCAATCGCCTCGGCAATATCGATGCTTTTCTCCCTCATGGCGGTGTTTTTGGTACTGCCTCTGTTCTTTCGATTTGAACACATGAAGGCGCAACGCCTATTCGTTGGTCTATACGCCCTATACATGTGCCTTATCATGGTCACGCTAAACTCATTCAACCCCATCAGCAACCAGCTCATGTCGATGATTGCCGGGGCGAATCCCGATCCTTCCGTTCTTGGCTTCCTGTGCGCAGGAATTGCCGCGCTGGCAACGGTCGTCCTTGGCGCTGTCAGCTGCGCCATCAGCACCAAGGTCTACCGGGCACGCAACCTATAGGCAAGCGCGGTATCATTGGACATGCGCCATAGATCTGGCGTGGTCTTTTTTGAGGAGGCGCTCAACCCGTGTCGTGGGTCGTCGCAGCATTTGCGTCAGCATTCTTTGCCGGCATCACATCCATCTTGGCCAAATGCGGCATCAAGCAGACCGACTCCGATGTCGCGACGGCCATTCGCACCTGCGTGGTGCTCGTTTTCGCCTGGGCAATGGCGGGCATTTCTGGATCCATTGGAACCATTGGCAGCATCGAACCCAGATCCTGGCTCTTTCTCGTCCTCTCGGGACTCGCTACCGGCGCTTCGTGGATCTGTTACTTTAAGGCGTTGAGCATCGGAGACGTCAATAAGGTCGTACCGGTCGACAAGATGAGCACCGTGCTCGCCGCGCTGATCGCCATCGTGCTTTTTGGCGAGACGAGCAACCTTGCGGTTAAGCTCGTGGGAACCGCCGTCATTACCCTCGGCACGTTTTTAATGACCGAGAAGCAGCAATCCGCCGGACCCGAGCAGCAGCAAGACCGGACCTGGCTCGCTTACGCCCTCGGCGCCGCCATGTTCGCAGCACTCACCTCCGTCCTCGCTAAGATCGGCATCGAAGGCGTCGAGTCAAACCTGGCCACGGCAATCCGCACCTGCGTGGTACTGGTTATGGCATGGGCAATCGTGGCAGCTAAAGGCAAGATGGGCCAAGCCGTGCACGTAGACCGCTACGAGCTCGTATTTCTCGCGGCATCGGGCATCGCGACCGGAGCATCGTGGCTGCTCTATTACTATGCCATCGCCGCAGGCCAGGTGAGCGTCGTGGTGCAGATCGACAAACTATCGATTGTCGTATCGGTACTATTTGCGCGCTTGGCATTCAACGAAAAGGTCTCGCGGCGCAGCGCCATCGGTCTCGCCCTCATCGTACTGGGCACTGCGGCGCTCGCGGTTTGGAAGTAGCGCGGCCAGCAGCCGCTACATCCTCACACCTGGCTTGGGATGCCTGTACTGACCGTGGGATGCCGTGCGCTTACCGTGCGAGATGGCAAATTTGGGACAACGGTGCAGGCAACGAAGGCAGGCTGCGCACTCCGGCTTTGTCCAGACGGGAAGGCCGTCGCGCATCTCAATCGCCGCCATGGGGCAGCGCTTGGCACACAGGCCGCAGCCGATGCAGCGATCGGCATCGACGGCAAACTTGCTCGTCTGTTGCATGCGCGGCAGCCCAATTGCGTGATACGCGCACGATGCAAACAGAGGCACGCGATGGCGCATCATGTTGCCCGTGCGGCGTGCCCGCACCGCCTCGATCACGGCATCAATCTGCGCCTCGGCAGCTCTATTGATACCCTCAACCTTTTGAGGGTCAGACAGGTCGAAAACAGGCGTCCAGGTATCGGGCATCTTGACGCTCATCGCCGCATCTAACTCGAGCCCACGCTCGTGCAGCAGGTCGCGGGCAAACTTGGCAGATTGGCCGGTCGTCGAACCGTACGTCGAAACATAGAACGTATAGGGGCGCTCGCCGCCCTTTGCACCGGCAGCAATCGACAGGTCGGCAGTCTTCAAAAACTCGATCATCGGTGTCGGCAGACCCCAGGCATACACCGGAGCAACAAATCCCAGCTGGCAGGGGCCTTCCGTCGCAACAAGGCGAAGGGCTTCGACATCAAAACGCTCAAGCGACACAACCTTGTCGTCTGTCGCCGCCGCAATGCGACGCGCCACATGTTCGCTGTTCCCCGTCGCGCTAAAGTACAGGATCATCTCGTACCCCTCTGGAGTTGACTCGCGATTAACCGCGCTATTTGCGCAGCGGCTTGGGCAGCGGAATGCCGGCGGCGATAACGGCGGCGATGATCATGCAGACGATACCCTTGAGTGGGAAGCACATGAGCAGCAGGCCCACGACCATGACCGGCTGACGCATGACCGCACCCATCGTCGATGCCGTGCAGACGGCGACGCAAAAGACCGGATCTGCGCCGGTGAGGATGGCGAGGCCATAGCCCAAGCTTACGCCTGAGAAGATAACCGGGAAGAAGTGGCCGCCGCGCCAACCAAGGTTGATGAGGGTGGGCGTCAGCATGGCCTTAACAAGACCGGTCGCGATAAGCACGCCAGCGGGAATGGTCAGGTAGGTTTCCATGAGCACGTCGGCCTGGGTCTCGCCGGCAAACATGGTGTAGGGCAGGACCGTGCCGCAGATGGCGAGCGCCAGACCGGCTAGCATGGCCTTGACGACAGGACACTCCCCTATGGCATGGGCAAGCGCTTCGCTTGCGTGCTCGGAGACAAAGTACAGCCAGCCGCAAACGGTGCCAACCAACGCCAGCGGAATGAGCCAGGTAAGCTCCAGGTTGCCCACCTCGGCGGACTCGAACCTGGGCATGCCCATGCCGCCGCCCACAAGCTGGCCAAGCAGCAGGTAGGTGCCCAGACCGCCGGCAATCGCAATGCCGTAGACCACGGTCTTCTGTGCCTTGGGCAGCTTGATCGTGATCTCGTCGGACGCAGAGCCCTCGTCGCCGTCGGCGCTACCGGCAAGCGGTGCCACAAAGCCAAAGACGGGCGCGGTAAAGAGCGCCGTCAGCGCGGCCTGAGTACCCAGCAGCGTAAGCTCCCTAAACTCGGCGCCAAAGCGACGCATGCGGTCGCCGACCCAGCTACACAGACCAGCGATAACGCCGGTCAGGCCGGCCTCCGGTCCAATGCTTCCGCCAAACAGCAGCGGCAGCAATGCCGCGAGCGAAAGCTTGCCCAGGTTATCGTACGGATAGCGCCCGTCTTGCTTAACCTTAGCCATCACCTGGTTGAGGTCATCGGTCTTGGTGCCTGTCATCTTTTCGTATAGACCGATTAACAGGCCGCCCAGCAGGCAGACAAAAAACGGGTACGGCAAAAAGCCAAACGGGCCGCTGGCAAGCTCGGGCGAAGAGACGCCCAGCGCGTGCGGAATCTCGGTCCATAGATAGTCGATACCGTGCTCCATCGCAAAAAAGAACAGCCAGACCGCGGCACCTGCGAACGCACCGGTCACGGCAACGCTGACCAAAAACAGCACTCGGTTTGTGGGTTTGGCAAGGTTATCCATCGGGTCCTCCCGCGGTCAAAGTCGACATAGATACGTTTTATTGTAGAGCGAGCGTTGCCCGAACGAGGCAACCATCCGCGCTGCAAACGGCACCATTGGGAGCCATAGTGGGGCAGGCTCAAGACTTATCCGTTGATAATCGAGGCAATCTCGGGCAAATCGTCGGCAAAGTAGATGCCGTGCTGGCGCCTCGGGCTCGAAAGCCCTTTATCAATCATGTGCCCGAGCAGCGCCTTGAGGTCGTTGTAGTAACCGTCCAGGTTATACAGAATGCACGGAGCACTCAGGTGCCCCAATGACACCGCGGACATGACCTCGGCAATCTCCTCGAGCGTGCCCGTGCCGCCCGGAAAGGCAATGAACGCATCACCGAGCTCAATCATCTTGGCCTTGCGCTCCGCCATATCGCTCGTCACGATAAGGTCGTCGATACCGTCATGTTGAAACTCGGCCTCGATAAAAAAGCTCGGCTCCACACCCGTCACGTGTCCGCCGGCATCGAGCACGCTATCGGCGAGCGCACCCATCAGGCCCGATTTGGACCCGCCGTATACCAGCGCGTGCCCGTTGGCGCCAATCCAGTTGCCCAGCTCCTGCACCGCGGGCAGAAACGCCGGGTCATTGCCAGTGTTGGCACCCAGATACACGGTGATGTTCATATTTGCCCCCCTGTTGTGGCGCGCGACGTTCGTCTTAGCGCTGGCGTCGACGATACTCGCGCACGCGACGCGAAAGATCGGCAAGCTCGTCGCGATCGAGCTCTTCCAAATGCTCCAGATCATCCATAAAGCGTGCCATGGTGTCCTTTTGACGCATCTTGATAAGCGTATTGCAGTAGTTCACCGCCACGCCCGTGAGCATGGCGATGTAGAAAATGCTGATGACGCTCAGAATGACGGTAATGGCGCGAGCAACCGGTGTCTCGGCCGGAATGTCACCAAAGCCGATGGTCGAGACCGTCTCAAAGCTAAACCACAGGCCATCGCCAAACGTGAGGGTCGTGGGCTCGGACAGCCAAACGGCCGTCGAACACAACAGATAGAAGACGAGAAACAGCTCTGTAATGCGCACGAAGCCCGCCTGGCGCAACACGTCAGCAAGCGTCCTGAGCTTTTTCATCGCGACCCTTTCCACGGACAACCAATCTCGTTCGCTCGGTATTGTCCCACGCCTCCCCCGCAAACGAAACTAGTCATCGGGGACGTTCTTAAATGACTAGTCAAACAAGAACGTCCCCAATGACTAGTCGTTTAAGAACGTCCCCAATGACTGCCGGGCGGAACCGTTTAGCGGTGCCGCTGCCGGCTGGGCAGGCTGAGCTGGTATCCTTATGCGGTAATGTCTCGATTCGTTAGGATTGCATGTGAGAGCTGCCACTGTCCTTCGTTCAGTTATATGTCGCACCCTGGCCGCCGCGCTTACCGCGCTCGCCGTACTGAGCGCCGTCGCGCCCGCCCCTGTCTTTGCCGCCGACTCCGATCAGCAGGTCAAAACGGTCCGCGTCGGCTGGCTCGTCAACAACGAGGGCTTCCAGGACGGCACCCCTGGCGAGCGTCTCTCGGGATGGGGCTACGAGTACCTCCAGACCCTGTCGTACTACACGCCCGGCTGGCGGTACGAATACGTCTCCGGCACCTTCACCGAGCTTATGGACATGCTCGAGGCGGGCGAAATCGACCTCATGCCCAACATCTCCTATTCCGAGGAACGCGCCCAAAAGCTGCTCTTTTCCTCGAACCCCGAGGGCACCGAGCGCTACTACATCTACGCCAAGCCCGATCGCGACGACCTGACCAAGGGTGACCCCCAAGCGCTCCAAGGCCTTACCATCGGCTACAACCCCGACGTTATGCAAACCTTCGTTGGCCAGCAGTGGCTCGCCAACGAAGGCATTACCTGCACATACAGGGAGTATGACGGGGGATCCATGCTCTTTGACGCACTCGCAAACGACGAAGTCGACGCCATCATCATGAACGACACGCTCTCGTCGCCCGATGCGTCACCCATGTTCTACGTTGGTTCGAGCGACTACTACTTTGCCGTCCCCAAAAGCCGCCCCGACCTAAGGGACGACATCAATGCCGCCATGTCGGCAATCGCCCGCGTCAACCCACGCTATATCGACGAAGTCAAATCTAACTACTCGGCCCAAAACAGCGGTTCATCATCGCTCAACGGCCCCGAACGTTCCTGGCTCGAAGCAAATGACAACACCATCACGCTCGGCTACATTACGGGCAAACTCCCCTACTGCAACGAAGACGAAGACGGCAAAATGGAAGGTTCGCTCGCATCGCTTGCGACGACGTTGCACGATAAATTTGGCATTACGGTCAAAACCGTCGCCTTTGATAACTACAAGATGATGTCAAAGGCCCTGTCAAAGGGAAGCATCGACGTTGCGCTGCCGGTATACCGAGATTACTGGTTTGCCGAGCAATCAGGCGTTGTGCAGTCGATATCGTTGGGGACCACAACCCTCACCGCCATCCACACCGGAAGCAACCTGAACAAAGACCTTCAGAACATCGCCTGTACCAAATCATCGTTTATCAACCGAAATGTACTCGAAAGTCTGTTCCCCACAGCGACCGTGACCGAATGCCAATCCGACGATGAAGCGTTCGACGCCCTCAGGAAGGGAACGGTGCACTGCATCCTCGCCCCCAGTTCACGCGTAAAAACCATCGGCGACCGTTATGATCTCGAGAACTGCGAGACGGCCGAGCTCCCTGACACCTGTGAGCTCTCGTGCTGGATTTCGCGCGGAAAGCCCGAGCTGCTGGGAATCATCAACAAGGGCATCATCAATGCCGGAGAATCGCTCTCCGCAAGCAATTACTCCTCCACGTCGTACACGACCCAGGAATCAGACACGCTTCAATTCCTTTTTCGCAACCGCACCGCCATTGCCGCTACCCTCATCGGTATGTTGTCGGTCGGCATCGTGCTGCTCATCTGGGCGCTCGTGCGCGCTCGAACCGAGCGCAAAAAAGCCGACGCTGCCAACGCCGCTAAGACGGCATTCCTCACGCGCATGAGCCACGACATCCGTACGCCGCTCAACGGTATCCTGGGCCTTATCGAGATCGAGGAATTGAAGGAAGGCGATATCAAGGTCGCCCGCGAGAGCCGTGCCAAGGCGCGCGTTGCCGCCAATCACCTGCTCTCGCTGATCAACGACATCCTCGAGATGGGCAAAATCGAAGACCGCAAGCTAACACTGGAGCATGCGCCTTTTAACCTCAAAGAGCTCTGTGACAATACGCTGGTTCTGTGCAAGCTCCGCGCGTCCAGTAACGGCATCACCATGCAGGACAATAGTCTGCCGTACGCCACGGGGCCATACATGATCGGCAGTCCCACCCATATCCGACAGATCATGATCAACCTGTTAGACAACAGCATTAAGTACAACAGGCACGGCGGCTCCGTCACCTTTAGTTCAAAGACCAAGCCACTCGATAACGGGCGCGCGCTCTTTTGCTTTAGCGTTTCGGATACCGGCATTGGTATGACTCCCAAGTTTTTAAAGCATATCTACGAGCCGTTTGCCCAAGAAGGTGACGATGCGCGCAGCAAGTTCCAAGGAACCGGCATGGGCATGCCAATCGTCAAGTCGCTTATTGAACTGATGGGCGGCACGATTGAGATTTCGAGTGAGGTTGGCGTGGGGAGTACGTTCAACGTCCAGATTCCGCTCGATATCGACAAAGACCCTCAGGCAAGAGAGCGCGCGGACGAGCAAGCAGACAGCTGCTCGCTTGCCGGCATGAACGTTCTTTTGGCAGAAGATAACGAGCTCAATGCCGAGATTGCCCAGGCGCTGCTCGAAAGCGAAGGCATTGTCGTAACTCACGCCGCCGATGGCAACGAAGCGGTCGACCTATACGTTGGCCGTCCCGCCGGCAGCTTCGATGCGATCCTGATGGACATTATGATGCCGGACATGGACGGTTACGAGGCAACCCGCGCGATTCGCCTGAGCGAGAAGGTCGATGCAGCCGATATCCCCATCATCGCGCTCACCGCCAACGCCTTTGCCGAAGACGCCAAGGCGGCACACGACACCGGCATGAACGCCCATCTGTCCAAACCGCTCGACTTTAATAAGCTCAAAAACATACTCGCCCGCATCAAGAAAAACGGAGCTGTTTCGCTATAGTTTGTGCTCAACAACCACGCACGACCAGAAAGGAAGCCAACGATGTTTAGGCCCTTACGTCGAAAGAAACGCGCCATCACTGACGAGGAAGCGCGCGAACTGCTCGCCACCTGCAAGCGCGGCGTCTTTGCCGTCAACGGCGACGATGGCTACCCGTACGCCATTCCCGTCAACTACTTCTTCGACGCTGAGCACGACAAGATTTATTTCCATGGCGCCAAGGCCGGCCACAAGGTCGACGCACTCAAGCGCGATGACAAGGTCTGCTTTACCGTTTACGGCAACGAGTGGTACCAGGACGGTGACTGGGCCCCATACGTTATGAGTACCGTGGTCTTTGGCCGCTGTCGCCTGGCGAATGACACCCCCGCTTTTATCGAAGATAAAGTTCGCCAGCTCGCGCTTAAGTACTACCCTTCTGCCGAAGAAGTCGAAGAGGAAATCACCAAGGACATTAAGGGCGTCCAGCTCTACGAGATTACAATTGAGCATCTTTGCGGCAAGCAGATTCAAGAAAAGTAAGCCTCTCAGCAGGTCTGCGCCCAATGGTTACAGATGCCTTACCACACGGGGCCTTCCAGCCGACTTGGCAGAAGGCCCCGCATTCAGTGCACACTTACCGCGTATTAAAAACGTAGCGGTCCAGGCGGTCGCACGCTTCCCTTACGCGCGAAGGCGGCAGCGCCAGATTCACGCGAATGTGGCAGGGCCCGTGGAACGGACGGCCGTCCTGATACCCCACGCCCACGCGCGCCCCCTCGTCGAGCAGCCACTGAATATCGCGGCCATGCTCGCGGCACCACTCGGTGCAGTCCAGAAACACCATGTACGTGCCCTGCGGACGCGAATAAGACACGCCCTCAAAATGCTCATCCACGTAATCGCAGAAGCACTCGATATTGCCGGCAAGCACCTGGTTGAGCTCATCAACCCACTCGTAGCCTTGCGGCTGGTAGGCACCGATAAGCGCGTGCATGGAGAGGACGTTCATCTCGTTGTAGTGAGTCTTGTTGGACACGGCGCACACGCGGTCGCGCAGCGTCTCGTTGTAGATGATGTGGTAGCTGCCGACCAGACCCGCCAGGTTAAACGTCTTGCTCGGCGCATAGAGGGCAACCGTGCGCATGCGGGCATCCTCGCTCACCGACTGCGTCGGGATGTGCTTGTGCCCCGGCAGGATGATATCGGACCAAATCTCGTCCGAGATCACCACGCAATCGTGCTGGTGATAGATGTCCATGGCGCGCTCGATCTCGTCACGCTCCCATACGCGGCCGCAGGGATTGTGCGGCGAGCAGAACACTGCGGCATGAATGTGGTTTTGGGCGAGCTTGCACTCCATGTCCTCAAAGTCCATGCGCCACACGCCTTGGTCGTCGAGCTTAAGCGGGCTGTGGACAATGCGATAGCCCGCGGCTTCGATAGACTTGGTAAAACCAATGTAGGTGGGGCTATGGACCAGCACCGCATCGCCCGGCTGGACATACGCGCGCAGCGTCGACACGACACCGCCCAGCACGCCGTTTTCGTAGCCGATATGCTCAGGCGCCAGGCCCTCGACGCCATTACGGCGGCTCTGCCATTCGATGATGCGGTCGAAATACTCGGGGCGCGGATTGAAATAGCCAAACATGGGGTGCTGGGCACGCTGAATGATGTGCTCCTGGACCGTGGGCACCGTGGCGAAATTCATATCGGCCACCCACATGGGAATGCGGTCGAAGCCCTCGTCGGGTGCGTTCGGAGCCATACCGGGGATCTCGCCCCAGGAGTCAACGGCGATGGAGTCCATGCCGTGGCGGTCGATAAGCGAGCTAAAGTCGTATTTCATACTGAACTCCCGTGCGAAGTGGATTGTTTTGGTAGGCGTTATTGTCCACCAGCACGGGCGATTTTGGCATGGGGTTTGGCGCTTAATTTGACGGGTGCGGACGAACGGCTGGTTAGTCTTGCGCGTCGTTGACGGCGACTACGGTTAGCTGGGTTTTATCGACCGTAAAAGATATGTCGAGCCCGGCAAAGGCCAGGTGATAGACGCGGTTTGGCTCGTACTTGCTGCCTGCGCGGCGCGGGTCTTGGCGAAGGACCTCGACCAGACCGGGAAGCTTTGCGGGCGGGACCATGTCTTGAAGAGCTTGCGGGAACTCAACATCGAGCTCTTGCCACGGAGCATCCTCAATCCAGCCGCCGGTCGCATCCGGGTGGCAGTCCGCAAACGGGACGTAGGGCTTGATATCGTAGATGGGCGTGCCGTCACGCAGGTCGGCCCCCAGCACATGAATGATGGGGCCATCGTCGGTGAGCTCGACACGATCGAGCTTGACGCAGGTAAGCCCAATGGGATTCGGGCGAAACGGACTGCGCGTGGCAAACACGCCCACGCGCTCGGCTCCACCCAGACGAGGCGGGCGCACGGTTTTCGACCATTTTGCGTTGGTGCCGGACCTGTCCTGCGACTTGGCATCGGCAGCTATGTCGTTTGCCGTGCCGCCGGGCGTTCCGTTTTCGAAGCGCCACAGCAGCCATAGGTGAGAGAAGGGGTCCAGGCCCTCAACTGCTGCATTGGAGGCAAATTCCGGCTCAAAAACGATGTGCCCCTGCAGATGGGGCGCCAAAAAGCTGTTGCGCGGAATGCCGAACTTCTGCGGCAGGTCGGTATGTATGTGTGCGATAGGTTCCATGCCGGTCATTGTACGGCATGGAGGCGTGGGGCGTTGCGCGCAATTCTTCGCCGCGGTCTCCCGTCGTGCAACCAACGGTTGCTTGGAAGGGCGCCTGCCGCCGCGTATGCTTAAGCCATCAACCAGCAGAAAGGAGCCGTTATGGCCTTTGCAGAAAAGCTCATTGCCATCCGTCGCGCCCATCACCTTACCCAAGAGCAGCTCGCCGCCAAGCTCTTCGTCACACGCCAAGCCGTCAGCCGTTGGGAGCGCGACGAGGTCACGCCGGGCATCGACATGATGAAGCTCATCGCCGCCGTAACCGGCGAGCCTCTGTCTCATCTGCTCGAGATGCCCGAGCACTATTGCCAGAGCTGCGGCATGATACTCACGCCCGATGACTGCGGCACCGATGCCACGGGCGCCACGACCGACCATTACTGCAAGTGGTGCTACGACCACGGTAAGTACACCTACGACACCACGATGGAGGCGATGATCGAGGATTGTGCCCCGCGGTTGGCGCAAAACACCGGCATGTCGCTCGACGAAGCCGTCTCGCTCATGGGCGCCGTCCTGCCGCAACTGGAGCGCTGGCGCACCGTGCAGGAAAACGAGGAGCGCTACGGCGCCGAAGCGCGGGCGCGCTACGGCGATGAGGCTATCGATGCAGCAAACGAAGCGCTGCTGGACATGGACCCCGAGACATGGAACGACATGAAGGAACTTGAACGCGCTGTTCTGGGCCAGCTTTCGATCGCCATGGGCATTGGCGACCCAGAGAGCAACGAAGCCCAAAAACTGGTTACAATGCACCGTCGATGGATTGCTCTCAACTGGGGATGCGAGCCCCAAGACGAGGCGTACCTGGGCCTCGCCCACGGCTATCTTGCCGACCAGCGCTTTGTTGACTACTACGACAAGCCCTGCGGCACCGGAGCCACGGCGTTTCTGGTCCAAGCCATCGAGTCGTCACTGGTCCGCGCATAGACCGCGGCAGCTTTGGGTATTTCAATCGAAACCGCAACCGATTGGAGACCTATGACTACTGATCACGAGCTCGTGCTCTACGTTATGACCGGCTGCCCGTATTGCATAAAGGTCAAGCGCTTTCTGGCCGATAACGGCGTGACCATTCCCGAGCGCAACATCTCAACCGACTCCGATGCCGAACAGACACTCATCGCCGTCGGCGGAAAGCGCCAGGTTCCCTGCCTGTTCATCGACGGCAAGCCACTCTACGAATCGAGCGACATCATCGCGTGGGCGCAAGAGAACCTGCTCTAGTACGCGCATCCCGTCCGTCCAAGGCCCCACCCCATACGGCCTAAACATGTACACCAGCATCCAAAGTCGATATTTTTCGACATCTTTGGATGCTGGTGTACAGCTTTTGCAACATAGTCATTGGGGACGTTCTTAAATGACTAGTCGTTAAAGAACGTCCCCAACGACTAACTAGCCGTGGAAACGGGCTATGGGCGCAAGTGGCTGCTCGCGAAAGACGCGCTCGACGGCGGCGCGGTATTCGTCGACCTTTTTGGTCTTACGCACGAGCTTGTGAACGGTAGCGGGGTCGGCGAAAGCGCACTTGGCGTAGAACCACCACTCCTTCATACGAAAGACCGCGTTACCGCCAATCTCTTCTGCATAGGCCGCAAACAGCGTGTCGTGGAAACGCTGCAGTTCGGCTGCCGTGGCAGCAGGGCCGCCCTTGACCATGCGAGCGAGAGCGGGATTCGCAAGCAAGCCACGCCCCAGCATCACATGGCGTGTCCCGGGATAGGCCTCCACCAGCGCATCCATATCCTCAAGATCAAAAATATCGCCGTTGTATGCCACCGGAAACGGCGCACGTTCCAGCGTCTCGCCATAAAACTCTTTGCGCGGCGAGCCTGTATAACGGTCCTTCTGTACGCGCGGATGCACGATCAGCTCTGTTAGCGGCATGCGGCAATACAAATCGAGCACGCGCTCGTATTCGTCGTCATTCTCCAGCCCCAGCCTGGTCTTTACCGACACTGGCAACGGCGACCGCTCGCACACATCGCTTAAGAACGCCTCGAGCTCGTCGAGATTGTGCAAGAAACCCGAGCCCTTGCCCTTGGCAACAACCGTACCCGAGGGGCAACCCAGGTTGAGATTGACCTCGCGGTAGCCCATGTCGGCGAGCACCTGTGCCGCCCACACAAACTCGTCCGCGTTCTTGGACATCAGCTGAGGCACAACGTTGAGCCCCTGGTTATTGGCAGGATCGATCTCCTTAAACGCCTTGCCGCCAAAGCGGTTTCCCACCCGCGGCGGCGGCAAAAACGGCGTGTAATAGCAATCGAGCGCACCGAAGCACTCCGCATGCACGCGACGGAACACATGCCCGGTAATCCCCTCCATAGGGGCCAACGATAGAATCATCAACATCTACTCTCAAATCAATGAGGCAAAGGGGCCGTCCCTTTGTCACATGCAATATGCCTTGTGCTTCAGGCGATTCACAAGGAAGAGGTAGCTACTGAACGATGACCACCTTCCAGCCGCACCCCATACAACGAGGTCTAATACTTTTCCGAGAAGTGAACGACCGTTTTTGAACCCCCGAAGCATCGACATTTTTAGACGTCAAAACCGCAGGATTTTGCTGGTAAAACCGCAGGAAATTGCATCTCAAAAGTGTCGACGCTTCGGAGGTCCATTTTGACTCGTTCGCTTCTCGGAAAAGTATTAGACCTCGATTTACATGCCACTCAATGTGACAAAGTGGCTGCTCCTTTGTCACATTCGATGAAAAAGGGCACCGATGTTAGTCGATGCCCCAAAGCGGCTGCAGGTTAAGCCCTACAGCGTATGTCTAAGACGAATCGAGCTATTCGTCCCAGGAGAGGTTCTTACCAGTCTTTTTTGCCAGCAGCAAGAACAGGCCGATAATAACGTTGCATGCGATGCAGAAGATGAAGACGCCCTGGAAGGAGCCGACAAGCTCATAGACCTTCATCATAACGGGCATGCCAAAGGCGCCGACGATATAGCCCACGGAGCAGATCAGCGCGAAGATGCGACCGAAATCGCGGGAGCCAAAGACATCCATAACCAAAACGGTCAGGGCAGTGCCAGCGATGACGTACATTACGTCGTTCACGCCTGCTGCGAGGATGCTGAGCGTCGAGTTGCCGCTGCTCATCATGAGCATGACAAAGGAGAGGATGGAGACAGCGAGCCAGCCCAGAATGGCCTTCGTGCTGCCGAACCTATCGCAAGTGGTGCCGACGATCGGATTGAGGAACAGATCGAAGAGCGATGCAGCGGATACCATGAAGCCGCCCACCATGGGGCTAAAACCAACCTCGGAAGCATACGTCGGGAAGAGCTGGTTCATGCAGCAAGTGAGCTGAACGAGACAGAGGAAGCCGATGCAGAAGAAGAAGGCAGGCGACTTAATGGCGCGCGCATAGCTAACGCCACGCGTGCTATCCTCGGTCGTCTCCTCGGTCTCGGTGACCGTCTCGCCCTCGACGTAGCCATAGGGCAGCATGCCCTTGTCCTGAGGCTTGTAGCGGATGATCAGAATGGAAGCTGGGAGAATGAGCACTGCGGAAACACCGGCGAGCACCAGATAACCAGTTCTCCAGCCAGCGGCCTCGATGACAGAGGTGATGACGGGACTCATGATGAGCATGTAAATCGAGTTCACTGCCCAAGCGAGACCGATTGCCAGGCCACCAGATTTTTTGAACCACTGGTCAATAACGTCGGACATAGCGACGCCGGTGGTGAAGGCGAAGCAAACGCCAATCAGGGCGCCAGCGGCGATGAACATCCAGACTTCGGTGTAGAAGGCCATGCCTGCGCCGGCAGCGAGCAAAATAAGCTCGACAACGGGGAGCCAAACCTTGCCAACGACCTTGGGAATGAGTTTTCCGACAAACGGAAGAGCTGCCGCAAGACCAATGAGCGTTGCGG
Source organism: Collinsella sp. (assembly GCA_048368115.1). Classification (GTDB taxonomy): domain Bacteria; phylum Actinomycetota; class Coriobacteriia; order Coriobacteriales; family Coriobacteriaceae; genus Collinsella. The sequence continues at coordinate 33,513 of DBGBZQ010000012.1, forward strand.
TGAAGTAATACGAGAAGATGGAATAGTCAAACCCGAACTCCTCGCACACGGGTGCGACGAAGGAGCCCGCGATGACGCTATAGGATCCGGTCGTGCCGGCAGACATAAGGCCGAGCGCGATTACGAGAACCCATGCGTAAACCTTGCTGCTCTTTAACTTTGCATTTTCCATTGACGCAGCTCCTAGAGACCCAGAAGGGCACACATAACGGCCTTGATGGTGTGCTGACGGTTCTCTGCCTCACGGAAGATGACCGAAGCGTTGGCCTCAAAGCACTCGTCGGCAATCTCGAAACCCTCGGTGATGATCTCACGATGAAGGTCGTTCTTGCACTGGTCGAGGAGCATCTTGCCAACACAGTGATCCGCGTTGTGGACAGAGGGAAGCTCATGCATGCAGAAGATGTCGGGATTGTTGGTGCGCTTGCACAGCTCGCTGGTGACGCGATAGGGGTACAGAGACTCGGCATCGCCCAACCAGGAGTTGTAGTCGTCGGGATCCAGAACCTCTTCGCCGCACTCGGGGTTGATGTAGCGCCACTCCTCGGTAACGATAACGTCAACGCCATCCAGGGCATCGAGGTCAGAGGTGATGGTAAAGGTCCTATTGGGAGCGTACTTGGCGTAGCAGGCCTCCACCTCTTCGATCATTTCCTTGCACATCTGATGACGGAGGTCGTCGGGGCCGATGGCGAGGAAGTCCATGTCGAGCATAGCGCACAGACGGCCATACCACACTGGGGCGCCGGCGCAGTTGCCAACGAAAGCCATCTTCTTGCCGCGGCTCGTACGCAGACCGCCCCATTGCTCTTCCATCGTAAGAGCGTCAGCGAGCATCTGAGTCGGGTGATCGCCGAGAGTAAGGGCATTGATGACCGGGATGTCAACCAGGTCGGCGACGTCATAGAGGAACTGCTCGTCCTTCTGTGCGCGGTAGACGATGAGATCGTACATGCCGTTAAAGACGCGCATGGCATCCTTGACGGTCTCGCAGTCACCCATGTGGGAGTTGGTCAGATAAGTGAAGCCCATGCCCAAATCATTGCAGGAGGTCTCGAATGCGCAACGAGTACGGGTCGAGCCCCACTCGAAGTTGGCGAGGACGTTTTTGCCGGGGAAGTAGCGCTGGTCGACACCAGACTTCTTCTGAGCCTTAAGGTTCCAGGCAAGATCGATGAGATAGCGGAAATCCTCGGAGGAGAGATCATGGATGTTGATGTAGTCGCGACCGCGGAGGCTGTTGTTCATGCCTATTTCCTTTCGAATTATTATCAAAATTATTGTTGAATGTGTCCCCGAGGAAAACACGGATATCCCTCGGGGAGCGGTACATGTGGCGCCTAAGCCAAAGAGCGCAGGCTCTAAGGCTCACTAACGACTGGCCGCCACGTCCTTAGTCCAGCAGTGCACGCCGCCGCCGGACAGGTTAAGCGCGAGGGAATCAATCATGATGACCTTGCGATCGGGGAAGCAGCTCTCAAGAACTGCCTTGGCCTGCTCATCCTTCTCTTTCACGACCTCGCTCATGCCCTCGTGGTAATAACGCTGGCCAAGAACGACGCCGTTGCAAATCAGGAAGTTGCAGTAGCTCGCTGCGGCGTAGAAGTGGACGGGGCCCTCGGGCCAGGGGGTGCCATCCATAAACTTGCCGCCCATTTCGTCGATGAAGCCCTTATAGAGCTCGTAATCTTCATCGCCAGGGGCGATAACGACTTCAATAGGCTCGGCGGTGGGCATACGAACGATCTCGAAGGTCTTGCCCTCCCAGTCCGTTTCGTTGCTCAGGATCTCGTAGGCTGCCTCAATGCGGCGACGAGACTCTGCTCCAGCCTTGCTCGAGGCTGCCTCTTCATCGGACACCTCGGCAAGAAGAATCTTGTTCGGAGTGATAAAGCGACACATCTCATCAATATGAGCTGCAAAGCTCATGCCAAAGACGGGAGTTCCGTCTTCCTTCTCGTCGAGGATGCCCAGTCGATAGTCGTCGTCCTCGAGCATAGGCTGCGGAAGCCAGATAACCTTGTTGAGGTTGTAGATGCGCTTATACTCGGCCTCTACTTCCTCTTTCGTGAACTCGGGATTACGCTTGCGGCATTCCGTGTCCTCGATGGCGATCAGAGTGCCGTGACCGTCAAACTCGCGGTCGCCGCCTTCCGAAACCATTTCGGAATTGACGATATCGAAGCAACCGAGCGCAACCGCCATGTGAACGGCTGCCTTACGTGCGGACTGGCACTCCGGGGAGTTCTTGTCCCACACGCCGTAATAGGTCCAAGCGGGGTTGACCATATAAGAATGGCCCTTGTCGTCGACCATGATGCTGGGGCCGTTGTCGCGGACATAGAAGTTGGAGTCTTCGAACTGCGTGATCTCGATGCGATCGAGATCAACCCCCTCCTCCTTCAGGCGCGAGCAAGCCTCCTCATAGGAGCCGGGGGTGCCGCAATTGAGGTTGACCGTAACGTCGCCATACTCGAGCAGAGCCTTGATCACGTCAACGCAGGGCTGGCGGTTATCGTAGCCCTCTGCACGGATGTAATCGGGAAGCCATGTCACATAGACGTTGGAGCGCTTCTCGAACTCGCCCGGCATACGATAGTTCTCGTACATGGTTGGTCCTTCCGTCGGGTTTCCCGCGATACTGTCCGGCCGCGACAATAGCGGGGTTTCACCTGCTATAGTACTACTATACCTACCGTTCGGTAGATAATTTTGAATAATTGCCGCTCGCCTACTGATACATACCGTTCGCCGTATATAGTGGTCATGTTTGGACACGAATTGATGTTCCGTTGCCATCCTTAATAATGTTGGTAGTGCGGAAGTGATTTGCAATGGAGAAATGCAGCGTGAGCACAAGAAAAAAAATATTGGACGCAATGTACGATCTTGTGGCAGAAGTCGGTTATGACAAAGCGTCTATCGGAAAGATTTGCGACTTTGTCGGTATATCCAAGCCGTCGGTGTACTACTACTTTCCCTCAAAAGAGGAGATTTTCACTACGCTCTTGGACAGCATGTTTCCGACCATTGACTATCAGTGCGACTACTCGCTAATAGTCGATAGGGACGGGTTCAAGGCCGCGCTTATCGAGCTCGGCAATTCAGTTATAGGTGGCTATCGAAGCGATGAAAAGCGCCGGCGCGTGCTGGCCGAGGTTAGCGTTCAAGCAAATCGAATTCCTGCAGTTCAGGAACGTCAAGCGACGGCGACCAAACGAACCATGGATGCGCTTAAAGACATCCTTCTTCATGGTGTAGAGATTGGCGCGTTTTCCGATAGCGCCGACGTAATGCTCTACGTACAAATTCTTTATACCGTTCTGGAGGGAGCAAGCAATACGGTCGCTCAAGGTGAGGATATTGATGAAAAAGCGGTTTGGGCGGGAATAGTCGAGCTTATGTTCAAATAAACCAGCCAAGCTGAAGCGCATGTTGGCACCCATGGTGCCTGCGGGCAACCTTTAAAACGAAAACAGGGGTCGACTCCAGTCTGGCTTGGAGTCGACCCCTGTTGCATGGCAATCTATGCCGATGCAAATCGGCGCTTATTACTTTTCAGCAGCCTTATTGAGAAAGCCGGAAACGATAGCAAACGCAGCAATCATAAGGTTGCAGGCAATGCAGAAGATAAATACTCCCTGGAATGACCCTGCCATGCCGTAAACCTTCATCATGACCGGCATTCCAAAAGCACCGACGACATAGCCCGCTGAGCAAACGATCGAATAGATCCTTCCAAAATCGCGTGATCCAAAGAGCGAGAGGAGAAGCATCGGCATTGCGGTTCCAACGATGGCGAACATGACATCGTTTACACCAGCTGCAATGATGGAAACGGTCTCATTGCTTCCGCCAATGATAAGAAGCAGGAATGAAAGAATGCTGACACCTGTCCATGCGACCGTTGCTTTAATAGCGCCAAGCTTGTCGCATGTTTTGCCCACGAAGGGATTTAGGAAGATATCGGAGAGTGAAGCTGCCGAGACCATTAAGCTTCCTACGATAGGATTGAAACCGACCTCGCTTGCATAGGTTGGAAACAGCTGGTTCATGCAGCAGGTGAGCTGCGCCACGCAAAGCAAGAGGACACAGAGAATAAAAGACGGCGTTTTCGCGGCATCGCGGAGTGCCATGCCCGAAAGGACATCTTCCTGCTCATCGGCGCTGCAGCTCTCATGGGTTTCGGAGGCGGTCTCTCCGTACGGAAGCATATTGCGATCAGAGGGGTTAAGGCGAATGATAAATGCGCTTGCAGGCAAAATCATAGCTGCAGAAACGGCCGCAAGCACGATGTATCCTGTACGCCAGCCTTGCTGCTCGATGACCAGCGTAATGACAGGACTCAATAACAGCGTGCAGAGAGAATTAACGCCCCAAGCGAGGCCGATGGCGAGACCGGACGATTTGCTGAACCATTGGTCAATGACATCGGACATGCAGACGCCCGTTGTAAACGAAAAGCAGATGCCGATCACTGCGGCGGAGACGGTGAACATCCAGACCTCGGTGTAGAACGCCATTGCGGCGCCGGCGGCAATAAGGACGAGTTCAATGCAAATATGCCATGGTTTGCCGATTACTTTTGGAATGAAGCGACTCAAAAGCGGAAGCCCAAGCGCAAGGCCAAGAAGAATCGCGGTGAAATAGAAAGAAAAAGAAGTGTAGTCAAAGCCCAGATCTTCACATACTGGAGCAACGAATGAGCCGGCAATAATGCTATATGTGCCAGTTGTTCCGGCGGACATTAAGCCGAGCGCAATAACGACGACCCAAGCAAATGCGCCGCTTTCACGGAGACAATCTTTTTTGGCTGGTGTGGTGAGAGTCATGGTTGCTCCATTTCTATCGGCAATACATCCTATATGCCTACCGATAGGTATATAAACCAGAGGACTCTTCGTCAAGCATTAAGCGGGGAGAGGGAGTTCTTAACCTGCCGAACGGTAATTAGACCCCGTTTTCGCAAGGGTCTCAATGTGGCAAAGGGACTGTCCCTTTGTCACATTATTCGGAGCGCAGGGCTTCGACGGGGTCCTTCTTGGATGCGCTACGGGCCGGCAGCAGGCCGGCAACAACCGTCAGAAGCACCGAAATTGCAATGAGCACCAGCGCATCCTGCACGGGCAGGCTCATCAGATTGGGTACTTGTTTGGCAGCAAGCGCCCAGGCATTAACCGGAAAGCTCACGGCCACCACGACGACAATGGCAAAGACGCCGGCGATGAGGCCCTCGATAAAGGTCTCGGCATTGAATACGTTGGCCACGTTGCGCTTCGACGCGCCGATCGCGCGCAGGATGCCAATCTCCTTTTTGCGCTCCAGTACGCTGATGTAGGTGATGATGCCGATCATGATGGAGCTCACCACCAGGCTGATACTCACGAATGCGATGAGCACCAAGCTGATGGTGTTCACGATGTCGGTCACCGAACCCATGATGATGCCCATGTAGTCGGTGTACGAGATCGCCCGTTCATCGTGGCCAGCGGCTTTGACCTGCTTGTTGTACGCATCGATATGATCAAGTACGCGCTCCTTGGCCTCAAAGTCGCGCGGGAAAATCTTGACCGAGATGGGGTCCGCCTCGTCCGCATAACCCAACGTGGTCAGATTGTTGTCGTAGGTGAGCTTCGACGCCTTCGCATAGCTCATCATGAGCGAGCTCAGGTCCTCGGCGTCCATGTTGAAGTGGATGGCGTGGGCAAAGGCACTCGCATCCACGCGCATGGCGCTCGCCAGGTTAGCAAAACTCGACGACATCTGCGTCGCCATCTGGCCCATGAGCCCTGCTGCGCCTGCCTTGAGCTGAGCTGACACCGTCGCCGCAATCTGATCGCTGATCGACTTCATCACCTGATCCATAGCCTGCTGCAGATACGGAGCCAGCTGCTTTTGCACATAGTCGTTCATCGCCTGCTGCAAACGTTCGGCCAGGGCATCGCCGCCAAGCGCTTTGAGCTGGGCCAGGATTTGCTGGGCTGTGTCATCATGCTCAAGATACGTCGAGAATGCGGCAGAGAGCTTTGACGCGTCCTTAAGATCTTCGGGCGATAGTGCCTTAAATTGATCAGACTGCAAAAAGCCCTCAAACAGCTGGTTGGCTAGTGTTCCCACCTGCTGCATTTGCTCGGGTGTGAGCTCCAGACCGTCAAAAATGCCCGAGAAATCTGGGGCCGGTGCTTTTGCCATGATGTCGCTGAAGTCGATGTCCTTACCAACGCCCGAAAGATCAATATCCAGGCCCGACAGATCGACGCCCGAAAGATCAATGCCGCCGCCGGCTGCACCCGAGAGCGCAGACGCATCGAACGAGAACGCGCTCTTGAGCGCCGCCTCGTCCACACTGAACATGCTGCCCAAATCCACGCCTTGCTTGGCCTCGCCCTGCAGTTCATCGAAAGACTTGCCCGTAAAGACATCCGTCTCGGGGCGGGCGAGTTGCTCCTGCACAATCTGCGAATCGGCGGCGCGCTCCATAAGCTGACGAGTTAGTGCATGCGTATAGGCAATGCCCGGGGTCAATGCGCTCGCATTGGCCGTCTCGTTAGGTCGCACCACGCCCACAATGCGCACGTCAATACCGTCGGCAACCTTGGCCGTCATAAAGTCGGCATCGTCAGACATGTCAGTCCACATGCCGGTCTCTTCGTTTTTGCGATACGCATCGGCCGGCGACAGCACCTTAAACGTGGTAGACAACGCATCGTCGTAGGTAAAGTCGGTACCGGTCTCGGGCGCTTCGACCCCACCGTCAGCCGTCATAGCGCTGTTTACCAGATCGTTGAGCTCATCGATGTCCAGCGCACCGATGCTATAGAGCGTGTAGTCGCCCACCGTACCGCGGCTCGAAAGCACCATCACGGCTTCGTTGGCTGACGTGGGCCAATGACCGGCGACGACATCGTACTGGCTGTCGAGCAGGCTCTGGTCGTCAATCATCTCGTTAAAGACCGAGGTTCCCATGGATTCCATGCTCACCGTTGCCGCCGAGCTCGCGCCTCCGCTCATTGCCTCGGTCATAGCGTTGGGAACAAGCCGGACGGGCTTCTCATCGCCCTTACCCGCACGATAGACAACCGGCGTCACGCCGTAGCCGTACTGGATGGCGTTGACCTCTTTGTCGATACCGTCGCCACCGGCATCGAGCCATGCCTTAAAGCTCGTCATGTCGTTGGACTTAACGCTTGCAAACATGTCCTTTACGGCCGTAACCACGGGGATCTTATCGGTTCCCTTAGCCTTGCCGCCGGCGCTGTCGTCGGACGAATCCACATTTTCAGGCGAGTCATCATCCGCAGCCCCCTCTCCGCCCATCATGGACGACAGGTCGTAATCCTGCTTGGAAATGGTGAGCGGGTAGCTCGAGAGCGTATCCTCCTCGACCTTTTTGATGTAGCCGTTTACGCCATTGGAGAGCGCCAGGATCGCCGCGATACCGATAATGCCAATCGAGCCCGCAAAGGCAGTCATGGCCGTGCGGCCCTTCTTGGTCATGAGGTTTCGGGCAGAAAGCCCCAGCGCCGTCACAAAGCTCATCGAGGTTTTGCGCGTAGGCTTGGCCTCGCGGCGCGCGGCCTTGGCAGCATCGAAGGGATCGGAATCGTCGGTGATCTTGCCGTCCGCCAGATTGACGATGCGCGTGGCATATTGGTACGCCAGCTCGGGATTGTGCGTGACCATAATAACCAGACGGTCGCGCGCCACGTCCTTGAGCAAATCCATGACCTGCACGGATGTCGTTGAGTCCAGGGCGCCGGTCGGCTCGTCTGCCAGCACGATTTCGGGATCGTTGATCAGGGCGCGGGCGATGGCCACGCGCTGCATCTGTCCGCCCGAAAGCTGGCTCGGACGCTTGTTAACGTGCTCGCCCAAGCCGACTTTCTCCAACGCCTCGCGCGCACGCTGGCGGCGCTCGGCATGCCCCACGCCCGTGAGCGTGAGCGCCAGCTCCACGTTTTCCAAAATGGTCTGATGCGGAATGAGGTTATAGCTTTGGAACACAAAGCCGATGCGGTTGTTGCGGTAGGCATCCCAATCGCGGTCGCGGAAGTCCTTGGTCGAGATGCCGTCAATCAGCAGGTCGCCAGAATCAAAGTGGTCGAGTCCGCCGATAACGTTGAGCATCGTGGTTTTGCCCGAGCCCGAGGGGCCCAGAATGGCCACGAACTCGTTATCGCGAAAAGACAGGCTCACGCTGTCGAGCGCCACCTGCGTAAACGACTGCGTAACGTACCTTTTGCAAATACCTTTGAGCTCCAGCATGGACGGCAACCTCTCCTGCGCAGGCACCCTGCCCGCTCTCCTCCGCCGTTCGTATTCGACGCGTTTGTCCTACTCTATCCCCATTTTTTGCCGACGCCAGTGAGGAATGTAACAAACCGCGCCAAAAAACGAACGGGACGGCGCCCAAAAGAAGAGGTCCCGAGCGGGACCTCTATATGGTGGAGCTTATCTTGAAAGGTAGCGGACTACTTCGCACAGCGGTGCACGATCATCGCCATGCTTTACGCGTTTTCTACTGCTCGCTATTCGCAATCGCCTGGTCGATAAGCTTGTCGAGCGCTGCGCGCTGCTCAGCGGAGCTGATGGCGCCCACGATGGGCTCCCCTACGATGTTGCCATTCTGATCGATGACATACGTTGTCGGGAACGAGAACAAATTTGACGTAAACTTACCGGCCTCGCTATCCGACTTGAACCAGATGTTCTTATATGTCACGCCCTTCTTGCTCAGTACGTCCTTGGCATCTGCAATCTCGCCCTTGTTGCCATCGAGCGTAAAGGAATTGACGCCCACGACCTGGCCGCCCTTCTTGGCAAGCTCCTTATTCAGGTCCTCAAGGTCGCCCAACTCACCCACGCACGGCTTGCAAGTGGTGAACCAGAAGTTCATGACGGTGACCTTGTTCTTAGAGAACAGCTCGTCGCTGTTCACGTCGTTGCCATCCAGGTCCTTGCCCGTAAAGCTGGGGAACTTCGCCGCCTCGCTCGAAGCATTGGCACCAGCCGTCATGCCAGCGGTCGAAGCGTCGACGCTCTCGCCTGCACTCGGCGTGCTTCCACAGCCGGGGAACTCCTTCTCCAGGCTCTCGAGCTTGTCCTCGATCTCCTTGATCTGCTGTGCACCGGCCTTGAGTGTCTTAAGCTCATCCGCCGTGAACTCATCCTTGGCGCCGTCGATGGTCTTGAGCAGAAAATCGCCGTAATTGCTGCCGTCCTCAATCATTGCCGAGTCTTTATTTGCCGCATTAAATACCTTTTCCCACAGCGCGTTATCACTCGAAAAGATCTCGTTCTCCTTCTGCATGAGTTTTGCATACAACTCGGCGGCCTCGTCGGCATTGGCCGGCTTCTGCGCAGTGAGTTCTGCGATCTTAGGATCGGAGCTCGCAGATTCGCTCGCATTGCCACCGGGCGCCGAACATGCCACAAGGCACAAGGCCAATACCGGCACCATAAACAGGGCCGCAATCTTAGAAAGCTTCATAGTCATTCCTCCGTTTTGTCGAAGCTTGTTTACTTTTTATCGGCGGTCAAGGGAAGCTTTTCCGCCGACACATCCAGGCCATAGCGATAGCTGATGGCATCGACAGGACAGGCCCCGATGCACTTTCCGCACCGGATACATTCGGCATGATTGGGCGCGCGGACCACATCAACGTCCATCTGACAAACCTTTGAGCACTTGCCGCACGAGACACATTTGCACGCGTCAACCTGAATCCCCAACAAGGACACCCTATTCATGAGCGCATAGAATGCGCCGAGCGGGCAAATCCATTTGCAGAAGGGGCGGTAGAACAAAACACTCAGCACTACCACGGCAATGAGAACGACAAGTTTCCAAGTAAAGAGATGTCCCAACGCAGATCGAATGCCGGCATTGGCAATGGCCAGCGGAACGGCGCCCTCGAGCACACCCTGTGGACAGATGTACTTGCAAAAGAACGGGTCCCCCATCCCCACATCGTTGGCCACCAAGACGGGCAGCAGCACCACGGCAAACAGCAGCACGACGTATTTGATGTACGTGAGCGGCTCAAGCTTTTTCGTGGAAAGCTTTTTGCCGGGAATCTTATGAAGCAGCTCCTGCAGCCAGCCAAACGGGCACAGAAAGCCGCATACAAAGCGTCCCAGCAGCACGCCGAGCAAAATGAGCGTACCGGTGACATAGTAAGAAAAGTTGAACTTGGATGAACCTACCACCGACTGGAACGACCCGATGGGGCACGCACCCGATGCCGCGGGGCACGAATAGCAATTAAGTCCAGGTACGCAGACTGTTTTTCCCGCGCCCTGATAGATGCCGCCTTTGGCAAAGTTTGGCAGGTGAATGTTGGTGACCAGCGTCGCCGCCGCCTGAATGAATCCGCGAAATCGGGCCAAAACATGCGACGCAGTGTTTTCTCTTTTATCCAATTCCGATACACTCCAAGCACAGCCTAATCGCTTTGGCCAGCACGGCATCCGCCTCGCCACGCATAACACCAAAGCACACCATGGCAATTCCGACGATCAACAAAGCGACCTGTACCACGGGCTTTACCGCTTTGAACAACCTGACCACTCCTTTCGTTACGCGACCATTGGACCATATCGACTATAAAATCCGTGTTAAGCGCGATTTGGAATGTGCAAGGAGACTGTTATGCGTATTTTGATCGTCGAAGACGAGCGAGCGCTGTGCGATGCAATCGCGCGCAGCTTGCGAAACTTGGCGTACAGCGTCGACTGCTGCCACGACGGACAGGAGGCGCTCGACCTGCTGGGCGTCGAAGTCTTTGACCTCGTGGTACTCGACCTCAACCTTCCCCGTATCGATGGCATGACCGTGCTCAGGGAACTTAGGAAAACCGACTGCGAGACCAAGGTACTGATTCTGTCCGCACGCGGCGAGGTCGCCGACAAGGTCGCCGGACTCGATGCCGGCGCCAACGATTACCTCACCAAGCCGTTTCATCTGGACGAACTTGCGGCAAGGATCCGCAGCCTCACCCTCAGACGCTTCGCACAAAGCGACATAGTATTAACCTGTGGAAAGCTCCGCTTTGACACCAAGGCGCGCATCGCTTCCGTGGACAGCGAGGCCTTATCTCTTACGCGCAAGGAAACGGGAATCTTGGAATACCTGATGCTTAATCAGGGGCGTCCGGTAAGTCAAGAGGAGCTTATCGAACACGTTTGGGATAGCAGCGTGAACAGCTTTAGCAACGCAACCCGCGTTCATATCTCGTCGCTCCGCAAAAAGCTACGCAGCGCTTTGGGATACGACCCGATTCGCAATCGGATTGGAGAGGGCTACGTTATGGAGGATAGCGAATGAAAGGGCTTTCGCTGCAATGGCGTATAACGATTATGACGGCACTGCTCACGTGTGCGGCATGCGTGCTGACGAACTGCCTGGTCGGCTATACGGGCATGCGCTACATGGATGCCATCGGCAGCAACATCTCGGCTTTTAACGCAACCGGCGAAAATTCGCCCCAGGCGTTCGACCCAACGAAAGCGACCCCCGATGACAAGGTCACGATCGTCGTAAACGACGCACAGGAGTCTTTTGGCACGACAACCTGGTACATCACGGCTGGAGTCACACTCCTTGGCGGCGTGCTGGCATACTTTGCGAGCGGCCGTGCACTCAAACCGCTACGGGCTTTTGCAGCCCAGGTTGAGCGTGTGCAGCCTGACAACCTAAGCGAAATCAGACTCAGTGAAGATGTGCCCACCGAGCTACAGCGATGCAGCGCCTCTTTCAACGACATGATCGCCCGTCTTGGCGAAGGGTTCTCTGCGCAGCGTCAGTTTACCGGCAACGCCGCACACGAGCTGCGCACCCCGCTCGCCCTTATGCAAGCACAGATTGAACTATTCATCTCCGAGCACTCCGGTTTGCAACCCGAAACAGCCGAGCTGCTCGGCCTGCTACAAGAACAAACCGAGCGCATGTCTCGAATGACCAAGGTATTGCTCGAGATGAGTGAGCTCCGCAGCGTTCCTTGCGAGGACGATGTGGAACTTGGTCCCTTGTCCGAAGAGGTCCTCACTGACCTTGCGCCACTTGCTGAGGATAAAGACATAACCCTCGATTGCGCTGGAGACGCTTTAGTAATCGGGAGCGACACGCTCCTCTATCGGCTGGTGTTTAACCTAGTCGAAAATGCCATCCGTTACAGCCGCCCCGGCTCGACTGTCAACGTCTCCATCAGCGACAGCGACAGCCACGTGCTCCTACGAGTCAAAGATGAGGGCCCGGGAATACCCAAGAAGTACCGAGAGAGCATCTTCCAGCCGTTCTTTCGTCTAGACAAATCCCGCAGCAGGGCATACGGCGGTGCAGGACTCGGACTAGCGCTCGTTTGGGAGATTGCAACGCTTCACGGTGGCACGGTAGAGGTCGAAGCAAGTTCTGAGAACGGGACCACCATGCTCGTAAGCCTTCCAAAACGATCCGCAGCGTTAACCGAACAGTAAAACGAAAGGGGTCCCAAGCAACAGGAGTACAATTGCTGCTATTGTTGCCAGCTGTTGGGAGATGGAAGATGGACTGCGATGGCTACCCACGCGTTCCCATGCCGTTGATGTGCACCGCCTTTGTGCCGGGGCAGATTGACGCTGCGGTTGCAGGCATTTCCGACCCCGATTCGCGCGCCATCGCCACGGCAGAAGCGCTGTACTTTCGCGGACAGGCCGCCCTCGCTGCCAAGACGGCGCACCCCTATCTTGACGCCACCGATCCCGCGCTGCGCTATTCCGCATGCTTTATCTGCGGATACGCCAGCCTGTCGCTCAACCGCATCGCCAATGCCCGCCGTTGCCTTGCGGGCATCCTCGATACACCGACCGACGAGGAATCGCCCGCCGTCCACGCCACGCATATCCTGTTCGCCTCGGCCGCGAGCGTCCTGCTGCACTTGCCTTCCCCGTATTCCGCCGAAGAGTTTTATCCGCTTGCGGCGCATCTGCCCGAAGGCCTGCGCCTGTTCGCCAGCTACGTGATGGCGCATGCCCTGTACCTGCGCGGCGAATATGGCCGCAGTCTGGGCATGGCGGAAAACGCCTTGATCATGAAACAAGGGAGCTATCCCATCTCGGAGCTGTTCCTACACCTGGCAGCTTCCATGGCATGCATGAGCCTCAAGGACATCGACGCCGCAAAAACGCACTTCGGAGCTGCTTGGGACATTGCGCGTCCCGACGGCCTTATTGAGCTCATTGGCGAGCATCACGGTCTTTTACAGGGGCTTATCGAGGCATGCTTAAAATCGCAATACCCTGACGATTTCGCGCGCATTATCGAAATCACGTATCGATTCAGCTACGGCTGGCGGCGCATCCACAACCCCGATTCGGGCGAGGACGTGGCTGACGACCTGACGACCACAGAGTTCACCATGGCCATGCTCGCCTGCCGCGGATGGACCAACGCCGAAATCGCACGCCATATGGGAGTATCGCCGGGCACTGTCAAAAACCGCCTATCCAGTGTGTATGCAAAGCTTGGCATCGGCACGCGCACCGAACTGGTCGCGCATATGCTGCGTTAGCGGCCAGACTGTCTAGCGCAGCATGCGCGCTCCGGAGCCCCGGCGCTTCGCTCGCTCAAATTGGACATTTTGGCCCTCGGACGGCACTACCGTGACAGGATGCCTTCTCGCAAAATTGGATTATTTCCACCGATACCTGCGGGATGGGAGCCCAAGATGCTTGATCGCCGTTCGTTACTTGTTGCCGGAGTGTCCTCGCTGGCGAGCATTATGTTGCCGCGCGTGCCGGGAAGCGCAAACGCCTTCATATTGCCGTTCGTGGCCACCGAAGCCTATGCCGACGAAAAAGACCCCTTCAGGGTGCTCGTTCTCTCGCGCACCATGTTTGGTGTGGTCGTGGTCGGCGTCGCCAACAAGAATATGCCCATCAAGGGAGCCCAGGTCACGCTCGCGTCGCGTTATGCCGCGGGCAAGCAGCTCTCCGCCACTACCGACGACGAGGGCACGGCCATCTTTGAGATCGCGCCGCTTTCGGAAGGTTACGTGGACGAGGCGACGCTTCTCGACGCGTACGACTTTAACGGCGGCATCTCCATTAGCATGGCGGGCTACCGCGATGTCGAGATTCCCCTCGCGCGTGTCCAAGGCGGCACCGCTATTACCGCACCCACACGTCCGCTCTCCGATGGCGAGCCGTACTTTCGACAGCTCACGTTCGACGAATGGGACATCCAGTACGCCGACGCCACGTTTATGGCAATGCCAGCGGACGAAGCAGCAAACGACCAGCCCGACACGCACGCTTTTACCGTGCAGGCTCATCTGCCGCAGGGTGGGCAGGCAACGTTGCATATCAATAAAGTGATGCCCGCTGCGGGCAGCTCACCCGAAACCGTCACACAGATCGGCCAGATCAAGGCCAGTGCATCGGGCGCGGATAATCTGGCGACGTTCACGCTCGAAGACACGTTCCTCGATGCAGCTTCGGGCCTTCTGGAAGAAGGGTGCAGGCTGCGCTTTGTCCTCGACTACCAGGGCAAAACCTACACGCTCTCCTCCCCCATGGCCGTTGTCACTGCGCCGGCGGCAAAGGCAGAATCGGGCTCGACCACTATCGTCCCCACCACCATGGACCAAGAGATCACTCCGTTTGATTTCCCCGCGGCGTTTCCCGGCATCGGCGGCAATAAGTTCACGTGCTGGATGCCCACATTTCCGATCCTCTTCGATTTCTCGTTTGCTGGATACGTGCTGTTTGGCGGAGGATACAAACCAGCCAGCTATATGAACGATTCAGGCAATCCGGATCCGGAGTACTGGAAGAAGTCACCGCGTGAGTCGGGCGCCAAGCAGGCAAACCGTTACCTCGACGAAATGGAGGGGAAGTGGAATCAATATAAGAGTATGAGTGCCGGTTCGGGCACCGATCCAAGAAACACCAAGCTCCTTCGCCACCATTGCACGCCGCTGTTCACGATGGATATCGCCACACAGCTGTACGGCTCGCTCGCCTACGATTGGGTGGGCAAAACCTGGGGCAACAACAACGACCCCGCATACGGCAATATTAAGGCCCTCTTTCAGGTAAGAACCGATCTCAATTGGACAGAGCAGTTTACCCTAGGACCGGTGCCGTTTTTCCTAAACGTCAACCCCTGGGTGCTGGCAAAACTGGCACTCGCCGTGGGCGCCCACACGCACGGTAGCGGCGCGGCGTTTTTTAAAAACATTTCGCTCGACTATTCAAACACCTCAGGCTCATTCACCATCCAAATCGGGCTTGCCGTCACCTTTGGCGCCGGCGTTGCAGGCGTCGCTTCGTCTGCCGTGCGCGGCGCCGCATCCCTCACGCTGTTCATTGGGTACGAGAAGGCAGATGGACACCAGCTTCCGCGACTGCGCGTAGGTGCAGACGTCGATGTCGATGTGATACTCCAGTTCGTAATGTTCAAGTGGACCACCAAGGCTTGGTCGGGGTCGTGGCCCACACTCCTCGATTCGTGGAATATGTCGGTGAACAATGGCAACCAGTATGTGCTCCAGCGCTCTGAGCTCGCATTGGGTGGAGATACGCCTTACACGCTGGATGCCCGCTTCGGCACGCCCAGCAACATCGAGGCGGGCGGCGTGCCGCAATTTATCGCATCGGCCACCATCGTCACCAACGCCGAGCTGCTCGCACGCGCCGAGGTTAAGGCCGCTGTCGTAAACGTCGCGCCCGTCGTGCGCGATTGGGATCAAGCGGTCACGCGCATTGAACTCGAGGCAGATGCAGAAAGCGACGACACGGGGCAGATCGAGCATTTCGTCCACGCACTGATAGAGAACGGCGAAAACGCCGCGCCGATGTATAAGTACACCTATATCGGGCAGGCGAGGGACGCCGCTGCGGACCCCAACGCCAATTCTGCTGGTGTATCGGAGGACGAGCGTGGCGGCATCAAGCCCTCGAGCGACAACGTGCTGTTTGCTGGCGTGCTCAGCGAAGCCCACATGAAGCTGGCGATGATCGCCGGCGTGGAGTGCTTGTTCCGTATCGCCTCGGTGCGCTACGGCGAGAATGGTCGCTCGCGCCTGGTGGTGCATACAAAAACGAACGGCACGTGGTCCGCTCCCACGCCCGTGGACTTCCCCCTTGGGTTTGGCGAGGGCGACGTGGAGCGCAGCGGCATATTCGATTACGACTTCGACGTGGTGGAATATACAGACGGGAGGGGAAACCAAGACGCCTACGTGCTGCTGGTCTCGGGCGAGCGCCCCGCCGGCGACAACACCCTTTTCGATACGGCGAGCACATCCGGCATACTGTCCGTTGTGCGCCTGCGTATAAGTAATGACGAGATCCGCGTGGTGTCGCATACGTCATGGCGCAGCATCTCGCGCGGCCGCCTGCAAGAGGATGGCTACCATTGCCTGCAGTGCCCGCGTATCACGGTGGGCAAGACGCTGGTCGACGGGCGTCTGTCGGGTGCCTACCTCCACCGCCGTGGAGCCACCGCAGAGAAGGCGCTCGGCAGCGAGGCTGAGGTTGCGCTGGAGTGCTTTACCCTGTGGTCGGACGTTTCGGGCGACAGCCTGACGTTCCGCCAAGTTCTCCGCTTTCCGCAAGCACCGTCGAGTATCGAGCTGGGCGAGCCCGAGAATATCAACGGCAAAATGGTGGTGCCCGTTGCATACGAGACCACAGACGGTTGTGGCTGCGCGTCGTACGCCGTGATCGGCCAGTCCATCGCGGGTTGGGGCGTTATGTCGCCAGATGCCACAGTACCCCACGCGGTGCCGTGGCCGCAGCACACGGGCTTTTTGGCAACCGTCAACGAGCAACTGCAGCATATTACTTGGACGCGAGGCGCATCGGCATTTGCAACGCAGCCCGTGGGTGCCGCAGGCTGTGGCCCGGCATCGTTTAGCGTAAGCAACAACGGCAGGTGCGTGCTCTATGTAGAGAACACCGATGGCAAGGTGGGACAAACCTACGACGAAGAAGGCAACCCAGTAGCAGTGATGGGCAAGCACTTCCGCATCTTCGCCAGCACCTTGGCAGGTGATCTGTTCACGGAGCCGTTCGTGATGTGCGAGCTGGACCATCCCGTCGATCAGATAACGACATTTTTGACGTCGGGGAGCATGCTCTCCGCGCTCGCCACGCACATTGTGAGCGCGGAGAAGAGCGAGGCAGAACTACACGGCATCGAAGTGCCCTTGGTGGCGTGTGCCACTCCGACGGGCGCGGTCGCTACCTCGGGCGCGGTGGTGCCCGGAGCAGCAGGCGAATCCTTCATGGTCACGGTGCGAAACGACGGTAACACCTTGCTGACCGCCGGCACGATCGATCTGTACCGAGAGGGCTCCAGCCAGCCGTTCTCCAGCGCATCCATCGGGTTCGGAGCAAACGCACGCATGGCTTCGATCTACGATCCGGAGCTTGCCGAGGATGCTTCGGCCAACGACATGGCACACGTGAAGTACGCGCTCGAGACGCTGGGCGCACGTTTTGCAACGCACCCGCTGGTAGCCGACAGCGGCAACGCCGTGCTGGCACCGGGTTGCACGGCACAGTTCCGCATGAGCTTCGCCATCCCCGAGAGTTGGAGCGACGAGGTGGGCAAACGCGTAACGCTATATGCGAAGGCGCGTAATCTGGTGGCGCTCGATCCCGTAACGCTCGAGGAAATTCGACCGGGCGCAAACTCGGCGCTGGGTGCCGTACTGCACGAGCTTCATGTGCCCGACGCGGCATGCGAACGCTCAGAAGTTCAGGTCGGCGTATGCGACAACGCGGATACGACAGGACTTCACGACGCCCCGATGACGGTCGACGGCGATGGCGGCACGAGTGGAGGTGGCTCCGGCGGAAGCAGCTCCGGTAGCGGCAGTGGCTCTGGCAGCGGCAAGGATCACGGCAATAACAAGCGCCCCGGAAAAGCGGGCGCGCTTGCGGGCACGGGCGACAGCAACGTCCCCCTGACAGCAGCCGCAGCAGCACTCGCCGCAGCCGGCGCCGGCCTTGTCGCCTACAGCGCCCGCCGCACGGCGCTCGAAAACGACACCGCCGATGAGGTCAATTCTGATAAGCCTCACTAGCTCTCAGTTACCTTTGCGAGAGACGCCGACTCGGCTCATCGAACATCAAATGGGCTGGTTCTGGATACCCAGAGCCAGCCCATTACGCATTAGATATCGTCAGTGGAGTCGAGTTCTGCCTCGAGCTTGGCACGGCGTCTTTTCGCCGTGAAAAACGTTGCGCACAGGACAGCAAACGTGGCCGCGAAAATCGTCGCGCCGCAGAACACGCCCGTGGCCAGGTTCGCCAACCAAAAGACGCTTTCGAGCGGCACGATCTGCGCCTCAGCGATACAGCGCATTGCGGCAATAACAAGCGCGAACGCGGCGCCGCTAAGACCGCTGAGAAGCAGGAAATATCCAACAGGAAGATACTCGGTTTGCCCAAAACGATTGGTATCGACATAGCCCTTCCGCGTTTGCAGTCCTGCGCAAATCAACATCACGAGAACGAGCCACAAATACATGGCTGCCTCGAACGGCGTTGCAAAGCCATGCGGCATTTCACTGGCGTCGCTGTGAACCCACGCAACCTGTCGAGCTATAAACTGGTAGAAAAAGATCATCAACATGCCAAACGAAAGCAGCACGAAACCAATCTTGTAGATCTTCGCGCTCTCGGCCTCCAGGCGCTCATCCTTTGGGCCGGCATATTCACGCCACTTTTGCACGAGTTTTAAATCTTCAAATTTCATAGCGAACTCCTAAAGAGCGTTAGGGTCGACGTCGATCCCGTCATCCCAAAACAGATCGTTCAACGTAACGCGCAGCGCTTTACAGATTGCCACGCACAAATTGAGCGTGGGGTTGTAGCCGCCCGCCTCGATCAGGCCGATGGTCTGGCGCGTAACGCCCACGGCCTCGGCCAGGTCAGCTTGCGAAAGGCCAACCGCCGCGCGCGCCGCCTTCATGCGTAGGTTCCTTTTGCCCGGCATGGAGTTCCTTTCGTAGTAATGGACAGATATCCGTTGCAACATGACAGAAATATATTGCATATATCAGACAATGTCAACTATATCTGTCATTATGAAAACCATATTCGTCATCGCCATGCGGACATTACAACTTCGGTTCACTATTCAAACTTACTCGGACAGAACCGACTCGGTTTTGTCCGAGTAAACGAATCTCCATCGAACTCCGAACGATTGTTCGATGGATTTCGTGTTGGGTGGAATCGCCCACGGGCTGGGCTATGCTACCTTGACTATCTGTATGACTTAAACGCAGCAAGGGAGCACCGAGAGAGCGAGTATGGCAAAAAACACCGCAAACTATGGTAACGACAGTATCCGCCAGCTCAAGGACGAGGAGCGCGTACGCCTGCGCCCTGCCGTTATCTTTGGCTCGGACGGACTCGATGGCTGCGCGCATGCCGCCTTCGAGATCCTGTCCAACGCCGTTGACGAGGCACGCCAGGGCTACGGCAAACTTATCACCCTTACCGCCTTTCGCGATGGCTCTATCCAGGTAGAGGACAATGGCCGTGGCTGCCCGCTCGACTGGAACCCTTCCGAGAAGCGCTTTAACTGGGAACTCGTCTTTTGCGAGCTCTACGCTGGCGGCAAATACAATAACAACCAGGGCGGCGACTACGACTTCTCGCTCGGTACCAATGGCTTGGGCTCGTGCGCGACCCAGTACGCTTCCGAGTACATGGACGTCACGGTTTGGCGTGACGGTAACAAGTACTCCCTGCACTTTAAAAAGGGCAAGGTCGTCGGCGCCAAAAAGAAGGCACTCGAGATCGAGCCCAGCGACGAGGACCGCACCGGTACCACCATCAAGTGGCGCCCCGATCTTGAGGTCTTTACCTCCATCAGCATTCCCCACGAGTGGTATCGCGAGACCATGCGCCGCCAGGCCGTGGTCAACGCCAACGTGACCTTCCGTCTGCGCATCGAGGGCGACGACGGCGATTTTTCCGAAGAGGACTTTTGCTACCCCAAGGGCATCGAGGACTATGTGCTCGAGAAGGTCGGTACCGACTACTTTACCGAGCCTTTCTTTATCGAGGCCGACCGCCGCGGTCGCGACCGCGAGGACCTGCCCGACTACAACGTAAAGATCACCGCGTGCATGTGCTTCTCGCGCACCTTCACGATGCAGGAGTACTACCACAACTCCTCCTGGCTCGAGAACGGCGGTTCGCCCGAGAAGGCCGCCCG
This sequence comes from Collinsella sp., assembly GCA_048368115.1. Classification (GTDB taxonomy): domain Bacteria; phylum Actinomycetota; class Coriobacteriia; order Coriobacteriales; family Coriobacteriaceae; genus Collinsella. The sequence continues at coordinate 53,731 of DBGBZQ010000012.1, forward strand.
CAGCGCCCTCACTAGCGCCATCGATGCCTACATCAAGCAACAGGGCAAATACAACAAAAACGAGAGCGGCATTAAATGGCAAGACGTCCAGGACTGCCTGGTGCTGGTGACCAACTGCTTCTCCACTCAGACGTCCTACGAGAACCAGACCAAGAAGGCCATCAATAACCGCTTTATCCAGCAGGCCATGACGGCATTCTTTAAGGAACGCCTCTCGACCTACTTGATCGAGAACAAAGACGCCGCCAACAAGATCATGGAGCAGGTGCTCATCAATAAGCGCTCGCGCGAGAACGCCGAGAAGACGCGCCAGAGCATCAAGACCAACCTGCAGCAGAAGACCGACATGGCCAACCGCGTGCAGAAGTTCATCGACTGCCGCTCCAAGGACAAGAGTCGCCGCGAGATCTACATCGTAGAGGGCGACTCGGCAGCAGGCGCCATTCGCACCTCGCGCGATGCCGAGTTCCAGGGCGTTATGCCCGTCCGCGGTAAGATCCTCAACTGCCTGAAGGAGGATTATCCGCGCATCTTTAAGTCCGACATCATCATGGACCTTATGCGCGTGCTGGGCTGCGGTGTGGAGATCAAGGACAAGCGCATTAAGAACCTCGGTGCCTTTGACCTGGACAACCTCAACTGGAACAAGGTCATTATCTGTACGGACGCCGACGTCGACGGCTATCACATCCGCACGCTTGTGCTCACCATGCTCTATCGTCTGGTGCCCACGCTTATCGACGAGGGCTACGTCTATATCGCCGAGTCACCGCTCTACGAGATCAACTGCAAAGAGAAGACCTACTTTGCCTACACCGAGCTCGAGAAGAACGGCATTCTTAAGGAGATCGGCGACCAGAAATGCTCCATCAACCGCTCCAAGGGTCTTGGTGAGAACGACCCGGACATGATGTGGCTCACCACCATGAACCCCGAGACGCGCCGTCTGATCAAGGTGGAGCCCGAGGACGTCACCAAGATGGAGACCATGTTCAACCTTTTGCTGGGCAACGACGAGGCAGGCCGCAAGCGCCATATCTCCGAGCACGGCAAGGAATACCTTGACCAGCTGGACCTGCAGTAGCAGCAAATCGATAACGACGGCCCATAAGAAGTTCAAGAGGAAATCGTGGCAAAGAAGAAGACGAAGAACCAGCCAAAGAAAAAGCAAGTCAACGCCGAGAACGTCATCGGCCTGCACTCCGAGGTCACCGACCAGCCGATCACGCAGACGCTCGAGGTCAACTACATGCCCTACGCCATGAGCGTCAATGTCTCGCGTGCGTTCCCCGAGATCGACGGCTTTAAGCCCTCGCACCGCAAGCTGCTCTACACCATGTACAAGATGGGTCTGCTCAAGGGCGAGCGCCAGAAGAGCGCCAACATTGTGGGTCAGACCATGAAGCTCAACCCGCACGGCGATGCCGCGATCTACGAGACGATGGTGCGTCTGGCGACGGGCAACGAAGCGCTGCTTGCGCCCTTCGTGGAGTCGAAGGGCAACTTTGGCAAGTACTATTCGGGCGACCTGAGCTACGCCGCCTCGCGTTATACCGAGGCCAAGCTCTCCCCCATCAGCGCCGAGATCTTCAAGGACATCGACAAGGACCCGGTCGACTTCGTCGACAGCTACGACGGCGCCATGAAGGAACCGCGCCTGCTGCCCACCACGTTCCCCAATATTCTGGTTTCGGCCAACAAGGGCATCGGTGTCGCCATGGCGTCTGACATCTGTGGTTTCAACCTCAACGAGGTCTGCACCGCCACGATGCACTACCTGCAGGATCCCGACTGCGACTTGCTCGAGTACATGCCCATGCCCGACTTCTCGACCGGCGGCGAGATTATCTACCGCCGCGAGGAGATGGAGAAGATCGTCGAGACCGGCCTGGGCAGCTTCCAGATTCGCTCCCGCTGGCGCTGGATTCCCGAAGAGCGCATCATCGAAGTGTACGAGATTCCCTACACCACCAAGACCGATGTCATCATCGAGCGCATCGTCAAGCTCTCCAAAGAGGGCAAGGTCAAGGAGATTGCCGACATCCGCGACGAGACCGACCTCTCGGGCCTGCGCATCGCCATCGACCTTAAGCGTGGCGTCGACCCCGACAAGCTCATGGCCAAGCTCTATCGCTCGACCACGCTGCAGGATTCGTTCTCGTGCAACTTCAACGTGCTGGTCGATGGTTACCCTCGCGTTATGGGCGTGCGCCAGATCCTGCACGAGTGGGTCAAGTGGCGTATTGAGTCCACGCGTCGCCGCATTAACTTTGACCTGGGCAAAAAGTCCGAGCGCCTGCACCTGCTGCACGGCCTCGAGGCGATCCTGCTCGATATCGACAAGGCCATCGCCATCATCCGCGGTACCAAGCTCGAAGCCGAGGTCGTGCCCAACCTTATGCGCGGCTTCGACATCGACGAGACCCAAGCCGAGTTTGTTGCCGAGCTTAAACTCCGCAACATCAACGAGGAGTACATCCTCAACCGCACCAAGGACATCGCCAAGCTAGAGGGTGAGATTGCCGAGCTTGAGGAGATCCTCTCCAGCGAGGAGAACATCAAGAAGGTCATCAGCGACGAGCTGGCCGCAGTCAACAAGAAGTACGTGATGCCGCGCCGCACGGGCAGGATTGAGCCCCATGAGGTTATCGAGGTAAGCCTGGAGCCCGAAGTCGAGGAGTACCCGGTCACCATCATGCTCTCGCGCGATGGCTACCTTAAGAAGATGACGGACCGTGTGCTCAAGAAGGCGACCACGCTCAAGTACAAGGACGGCGACAAACCCTTTATTGAGTTCCCGTCCTCCAGCACGCACGAGCTGCTCGTGTTTACCAACAAGAGCCAGGTGTACAAGTGCAAGGTCGCAGCGTTTGAGGACACCAAGTCGGCCCAGCTGGGCTCGTACCTGCCGACCAATCTTGAGATGGAACCCGACGAGAGTGTCATCTGGGTCATCGATCCCGAGGACTACAAGGCCGACGTGCTGTTCGTCTTTGAGAACGGCCGCGTGGTGCGCGTCGCGCTTTCCGGATACGTCACCAAGACCAACCGCAAGCGCCTCAAGAACGCCATCTACGGCGGCAGCAAGCTGCTGTATGCCCAGGTGCTCAAGGAGGACCGCGACATCGCGCTGGTCTCGAGCGACTACCGCCTGATGAACTTCAACACGTCGTTGCTCAAGACCAAGACGACCACCAACACGCAGGGCGTCCAGGCCTTTACGGCCAAGAAGGGCCGCTCGGTCACCACCGTCGGCACAACCGAGGAGATCCTTGGCGCCGGCGTCTCGGCCGAAAAGTTCACCGCGCAGAGTCTGCCCTCCGCCGGTGCCCTCATGAAAGAAAACGACATGCCCAGTCTGTTTGACTAGGACAGCGGCAGAACCGCCATAAGCTCTCAAAACGGTGGGGCCCGAAGCGCAGCAACATCGCGCTCCGGGCCCCGCTCGCTGCAACGCAGTCAGAATAATAGGAATCCCCGTTTTTCACTCCTGCAATCCCGCGGCACAAGACATGTTAAACCGTTAGCAAAACTTGCAAAAATTAGCAAAAGTTGCAAAAACTAGCAAAACCTGCAAAGGGGCCACCATGGATCGCAGCAAATGTCTCCGCCATGCCAGGCATGCTCGAAGATATTATCGAGCGAACCAAAGAAGCGGCAGATAGCCGCCTCTCATAGTCTCGCGCGTGCATAAGCGGCGTTCAGATTGAGCCAGTCGGCATCGATTGGACATATGCTCAGGAGACTCAGGGTAACTGGCACACGGGCATGAATGGCGTCTTCAGGCAACTCGAGAAGCATGACGTCGGGCTTCTCTCGAAACGACCTATCGAGAGCTTTCCGATAAAGACATTGAGTTTTTGCTCGCGATGCTGCCCGATTCTGGCCCCAGCAGGGTCTCGGAGATAGCCAAACGCATGGGCGTCGCCAGCAACTACGCAAGCCAATACAAACGCCGCCTCCTGGAGGACGGCGTCATTGGAGAGCGCGGGCGTGGTCTCGTTGGCTTTGACATTCCCGCGTTCAGGGAATTCTTGAACGAGAAGGCGTTTTAGCACGCCGGAATTGTCCGCGGAAGCATCAACGCATGGCAATCAGCATTCCTCTTGGTAAGGATAGCAAGCATTTTCCACCAACACCGATTGCCATGCGTTCTTCTTGTCCTTAGGCGAGCTTGCGAGCGAGCTCTCGCACCTCTTCCAACTTGGGCGAGGAGGCCATGCTGTCGCGCTCGGTCATGCCGCTAATGGTGACAATGCCCTGGTCCTCCAACTTGCAGTACGCGCATGTGGCCCTATACATAGCAATCGCTGCATCATAGACGCCCTCGCTGTGGCTATCGAGCAAAAGGGCCGTCTTGGTGAACGGGAAGCCTGTAGCACCGAAGGCGTACAGGCGGTCGATGGCGGCCTTCTCCTGCGCAGTGATATCAAACCAGTAGATAGGCGAAGCGAAGACAACCATATCGGCGCCTTTCAGCGACTCGATCACGTCGGCCATGTCATCCTTCTGCACGCAAGTGCCCTCATGGGCGAAGCAATACTGACACCCCAGGCAACCAGCGATTTTCTTGCTGGCAACACGGACGACCTCGACCGTATTGCCGCCCTCACGCGCGGTCTCGGCAAACGCCTCGACCATGGTATCGGTATTGGCGCCCTTACGCGGGCTGCCGCTCAATACAACGATATTCATAGAAATCTCCCTCCTTCATGCCGCAGGCGCGCGGCACACATTTTGTTGTAACCAAAACAGATGGAGCTATGCAGTCGCCTCGTTTCAGCTACTCCCACTTAGTAATAGGAGCCACTGGTCAAAAGCCTGTCAACATCAAAACAAGTTTTCAATCTATCGATTCTACGTGAGGCAATGGTCCCCATTTGATGCCCGCACTGTTTGCGCACTAGGGAGCAAAAGAATCTGGCCGCCGCTCAAATAAGATCACCGCCATCTTGCATAAACGACGCCATGTTAAGGTGCCTGACGCCATCCCTCTCCTGCAATAGAGGATCAAGCGTGAACAAGTAGCGCGGATACCCATCCCTGATGTGGCCGAACGGCCTGTACTCGCGCTCCTCTACGTCTCTGTCGGCAATCGACATAGAGACCTGGATGTAGGCGTAAGCATTGCGCCTACGAGCGATGAAGTCACACTCGAGCTTCCCAATACGGCCCACAGAAAGCTCGTACCCGCGCGATGCAAGATAGAGGTAGAGCACGTTCTCCAACGCCGGCCCGTAGTTAATCCTCGCATCCGTGTTCATGGCGAAATAGAAGCCGGGATCAGCCAGGTAGTACTTCTCTTCGCGGATAAGCGATCGCCGAGACTTGAGATCGAACCTCGAGCAGCGATAAAGGATCTTCGCGTCAACAAGAATCTGGATATACCGATTGAGCGTTTCGCGCTTGATGGGAATCTTCTCGACATCATTGAAGTACGCAAGGAGGTTCTTCAGGTTCGTCGGCGCACCAAAGTTGTTGATGAAATACGTCTGGACGGCATCGAAAACCGAGACATTCTTAATCTTGTTCGAATGTTTGACGTCCTTTTCAAAGATCTCATGAATAACACTCTTGATATAGGTGCGCTTTTCATCCTCGCCCTCATACTCCAACGCTTTGGGAAATCCTCCAAGGGTCAGGTACTCGGTAAACTCTCCCACGAGAACGTCATTGACAGGCTTGCCGAGAAAACGCTTCATATCGATATATTCCGCAAAGTCGAGTGGGAACACCTCAAACTCGATATAGCGACCCGTCAGCTTTGTAACAAGCTGCCCAGAAAGCAGATATGAATTCGAACCGGTAATGAAGATGGACCAACCGCCATCTGTCCGGTAGCCATTGATGAGCAGCTCAAATTCCTTGACGCTCTGAATCTCATCGATGAAGAGATACTTCGTCCCCTCAGTGTCTGCTGGAGTCGACATATCAATCAGATTTTCGAGCTCATCGGTCGTCTTGACCTTCCTGTTCTCCCGTGAGTCGAGGTCGATATAGATGATGTGGTCGCTCGCTACGCCGGATTCCACAAGCTCGTCTGCGATTGATTGCATGAGACAGGATTTACCGCATCTGCGAACACCGGTGATCACCTTGATCATCCCGTCATCGTGGTAGAAACCACGCATTCGCTTCAGATACTTTTCACGTCGGTATATACGCAAGATGCACCCCTCTTTTTCAGTGTCCATTTTATAAGTTATGGGGGTACTTTTTTACATTTTATAAAAAAGCGTACCGATAACTTATTCTCACTTAGTTTCGGAAGTCGAGCAGGCGGTCGCGGTAGTACCCGTACTGCGCCCGGCGTACCTCGATTTCGGCGGGGATACCGTCGGTGAGCGATTTCGTTAGGGAGTCGAAGCGGTCGAGGATGTCGACGACCTTCTGCTGGGTGCCGATGGATGGGGCGGGAATCTCGACCCTCGATAAGTCCACAAGCGCGGCTTCGATTACCTTTTTCGGTTTAGCGTATTGCTCTTCAGATCATCGTGGTGTGCTCGTAGCCGCGCTCCACGAGGAGCCGCTCGGCAACGTCGAGAATCTTCTCGACCGTCTCCTCCGGGTACTTATTGCGTGCCACGGGCACCTCCGTCCTTGTTATCGCGATAAACATACCATGAGTGGCGTACGGGTCGAGAAGGGCTGGCGCCAAAAGAGCCCAACGGCCGTTACGGCTTCGTTAGAAACGCGCCCCACCATGGATGGTGAACCCGAAAGGTAAGGCGCGCGGGCACGGCGACTCGGCCCGCGCGCCCGGAAGAGAAAGGACGAACCCATGGGTTACATGCTCGAG
>DBGBZQ010000013.1:0-4203 GCA_048368115.1 Collinsella sp.
AAGATTTGAACTTCTGACCTCTTCCGTGTCAGGGAAGCGCTCTCCCCCTGAGCTAAACGCCCAAATGGAGCGGACAACGGGGCTCGAACCCGCGACCCCAACCTTGGCAAGGTTGTGCTCTACCAACTGAGCCATGTCCGCATATGTAAAACAAAACGGGCGCCGGAGCGCCCGGATGTTGCCTGGAGGCGAAGCCCGGATTCGAACCGGGGGTAAAGGCTTTGCAGGCCTCTGCCTTACCACTTGGCCACTTCGCCGAAAAAGGACCGCCTAAACGGTCCGGAAATGCAATGGAGCGGACAACGGGGCTCGAACCCGCGACCCCAACCTTGGCAAGGTTGTGCTCTACCAACTGAGCCATGTCCGCTTGCGGGTTATTAATTTACGCGAGTTGTCCAAAAGACGCAAGTACTTTTTTCAAAAAACTTGTCTGCCGCATGTTCTTAGTAGCTAAACGCGCTAAAGCGATTGGCTAGGCACACGATTCCAGCGCTCCGCTAAACAGCTTCACCATCTGTACGCGCGTGCCGGCGCCGTCCGTACGACGAGCAACCTCCACGTTATCGACGAGCATACGCATAAGCTTGATGCCACGGCCGCGCTCCTCAGATGCGACCGGTTCGCTCGTTTCATCGATAGAATAGCCGGCACCTCGATCAAGCACCTCAACCACAACGCGATCACCATAGGCCTGAACCGTCAGGACGCACCCGATACCGCCCGCATGGTCATAGGCATTACCCAGCGCCTCCCCCGACGCCAATGCGACATCGTAGCGCTCGTCACGGCGCAACGGAAGCGATTCAAGGAGTTCTGCGATGCGATGTCGGTAGTATGGAAGATTCGCGATACCCTGACGGACCTCGACGCTCTTACTCCAGCGAGGCAGCTCCCCCACCGGAATGGCGGGAATAGACTCCCGTGCCGGCCCCGCGACATGAAGGATATCGACAAGACGAGCAATCTCCAAAAAGCGAACAACTTCACCTGATGCATTGACGAGCGAAAGCAGGCCTTCTCGCCTCATGAGCTCACGAGCGCGCGTAAGCAGGAATGCCAAGCCCGTCGAATCGATAAAGCTAACAGCCTGACAGTTGATGACAACACGACGCACGCCGCGGCCAATCAAAGCATCCAACCGCCGACGCAGCGCAGGCACCGTGGCGATGTCGATATCGCCTGGTGGCGTCAAAACCGCTATGTCATTCCACTCATTCATACGACCATGGTTCCCCAAAAGAGCTTGTTCGATGCATGCGTTTCCGCAACCGTGCGGATTCGACGCGCCCAGCGTCGCTGTTTAGGACCGGCCCCGCAAAAACTCAAGGGACACCAATGCAATGTCATCGTCCAGCGCCGATTCGGTAAATCGGTCGAGCTCGCCCAAGACCTTGCCGCAGATTCCCGATACGCCCTCACCCGAGACAGAGAGCAGAAGGTCACGAAGGCGCTGCTCACCAAAGAACGCTCCGGTGCGGTCGCGGGCCTCAATCGTTCCGTCCGTATACATGAAGAGCATGTCGCCGGGAGCGAACGTAAACACGCCTGTCTCGTACACCATGCTCTCAAAGGCACCGATTACGCCCGATTGGCATCCAAGCAGATCGACCTCTCCCCCACGGGCCTCGCCGCCACCCAGCGGCATCGACTCTGGCCTAATGACCATGGTCGGAGGATGGCCCGCCGAACAATACGTTGCGCGTCCGGCTTTAAGGTCAATCTTGGCGATAAAGGCCGTCACGAACGTCTCGACCCTCGAAAAGCCCATGAGCATGCTGTTAAGGGAGCGTGCCATGCGGGCCGGGCCAGCGCCCTCCCAGGCATATGCCGTCAGGGCCGTCTTGACGAGCGCGGACATCGATGCGGCCTCAATGCCTTTGCCAGACACATCACCCAAAATCATGACGGCGCAGTCGTCGGGAAGTCGGATGAGCGTATAGAAATCGCCGCCGACCAACGCCGAGTTCGTGGCCGACAGGTACACCGAATCGGTTGCGATACCCGGAACATCCCCCAGGGAATTTCTCATGCCGATCTGGAGGGTCTGAGCGATATGGCGCTCCTCGCGCTTTTGAGATTCGCCTTCGTAGATCAGTTCAAAGTCATGCGCCAAGTGCACCAAGTAGTCATATTCAAGGTCATCAATCGGCTCTTGGCTACCATCACGAAGCAGCAGCGCGCGCGTCGTCGGGCTCTTCGCAACAGAAGCAGGAACAATCGCGTCGTTACTGTGCTTGCCATCGCCCTCAGAGCGCGGGCGCCCCGCCTCGATGCCGGAGTCGACGTAGAGACCTTGACAAGGCAGACCATGCGCCCTAAGCCAGCCTCCCATAGGCATCGATTCGTCAACGCGAGTTATACGAACGTGTTTAAGGTCCTCGGCACTCGTACCGCCCAAAACAGATGCCTCAAAGCCATCAGGGCCAGCCCCCAGACGTGCCGCTGGCGCCGTCGTGGAAAAGAAAAGCTTCTCAGGGTCGTCCGGCAAGGCAACGCGACTGCCGCCTTCAAAATCTATGACGTAGGAATCCAGACTGGCGTCATACTCAACAGGGCAAAAATGGCAGTTAAGCATATTGCAGATCTCGGACGATACCGCCTGGGTAGCCGCGGCAGAATCGTCTAGAAAGGTAAACAACTCATCACGCAAGACATTGAGCGAGCGGCCAAGCTCGGCCGTGCGACGGGAGCGAAGGCTCGATGCCATGCCGACCAGCTGGATAGACAGGTAATCGCAAATGACCTCGAGCACATTAACGTCATAGGCGAGCGGTGCCTGAGGGCGTTTCCAACCAACTTCCAGCACGCCAAGGATCTGCGTACCGTAAAAAACGGGAAGACAGATCTCGCTGCGGTACGGAGGCATATCCTGCATACGCAACAGGTGCTTAGAACGATTGTCCAGGTCCATAAACATACCGGAGGCGGCCTTATCACCCTCAAGGTCCTGTTGAATCGACAAGCGACAGGCACGCGACTCACGAAGAACATACGTCGGAATGCCAGCGCCATACGGCAAAAACTCAGGCAGGTAGCTGTCGTACAGCTCCTTGGAAACACCGCAAAGTTTAAAACCGCCGCTCTCAGAAAAATAGATAGCAGCACCCGAAGCATCGAGCGTTCCTACAAGCTGGTTCAAAACGGTATCAAGTAGGCTGGGCAGCTCATCGGAGCCCACGGTACTCATAATGACCGAGAGCGTGCCAGAGAGGCGCTTGTTAGCCACTCTAAGCTCCGAAAGAGCACGCTTGAGCTGACGGTCGTGCGAATACTGTTCTTCGATGCTATGGAGCGCCACCAGGACACGTGGCGCGCGGCGCCCAAAGATGCGTGGAGGCGTTACGGAGCCCGCACGAACCAAGACGGGGATAAAGGAGCCGTCACTCAGCTTGAGCATCAGTTCGTTCTCGGAGCCATCAGTTTCAAATGGCAGACGATGTTCCGTCGCACGTTCAAAAGCGGACGAGTACAGGACGTCTTTAACATCTCCACCGATGACGTCGGCGCGTTCCTCGCACATCAAACCAAGTAAGCGATTATTCACATGCAGAATGGTTCCGTCGAGCTCGCAGATGATGACAGCATCGCTCGTGATCTCGACTAGTTGGGCAACGTCTGCCCACTCGTTGCGTTCAAGCGTTTCCATCGTGGACCCCACCGTCTATCGGTAACAAAAAAGCCTCCGAAGAGGCTTCTCAAATGCGATGGTGTCGGAGGCGGGACTTGAACCCGCATGACCAAAAAGCGGTCACTAGCACCTCAAGCTAGCGCGTCTGCCAATTCCGCCACTCCGACATGCTATGTTGTTGATTCACGGTTCGTTTTGTTGGACCCGCGCGTTCAACAAGGAAGATAATAACCTATGATTCGAGAACTGTGCAAGCACTTTTTTCAAAAAAGTTTACGAATTTGTAAATGCGCAGGTAAACTGACCTGTTCGGGCCGGAATGAGGTTGCTTTCCAACGCGTCCTCGGGCATGCGGCATTATTTTGCTCCGCGCTTCGCGCTACAAAATAATGCCGCCCCCTGCGGAATGCGTTGGAAAGCAACCTCATTCCGGCCCTAGGAGTATGTACTCCGGACACAGTTCTCAAACATGTTCTGGGGCTGATATATATTTGGTGGCTCGGCTTTGCCGAGCCCTTATATGGGGAGGCCGGAGCCAAAGCTCCGGCCTCACTCAATTTCTTATTAAATTAAGT
>DBGBZQ010000014.1:0-5417 GCA_048368115.1 Collinsella sp.
ACGACGCAGATGACGATAACCATGATGGTGAGGATGCGGCTGAGCTCGGCAAGCTTCACCTGCAGCGGCGTGAGCTCTTCCTTGGCCTCGGCCAGGGCGCCGGCGATCTTACCCATCTCGGTGTTCATGCCGGTGCCGACCACGACGGCGCGACCGCGACCGTACACCACGGTGGAACCCATGTAGCACATGTTCTTGCGGTCGCCGAGCGGCACGTCGTCGGTGCCGGTGGCGAGCTCGATCACGTTGGCATGCTTCTCGACAGGCACGGACTCGCCGGTGAGTGCAGCCTCTTCGATCTTCATCGTGGCGCTCTCGAGCACGCGGCAGTCGGCCGGGACGGAGTCGCCCGCCTCGAGCATGATCACATCGCCAGGCACGAGCTCGGCACTCGGCAGGTGCACGAGCTTGCCGTCGCGCAGAACCTTGGACTGCGCCGCGCTCATCTCCTGCAATGCCTCGAGAGCTTCCTCGCTCTTGGCCTCCTGAACCACGCCCAGCACCGAGTTGACGATAACGACGAACATGATGATGGCGACGTCGGCAAAATCCGCCTCACCCTTGACCATGCCCGTGAGTGCACTGATGACGGCGGCAACGATCAGCATGATGACCATGGGGTCGGCCATCTGCTCAAAGAAGCGCTTCCACAACGGCGTCTTCTCGGCTTCCTCGAGCTTGTTAGGGCCTGTCTTGGCGAGGCGCGACGACGCCTCGTCGTTGCTCAAGCCGAGGTTCTCATCGACACCTTGGTCGCTGAGTACCTCCGCCGCGGCGGACAGGTATTCCTTTTGCATATAGAGTCCCCTCCTGGGATTCGGGCCACTCAGCAGATTGATGCCCGATCATAATTCCCAGGAGAAGGGCAAGGGCTCATCAAGGCTGCCGTGCTGAGCGGCAGTTGATAGTGGGGCTATGGTACCCCAAAGCGGCGCGTCTAGCCAAAACATTCCAATTGGAAACACGGCTCGAGTGCAACGATGCAGACCGTATGATGTTCGACATTGATAAAACGTTTTTTCTTCGGTGCATCATCAAACTGAAATATCGCCCAGATAGCAGCGGTTAGAACGGTTGGTAAAGTTTTTGCATATACCGTTTATTCGCAAAAAATGAACTTCTAATTCGGCATACGGTCGATTTTTTGGGGTATTCGGTCGGCATTTCGTTATAATCATCTCAGTTTTATTTCTTATGGTTTATCTATCAGCGCAAGACGATGTCAGATGGAGGTCTGAATGTACAAGCGCACCAAGATTGTATGCACCATGGGTCCCGCCTGCGATAGCGACGAGACCATCCGCGAGATGATCAAAGCGGGCATGAACGTCGCCCGTTTTAACTTCTCGCACGGATCCTACGACGAGCACCACGGTCGCATCGAGCGCGTCCGTCGTATTTCCAAGGAGCTCGGTCTGCCCGTCGGCATCCTGCTCGACACCAAGGGCCCCGAGGTCCGCACCGGCCTTCTGGTCGACGGCAAGAAGGTTGCCGTCAAGACCGGCGATAAGATCGTCGTCACCGCTCAGCCCACGTCCGAGGATTTCCACGGCACCTCTGAGCACATCTCCCTCGACTACCTGGCTCTGCCCTCCGAGGTCGAGAAGGGCTCCCTCATCCTGATCGATGACGGCCTGGTCGCCCTCGAGGTCGAGTCCGTCGACGGCCAGGACATGACCTGCGTCGTTAAGAACGACGGCCTGATCGGCGAGCGCAAGGGCGTCAACATGCCCAACGTCAACATCTCGCTGCCCGCCATCACCGAGCGCGATCGTCAGGACATCCTCTTTGGCCTGACCGAGAACATCGACTACATCGCCGCTTCCTTCATCCGTGACGGCGAGTCCGTCCGCGGCATCCGCGAGCTTTGCCGCGAGAACGGTGGCGAGCACGTGACGATCTTCCCGAAGATCGAGTGCGCCCTGGGCGTCGAGAACTTCGACGAGATCCTCGAGGCTTCCGACGGCATCATGGTCGCCCGTGGCGACCTGGGCATCGAGATCAAGCCCGAGCTCGTTCCGCACATCCAGAAGGAAATCATCGCTAAGTGCAACGCAGCCTACAAGCCCGTTATCACCGCTACGCAGATGCTCGACTCCATGCAGCAGAACCCGCGCCCGACGCGCGCCGAGGTTGCCGACGTCGCTAACGCCATCTACGACGGCACCGACGCCGTTATGCTCTCTGGCGAGTCCGCTGCCGGTAAGTACCCGGTCGAGGCCGTCAAGATGCAGGCCAGCATTGCTCTCGAGGCCGAGAAGTACCTCCCGGCCCACGCTCCGCTCGAGGTTCCGGCCGACGCTCATGGCACCCGCGTCGTCAACAACGTTGTGGGTATGTCCGCTGTGAACATGGCCACCACCGTTGGCGCCAAGTGCATCACCGTGCCGACGACCACCGGTCGTACCGCTCGCCTGATTTCGCACTTCCGTCCCAAAATGCCGATCTGCGCGTTCTCCCGCCACGAGTGGGCCGTCCAGCAGATGATCATGTACTGGGGCGTTATCCCGCATCAGGCCGAGATTACCCAGGGCACCGTCAACGGCACGATCGTCAAGGCGATCGAGACCGCTAAGGAGCTCGGCTACGTCGAGGCCGGCGACCTGACCGTCGCTACCGCCGGCGATCCCCGCATGAGCGTCCAGCTCGAGGACAAGGTCTCCTCGACCAACGTCGCTTACGTCGCTCAGGTGCGCTAAAACGCACTTGCAAGCATACTTGCATTGCAAAGGGCCCGGAAGGCTTCGCCTTCCGGGCCCTTTTTCTGTGCCAATGCCGCCGCACGGCAAAACACGCACTCATTTCTTTACCAAAAGCGCGAAATCCACCCTTCGAGGCCCAAAAAATAAAGCCCCAAGCGCTAAAAGTGTTCGCCCGGTGGCAAACCCACACCTCACACAGGGCTGATAAATCGTTTTAGCAAGAACCAAATCGACCTGGTTTTCGGAAGTATGCGGCAAATTCTGGAACCTCCGAGCACACCCTGTTTTTTCGCAACAAAATGCCTGATAAACTAGTCTCAAAAGCCAGGTCCGCTCATAGGGTTCAGATTTTGCCGCATACTTCCGGATTGACGCTGGCATCACTCGCTTCAAAGAGATGATTTCGGCCAGGAGGGCATTATGGACCTGACGCTTTGTGGGCAATCCGCCTTTAACTACTACCGCATCCCGCCGCAGGTATTAGGCCTTTACCCCGCCATTAGCCTTGGCAATATGGATCGCAGATGTTGTGGCCTCGGAAGTCATGCAGTTGTAAAAGACCTGCTTCACGCACCACTTCACAGGCTTGTATTCACTCGGGCACAATCCGGGTCGCGAAGCCTGTTTAAATCGCACTCCTGACCCAAGAACCACCTCCGGGGTCGTTTAGGCAGACTGAACATGGGTTTGATGTCACGTCACCGGAGTTCACGCTGCTCAGCCTTGCCACGCAGGTCTCACGCAACCAGTTACTCATGGCGTGCTACGAGATGTGCGGCTCCTTTGCAGTGTTTAAGCCCTGCGAGCGAACGCAACAACAACTCGATGAAGCTATTTCGCTTAAGTTCATTCCACCCAACTGCGGCTGGGAACGAGTTAACGACACCAAGGGCAATGACACCAACTTGTGGAAGCGCACGCCGCTTCTTACCGCAACGGATATCGCCGCGTTCGCCAAGCAAGCCGCAGGCCTGCGCGGCGTCAAACAACTGCGCTGGGCGGCCGAGCACGTGACGGGGCAGGCCGCCTCGCCCTTCGAAGTACAGACCTCCATACTTATCTCGCTCCCCCGCGACGAGGGCGGCCAGGGCATCGAGATCGCCAACAACGCGCGCATCCCGCTCAGTGAAGCCGCACGTTCGCTGTATGACAAAACCTGCTGCTACGCCGATATCCTCATCGAAAGCGCCACCGACAGCATGGGCGTCATTCTGGAATGCCAAGGCCGCTCTGCCCACGACAGCGAAGCCGCGAGCCTCTCCGATGCCGAGCGCGCCACCGCACTCACAAGCATGGGCTACGACGTCATCCAAATTACCTATGACCAGATCAAGGAGAAGAAGAGCTTCGACCACATAGCCGAGCTCATCCATAAAAAGGCCGGGCTTCCCCACATCCCAAAGACCAAACAGGAGCGCATTGCCGAAGATACCTTACGGCAAGAGCTACTTGTCGATTGGGTTGAGCTATTCACTGCCGGGCCGGCCAGCTAGCAGCTAGCAATCAGGGGCAGCGCAGGCACATCGGGCGATTCGACACGGGCGGCAAAACCCGCCTCGGTCAGCTCGATGACCTCGGTAAACGTTGCGTCGAAGAATTCCTCGGTTAGCAGGCGGTATGGCGGATGGTCGGGCTCACCGGGGTTTTCGCGCACGATCTCGTGCATAACGCCGATGGTCTTGAGCACATACTCCTTATGGATGGGATACTGCCCAAAACGCGTCGCCGCAGTATACAGGCGATCGGTCGCGCGCGGAATCGAAACAATGCCGAGCGTCTTGCCGAACCAGTCAAAGTCGCCTTGCTTTTTAATGCGGAACTCCTCGCACGGCTTGCCGCCGTGCGCCTCCAGGTACTGATTCACGCGCGTATTCCATACGGTATCGGCCACCAGATGCGACCAGACACCCAGCGTCAAATCGAGCAACGACTGCGCCACATCTTCGGACGCAAGCGAGAACTCACGAGCGCCGGGACCGACAACCGGCTCAGCATCCCTGTAGCGCTGGGGATAGTGCACGCGATTCAGTCGCTCGCGCTCCTCGATAATCGAGGTCGCCGCGGCTGGCGCACCGGTGGGCGAACTTTTAAGCAACGGTGCCACATAGGTATCCCAGAACTCGTGCTCACGCGGCTTAGGGATAGGCTCGGGCTTGGCAAAGTGCGTAATGCGGTACGGGATGGGATCGGCGATGCCAGGGACCATATAGCCCACGAAAATATCCGGAACCACGCAGCCAAACAAAAAGGCATTGCGGTCGCGCACGCTCTTGGCAAGCGCACCGGTGCGCTCCAGCAAACGCTCCGTCTGAGCGATATGAATGTTCCAGCTTGGCATAGCCACCCCCATAAAAAACCTGGATAACTATACCATCACGGCAATGCCGCGCGGACGGCTACGCACGCTCTACGCAGCAACTAGTCCGTAGCACCGCTTTCGGTTCCATACGACGGCGAAGGCGCCTCGACCACATGGTGATATCGATCGATATAGATTGCACGGGCACCCAGGCGTCGCACCAAATCCTGGTGATGTGTGCTCATCAAGACCGTCTTACCCGCCGCGACGTAGGCCAGCAAGAAGTTGACCACGATGTCGCATGAATCCTCGTCGAGCCCATTAGTAGGTTCGTCGAGAACCAAGATATCGGGGTTCATCGATACGACTGCCGCCAGCGCCACACGCTTCTTTTGCCCACCCGAAAGCTGATAGGG
>DBGBZQ010000015.1:0-29726 GCA_048368115.1 Collinsella sp.
AGAATCGTCTGCTGCACGTTCACCGGCATGGTGCAGGGCGACACGCAGATCGGCGGCATCGTGGGCCGCAATCAGGCCTCCGGGCAGATTGTCAGCTGCTCGTTTGAGGGCAAGGGGCAGGGTACGAACGCCACGGGCGGCATTGCGGGCCAGAATGCGGGCACCATCCGGCATTGCACGAACAGCGGCAGCGTCAATATCAATAATGTAGACACTGCGCTGAGTCTCAGCGATATCAAAATCGATATGACGCTCGACCTTGCCAATCTCACCACTACGCAGACCTTCCTCACCACGACCGCCACAGGCGGCATCGCGGGCCGGAATACTGGCCTGATCGCAGTCTGCGAAAATACCGGCACGGTCGGCTATGAGCATGTCGGCTACAATGTCGGCGGCATTGCGGGCGTGACGAGCGGGTATCTGCTCAACAATACAAATTCCGGCACGATCTACGGCCGCAAGGACGTTGGCGGCATCGCCGGTCAGGTCGAGCCGTATGTCGCTGTGACTGTCTCCGAGAGCACAAAGGAGCAGCTGCAGAACCAGTTGAAGGAATTGAAAACGCTCACCGATCAGGCAACCGCTGACGCAGGCGGTGCGGCAAGCGACCTCGGCTCCCAGCTGGCCGGAATGGGAACGTATCTCGACAGCGCCTCGAATGCAGCCAATAATCTCCGCGCGACCGCAACTATCGATGCGGGTGCGCTGGCAAATGGCGGTGTGAGCGGCGGGGCAGACCTCACCGTCGGGGACGCGTCGGCAGGCATTGGCGCCGTCATTGGTGCGGGAGCGGACGGCGGCGTCAGCGTCGATACGCACCCGCTGGAAATTGAAGGCCACAAGGACGCCGGGATCGGCGCGGGCGTGGGCGGATTCGTTGACCCGTCTGACATTTCAATCTCCGGCGGCACGGACGGCTCCGGCGCGCTCAGCGCGTCGCTGCAGATGAATGCAGACGCTTCCATGCCGGAACTGGCAAGCGCGCTGAGCGGCATGGGCGCACAGATGCGCGCCATCGGCTCACAGGCGGCGAATCTGTCCGAGACGCTGCAAAAAGACGTGCAGGCCGTCAGCGACAAGCTGGACGAGATCAGTACGACCGTCTTTGACGCTATGGACAGTCTGGAAAACCGCGATCTTGTAACCGACGGCTCGCAGACCGATCCGGAGAGCATCACCATGGGCGCGCTGCGCGGCTGCGAAAACACGGGCACGGTGCAGGCTGACCGAAATGTCGGCGGCATCGCGGGCGCGATGGGCATGGAGGCCGGCGCCGACCCCGAAAGCGATGTCAGCAAGAGTCTGTCTTCGACCGAGCGTAAACAGTACGAACTGCGCGCCGTTTTGCAGCGCTGCGTTTCCAGCGGTGCGGTCACAGCCAAAAAGGACTGCGCGGCGGCGATCTGCGGCCGGATGGATCTCGGCCTGATCGACAGCTGCGAGGCCTACGGCAGCGCAGAGAGCCAGAGCGGCGATTATGTCGGCGGCGTCGCGGGCATCTGCAGCGCGGTGATCGAAAATTGCTGGGCAAAGTGCACGCTTTCCGGCGGGCGCTATGTCGGCGGCATCACCGGCACGGGCGTGACGGACAGCATAACCGGCAGCGGAAGCACCGTCTCCGGATGCACATCACTTGTATCCATCACCGATTATTCACAGTATGCAGGCGCGATCAGCGGCAGCGGCGCGGGCGCGTTTGCGGATAACGTTTTTGTCTCCGATACGCTGGCCGGACTTGACGGCGCAAGCGTTGCCGGACAGGCGGAGCCCGTGGTCTATGAGGCGCTGCTGGTAAACAAGGCGCTTCCTGACGAATTCCAAACCTTTACCGTGCGGTTCGTCGCAGACGGCGAGGTGCTCAAGGCTGTCGCTGTCCGTTATGGTGATTCGCTGCCGGACAGCGCGTACCCGGATATTCCTGCTGTTGACGGACAGTACGGCGAGTGGGACGTACAGACGC
The DNA here is from genome assembly GCA_048368115.1 of Collinsella sp. Classification (GTDB taxonomy): domain Bacteria; phylum Actinomycetota; class Coriobacteriia; order Coriobacteriales; family Coriobacteriaceae; genus Collinsella. Next base: position 1,964 of record DBGBZQ010000015.1, read on the forward strand.
TGAACAACATCCGATTTGATACCACTGTGACCGCACAGTACCATGCCAGTATCGACGCGCTCCCGAGCGACGCACAGCGCGCGGACGGCAGACCTGTCTTCTTAGCCGAAGGCGCGTATACGAGCAGCGACCGCCTGCAGGCGCAGCCGCAGGCTATCACGCCGGCCGCCTTTGGTGAGATCTCAGCCAGCATCCCGGAGGCAATTCGGAAATATTGCGAAAACATTGCGGACGGCCATGCGCCCGCCGCGCATGTGGCGCGTTCCGTCGTCGAGCAGTGGCAGCTTCGCCTGCCGGATGACGGCGCAGACACGCATACGATCCGCTTCCGCGCGCCCGATGGGCAGAGCGGAAAGCTGGATCTCTATGTGGAAAACGAAAACGGCGTTTGGAAGAAGGTGGAGACGACCGAGGTCGGCAGCTATCTGGCCTTTGAGGCTGCCGGGCAGACCGTACAGCTTGCGGTGCTGTCCACGTTCCCCGTCTGGTGGGTGTGGATCGTGCTGGCCGGACTTGCGGCGCTGCTGGTGCTGCTCATCATTCATCTGATCCATAAGCTTGGCAAGGCCCGCCGCCGCCAGATGCAGGCGCTGCGCAAGGCCATGCAGGATGAACAGAGCGCGACCGACGCCGTCATCGGCGTCATTGACCCGGATGAGCAGGCGGAGCCTGTCACGCTGGAGCAGGTGCAGAAATAGAAGAATAAACGCCGCGTCTGGTGGCGTGTCGGGGGCGTGGTCGTTGCCCTGATCATAGCCGGAATCCTCATCTACCGGGCCAGTCTCAAGAGCAGTGTGGATGCGCTCCTGCTGCTGAAAGATCTCTCTGGCCGCAGGGAACTGGACATGACCGCATCTGTGCAGATGGATCTCGGAGACGAGACGCTGCAAACGGATGCGCGTCTGTTCCGCACGCAGGCCGGCGGAAACACGATTCTCTGCATCGAGGAAAACGGCGTCCAGCTATATTACTATGACGGCGCAATCTATCTGGAAAACGGCAGTGCGTACCGTACGAACGGTCTGTTCCCGGACTATTCCACGCTCGGCGAGCATCTGCTGGAACTCTACAACGCGACCGATGTGACCTACGCCCGTGAAAGCGGTGAAGAGGTCTATTCCGTGACCGCCTACGGTAAGGATGCGGAGCAGGCGCTCTCGCTGCTGACGCCGACGATTGCAGACTCGCTCAGCGCCGTTGAGAGTATCGACCTGTGCATGCACATTGAAGACGGCGTAATCCGCTCGATCGAAGCCTCCGGCAGCTGTCAGGCGGAAAACAGTGCAGGCCAGATGCAGCCGATGACTGTCTGGGCTGAACTCACTGTCCAGCCGGACGCGCAGACAACGCACGCCGTCCCTGCGGCTGTGACCGACGCGATTGCAAACGGCGGCTATCAGGGCAAGCTGGAACTGACGGAGGATCTGGTGCGCGTGCTGTCCGCTGCCTCTGAACTTGGCCGACGCGACCCGCTGTCAGCCCGCGTCAAGCTAAGCGCCAACTGCGGCCCCGTGATCTTTGATACGTCGCTGGATTACACCCGTACCGTAAAGGAAGGAAAAACCGTCAGCTGCATCCGTGCGGGTGTGCTGGAACTCTATTTCTCGGGGGAAACGGTTCTCTCCAAGGATGGCAGAACGCCCACTGCGAGCGAGCAGACGCTGGTCAAATGTGCGGATCTGATTGATCTGGCCTACCGCGCTTGTCTGGAGGACAGCGTTACGAGCGAACAGACGGAGAACGGCTGGCGCTATACGCTGAGCCTCAGCGCCGAGCAGACGAAGCAAGCAGCCTGCGCCATCGCGCCGGAGGCGGAGAAGCTGGATGCGCAGTATCTGCCCGGAACGCTGGAATTGGATGTGCAGGACGGGGCGATCACGGCCCTCCGCGTCACGACCGGCGGCAGCGTGCAGGTTGGCGTTGTCGATACGCAGGTGTCGATCTCGGCACAGTTTGACTTCCAAACCGACCTGAGCGCAGACGACTGCACGGTTCCGGACGCAGTGCTGGAAAAGCTGTAACAGGATCACAGAAATAGAACGTCCCCGGTTTTCAGAGAGAAAACCGGGGACGATTTCTTATAGTGTGGGGATCAGTTCATTTCCTCAAAGTCCGCGTCAACGGCATCGTCGGTGAAGTCGTTGTTTGGATTTTCATAGCTGGCCGAGCCGCGGTATTCCGCGTTCGGGTCGATGTGCACGCCGGCCTCGTTAAGAAGTGATTCCAGTTGGTCAGCTGCGCTGTTCATCTGTGCGGGATCCTTGGACTTGATGGCGCGGCGGGCATTTTTGACCGCCTCAGCCAAGCGGGCCTTGTCTTCTTTGGGAAGATTTTTCGCGTTTCCGGCCTGGAAGATCATCTGTTCGCAGCGGTCGCGCGCGGTAGCCTCGGCTTTCAGCTTCGCGTCCTCGGCGGCGTAGCGCTGTGCTTCGCGCACGGCGCGGTCAATGTCCTCGCGGCTCATGTTGCTTGAGGCGGTGATGGTGATCTGCTGTGCCTTTCCGGTGTCGAGATCCTTGGCCGAGACGTTTACGATGCCGTTGGCGTCGATAGAGAACGTGACCTCGATCTGCGGGACGCCTCTGGGCGCACGGCGGATGCCGGTCAGCTGGAAGCGGCCAAGTTCCTTATTCTGGTGCGCCATGGGGCGCTCGCCCTGTAAAACGTGGATATCGACGGACGACTGAAAGCTGGAGGCCGTTGTGAAGATCTGGCTCTTGCGGATGGGGAGCGTTGTGTTGCGCTCAATGATACGCGTGCACACGCCGCCCAGCGTCTCGATGCCGAGCGACAGCGGCGTGACATCGAGCAGCAGAAGTCCTTTTACGCTGCCGGACAGGACGCCCGCCTGCAAACATGCGCCCATGGCGACACATTCGTCAGGGTTGATGCCCTTGAACGGCAGAGAGCCTGTCATGGACTGCACCAGATCCTGCACAGCCGGGATGCGGCTTGAGCCGCCGACCATGAGAACCTTGCTGATCCGTGAGATGGAAACGCCGGAATCGTTGATGGCCTGATTGACTGGCTCGCGGGTGGCCTGCACGAGATGATAGGTCAGGTCGTTGAACTTTGCCCGCGTGAGCGGGATATCCATATGCAGCGGCCCCTGCTTGCCGACGGCGATATACGGCTGCTCAACGGTCGTCTGGGTCATGGACGAAAGTTCGATCTTGGCCTTTTCAGCGGCCTCGCGCACGCGCTGCATGGCGGCGGGATCCCGCGTCAGGTCGATTTTTGTCTGCTTCTTGAACTCGGAAACGAGATAATCGACGATGCACTGGTCAAAATCGTCGCCGCCCAGATGATTGTTGCCTGCCGTGGCAAGCACTTCGATCACGCCGGACGAGATATCCAGAATGGACACGTCGAACGTACCGCCGCCCAGATCGTAAACCATGATCTTCTGCGACTGCTCTTTATCAATGCCGTAGGCAAGGGCGGCTGCCGTCGGCTCGTTGATGATGCGCTGGACGTTGAGGCCCGCGATCTTGCCCGCGTCCTTCGTCGCCTGACGCTGTGCGTCGGTAAAATAGGCCGGGACGGTGATGACGGCGTCGGTGACGGTCTCGCCCAGATACTTCTCGGCGTCGGCCTTCATCTTCGCGAGCGTCATGGCGCTCACCTGCTCGGCGGTGTAATCCTTGCCCTCGATGTCGACGACGGCACGGCCACCCTGGCCCTCCTTGACCTCATACGGCACGGTCTTGATCTCGGAGGTGCACTCGGAGTACTTGCGGCCCATGAAGCGCTTGATGGAGAACACGGTGTTCTTGGGGTTGGTGACAGCCTGGTTCTTAGCGGCCTTACCCACGACGCGGTCGCCGTCGGCACGGAAGCCCACGACGGACGGGGTGGTGCGGTCGCCCTCGGCGTTCACGATAATGGTCGGAGAACCGCCCTCGAGGACGGCCATAGCGGAGTTAGTAGTACCAAGGTCGATACCAAGAATCTTACTCATTAGAAATTCCCTCTCTCTTTTGCGTTCGCGCCGCCTCGACGATCTGTCGCGCGGCGCTTCGGCTTGTCTTTCAGGATGTAGTGTATCCCCTTATGGGCCGGAATATACAAAATCTAAGTCAATTCATATAAGATTTCTTATTGCTGAGAGTTTAGGTTCTTAAATGCGCAGGTAGACGCACTGTTTGAGTTCTCGGCAAATCTATCGAGATCTATGTAGAGATGGCTGAGGTTTGCGTCCGGGGGTGCCTGGGGGCCGTCTTGCGGAAAGCTCATCCCGGTTTGAGCGTGGATTCCGGGTCGCAGTTTCCGTCTGAAGGCTCAACCGGAAACCGTATCCCGTTTTGAGAGCTGATACCGGCTCGCATTTTCCGCTAGCGGGCCTAACCGGAAACTGCAACCCGTTTTTCGACAAAATAATGGGATGCGGTTTCCGCAAGCACGCTCAATCGCCCTATATTTCAAGTCACCTTTAGCTAACATTTATGCAGCTCAACGGCCCCACCTGCGCGTTTTTTAGTAAACCTTGGCATACTCGGCGAACGGTATGAAGATGCCGGCCAGAGGGTATTGCAAACGGTCGCTCCCGTGGTATGTTTTTGCCCGAATCAAACCGGCGCGCATCGCCTGTAGCGTCGGTCAACAGAGAGGAAACTACCATGGCTCATCCCGTAATTGATGCCGACGAGTGCATCGCTTGTGGCGTTTGCGTCGACTCCTGCCCCGCTGGCGTTCTGGAGCTCCAGGACGTCGCTACCGTCGCTGACGAGGACTCCTGCGTCGCCTGTGGCGCTTGCCAGGACGCTTGCCCCGCTGGCGCGATCACCGAGATCGTCGAGGAGTAACAACTCCCCCACTTGCACACTCAAAAGTACACCGTGCACAAAAAAGGAGGCTTCCGCATCGCCGCGGAGGCCTCCTTTTGCATATGTGGGCAGCTAATTTGGAGCGGGACCCTTGGCAGTTGCGGTGGAATAGTTCCTGTTTTATGTCTTGGATGCCGATTTTAGAAACTATTTCACCGCAACTTATAGATGCGGCGTCGACTAGGACAAATCGTCTTCGTAGGGCATCAGGTCTGCTAGGTAGCCTTTTTCCTTGAGCATCGCCTCGATCTCGTCGAGGGTCTGTTCGTCCTCCGCCGCAATGCGATGGAAGTGGTAGCCGCTGGTCACCGTCAGCAGCGGAAAGCTCTTGCCGCTCTCGATATCGCGCAGATAGCGCTCGACATCGCGACGATTGCGGATGTCCAGGTCGGCCGTAATCTTACCGTACACGCGGTGATTGACAATCACGTTGAGCACGGCGCCGCCGGCGTCGACGATACTCGTGAGCTCATCGCCTGCCTGCTCCACGCTGTGGCGAACCTTGACCAAGCGCGTAGGCACGGCGGGGCTGCTGGGGGCCTCCTGCAGCACGTAGCCGCGGTTGGTCGCCACGATATCGTGCCCATCGGCGCGCAGCAGGGCGATGTCCTGCACCACGATCTGGCGGCTCACACCCACCTCGCGGGCAAGCGCGCTGCCCGATACGGGCCCCTTGGCCCCCTCGAGCACGGCCATGATGGCACGGCGACGCTCGCGGGCGTTCATTATTTACCGTCCAGCAGACGCAGGTGCTTAAGCGAGAGGTCGAGGATCGGCGCGGAGTGCGTCAGGGCGCCCGAGCTAATAAAGTCAACGCCCAGGTCGGCAAGCGCGCGGATATTGCTGGCATCCACGTTGCCCGAGCACTCGGTCTTGGCGCGGCCGGCGATAAGTTCAATAGCGGCGGCCATGTCGTCATGGGTCATGTTGTCGAACATGATGATGTCGGCGCCGGCCTCCACGGCCTCGCGCACCATGTCCAGGTTCTCGCACTCGATCTCGACCGTCGTGGTAAACGATGCGTGGGCGCGCGCCATCTCGATCGCGCGCGTCACGCCACCGGCGGCATCGATGTGGTTGTCCTTGAGCATGACAGCCGTCGACAGGTTATAGCGGTGGTTGCTGCCACCGCCAATCTCGACTGCCGCCTTTTCAAACACACGCATGCCCGGTGTGGTCTTGCGCGTGTCGACAAGCACGGTCTTGGTGCCCTCGAGCGCAGCCGCCATCCGATGCGTGTAAGTAGCGATGCCGCTCATGCGCTGCAGGTAGTTGAGCGCCACGCGCTCGCCCGAAAGCAACACGCGCGCGTCGCCGCGCACCTGGCCCACGTGATCGCCGGCATGCACCTCGTCGCCATCCGAGACATCGAACAACACGGAGTTCTGCGGATCCAGCAGCTCAAAGGTGCGGGCGAATACGTCCAGGCCGGCGATAATGCCGTCGGCCTTGGCGATAAGCTCCACCGTGGCGGGACGCGCCGTGGGGCACACGCTCGCCGTGCTCACGTCCTCAAACGTGATGTCCTCGCGCAGGGCCTGCAGAATCAGATCATCGACGACGAGCTTCATGGTAATGGGATTCATGGTCTACTCCTCCACGGCCTGCGTGCCGGCGGCACAGGCCAAATCATCGATTGCCAGGGCGTCGGCGCTCAGGGCGCGATGACGGCCATCGAGCGCGGGATCGCCCGCCTGCTCCACGGCCAGCGACTCGCCGGTACGCATGTACCACGCGGCGCGACGACCCCAGACCAGTGCTTCGAGCAGACTGTTTGATGCAAGGCGGTTCTTGCCGTGAACGCCGTTGCAGGCCGTCTCGCCCGCGGCGTAGAGTTCGGGCATCGAGGTGCGGCCGTCCTTGTCGACCCACACGCCGCCCATAAAGTAGTGCTGCGTCGGCGTAACGGGAATGGGCTCGTCCAAGATGTCGCGGCCGTCCTCCAGGCAGCGCGCGCGAATGTTGGCAAAGTGCCCGGTCACCACGTCACGCTCGACGGGGGCAAAGCTCAGCCACTCGTGCTCGGTGCCGTCCTGCTTCATCTGCTCGCGGATGGCGGCGGCGACAACGTCGCGCGGCTGCAACTCGTCGGTAAAACGCTCGCCGGCGGCGTTGAGCAAAATCGCGCCCTCGCCGCGGCAGCTCTCGCTGATCAGGAACGTGCGACCCGGCTGCGGCGAGAACAGGCCCGTGGGGTGGATCTGCACGTAGTCCAGGTGCTCCATCGTGATGCCGTGCTCCTGCGCGATGTAGCAGGCGTCACCGGTGAGCTGCGGGTAGTTGGTCGAGTGGTCGTACACGCCACCGATACCGCCCGTTGCCCACAGCGTATGGCGGGCATGGATCTTAAACGGCTTACCGGCACGCACGCCCTCAGCGGCATTTGCCAGCTCGTCGGCGGGGCGAGCTGAATCGTCCTCGTCCACGGCGACGGCGACGACGCCGGTGCACACCGTGGCGTCATCGCGCTCGGCGGTCAGGATGTCGGTCATGGCAACGTGTTCGAGAATCTGCACGTTATCCAGCTTGCGGACAGCCTGGAGCAGCTTGGTCGTAATTTCCTTGCCCGTAATATCGGCATGGAAGGCGATGCGCGGGCGGCTGTGCGCGCCCTCGCGGGTAAAGTCGAGGCTGCCATCAGCCTTGCGCTCAAAGTCCACGCCCATGGCCAGCAGGTCGTTGATGACCGAACGGCTCGAGCGAATCATGATGTCTACACTCTCGCGGCGGTTCTCGTAATGGCCGGCGTGCATAGTGTCCTCAAAGAAGGCATCGTAGTCAGAACCCTCGGGCAGTACGCAGATGCCGCCCTGTGCGAGCATCGAATCGCACTCGTCGACCGCGCCCTTGGAGAGCATGATCACGCGCGTGCTCGTCGGCAGATTGAGGGCAGCGTATAGGCCCGCCACGCCGCAGCCGGCAATGACGACATCGCACTCCATGTCGGGGTATTGCTTAGTTTCCACAGGAATCCTCTCCCTTGTAATGTGACATAAGGGACCGTCCCTCATGCAACATTGTTCTAGCGCGCTGCGTACTCGAGCATACGGTCGAGCGTGAGCTTGGCCTGGTCTGCCGCCTCGTCCGACACGCCGATCTGCACCTCGCCCTCGCCCGTCTCCAGGCAGCGCACGAGCTTTTCGAGCGTGATGAGGTCCATGTTGACGCAGGTGGGCTGCACCGCGGGGAAATAGAACTTCTTGCCGGTGCCCTGGCAGCGGCGCTCGAGCTCGTAGAGCACGCCGCGGACCGTCACGATGATGAACTCGCTCGCGTCCGACTCCTCGGCATACTTGATGATGCCGGCGGTGGAGCCGATGTAGTCGGCCTCGGCCAGGACGTCGGCCTTGCACTCAGGATGCGCCAGCACGAGCGCGTCGGGGTGGGCCTCCGTCGCGTCGACGATCTGCTCGACGGTGATGATGTGATGGCGCGGGCAGTAGCCGTTGTTGAGGATGACGTGCTTTTGCGGCACCTGCTCGGCTACGAAACGACCGAGGTTTTGGTCGGGAATGAACAGGATATGCTGCTGCGGCAGCTCGGACACGATCTTGACGGCGTTGGAGCTGGTGACACACACATCACTCCAGCTCTTAATCTCAACCGTGGAGTTGACGTAGCACACCACGGCCAAGTCGTCGCCGTACTCGGCGCGGGCGGCGTCAACCGTCTCGCGTTTGACCATATGAGCCATGGGGCAATCCGCGCCCGGCTCGGGCAGCAGCACGGTCTTGGTGGGGTTGAGCAGCTTAGCGCTCTCGCCCATAAACTCCACGCCGCACAGCACGATGGTCTGCTGCGGCAGGCTTTTGGCGAGCTTTGCCAGGTAAAAGCTGTCGCCGACGTAATCGGCCACAGCCTGGACCTCGGGCGCCACGTAATAGTGTGCCAGGATCACCGCATCGCGTTGGGTTTTTAGTTGCTGAATGGCCTCGACGAGCTCTGCGGGCACCAATGCCGCGCGCTCCGTTGCCGTCGTTGCCGATGCCAGGCCGGCCGCAATGTCGCGTGCAAGCTCCGATGCATCCATGTTCGCGCTCTGTGCCATCAAGGCCCCTCTCTTTTGGCGAATCTTGGGGCTTTAGTATGACACCTAGGTTTACAGCTGACAAGACAGCTGTAAACCTAGGTGTAAAGTTGAAATAAAGATTCAATCATGTGGCAGGTCCATTTTCGAACTGGCAAGCTGAGGATAGCCGGGCCTTCGATAGCGCAAGGGGCATCTTTCGCCACCGCAATACCGCTTGGCGCGAGTTGCACGCCGTGGGGCGCAAACGGTCCGCACCCCCGCAAGCGGCGCGTACCCGATGTGGCAAAATCGAACTACTTAAGGGGGCCGAATGCTCAAGATTATTGCCTGCGACGATGATGTCGCTTTTCTAGATAGACTGCACCGGATGATCGACCGTTGGTCGACCGAGACGGGCACGGCGGTCGATGTTGCGCTCGTCACGCGCGGCGAGGACCTGCTGGCCCGCCATGCCGCATCGCGCGCCGACATCATTCTGCTCGACATGATCATGCCGCTCGTCAACGGCATGGACACCGCACGCGAACTGCGCCAGGCCGACACCGCCGTGCGCCTGGTGTTCCTCACCTCGTCGCCCGAGTTCGCGCTGGAATCCTACGAGGTCCGCGCCTTCGACTATCTGCTCAAGCCCGTGACTTACGAACGCCTGGCGCGATTACTCGACGAGCTTTCGAGCATGCGCCCGCCGGCAACCGACGAGCTCGTGATCAAAACTTCCTTTGGCTACCACGCCCTGCGCCTGTCCGACATCGAATATGCCGAGGCGCGCAACAAGCACGTGGTCTTCCACCTGCGCGACGGACGCGATATCGAGGCACTCGAGTCGTTCCGCAGCGTCGAGGACCGCTTGGAGCAAAACGCGGTCTTCTTTAAATGCCACCGCAGCTACCAGGTCAACCTGCGCAATATCGATCACTTTGACCGCACGGACATCGTCATGCGCTCGGGCGCGTGCATCCCGCTTTCGCGCAGCTGCAAGCAGGGATTCCAAGACGCCTACTTTGCGGCGCGCTTTGAGGGTGGGAGACACTGATGGTCTCCTCGGTCGAAATGATCCTTTGGGCAATCCACCACGCCACGACGCTGCTCTTTGGCGTCTTTGCCTCGGCGGCGCTGTGCGGTATCGAGATCAACCGGCGTCATGCGCTTGAACTGGTGCTGGTCGGTGCCGTAACTGGATGCGCATTTGGCCTCGCCAATGCCGTCGGCGGCGAGCTTTTCGCCCGCCAGGTATATCCGCTCGTCGTACATCTGCCGCTCGTCATCTATTTGTGCGCGCGCTACCGCCTGAGCCCGCTGCTTGCCGTGCTCGGCATTACCAGCGCCTATCTGAGCTGTCAGCTCAGCAACTGGATGGGCATCGCCGCCTTTGCCGCAACCGATTCGCAGATCGCGTACTATCTGGCGCGTATCGCGACCACACTCGCCGTCTTTGCCGTCCTGTTGCATTGGGCCGGCGACATCGGTCCGCGCTTGGCGATTAAAAGCACCACCGAGCTGGGCATCCTTTTAATCCTGCCGCTCGTCTATTACGTCTTTGACTATGCCACCAACGTCTACACCACGCTGTTCCACTCGGGCTCGGTGGTAACGGTTGAGTTTTTGGCATTTGCGCTCTGTGCCTTCTATCTTATGTTTCTTGCCGTTTACCTGCGCGAATACGAAGAAAAGGAAACCGCCGAGCGAGAGCGCTGGATGCTCGAAACCCGCGACAGCGCCGCCATCAAAGAGCTCGAGGCTTGGCGTCAATCTGGGCGCGAGCTGTCGATTCTTCGCCACGATATGCGCCACTTCCTACGCGGCCTGGCCGCTTTAATTGAGGAGGGCCACACCGACGAGGCGCTCGATCGAATCGACGAACTCTGCGAAGCCGGCGACCGCACCGCCGTACGCCGCTTCTGCGCCAACGAGACCGTAAACATCGCGCTTTCGTCATTTAACTCGGATATCAATAGAAACGGCATTACCGCCAACCTGCGCGCCGCCGTACCCGAAACCATCCACGTAGGCGACGCCGATCTGTTTAGCGTGCTCTCAAATGCCTTGGAAAACGCTATCACCGCCGCAAGCGCCGCACCCCAAGGAAAGCGATTCGTCGACTTTGACCTGCGATTAGAGGACGGCCAGCTGCTGTTGTTAGTTTCCAACACGTTTGACCGCGCGCCGCGCATGGTCGACGGCATGCCCGTAGCCGGGCACACCGGACACGGCTTTGGCACCAGGAGCATCAAACTTGCCGTGGAGCGCATGAACGGCAACTGTCAGTTCCGCATTAACGGCGATCGGTTTGAGCTGCGCGCTGTGATGTAGAAGTGCGGCGCCGATCTCGCGGCGTGTCTTGCCCGCTAGGCAATCGCTCACCGGCGCCAATCCGCTACAGCGGAGCGGCCGCCGGAGTCAGCTGCTTGATGTAGGCCCACATGCGCTGCTTGGCCGCTTTGTCAGTGAGCGCCGCCTCAAAGCCGTCGAGCGCGAGCACGCGGCGGCCCTGCACATGGGCGACCAGGCCGGGCTTGAGCATGGCGGTGTCGAAGTCATCGATCGCCACGAGCATATCGGCGTAGGTCTCGCGCATGGCATCGGCCGCGTTGTTGTCGAGCAGTAGCACCGCCTCGGGGTCCAAGGCCTCGAGCGCCTCGCGGAACAGCTCGCACGGCAGAGTCTCGCCCACCGCGACCGCTCCGTCACCCACGCCGGCGACGCTTGCCAGCACGCAAAAATCCTCGGGCGCGTAGCCGATGGCCCCAAGCGCCTTGCGCAACGCCGCGCCATCCGGGCCGGCGGCAAGCTCGCCACCCGAACGCTCGGCCTCGTCCAAATCGCCTTTGACCAGCACGATCGGCGAGCACGCGTTGCCCGCGATACGCACGCCACGGACCGCAAGCGATGTGAGCTCCTGCTCGGCCGCCTGGGCGATGGCTTCTTTTTTCTGGCTTTGTGACGTGGACATGCGCTCTCCAATCGTTTGCGTGCCCACCATTATATAAAAGAGCTGCCCGCGAGTGGTTGCTTTGCGGGCGGCTGGGTATAAGCACGGTCGTACTGAGTTTTACGCGGCTGAGCCGCGTCACATTATGGAGGTCACCATGGCTGACATTAAGCAGATTACCCCCGAGAACTTCGATTCCGTCGTTAACGACAGCCTGCCCGTGCTGGTCGATTTTTGGGCACCGTGGTGCGGTCCCTGCCGCTCCCTCTCGCCCATCGTTGACGAGGTTGCCGATGAGCTGGCGGGCAAGCTTGCCGTTGCCAAATGCAACGTCGACGACAACCAGGACCTGGCCATGAAGTATGGCGTCATGAGCATCCCGACGCTGATTGTGTTTAAGAACGGCGAGGAGATTGACCGCTCGGTTGGCGCTCTGCCCAAGGCGAGGCTGCAGGCGTTGCTGGAAAAGCATCTGTAATACGCTTGTTACTTACCCGCCGTCTATGAGCGCTTTTGCACCGCTCGCCGGACTTCTGGATGCACCGAGTGCAACCACGGATAGTATGGTAGTCACAAACAGCCCCCAGTGAACGGGTGCGGGTCGCACAGACTCGTACCCGTTTTCTTATGCAGCTGCGCGCAGAGCGGGCGTAGTAAAATCTGAACCACTGAACTGCCCCATACAAAAGGAGATTTCCCATGCATGATGTTGGAATGAACATGAGCCAGCTTGCCATGAGCGTCAAGCAGGTCGACGACACCATCGAGCTCGCTCACGAATGGAGCCATCAGTTGCTGCATGCGACCGAGAATTTTGACATGGAGCGCATCGGCGCCAAGCTCGAGGCCGCCATGGCCGCGCTGCACGAGGCCCATGATGCACTCGAGGGCTACGAAGAGGCCATCGAGGCCGACCACAACTCCGTCGGCTCCGTGAAGCTGGTGTAACGTGGCCGAACACGAGCACGGCTGCGGGTACGAGCACGAGCATCCGCATGGGGCGGACGGTGACGCGGGCTGCCACTGTAGTGGCTCCGGCTCCGAGCTGGTCCGTTTTTCGGTTACCGCACCGGACGACCTGCTGCGCCGTTTTGACGAACAGATCGCGCGCCGCGGCGACGTGGCCAACCGCTCCGAGGCCGTGCGCGACCTGATTCGCGCCTCGATCGCCAAGGAGCAGATGCGCACGCCCGATGAGCATGTTATCGGGTCGCTCACCATGATCTACGACCATCACACCGGCGATCTGACACGCCGCCTGGACGAGGTGCAGCACGACTACACCAACGAGATCGTATCGACCATGCACGTGCATCTGGATCACCACAACTGCTTGGAGATTCTGGCGCTCAAGGGTCGCGGCGAGCGCGTCTACGAACTAGCCGACCGCCTGCTGGGCCTGCGCGGCGTTAAGCACGGCGAGCTCACGTGCGCCGCCACCAAGCAGAGCCTGGGGCTGTAGCGGAATTTCCCGCAGCGCACCTGCCAAAAAGGGACAGGTTTGTTTTGGCAGGTTTAGCGTTTTACCTACCAAAATAAACCTGTCCCTTTTTGGTCGGTTTTGATGAGGGGTGTCGCATGCGGCATGTGCATATTCATGTGACGGGCATTGTGCAGGGCGTTGGCATGCGACCGTTTGTGTATCGCGAGGCCATGGCGCATGGCATTTGCGGATGGGTGCTCAATGCGGGCGACGGCGTGCATATCGAGGCGCACGCTTGTGCCGAGGCGGTTGACGGATTTGTCGCCGCGCTTTCTGAGCATGCGCCCGCGGCGGCTCGCGTTGAGCGAGTCGATATTGCGGATTTGGAGCCTGGCGGTTGGAGTACTGCCGATGAGCAGGGCTTTCACATTGTGGCGTCGCAGGACCAGACCGCGCACACCACACTTGTCTCGCCCGATATCGCCACCTGTGACGATTGCCTGCGCGAGTTGTTCGATCCCGCCGACCGACGCTATCACTACCCCTTTATCAACTGCACTAACTGCGGACCGCGCTTTACCATCATCCGCTCGCTGCCTTACGATCGAGCGGCAACGTCGATGGATTGTTTTCCCATGTGCCCCACCTGCGCCGCAGAGTATGCCGATCCGCTCGATCGGCGATTTCACGCGCAGCCCGATGCCTGCTTTGATTGTGGACCGCATATTACGTGGCGTGAGGTCAATTGCGGTGTTGCGCCAACGGCGGTCGACGCGACACCAGCCGTCGGCTCCACGCGCGAGGCCAGCGATGCCATCATCGAACGCTGCGTCGAGCTGCTGGCTGGCGGCGGCATCGTCGCCATCAAGGGTCTGGGCGGATTCCACCTGGCCTGCGATGCCACCAACGAACAAGCGGTACGCGAGCTGCGCCGTCGCAAGCGTCGCAGCAATAAGCCGCTTGCCGTTATGGTGCGCGACCTTGCCGACGCCGAGCGCCTGTGTCACATCGATGGCGTTGAGCGTAATCTTCTTGCCGGCAGCGTTCGTCCCATCGTGCTGCTGCGTCGCCGCGCAACCGGCAACGACGCCTACGGCTCCCCCGACGCCCCTGAGCTCGCGCCATCCGTCGCGCACGACTTGCCCGAGCTCGGCGTCATGCTCCCCTACACCCCGCTTCAACATTTACTGCTCGCCGCGGCCGCGGCGCGCGGCATGAGCGCACTCGTCATGACCAGCGGAAACCTGAGCGAAGAGCCCATCGAGACCGACGATGCCCTTGCATGGGAGCATCTCGTTGCCGCCGGCATCGCCGACGCGTTGCTCGGCAACGACCGCGCAATTCTGTCGCGCTACGACGACTCCGTGGTACGCGTGGTCGACGGCGACGTCATGCCCGTGCGTCGCGCACGCGGATATGCGCCGCAGCCGCTGTCGTTGCCGGAGCTCAACGGCACCACGCCCTGCGTGCTCGCCTGCGGTCCGCAGCAAAAAGCCACGATCGCGCTCACGCGCGAGGACGCCAACGGTCATACGACCTGTTTTGTGTCGCAGCATATCGGCGATGTCGAAAACGGCGCGACTTTCGATGCCTGGAGCGCCGCACGCACGCGTCTGGAAAACCTCTTTGACCTGGCGGCTGCCGCCTTGGCATGCGACATGCATCCCAGCTATCTGTCGAGCCAATGGGCGCGCGAGCAGGCACGGGAGCACAATCTGCCGCTTATCGAAGTCCAGCACCATCATGCGCACATCGCGAGCGTAATGGCAGAGGCGATTGTCGCAGGCCGGCTTGCGCCCGATGCACGCGTCCTCGGCATCGCCTTCGACGGCACGGGCGCCGGCACCGATGGCACCATATGGGGCGGTGAGTTTCTTATCTCCCGTCTCGCCGATTTTGAGCGCGTCGCGCATCTGCGCACCTGGGCGCTCCCCGGTGGCGCCGCATCCGTACACGATGCCCGCCGCAACGCCTTTGCCCTGCTCAGCGAGCTCGACCTGCTCGAGCACCCGGGAGCTGTGGGGCTCTTGAACAGCCTTGACGAGCAAACGCGCAGCATAACGGCAACGATGATCGAGCGCGGCATCAACAGTCCGCGCACTAGCAGCATGGGTCGCCTGTTTGATGCCGCAGCCGCGATTTTGGGCATTTGCGGCCAGGCAACCTACGAGGGCGAACCCGCCATCGAGCTCGAAGCCGCCGCCTGGCGCGCGCTCGACAGCGAAATCGCCCATTTTCCCGACGACAACGCCGGCTATTCCGCATCTGACCCATCGTGGCTGGACGGCCCCTATGTTCTGGACCAGAAAGCACTCTTTGAGGCACTTTTGGGAGGAATTGAAGCCGGAGCGCCCGCCGACAGGCTCGCACTCGATTTCCATGTCGCCGTCGCGCGCTCCTCGGCGCGCATCGCCAGCGATATCTGCGTGCACGAGGGCATCGACACCGTCGCGCTCTCGGGCGGCGTGTTCATGAACCGACTTCTGCTTCAGCTTCTCACCCGCGAGCTCAAAAGCGCAGGCTTTACTGTCCTTGTCCCCCACACCGTACCCGTCAATGACGGCTGCATCGCCTACGGTCAGGCAGCAGTCGCACGCACTCGCCTCGCACAGGTCGCGCCACAATAGGCTGTTCGGCCAGCCCGCAAGCCGCCGTCTCACAGGCGTAACGCGTTTGCCCGCGAACCCCGCGAGCGCTACCATCAACTGATGGATTATTGAGCGCTCATCCAGCGCAAAGCGTATACAAGGGGAACAATATGTGCCTTGCCGTTCCCGGTAAAGTAGTCAAACGCGACGACGGCCTCAAGGCCACCGTCGACATGATGGGCATCGAGCGCCCCGTGTCGCTGCGGCTCGTGCCGACGGCGCAGGTTGGCGACTATATTCTCGTACACGCCGGCTTTGGCATCCAGATTGTCGACGAGCAGGAAGCACAGGAAACGCTCGAGCTTGTTAATGCCATGTCCGAGCTGGTCGAAGAAGACCAGCTGGCCACCAACCCGGCGGAGGCTTACTAGTGGCGCCCGAGCAGCCGGCTCGCTCCGGTATCGATTTCTCGGCATTCCGCGATCCCAAGCTGGCTCGCGAGCTCATCGAGCGCATTCATGAGCTTGTCGGCGACCGCACCATCAACCTTATGGAAGTCTGCGGCACGCATACCGTGAGCATCGGGCGCTATGGCTTTCGCTCCATTATGCCGGCAGGGCTCAAGCTGCTGAGCGGCCCGGGCTGCCCCGTCTGCGTCACCGCCAACCGCGACATCGACCACGCAATCGCGCTCGCCAACATAGACGGCGCCATCATCACCACCTTTGGCGACATGATGCGCGTGCCCGGATCATCCACCTCGCTCGCTGCGCAAAAAGCGGCAGGGCGTGACATTCGCATCGTCTACTCCCCGCTCGACGCGCTCGACATTGCCGAGCAAAACCCTGATCGCCCGGTCATTTTTATGGGCGTGGGCTTTGAGACTACGACGCCCACCATCGCCGCCGCCATCTTGGAGGCCGAGGCGCGCGGGCTTTTGAACTTCTCGGTCTATTGCGCCCACAAGACCACGCCGCCGGCGTTGCGCGCCATCGCCAACGACCCCGAGACCGCCATCGACGGCTTTATCCTGCCGGGCCACGTCGCCACCATCACGGGCTTGGCCCCCTTTGGCTTTTTGGTCGACGAGTTTAAGACTCCAGGCGTGGTAACGGGATTTGAGCCGGTCGACATCTTGCAGGGTATCTGCATGCTGGTCCAGATGGTTGTTGAGGGGCAACCCGCGATCGACAACGCCTACCGTCGCGGCGTCAATGCCGACGGCAATCCTGTGGCGCGCCAGCTGGTCGAGCAGGTATTTGAGCCGTGCGATACCACGTGGCGCGGGCTGGGATCGATTGCGGCTTCGGGACTCGCCATTCGTCCCGAGTTTTCGCACTTTGATGCCAGCATGCGCTTTGACGTGTCCATCGAGCCGACGGTCGAGCCACGCGGGTGCCGCTGCGGCGACGTGCTGCGCGGGGCCATTACGCCGAGCGACTGCCCCCTGTTCGGCCACGCTTGTACGCCCGAGCATCCCGTCGGCCCCTGCATGGTGAGCTCCGAGGGCAGCTGCGCAGCATATTTCCGCTACCGAGGCTAATAGGTTCCGCCGTTCTAACGAACGGCGGACCAGTCGACGCTGCGCCTCACCCATATAATTCCACCCACGATTGGAGTTTTCGATATGTCCCATAGCGTTACCGATAGCACCGTCCTGCTGGGCCACGGCTCCGGCGGACAGATGATGAAGCGCATCATCGATGAGGTCTTTTTGGATGCCTTTGGGTCGCCCGAGCTGCTCGAAGGCAACGACGCCGGCGTCGCCGCGCTGCCCGCGAGCGGGCGCATCGCCATGTCGACCGACAGCTTTGTAGTCTCGCCGCAGTTCTTCCCCGGTGGCAACATCGGCCGTCTCGCCGTGTGCGGAACCGTCAACGACGTCGCGACCTCGGGCGCCAACGTGCGCTACCTATCGTGCGGCTTTATCCTCGAAGAGGGCTATCCCATGGATAGGCTCCGCCAGATTGTGCAGACGATGGCCGAAACGGCGCATGAGGCGGGCGTGTCCATAATCACGGGCGACACCAAGGTGGTCGAGCGCGGCGGGGCCGACGGCGTCTACATCAATACCGCCGGCGTGGGCGAGGTTCCCACGGGCGTGGCGCTCAGCGGCGCCAACTGCCGCCCCGGCGATGTCATCCTGGTCTCGGGTACGCTGGGCGACCACGGCATCGCCATCATGAGCCAACGCGAGGGCCTGGCGTTTTCGAGCACGATCGAAAGCGATGCCGCGCCGCTCAACCACCTGATTGCTGACGTTCTGGCCGCAGCGCCCGGCACGCGTTGCTTTCGCGACCCCACGCGCGGTGGCCTAGCGTCCACACTCAACGAGTTTGCCCAGGCCAGCAATGTCGCCATGGAGGTCGACGAGGATGCCGTGCCCGTGCGTCCCGACGTGCAGGCCGCCTGCGAGATGCTCGGCTACGATGTGTTGCAGGTGGCAAACGAGGGCAAGATGGTCGCCGTCGTACCGGCCGAGCAAGCCGATGCCGCACTGAGCGCCATGCGCGCCGCCCACTACGGCGAGAACGCCGCCATCATCGGTCGCGTGCTGCCACTTGCCGAGGGCGCCCGCCCCGCCGTGCGCGTGCGCACCGGCTGGGGCTCGACCCGCATCCTCGACATGCTCGTGGGAGAACAGCTGCCGAGGATTTGCTAGGGCGAAACCACACGGTCGGCGCGATGCGGCCTGATACCCCTGGAGATGTTCAGATTCCAAGCACGCCCAACGCGGAAGCCCAGTATTATGGGGTGCGTTTTAAACCCAATGACGGGAGTTTTTATGGCAGCAGCTTTTTCCCATGTGATCTTTGACCTGGACGGCACCATCCTCAACACACTCGAGGACCTGGCGGCCGCCGGCAACCATACCTGCGAGATGCACGGCTGGCCCACGTTTGCCGTAGACGAGTACCGCTACAAGGTGGGAAACGGCATGCTCAAGCTGGTTGAGCGCTTTATGCCCGCCGAGTATGCGGGCGACGGCCGCATGTTTGAGCAGGCGCTTGCCGAGTTTAGGGCTTACTACGGCGAGCACAAGGAAGACCACACCGCCCCCTATGCCGGCACGATCGAGACGCTCGACCGCCTACGCGCCGCGGGCGTTCAGCTTGCCGTGCTCACCAACAAGGACCACGTCTCGGCGGCTCCGCTTATCGAGAAGTATTTTGGTTCCGAGCGCTTTGCGCTGGTGCAGGGCCGCGTCGATGCGTTTCCGCCCAAGCCCGAGGCGCCTGTTACGCTGCATGTGATGGAGGAGCTGGGCGCCGATCCGTCGACCACGCTCTATGTGGGCGATTCCAATGTCGATATCCTGACCGGTCACAACGCCGGCCTTAAGAGTGCATGCGTCAGCTGGGGCTTCCGCGGCCGCGCAGAGCTGGAGTCCGCCGGCGCCGACTACGTGGTGGACACCCAGGACGAGCTAGCGGCGCTGATTCTGGGCGAGTAACGAGCGACACTGCTTAACGCAGCTGCGACAATTCTTCCGCGCGGAAAGCGCATCCCGTTTTGGAGCTCCGGAATGGGATGCGCTTTCCGTTTGAGACGCATCAGGGAAACCGCATCCCGTTTCAGAGCAATATTCCGGGTCGCACTTTCCGCAACCAACCCCATCCGGAAACCGCGACCCGGAATTTGACCAAAAACCGGGTCGCATCTTCCCAAGCACTCGATGCAACGCTGGCACAAGGAGTGTCCCCAACTGCCGGCAGAAAAGGAACGTCCCCAAGTGCCGCCCCAATGACCACCATGGCAACGCCGCAGGTAGAAAACGGACAGCGAAAACGCCCCTAAGCGAGCAAGGTGACGTGAAATGAAAGGGCGCTGACCTTCTGGTCGCGCCCTTGAAATTGAACGTCAGATTGCCGCTTAGGGGCGTTTGCAGCGTCGAGCAGTTACGGCGTTTGGTAAAACGCCGTAACGAACTACCGCGCAACGAACTAGCTCAGCATTGCATCCATCATCTCGGAGTTGACGGAGTCGTCGGCAGACCACTCGCCGTCGTCGTTGCAGGTGTACTTGAAGATAACCGTGGTCTTCCTGGGCTCGGTGGCCTTGGTCACATCGACCATAACCTGACCGGCCATCTTGTACAGCTCGTCATCGGAAGGAACCGTATCAAGCGCGGCAACCTTCTCCTGATACTGGGTGGAGAAGTCCTCGACGATCTTGTTCATGGACTTGCAGGTGATGGAGACCTCGGCAGTCGCGACGCCCTTGTCCTCGTCGACCGTCACGTCGCCAATCTTGTAATCAAAGCCCTCGAGATAGGTCTTGGCATACTCCTTGGGATCGATACCCAACTGCTCGAACTCGTCGCCCGAAGCCTCCTCCAGACCAGAGAGGAAGTCGTCGCCACCGTTCTTGACCTCGTCAAACTGCGTCGTAAGATCCTCGGTGATGAGCTCCTCAACCGAAGGACCTCCACAGCCGGAAAGCACGACCACGCATGCAACCAAGACGGCCATGAGGGGCGCAAGCAGCAGCTTCTTTTTCATGTTGTTCCTCCCAATGAGCGGCACCGCGCTTCCCGGACGCGGCACACGTTGTAATAAGTAAGCCCATACTATCCACTTATGAACACCCTCGGCAACGCGAAGGCGTGGTCGGTTCGTTTTAGCGTCCGAACGGTTTGCAAGCCCGCCCAACGTGCAATAAAACGCTTCCCCACGGTGCAATAAAAAAGGTGGCCGGAAAACCCGACCACCCTTGCACATCCTTTGGACGCCGCAGTTTACTTGCGGACGACCTTGACGATGGCGTCACCGGCGGCGACGGCGGACTCTGCCTCAACGGTGAGCTCGACATCGGCAAACTCGGCGGTGTTGGACACGGCCACGACGACGCAGTCCTTGTAACCGGCAGCGGCGATCTTGGCGCGGTCGATCTTGAGAATGGGCTGGCCGGCCTTCACGACGTCGTCGGCCTTGACGAAGCCCTCGAAGCCGTCGCCGTTCATGTTGACGGTATCGACGCCAACGTGCACCAGAACCTCGATGCCGCTATCGGACTGCAGACCCACGGCGTGACCCATGGTGACGGTCACCTTACCGTCGCAGGGAGCGTAGACCAGATCGTCCTCGGGCCACACGGCGCAGCCCTTGCCCAGAACCTCGCCGCCAAAGACGGGATCGGGCACGTCGGCCATCTTGATGACCTTGCCCTTGACGGGCGAGCACAGCACGTCGGCGCCGGCAGAAGCAGAGATGGAGGCCGGAGCAGCGGCAGCCGCGGGCTCAGCCTTCTTCTTGAACATATCAAACAGACCCATACGTTTTCTCCTCTTGATTAAGCGCAACGTTGTGCGCATGCCTACGGTAATTATAGTGCCAAATGGTTCAAATGCTAAGGTGGGGACTCGAATCGCGAGCCCTTCCCGGTAGCGCTCGTGGAATGGAGCGTCTCCTTTGCATCGCGGATCGATAAGCCGAGTATCACCCGCGCACGGGACGGGCAGAAGCGGGCGCACCAAACCCGATACTTCTTTTCGCTCTCGAGTCCTGCCGCCGCCCCGTCCCTAACACTTCCTGACACCGACCGAAGCGTGCCAAAATAAACCTGTCCCTTTTTGGTAGGTTTGGCGAGTGTGGATTTTCGGACGCTTAACTAGCGATCGTGGATAATCTCCCACTTTGAGGCCGTCACCAAGCCAAAAACGGGAGATTATCCGCTCTCATTTTGGATAACCCCCCCCCTGTACCAAGCCGAGCTCCATGGTCAAGTAATAACGACTTCTCATCATTAGATTGTTTACATCAATTCTAATAACTATTTAATCCTTAAACTCGTTATTAGAATTGATATGATTAGCCTAATAACGAGTTTCCGACACTAAAGATATGGAGGGCGCGATGCAAATCGAGGAGATCGGCCAGGGAACGCTCCGCAATAATCTATCGGGGAAATTGGCTTACTATTCGTTTTTTCCAACGCCCTTGCAATCATTGAGGCAGCTAAACCTCACCGAGGAAACCTATCGCACGCTTTCCGCATGCTCACGAAAGCTTGGAGAGCTTGAAGGCATGCTCTACTTTGTTCCCAACGCCGACATGTATCTGACAATGTACGTGCGCAAAGAAGCACTCCTTTCTTCGCAAATTGAGGGAACCCAGTGCACGTTTGACGACCTACTTAGTCCATCGCAAACACAACTCCATCATAAAGATGTCGCAGACGTCGTGAATTACGTCCGTGCTGTCGACCGCGGCGTAGAACTGCTCAAAAAAATGCCCTTGCGCACGAGACTTCTTAGGCAAGTTCACGCGGTCCTGCTGGACGGAGTGCGCGGAACGGAGAAGAATCCAGGCGAGCTGCGCTCCTCACAAAACTGGATTGGCCCCTCAGACTGCACCATTGCAACCGCATCGTTTGTCCCTCCAAACATTGAAGATTTGAGTAACACGCTCCAGGACCTCGAACGCTTTATCAATGAGCCTCAAGTCGAAATGGATCCGATTGTGCGGGCGGCGCTCGTCCATTACCAATTTGAAACTGCCCATCCATTCCTAGACGGAAACGGTCGCCTGGGCAGGCTTCTCATTACACTTATGCTCATCAATGATGGCGTTCTTCATTCTTGCTTGTTCTATCCATCGTTCCAGTTCAAGAAAAATCGAAGCGAGTACTACCGGCAACTCACATCCGTAAGGGAGAGAGGCACTTACGAGGAATGGATAGAGTTTTTCTGCAACAGTCTTCTCGAGAGTGCGAAGGACTCGGTAGGGTCTTTAAAAAACCTTGTTGACCTCCATAACCGTTCCACAGCAACCATTACCGAAAATCTCGGAAGGACTGCTGCAAACGGGCAAAGGCTGTTGGGCATTCTTGAAGAGCACCCCATCGTCGACACCGCATTCATCGCTGCCCAACTCGATATCGGCAGGAGTACCGCGAGCTCGCTCGTCAAATCATTTGAAGAATTGGGTATCCTCCGTCCTCTCGACGAGTCAAGACAGAGATACCGGCAGTACGGGTATGAAGAGTATCTTTCGATTCTCAGGGAAGACGCCGAGCCGATTAGATAGGCATCGCAGCCCAGGCAAATTAAAGCGAGCGCGGATAATCTCCCACTTTGAGCCCGCACACAGGCCAAAACTGGGAGATTATCCACGTTCATTCCTGACTAGTCATTTATGAACGTCCCCAATGACTACCAATGACTACCACGGCAACGCCAATGTTTTGGCAACGCCAGCGAGCGGGTCGCATTTGTGACAAGGTGACGTGAAACGAAAGGGCGCTGACCTTCTGGTCGCGCCCTTGAAGTTGAACGTCAGATTGTCCAAATGCGGCCCGCGCAGCGTCGAGCTGTTACGGCGTTTGGTAAAACGCCGTAACTAACAAGCTCCGTACTGCTCGTAGTAGGCATCGATGGCGGTCTTGAGCTCGTCATCGATGACGACCTTGCCGTCGATCTCGTGGTTGTAGAGGGTCTCGACGACCTCGGCCATGGAAACGATGCTCGCGACGGGGAAACCGTACTTTGCCTCGATCTCCTTCTGAGCGGTGGTCACACCGCCCTTGCCGACCTCCATGCGGTTGAGGGACACGATCAGGCCCTTGATCTCGACATCGGCAGCAGCCTTGACCTTAGGATAGGTCTCGTCGATGGACTTGCCGCTGGTGGTGACGTCCTCGACCATGACCACACGGTCGCCGTCCTTGGGCTCATAACCCAGCAGGTTGCCCTTATCGGCACCGTGGTCCTTGGCCTCCTTGCGGTCGCAGCAGTACTTGACCTCCTTGCCGTACAGCTCGTGGTAGGCAATTGCGGTCACGACGGCCAGCGGAATACCCTTGTAGGCCGGTCCAAACAGCACATCAAAGTCGTCGCCAAAGTTATCGTGGATGGCCTGGGCGTAATACTCGCCCAGCTTCTTGAGCTGATAGCCCGTCACGTAAGCGCCGGCGTTCATAAAGAACGGGGACTGACGGCCGCTCTTGAGCGTAAAGCTGCCGAACTTAAGGACGTCGGACTCGACCATAAACTTGATGAACTCTTGCTTGTAAGCCTCCATGCGGGCTCCTCTCGTAATCGCGTACGTGCCTTCCAGTTTAGCGCAGGCGAAGCGTAGATGCGGGCGCGCTTTGGGGCCACGGCATTCTGTAAAGGCTTTGCCAGGGGGAATGGTTTTCCGAACAATGGGGTTGACATGTCAAACCCCCTCATCAAGAATACGGGCGGATTAAAAAGGGGTACGAGATACCCAAAGCGCGCTGCGCTCAGCCTTTAGGAGGTGTGCCATGGAAGGCAGTCCTAGTCGAAAAACCTGCATGTCACCCTCGGCACGCCGCGAGGACTCCGCACACGCATAAACGCCACCGGCAGATCGCCAAAACCACCGCAAAGGCGCGCTGCACCCTTTGTGGGCTCAAGAGCTTGACGTGAGCGACATCTAGGTTTTTTGAAGCAAATACGACACGTACGCTAACTCCCCTCAACAAGGAGGACCCTATGCTGATGCTCAAAACCGTCACGGTACTCGAAGCCATCTCCAAGCGCCGCCGCACGGCGCGCCCTGCCGCTCATACCGGCCTGTCCAAGAACACCATATTCGCCGCCACCCATAGTGCCGAGGACGCCCTCGTACTGCTTGACGCCACGGCAAACGGCCTCACCGTCGAGCAGGCAACTGAGCGCCTGAACGCCGTCGGCCCCAACACCATCGAGGCAACGACCAAAACGCTCGCCCGCCGCATCGCCGACGCGTTCATCGATCCCTTCGCCGGCATCCTCGCCGCGCTCGCACTGGTCTCGCTCTACATCGACGTGCTCGCCGTGCCCGAACCGCAGCGCGACCCCTCCACGGTCATCGTCATCGGCATCATGCTGCTGGTATCGGGCGGCATGAAGTTTATCCAGGAAGCCCGCAGCGGCAATGCGACAGAGGCCCTCAAGGACCTGGTCTCCAACACTTGCACCGCCCTGCGCGACGGCGAGCGCATCGAGATCCCCTTCGACGAGCTCGTCCCCGGCGGTGTAATCCGCCTCTCTGCCGGCGATATGGTGCCGGCAGATGCCCGCATCATCACCGCGCGCGACCTGTTTGTGATCGAGTCCGCACTCACCGGCGAGAGCGAGGCCGTCGAGAAGACCACCGCCGTCACCGTCGTCGAGGGCGCCGACGGCTCCGCACTGCCACTCTCTGCCTGCAAGAACATCGTCTTTACCGGCACCTCCGTGCAAAACGGCGCCGCCATGGCGCTTGTCGTTGCCACCGGCTCGGACACCTACCTGGGCGGCATCGCCAAGACGCTCAACGGGCGCGGCGAAAAGAGCGCGTTTGACCGCGGCGTCTCGAGCGTCTCCATGTTGCTCGTACGCCTCATGCTCGTTATGGCGCCGGCCGTCTTTGCCATCAACGCCGCCACCAAGGGCAACGTCATCGACGCGCTGCTGTTCGCCACGAGCGTGGCCGTGGGCATCACGCCGCAAATGCTTCCCGTCATCGTGACCACGAGCCTATCGCAGGGCGCCAAGGACCTCGCCCGTCGCCAGGTTATCGTCAAGGAGCTGCCGGCGATTCAAAACCTCGGCGCGATGGACGTCCTGTGCTGCGACAAGACCGGCACCCTCACCGAAGACCGCATCGTGCTCGAGCGCTATCTCAGCACCGACGGCAACGAAGACGCACGCGTGCTGCGCCATGCATTTTTGAATAGCTTCTTCCAAACCGGCCTCAAAAACCTTATCGACCTGGCCGTAATCGACCGTGCCGATGTGACACCCTCGACCGTCGCACCCGATTCCATGCTGGGCCAGAGCCTGCGCGACCGCTACACCAAGGTCGACGAGGTTCCCTTCGATTTCTCGCGCCGTCGCCTGAGCGTAGTTGTCGCCGACGCCCAAGGCAAAACCCAGATGGTTACCAAGGGCGCTGCCGAGGAAATGCTCGAGATCTGCTCCTTTGTCGAGATCGATGGCATCGCTCAGCCGCTCACCGACGAGAAGCTCGCCCAGATTCGCAAGCAGATCGCCGGACTTAACGCCGAGGGCCTACGCGTAATTGCCGTGGCGCAGAAGACCAATCCGCGCTGCGTGGGCGAGTTTGGCATCGCCGACGAGTGCGACATGGTGCTGATGGGCTTTTTGGCCTTCCTCGATCCGCCCAAAGCAAGTGCCGCGGGCGCCGTCGCCACCCTCGAGGCCAAGGGCGTGGCGGTCAAGGTCCTAACCGGCGACAACGACCGCGTCGCCGCCACCGTCTGCGAGCAGATTGGTATCGATGCGAGCAACGTCTTGCTCGGCTCCGAGATCGATGCGCTCGATGACGCCGAACTTGCCAAGCGCGCCGAGAAAACCCACCTCTTCGCCAAGCTCTCGCCGCTGCAGAAGGCGCGCCTGGTACGTGTCATGCGCGAGATGCTCGGCCACACCGTGGGCTTTATGGGCGACGGCATCAACGACGCCGCCGCCATGCGTGCGAGCGATTGCGGCATCTCGGTCGATTCGGCCGTCGATATTGCCAAGGAATCCGCCGATATCATCTTGCTTCAGAAGGACCTGGGCGTGCTCGAGCGCGGCATCATCGAAGGCCGCCGCACTTACGGCAACCTGCTCAAGTACCTCAAGACCACGGTGAGCTCCAACTTTGGCAATGTGCTGTCCGTGACCGTCGCGAGCCTGTTCTTGCCGTTTTTGCCCATGAGCGCCCTGCAGCTGGTACTGCTGTCGCTGGTCTACGAGATCGTGTGCATCGCACTGCCGTGGGACACCGTCGATGACGCCTGGACTGCCCGCCCGCGTGCCTGGGACGCCGCGTCCATCAAGGGCTTTATGCTCGAGCTGGGCCCCGTGAGCTCGCTGTTTGACATCGTGACCTTCGCCGCGCTCTTCTTTGTCGTGTGCCCCGCCGCCGTGGACGCAAGCTGGTCCGAGCTTGCCGCCGCGGGCGACGTCGCGGGTATGGCGACCTTTGCTGCGCTCTTCCAGAGCGGCTGGTTTGTCGAGTCCATGTGGTCGCAGACACTCGTGGTCCACATGTTGCGCTCCCCGAATCTGCCGAGCCCGCGCGACCACGCCGCGCCCGCATTGTGCGTTCTTACCGTGCTGGGCCTGGCGCTCGTCACCTGGCTGCCGGCAAGCCCCATCGCCGATGCGCTCGGCCTCATGCCGCTGCCCACGAGCTTTTTTGGGCTGCTCATTGGCATCGTTACCGCCTATATCGCGCTCACCCAGCTGGCAAAGCGCCGCTACATTGCCCGCCACGGCGAGCTGCTGTAGCAAGTAGACGGAAAACACCCTGCCAGCTGCCGTTGCCACCACCACAGCTGCCAACGCCGCTGCCGTTGCCTCTGCCGCCGCCGCAGTCTATCCCCCCAGCAGTTGCGGTGAAATAGTTCCTGTTTAAAGCCCCGTGACTTTAATTTAGGGACTATTCCACCGCAACTTATTGGGAGGTTAGCTAGTCCTTGGGTGTCCAGGACCAGAAGAAGTTGATAAGGGCCACACGCGAGGCGGTACCGGCCTTTTTGTTGATCGAGGAAATGTGGCGATAGAGCGTGGAGCGCGAAAGAAAGAGCGTTGTGGCGATGTCCTGAACGCTCTGGTCCGAAACGACCAAGACCTCAAGAATATCGCGCTCGCGCTCTGTAAGCCCAAAGGTGGCGACGAAGGCATCAAGGCGTTCATCGGACGTGAGCTCCGCTGCCTCCACGGGCTCGGGGTCGGAGCATGTGGGCGCAAGATCCCCACCAAGATCGTCGGTGGCAAGCGGCAGTCCGTCCCGCATCGCGGCATCATCGGCCCGTTGCCCCAACTGCCCCAGCAGCGTAATCGCAATGCCCACAAACATCACGAGCGCCGCACCGACCGCAGCCAGCACATTTTGACTCGAGATAATCGCCACTGCCGGCGCCGTCACGAACATCGAGCACACGTTGTTGACGACGCGACCCATGCACGGCCAAAAATATGACCAGCGCGCATAGAGCGAGACGGCGGCATATTTTGTGGTAAAGAAC
>DBGBZQ010000016.1:0-7458 GCA_048368115.1 Collinsella sp.
CGGAAGCTAAGCCCCATCGCGCCGAGAGTACTGCGGGGTCAGCCCGTGGGAGGCCAGGGCGCCGCTGACCGGTGGACGGCACCGAGCCGTACGCTTGAACTGAGAAGGGGGAGGCCTCGCGGCCTCCCCCTTTTTTGCGTTTACGGGCTTTTGTCTCACATAGTAGCTGTGTTTTATAACCCTCGTTTGTCGCATCTTCTGCGAACGGGCTACAATAACTTAGTCTGTGCGATATGGAGGTGAACATGGCTGAAGCTGGTATCGGCGTTGATATCGTCGAGATTTCCCGCATGAAATCAATTCTTGAAAAGACGCCGTCGTTTGCTCGGCGTGTGTTTACCGAAGAAGAGCGTGCGTATTGCGATGCATCATCGCGTCCCGCTGCTCACTATGCGAGCCGCTTTGCTTCGCGCGAGGCGGTACTTAAAGCTCTCGGCACGGGTTTTAGTCAAGGCGTGGGTCGCAAGGATGTTTCGGTTACGCGTGATAAACTCGGCAAACCGAAGGCGCTGCTTTCGGGCCGTGCTCTCGAGATCGCTCAAGAACTGGGTGTTGTTGAAGTCGCTCTTTCCATTACGCTTACAGGAGACTTGGCCGTTGCGAATGCCATCGCGATTACCGAAGATGCTCGGCCTAAGCCAAAAGAGGAAAAGGTGAGCACCAAGAAACGCGTAGCGCAGACATTTAAAGAGGCTCGCTCTGTTTTAGATGAGCTTGAGCAGCTGCAGAATTCAGCATTGACGGAGCACCTGGGCGATGCTTCGCAAGATACGCTAGGAGCATAGATGAAACCGGTTTTGAGTACCGAAGAAGTCGTTCGTCTCGAGGATATCATCGAACGCGAAGGGACTTCGAAGGCCGAGCTTATGGAGCTAGCGGGTGAGTTTGCCGCCAACGAGGTCTTGAAGCTCAATCCCGATCGGGTTCTCGTTCTGGTCGGTTTTGGTAATAATGGCGGCGACGGTTGGGTTGCCGCCGATATTCTGAGCCATAAGGGTGTGGACGTCGATATCGTTTCTCCGGTTGAGCCGGATGAGATTCCTGCTGCTCTGGCACGTCATGTTGCTCGTCGTACTGCCGGCCGCGATGTGCACGTTTGCGTCGGCCCCTCGCGTGACGAACTCGAGGTTTTGATCGATAAGGCCGATGTTGTTGTCGATGCCATATTTGGTACCGGTTTCCACGGGAATCTGCGTGCGCCGTTCTCCATCTGGATTCCTACGGTCAATGAATGCGCCGATTGTGTCGTATCCATTGATGTCCCCTCGGGCCTGAATGCCGAGACGGGCGTTGTTGATGACGACTGCATTCGTGCCGAGCATACGGTGACGATGATTGCGCCCAAGATTGGTTTGTATAGCGCTGATGGCCCTGAGTATGCTGGCGATTTGATCTGCGGCAATCTTTACGACCGTCTTGACGAGGTCATCGATGATGTCGACCACGCCGCCGAGATTGTCGAGCCCGGTGACTTAGTTGATTACTTTGCTCCACTACCTACGAATATCGATAAGTATTCCCGTGGCTCTGTGCTTATTGTCGCCGGATCTGCACAATATCCTGGTGCTGCCATTATGGCGGCCAAGTCTGCAGCTCGCGCGGGTGCTGGTTACGTGGCAGTCGCGGCTCCTGACGCCTGCGCCAATCTTATTCGCATGGCACTTCCTTCGATTCCCGTCTTTGCTATTCCGTCTGATTCCCGCGGCTCCTTTGGCGCCGCTGCGCGCATGACTGTGTGCGAGATTGCAAAGAAGTACAGCTGTGTACTGTGCGGTCCCGGTATGACGACATCTGCCGGCGCTATGCAGGTGGTTTCGGGCTTGCTCGAGCTTGATGTGCCGCTTATCTTGGACGCCGATGCACTCAACTGCCTTGCTAAGATTGCCATTGACGGTATTGATAGTAATCCCGAGATGTATCGTCGCGAGCAGCCGTTGGTTATGACGCCGCACTATCGTGAACTTTCGCGTCTGGTTGCCGGTGACGAGGTGAACGACCTTGGTACTGCGATTGCAGCCGCGCAGAAGGTTGTCTGGGCTGCAGGCTCTGACAATCTGGTGGTCATTGCCAAGGGGCCGACGACGGCTATCTGTGGCGTTGAGCGTGTGCTGCTGCCGCTCTCGGGTCCGGCTTCTCTGGCAACTGCCGGTTCGGGTGATGTCCTCGCGGGTATTTTGGCCGGCACGCTTGCCACCATGCGCGACGAGATGGATCGTTGGGAGTTACTGTATTCGTACGCCGTCGCACTTCACAGCTACGCCGGTTTTGCCGCGGCGACGGAGTATGGTGAGAAGAGCGTCATCGCGACCGATCTTATCGACTTGATCGGTCCGGCCATGGAACTGGCGGCAAAGGATGCGCTCGAAGATCTGGGAATCATGGACGAAGGGTCGGATGACTAATCATGAATAAAGCCGATTTGACGCGCTGGTCCTGGGTCGAGATCGACCGCGGGGCGCTCCGTCGCAACACGAGGGCCTATAAGAACTTGCTGAATCCACGTCAGCGCCTGTGCTGCGTGGTCAAGGCCGATGCTTATGGCCATGGAGCTGTTGAGTGCGCCAAGATCATGTATTCGGCCGGTGCCGACATGTTTGCCGTGGCGACGGTTAACGAGGGCGTTGAGCTCCGACAGGGCGGGATTACGAAACCCATCCTCATCCTAAGCGAGCCGCCTATCGAGGCCATTCCGACGTTGCTCGAGTTTGATATCATGCCTTCGGTCTATACGTCTGACTTTGCTCTTGCGTATGGCGAATGTGCCGTCGCGGCGGGCAAAGTGGGCAAGTATCATCTCGCCATCGAGACGGGCATGAATCGTATCGGCGTTCACTACACGCAGGTGCTCGACTTTGTCCGCGGTATAAATTTCCATCGCGGTATTCAGTGCGACGGCGTATTTACGCACTTCGCCACGGCCGATGAACCTTCGGGCTGGGACTACAAGCTGCAGTGTCAGCGCTTTACCGAGGCCGTTCAGGCCATTAAGGATGCGGGTTTTGAGTGCGGTATCGTGCACTGCGCCAACACGCCGTCCTCGATGCTCGACCCCTCGATGCATTTTGATATGATCCGCGCCGGCGTTGGCTTGTATGGCATGCAGCCGTGCGAGCTGAGTGGCCGCGTGATGCAGCTTGATCCCGTTATGAGCGTCCATGCGCGTGTGACGCGCGTGGCACACCCTGCGATGGGTGAGGGCGTGGGCTACGGTTTTACCTACCGCGTACCGCGTACGCGCGTTCAGATCTGCACGCTGCCGATCGGTTATGCCGATGGCCTATCGCGTACGCTTTCCAATCGTATGGATGTGCTGTATCGCGGCGAGCGTGTGCATCAGGTTGGCAATATCTGCATGGACCAGTTTATGGTCGCCATTCAGTCCAACCCGGCACACGAGATTCCCGAGGCCGAGTATGGTGACGAGATGATCATTGTCGGCCGCGATGGCGATGCCGAGATCACTATGGACGAGATGGCCCGACTGCGCGGAACGATTAACTACGAGGTCGCCTGCGGCTTTGGCATGCGTCTCGACAAGGTCTACGTGTAGGAGCCGCTATGGGCGTCATGCACATCCCCGGCCATACCCATCAGGCACCACGTGAGGTCGCACTCGAGGAAATTGAGGCCGTTCTGGGCGATTGTCACCTCTGCCAGCTCTACCAGTCGCGTCACAATATCGTGTTTGGTGTGGGAAACCCCCGCGCTCGCGTGATGTTTATCGGTGAGGCGCCGGGCCGCAATGAGGATTTGCAGGGCGAGCCCTTTGTGGGGGCGGCAGGCGAGGACCTCAACGGCATTTTGTCGCTGGCGGGCCTCAAACGCGAAGACGTCTACATTGCCAACGTGCTTAAGTGCCGCCCGCCGGGAAACCGCAATCCGCGTCCCGAGGAAGTGCTGGCTTGCTCGCCGTTTTTGCGTGAGCAGATTCGAAGCATCTGGCCCGATATTATCGTGACGCTCGGCAACCCCGCGACGCACTTTGTGCTTAAGACCGAGATTGGCATTACTAAGCTGCGCGGCAGGTTCCACCAGATGGGGCATTTTGTAGTAATGCCCACGTTCCATCCGGCAGCAGCGCTGCGCAATCCGGCGTGGCAGGAGCTGCTGGAGGAAGACTTTAAGATGCTGGGCGACTATCTGGAGCGACATCCCGCACCAGAGGACGCCTCGGAATAATAAGGAGCATATATGTCCCTGGAGCGCCTGGGGGTAGGTACTTACAAAACGACTTGCGCTGCCGATACGGAGTACTTTGGCGAGCTAATTGCACCGTGCCTTGAGGACGGCGATGTGCTCATCCTGACCGGTGGCCTGGGAGTGGGCAAAACTCACTTTACCAAGGGCGTCTCGCGCGGGCTGGGCGATGAGCATATGGTTACGAGCCCTACGTTTGCGCTCATGGCCGTTCACGATCAAGGTCGTATTCCGCTGTTTCACTTTGATCTATACCGCCTGGAGCATGCCTACGAGCTCGAGGATACGGGCATTTTCGATGTGCTGGGCTATGAGGGTGCTTGCTTGCTGGAATGGGGCGAACAATTCCAGGACGAGCTGACGGATGAGTATCTTTCGGTGACGCTCAAGCGTGATGAGGGCGACAGCGATGTGCGAACGATAACGCTCGAGGCACACGGTGACCGCGCAATGGAGCTTTCCCATTTGATTGATAAGGCTGTACAAGATGAGCTTGCATAACGACAACGCGCCGGTGGTGGCGCTCGATACCTCGACCGACATGCTTGCCTGCGCGGCAAGCTGGATTGATGGGCAGACGGGCGAGACGAAGCTCGTGAGTGGCGACCACATGTGTCGCCGTCACGCCAACGTTGAGCTCGTGAATACCGTTGATGGCGTGCTGGCTCAAGCCGGTCTGGATCGCAGCGATGTTGGTTACTACGTGGTCGGCCGCGGCCCGGGGTCGTTTACGGGTGTGCGCATCGGCATCTCCACTGCCAAGGGCCTCGCACGTGGTGCCAATGTTCCACTGCTGGGCGTGTCGACGCTCGACGCTTGCGCTTGGACGGCGTGGAAGGCTGGCGTGCGCGGCAAGCTTGGTATCTTGGCCGATGCCATGCGCGGTGAGGTATATCCGGCACTATATATGCTGGGCGATGAGGGTCCCGAGCGTCAATTTGAGCGCGAACACGTGGTCAAGGCCGCCGTGGCGCTCGATGAGTGGCGCCGAGCAGCGGACTGGGACCAGGTTCAGCTGACCGGTGACGGTCTCGTGCGCTATGGCAAGCTGCTGGGTGAGGACGAGACCGCCCGCTGCGTGGAGCGCGACCTGTGGTGGCCTTCGGGCGAGGGCTTGCTGCTCGCGCACGCTGCGGGTGACGGCGATCCGGCTCGCGTCCTGCCGATTTACACGCGCCTTTCGGATGCCGAGGAAAACGAGCGCAAGCGTCTTGGTCTTGCCGAGAGTGCGCAGAGCGAAATTACGGGCGTTGCCGATGAGCTCGCCGGTCGTCATCTGCAGTTCCGTCCCATGGGCGCGGCGGATGCCGAGGGCGCGAGCGCGCTAGAGGCTGCCTGCTTTGAAGGTGCCGGACACGAGGCGTGGACGCCGGGCATGTTCCTGTCCGAACTGGGCGAGGACGTCGCTGCGCCGCGTAGTTGGTGGGTGGCACACGACGACGGCAAGCTGCTGGGCCTTGCCGGCGGTATGGTCGTGGACGGTGATGTGCAGATTCTGGATGTCGCCGTCGACCCGGCACATCGCCGTGAGGGCATTGCCCGCAAGCTGCTGTCGCATGTGAGCTATGATGCCCAGATGCTCGGCTGCACCACGGCTTCGCTCGAGGTTGAGGACGGCAACGAGGGCGCGATTGCGCTCTATGCCGCTCTGGGCTTTACCGAGGCAGGACGGCGCCGCGGCTACTATGGTGCCGGCAAGGATGCCATCGTCATGACGGCTCCGCTGCCCCTGGTGCTTCCGGTCGACAATGCTTCGCCCGAGCCGACGGCGGCAGAGCAGCGCGTATGGCCGCTGCCTGCGCCTGGGCGCTCCGAGGGGGAGCGTGCCGAAATTGAGCGCCGCCGCCTAGTGCTCGCTATCGAGAGTTCCTGCGATGAGACGGCCGTGGCGATTATCGATTCGAATGGCAATATGCTGGCCAACCAGGTGTCGACACAGATTGATTTTCATGCCCGCTTTGGCGGCGTGGTGCCCGAGATCGCCTCGCGCAAACACGTTGAGGTGATTGTGAGTGTCGTGGATGCGGCGCTCGAGGATGCCGCGGCATCGCTTGGTCTTGAGGGTGGAGCCATTGCCCCCAGCGAGCTTGCTGCCGTGGGCGTGACACAGGGTCCGGGCCTGGTGGGCGCCCTCGTGGTGGGCGTTGCCTTTGCCAAAGGCTTTGCGTATGCTGCCGGCAAGCCGCTCGTATGCGTCAACCATCTGGAGGGGCACCTGTTTGCCAACTTGCTGGCGCAGCCCGACCTCAAGCCGCCGTTCATCTTCACGCTTGTCTCGGGCGGGCACACCATGCTCGTGCACGTAAAGGCATGGGGCGACTACGAGGTGCTCGGTGAGACGCTCGACGACGCCGTGGGCGAGGCCTTCGACAAGGTGGCCAAGGCGTTGGGCCTGGGCTATCCCGGTGGCCCCATCATCTCTAAGCTGGCCGAGACGGGCAACTCCAAGGCGATCGATTTCCCCCGTGCGCTTAACAGCAGAGGAGACTATCGTTTCTCGCTTTCGGGTCTTAAAACGGCCGTGACGCTCTACATCGAGCAGGAGACCAAGGCCGGGCGCACGATTCACCTGCCCGATCTGGCAGCTTCGTTTGAGGCGGCGGTCTTTGACGTGCAGTACAAGAAGGCCAAAAACGCATTGCACGCTACCGGATGCAAGGAATACTGCATCGGTGGCGGCGTCTCGGCTAACCCGCATCTGCGCGAGATGATGATCAAGAAGCTTGGGCGTCAGGGGATTCGCGTAACGGTGCCGCCCTTGTCTGCCTGTACCGATAACGCAGCCATGATCGCGGAGGTCGCCCGCCGGAAATTCGACCGAGGTGAAATATCGCCGTTCGACGTCGACGCCGATCCGAACATGACGCTGTAGCTGGTACGGCGCGGTCCCCGGACGGAGGGGCCGGATATAAGGTTTCCTGCTCTACAGTCCTGCGCAAGACGAAGGCCACATTAAGTGGCCTTCTTTGCGTGCGGAACTCGCGATAAACCTTATATCCGGCCCCTCCGTCCGGGGACCTTTCTGTGTCGATATAGCTTCTGAGCTGGTTTGGCGTCGACAACGTCCAGCAAAGTTAACAAGCTAGTGTCGAATTTCCGGCGTTCTTTAGCTGAAAGAAAAAAGTTGGTGTGCGGAGCTTTGCTTCGCATTTGGGATGGGAGCCCCTGAGGGCCGCGGGAGCCGGGCGGCGCATATGAACTTTATCGCGAGTTCCGCACGCAAAGGAAAGCACTTAATGTGCTTTCCGTCTTGCGCAGGAC
>DBGBZQ010000017.1:0-12151 GCA_048368115.1 Collinsella sp.
CTCTACCAACTGAGCTACCCAGCCATTTGAGGTGTGCCTTGTTTCAAGGCTTGATTAGTATAACCAAGGACGCGTTCCGGTCAACCGAGAATTTTAAAAAAGTTTTTGAGCACAGCCTCGGTTCTATAAATCGGCACGTCAGAGGCATCAGCCGGCAGCAAGAAGTTTTTCGCTCAGTCCCTTAAGCCGGCACGCGTTGGAGAGCAGGGGTCGAAACAGTGATTGAAGGACGCTCTAGTACGGCCCAGGCGCCGGGGCAGGAGCACATGCGCCAAGGGCGGACGTTTTCGTAGCGCGCGAGGATATTGCCGTCGCGATCGATGAAGGCGATGTCGATGGGATAGGCCATAAAACACGTATGGACCGAAGAGCAGCGTGGAAACGCCATGACGAGCGGCAGGCCGTTGGCGGCAACCGGACGCCGTCCCAGCATGCCGCGCAGGCGCACGACAAACGACTCCGCCACCACAAACTCGGCCGGCGTCCAACCCAGCCTATTGAGTGCCCGCGCGTAGACGATGTAGGACGAGACCGCGGTCACATGACCACCCCCGGACGCCATGGATCGACCGTCACCGCACGCTCGTGCGACAACGTTGTCGGCGCCCCCAGCGGAACGCCAGCGATGCTGAGAGAAGTCGGCCACGGCTCATAGTGCATGGTGCAGGTGTAGGTCCTAAACGTACCGGATAGGGAGAGCAGGCCACCATCCGATGCCTTCGCGCCTTGCTCGCTCGACACTTCGATCTGTAAGTCATAGCCTTCCATGGCATTCAGAATTTGAGTCTGAACCGTCGCCGAGGCATCGGCAGAGCTTTCGTCGCCCTCCCCCTCCGACGCCACGGCATGCGCTAGCACGATGTCGGGCACCACGCGGTCGAAGCGCGCGACAGCGCTGGCAAAGATCATGACGTTGTACACGATGAGTGCCAGCACCAGCAAAACGGGCGTAACCACTGCCATCTCCACCGTCGCTTGGGCGCGCTCCTCGCGCAGACGCATGCGGATACTCATTACGACCCACCGCCCAGAGCGCCAACCAGCGTGGCGACATCGACGGTGAGCGGGATGGAGCCGCCGCCGGGCAGAGGAATCTCCGCAAGTGTGAACACCGTAACGCTAATGGTGCGTTCGACTTGATATTCCAACGCCTCGCAAAGCGCCTTGGGATCGGTCACGCCCAACGGAATACTTCGCAGTTTGTCTTGCGCTTGAGAGAGACCCGCAATGTCAGACCCCGGACTCTTAATGATATTGGCGGAATCGGTCAGCACCGGCTTTCGCAGGCGCAAGTCGCACGGTTCCAAACCCAGCGCCGCCACGGACGCCGAAACGGTATCGCCGAGCCACGATGCGATGGAGCCCAACGCGCCGCTGCCCCCTTCTAGGCCTTTAATCATCTCGTCCATAAGTTCGTCGGCTGAGCCTTGGATATCACCGTATCCCACGAGTAGCCGTCCCCAAACATCCATGACGCCGTCGAGCACGCCGGCAACGCCGCCCGAGCGTTCCTTCAATGTCGAGAAAAATCGCGAAAGCACGTTGTTTTGCGCCGTCGCCTCATCGGGCGCCAGCACCGCGGCAGAGATAGCACCGCGATCGCCAAGCCTGACTGCCGCGTTAAACGAGGAGTTAAGTTGATCGGGGCTGGTAATGTCACCCGAAACTGCAAAGGCGACCACGCCGTTGCGGCCAGGTGGGGCGATACGCGGGCGCTCGCCGGAAAGCGCTTTAATGGCCTGGTCAAACGCATTGCCCGCACGGTCGGCCTCATCCTCGGTCTGACGCTCAAGTTCGAGTTCTTTGTTGCGGCATTCGACGTAGTCTTCCAGAGCCTCTTTGAACTTATCGAAGTGGTACTCGAAGCCCCTTTCGACAGAAGTCGTTGCAATCGCAACGTACCCTAAAGACGACACACCGAAATGGCATTCGCTACACGTTTCGTGACCGTCAAAATCTGCGACGGATGCCAGCCCACCCGGCTTTCCTTTTTTGTAATTTGGACAGTCAGTCCCATAATGCAAATAGGTAACTTTATCTACTTCACTCGTGGGCCAACGCGCATCGGTATAGAGTTCAGTCGTCCGCGCCTCATCTGGATTTCGCGGAAGGAAAGGGATGCGGGCGGAAACTTTGCCGTCCTTTTCAGTTATATATGCCCGCTCGACTTCTTCGCCCGCATAAGCGAAGAACACCTTTCGTGCAGCAGAATCTGCCTGTTTTTCCGGACCCTCGCCAAGCGGTTTCTCATTTGCCAGGCGCTGGCGATAGTAGGCCTTCGCGCGATCGAGCGCCACTTGCGGTTCCCACGTAACGCTCGAAGCGTAATGCGGATTTTGAGCACCAGAGAGATCCGTTAGACTTTTCACACGCTCCCACATGCAAGAACAGCTGCTGACCGAGCCCTTGTCAGACCCGCCACAATCCGCCAGCCAAGCGCGCTCTTTAGCCTTCGCCGTGTCCTCAGAAGCCTTCCGCAGCTCCTCGGCCGCACGCTCTAAATCATCTGATGTGTCTTTAATGGTATCGGTCGAGATCTCTGACCCTTTGAGCGCAGCGAAGTCCGACTCGGATGTCCTGGGCACGGCAAGCGCCGTACCGGTATAGGCCACACTATCGGTATCCTGCGCCGACACCGCCTGCATGGCACGCGCGGCAATCAGATACGGCAGAGCCGTCTCGATTTTCTGCAAGCCTTCCGATGCGCTTTTGGCAAACTTGTTGCGCGTTTTAATGATCTCAATCCCGGTGTCGACCATATTGCCGGCAACTGGTTCGGCACCTGGGATGAGAATGGCAACCAGGCCCGTCCCGATTGTGGCAAACCCCGCTAGCCCCAGACTCAAGATGCTCGCATCAACCACCGTGGCAGCCGTGTGATAGGACGACACCACGTTGGCACCCGCCAGCGCGCCGCTATCGGCCGCCACCTGGGTATCCCCGGCACGCGACATGCTCCATATCGCCGCGGTCGACGAAAATAACAACGTGAGCACCACTAGGATGACCACGGCAGAAGAAAGCGTGGTGTAGGCACCGTCTTCGATAAACAGGTCGATACCGGCGCGGCCCATAAAGCCGCCTCGCTTGCGATGGCAGCTCGGACGGCGCGTCAAAACGCATCTAGACCAGAAACGCTTAATCCCATGCAGCAATCCGCGAATCATAATCTCCCTCCAGCCATTCGGGACGCGATTGATACGAGACATCGACCTTGAGCTCAACGTAGCCGCCCTCGGCGGTACCACCCATAGCCTGCGCAAACGCACCGATCACAGGCAACGGCTTGACCTCGCCGGAAACGGACACGGACGAGACACCACCCGCACCGGCCCGGCCAAGCTCGATATCCCACGACAACGGCCCGCCGGCATGAAAGATCGAAACGTTGGGCACTGCGGCAAGCCGGCGGCGGGTGAACTCCTTAAGATCGTCGTCCTCCGCCGTCGTCGTGGTCATGAGCCGCGCGGTCTCGGCAGCGGCAGACTCCATGACCGCGCGCGTATAGAGCAAACACACCGGTTGCAGTGCGAGAAGAATGAGCATCAGAAACGTCGGCAGCAAAAAAGCAGCCTCGACCGTAGACTGCGCCCGGTCCTCGCGCGCGATATCAATACAACGCGATGTCCTTAGCGCCCGCAGCGGCGTCGATAACCGACGTCGAGGCAACGCCATGGGATGCCGCCCGCTCAACCAGCGCCGCCAAGTGCCCATCGGTGCCAGCACGCCAAAGCCCCGCAATCGCCAGCACGATCGATAACAGCGCCACCGTGACGATGGCGTATTCGACCGTCGCCTGGGCAGATTCCTCGCGCAGGACGTCATGCATTTCACGACCCCTCCTTTGAGCTTATTGTTTGCGGGGCCAGGCGCACCGCGCGCAGACGACACGAAGCATCGCCAGTATCCGCGGCAACCGTCACCATATCGACCCAGCCGCGCCCATCGCGCACAATGGCGCCCCATACGTTACCCTTAATATCGAGATAGCCGCTCAGGGCGAGCTGGGCCGTTGGCACCTCGCGGTAGGCGCGTAACATATCCGCCGCTGCCTCGGTCATCGGTCGGTCCTCGGACCATGCAAGCCGGACCGCAATCGCGTTGTCCCCAGGCGAATCCGTCGCAGTGCCAGACCGCTTGTCGAGCATCCGCAGAAAGGTTTGCGCCGTGACAGCGACATCCGAATCGTCCGCATCTCGCATCTCATCTTTTTGAGACGCCACCGCCGAATCTGAGCCCGAATCGAAGGCGGCCCCAAGACGCTGCTGCCGCGCGGCGTTTAGCCCCCAAACCGCCACTGCCACCGCCACAACCACACAGGCAAACACCAGCAGTGCGCCGACAGGCCGCCTACCCTCTACAGGCTGTTGATGCCCTCGCTGATAGCGTTCCATAGATCTTGGACCTTGCCCTTAAATGCGACAATGGCAATGATGGCGATCACCACGAGCACGCCGACCAAGATGGCGTATTCGGTGGTGCCCTGCGCACTCTCCTCCTGCAGTAGCTCCCCGGCATGCTGGCGAGCGCGAATTGACTGGCAAACAGCCCAGCTCCAGACCTTGCCAGCAACGTCAGTCATCGTGTTCATGTATTCCTCCCTACATCATCCCGCCTGCTCCCAACAGCGGGCCCAATATGGACAGAAGCAACGCCGGCAAGATGAGCGTGCCGGTGGGAATCAGCAGCTTGACGGGCGCACGCTCGATCTCGCGCTCGACCGCGGCGCGATGAGCCGCACGGATCTCGCGACTTTGAGCGGCCAGTGTCTCGGCAAGTGGGGCACCCAGAGCGAGCGCCTGCCCCACCGTGATGGCAAAGGTCTCGAGCGCTCGCACGTCCAGGTCGCGTGCGGCGGCCAACAACTCGTCCTCACGCGTGCCCACGCCCACCTGCCACGCCATGCAGGCCCGCTCAAGTCGAAGAGCCAGCACCGACCGGCGGTTGGCGCAGAAAATCTCAAGCGCCGCATCAAACGAAAGACCGGCCGAAAGACCCAAGCGCACAACATCGATCATCTCGGACACTTCGCCGAGCGATACTCGCGCCGGGCCGCCCGCTCCAACCGCGCCCTTCATTCGCGCGGCCAGAGCATCGACCACCGAGCGACCCGCGGCAGCGACCAGCACCGCCTCGCGCTTGCAGGCCTCTGCGATCTTGCGTGCATCCGCCCGATCCAAACCCGTCGCGACAAATACACTCAGAGCGCACAGGCAAGCCGCAACTGCAACCGGGGCGCTCATAGCTTCACCCGCATAATGCGCCGGATAACCACCAGGGCAACGGCGTTGAGGGCAAGACCCAGCACCACAGTGCCCGCGCCGGCAGGCGTCGCAAGACCGCGACGAAAATCTGCCGAAAGCAGCGCCAACACCGCGCACATGCCCGTCGGCATCGCCGCGACCATATGCGCAGACATGCGAGCCTGCGACGTCTTAACATCCAGGCGGCGCTTGAGCTCAATGCGCTCCCCCACCATGCTCGACGCCTCGGACAGTAAGTCGGCAAGCGGAGCACCGGTGCGCTGAGACACCTTAAGCGCCAAGGTCACAAGCGAAAGGCCAGGGGCGTCGATGCGCACGAGCAAGTCATCGAGCGCGTCGGTCGCCGAGATGCCGCAATCGATTGCCGCCGCCACCCGCAAAAACTCGGTATGCACCGGTTCTTGCGCATGAGCGCCCACAAAGCGCATGCCCTGGGCCAGTGAATGTCCCGAGGCAAGCGACATGGAAAGTGCGGTAAACGCCTCGGGCATGGCCTCTTCTGCATCGTGTTGCTCGCGCCGGCTCTCAAAGCCATCCCGAGCGGCGCCAACGGCAAACGGAGCAACAAGT
Source organism: Collinsella sp. (assembly GCA_048368115.1). Lineage (GTDB taxonomy): Bacteria > Actinomycetota > Coriobacteriia > Coriobacteriales > Coriobacteriaceae > Collinsella. The sequence continues at coordinate 5,835 of DBGBZQ010000017.1, forward strand.
CCCAAGGCAAATCCGAAGGGCGATAACGACACCATCGTTAGCAAAACGCAGCAGACACCGCTCGATAGCAGCAGAAACGCCAAACGCCCCGAAGCATCCTCGATCGCGAGGCCAAGGCGACGCGCCGGAGCCAGCGATGCCCACGAACGGGCGATCTTTTTCAGCAGATCGTTTTCCACCAGCTCACGCGGCAGCTTCTCTGCCACCGTCTCGAGCGCCTGACGCGCCAGCTCCGCCGGCGGTACCTGCGGCACACGAGGTTCCGCCCCGCACGCCGTCGCAACAGAAAACCCTGCCAAACCCCCTACGACGAGGGGCACAGCGACCTCCATTCGTCCACCTCCTCTTGTGTGAGCGTCCCCGACCGCAGGCCTTCTGCGATAAACGGCGGCTCGCGGTCAAGCTTCCAGGTGCGCTCGGCGGCATCGAAAGTCACATAGCGCTCGAGCTCTACGCCGCCCGACGCAGCGCGACGCACCCCCGAATACGAGGAGACGAAACGCCTGCCATCGGCGTGGCGCTCGGACATCACGATGCCGTCGAGCGCCATGGCAATCTGCTCCTCGATGAGCTCGCTCGGCAGATCGATGCCATAACGTGCAAGCAACGTCAGACGCACCACGGTCTCCTGCTCGGAACCCGCATGAAGCGTGGTGAGCGACCCGTCGTGGCCCGTGTTCATGGCCTGCAACATGTCGCAGCACTCGGCACCGCGCACCTCGCCCACCACGATGCGGTCGGGGCGCATGCGCAGGGCATTGGTCACCAGGTCGCGGATCGTCACCGCGCCCTCGCCCTCAATTGAAGCCTCGCGCGCCTCTAGGCGCACCACGTGCGGATGATGCGCAAACTTGAGCTCAGCAGAGTCCTCGATCGTCACGATGCGCTCGCCGGTGGAGATCTCGCATGACAACGCGTTGAGCAGAGTGGTCTTACCAGATCCCGTGCCTCCCGCAACCGCCAGGTCCTGTCGCAGCGACACCGCGCACGACAGCAGCTGCGCATACCAAAGCGGCAGCGACCCCAGCCCCACAAGCTCGTCCAGCGAGCAGATACGGTCCGAGAACTTTCGGATGGTGAGAATCGGTCCGTCAATCGCCACAGGCGGAATCACCGCGTTGACGCGATAGCCCGTTTTGAGGCGGGCGTTGACGATGGGGCTGCGCTCGTCGATACGGCGGCCAAGTGGCGAGATGATGCGGTCGATAAGCACCCGGATCTGCTCATCATCCTCAAACGCATGCTCGATGGGATACAAGACGCCGCCGCGTTCAAAGAAAGCCGAGCGGCAGCCGTTGATCATGATTTCGGTAACGGTGTCGTCCTCGATGAGCGGCTGCAACGGCCCCAAGCCCACCACGTCATCCAAAATCTCGTCGATGATGGTCTCGCGCTCGGGCGTCGCGAGATCGGTCGGCTCCTCAATATTGAGCGCCGCCTCCACCGCGGGACGCAATTCCGAGCGGGCAAGTACCGGGTCGATATAGGCGCTGATACGCGCCACTTCGTCGTAACCCATGCGGTCCATCACGGCGCGCTTGGTGCGTCGTTTCACCGCGCGGCGACGCCCCGCATCTACAGGCGCTGCCGCCGCTGCAGCGCCGGCAGCCTTAATCCTCGTTTGCAGGCTCATCGCTGATCACCCTCGCGCGACCAGGGAAGGCGGATACGCGGGCGTTCGGTACGCGTTGCACGGTCGGTGACTATATCGCTCCAAGGGCCGACGGCGCACCCCAGTTCCACGAGCATCTCGCGCGTGGCCTCGCGCACGCTGGTCGCGAAAGCGCTCGTCTGACCCACTGCCTCGTCAGCGCGCCCAAACGCCATGAGCGCGGCGAGATCCTGCCCGCCATCGGCGATACGAATCTTGGAGCTCAACGCACAGGCAATCTCAAAGCGCATGGCGACGTCCTCGTCTGCCCCGCGCGCACCGAACCGGTTGAACACGGCGCTCATGCGCGTGCGCGGCACACCTACCCGACTTGCCAGTTCAATGACGCGCGATGCCGATGTCGCGGACGACACCGCCGCATCGCCAACGACCAGGCAACGGTCGCTCGCCGCCACCGCAGCCGCCACGGCGTCGCCCCAAAAGACCGAGGTATCGATAAAGACCACGTCGGATTCGCGACGCAGGACATCAAGCAATAGCTCCACCGGACGTGCCATGAGCTCGGCTTGCTCGGGCGCCGCAACGGGACCCCAGAGCGTAACGCCCGGCGCCACGCGCATCGATGCGGCCACGATATCCGGCTCGGTGAGCGCGCCCGCCGCCGACGGCTCGATAAGTGCCGCCATATCGCGCGGAGTATCGACGCCTAACAAGTCGTAAAGGTTTCCGAACATCAGGTCCAGGTCGAGCACGGCGGCACGCAAGCCTAACAGCGACGATGTGTGTGCCATGGTGGCAACGATCGTCGACTTGCCGCACCCGCCCGAACCCGAAATGGCGCAGATGACCGGAGCTCGATGCGGCGAAGCGGCAGCGTCTGCCGGCGGCATCGGAGGCGGCGGGGCGGGCGTCGGTGACAGCGTCCCCGTCTCCCCTGCCGCAACTACACGCTGCGTCCAAGCCGGCATGGCGGCTTGTTCGGTCTGCGAGGCAGGCTCGTTCTGCGCAATCTGCTCATGCTGCATCAGCGACAACTCGCCGCACCCGGCAAAGCCCTCAACTTCGTCGAGTTCATCCGCCAGATTCACGCCGTGCACGTATCCCATATCTACAGCCGGGGAGTCGCCAGCATGCTGCGCCGGCCCTCCAGCGTCATCGTATACAAGGGGGTTCCGGGGGCGCCGACCATGCTCGGCTTCCGCTTTTCCATAATCATCAACACGCGGGCCTCTTGTAGCGCGAGGCGCCCCGGGTTCCCTATCAACAAAAGCATCGGGCTCAATCGTCATGCACCGATCGGAATCAACCGCTCCCTCGCCCGCGCGCCCGTTGCCGCATATACTGTGCGCAGCGATGACCTCGGTCGCCCCTGCGCGAAACAGCCCCTCGATATCCGATGGATCGAGTGCTTCTATCAACACGACCACGCGACTCACGCGGCCTTCGGCCGTCAGGCGCGCAACAGTCTTGCGCACATCTTCGGTATCAAACAGAGACGCCGCGATGATGGCAGCCCCGCGGCGCGACGGAAACGCCCGCGCCATGGAAACCAGCCCGTCCAGGTCACCCACACGAAGCACCTGTGCACCCGCATCACGGCCCTCGACTTCCTGCTGCAACAGCCCGTAATCGCCGCACGCGCAGCACGCAAGCCAGATCGCCTTCATCACTCGTCGCCTCCGCTCTTTTTGCCGCGCGCCGTGGCGGGAATCGTCAAGCTGACCGTTCCCTTGCCCGATGCCCCCAGCAGTTCCTTGACGTCTTCGGGGTCAGCCGCCAGCGTCACCCATTCGATCTTGCCCTCGCGCGTGGCACCGGAATCTTCACTGGTATCGATCACGTACGCGCCGCACAGCCGATCGGTTACGCCGTCTTTTTGCACATACACATCCACGTAGCTGCCCACGCCCGTAGCACCGCCGACCGAGTGCTCGGCATCGACCGCCACCGAAACGGCGACCTTGCCCTTAGGCACCTCGAGCTTGTGGCTCTCGGCCTTGGTGTAGACATTGCAGATCACGGCGTTTTTGGGAATACGCGAAGTCGTCACGTCGCCGCGCACCTGGCGCAGCTCGGTCGCCGCGTCACGCGGCAGCAGACTCGTCAGCCATTCCTGGGTTATGACATTGGTCTCATCGAGGGTCTCGCCCACATCGATATCGCGCGCCGCAACGCATACCTCGACGCGATCGCCACCGTACTTGGCCAAGGTCTCAGCCTGGACCTGTTCGGCTTGCGAGCGGATCGACGAGCCGTAAACCATGCAGAGCAGAGCAGCGAGCACGCCCGCGACCAGACTGATGGCGATGCGCTTGCTCTTGTTCACGGCCGCTCCTCTCATGGCAGTGCCGGGCGAATGCCCGTACCACCATTGTCTGGGTGGTCAGAGTGCAAAGCGGCGCAATCGCGATCTCGGTTTTCGATGTCAAACCAATCGCTGACCAAAAACTAACCAGCCCGTCAAGCTCGTGGCAAGGTTTTGGTCAGCACGTCAGCAAACTGCATGTTTCGAGGCTTTTTCGCAGCAAAAAAGCCGTCTCCCGAACAGTTGGAAGACGGCTGTCATAGGAAAAATCAATTACAGGTGGACATCGGGATCGAGCATTTGAGCACTCACACGCATGGATGACGCCAGGTTTTGGAACGTTTCCAAACGCAGGCTGTCGATCTGTCCGGCGTCCTCGGCCTCGCGAACGGCACAACCCGGCTCATGGGTATGCGTGCAATCGCCAAACCGGCACGCGCGCGATGCCTCGACAATCTCGGGGAAGGCGCGCGCCAGACCCCGCTCGTGACCCACGAGCGGTAAGCTGCGCAGGCCCGGGGCATCGGCGATCACGCCGGCGTCGCCCGGCAGTGCCACCATCACGCGCGCGACGGTAGTGTGACGGCCCTGGTCGTCGCGTTCGCGCACACCGCCGGTCGCCAACGTATCGTGGCCCAGCAGTGCATTGAGCAGCGTCGACTTGCCGGCACCCGACTCGCCCAGAATCATGGCGCAGCTCCCGGCGGGCACGCAGGCACGGACCTCGTCCAGGCCGCGGCCCTCGGCAGAGGACGTCACGATCACGCGCACGTCCGGGCCCACCAGGCGGCGCACGCGATCCAGATCGCGCTCGAGCTCCTCGGCATCGCAGCGGTCAGCTTTGGTGAGTACCACCACCGGCTCGGCATCGCAGTCGAGCGCCAACACCAGCGAGCGCGCCACGCGGTCGAGCAGCACCTCACCGGCACCGAGCGCCTGCACGATTAGCACGCAATCCACGTTGGAGCAGAGCACCTGACGCTCTCCGCGGGCACGGCCGCGCCAACGCTCAAAGCTCGTACGGCGCGGCAGCACGCACTCAATCACGCCCATATCGTGCCCGGGAGCGCGGCGCACCGCCACACGATCGCCCACGGCGGGCAGCAGGACCTCGTCCTCGCCGCGCGACTTGGCAAACCCCACGGCATGCTCGGCGCGGAAGGTGTCGTCGGCAGTCGCCACCAGCGGAAACCCGCGATCCAAGCGCACCACGGCGCCAAGCTGCATCTGCTCGGGCTCCTCGGTATGTGCGCAAAAGTCGTCAAATGCCGCCTGCTGAGCTTCATCGACCGGCAGGTCATCGAACGCCGGAACATCCTGCAGCGCGTCAAGTCCCGGCACGTTTGCCAGCAGCTCCTCGGCAGACGCGGGGGCTTCGGTCGCGAGCTTCCGACGACGATCGCGCTTAGTCCGCGCCCCCGTCGTCTTTTTCTTCGCCTTAGCCTTAGCCTTGCCCACAAGCGCCTCCCAGCACCATAAATCACAACTGAGCAGGTATTTTAAATCAAAAAGAGCTGGCCGGGCAAAGCCCTAAATCAAAAAGAGCCGGTCGAGCAAACGCTCGATCGGCTCACAAACTTTCCCTCAGCTTACGGTCCCGAGAGGTTGTCCGAAGGCCCGACCGCCGAGAGGGGTTTCTTCTGAGCGATCCCGCAGCGCGAAGCGCGAGGACCAGCGAAGAAGAAACCCCGCAGGCGGTCGGGCCGGTGGGAGGGATGGCCTTTCGACCTACTCTTTTTCGACCGCGCGCATGATCGCCTTGTAGATCTCCATCAGCGGGATGATCAGGAAGGCCAGACCCAGCGCGGCAAGAACGCCCTTGAGCTCAAGCGTCACAGGGCCAAAGAACATCTCGGCAAGCGTCGGCTGCACGGTCACGATCACCGTCAGCACCAGTGCCAGCGCGGCGGAAGCCCACAGCCACTTGTTCTGCTTCTTCATGGTGAACAGCGACGCACGACGGCTGCGCATATTGAAGCAGTGGAAAATCTCGACCATGTTGAGCGTGATGAACGCCATCATCACGCCTTCCTCGTCGGCATTGCCGGCGATCATATCGGCGATGTGGATGTAGCCCATGTCAAAGTACACGCCCACAAAGAAGCTCGCCAGCACCAGCACGGTGATGATTAGGCCCTGGACCACGCAGTCCAGACCCATATGTCCGGCAAAGACACCGTCCTTGGCGTTGCGCGGCTTGCGCTTCATGATGTCACCCTCGGCATCCTCCATGCCCAGCGCGAGCGCGGGGAAGCAGTCGGTGACCAGGTTCACCCACAGCAGCTGCACCGGCTGGAAGATGGTAAAGCCGATGAGCGTGGCGATAAACACCGAGAACACCTCGGCAAGGTTGGCCGAAAGCAGGAACTGGATGACCTTGCGGATGTTGTCGTAGATGCG
>DBGBZQ010000018.1:0-18561 GCA_048368115.1 Collinsella sp.
AACCTCGATGAGCTCACCTATGTACCTCTGGGCATGGAAGAAGCCGTCGAGAACTTTAGAAACCGCGCCCGCAAAGGCAAGAAGCGCCTGCCGCAAGAGTCCTAGGGGCTTCTGATGGTCGCGGCGTCGACAAACAAGCGCAAATAGGCGCCAGCGAACGGCCCTCAAACCTAAGTGAGTAGACTTTTTTGCAATAGCCAAGCACAGCCCGCATAGCGAAAACTAAAACCGCAGGTAGAGCCCTTGCGCAAAAGCCATGTGCTCGCGACATCGCAAAAAGTCTACTCACTTAGCTGGCAACTGCACCAAACGGCCGGGCAGAACGCCCATTTCCTGCATTTTCTCGCGCGCTGGCACCCCGCGCCGCCGCTACGCCATAATAGTTGGCGGACAAACGCGAGAGAAAGCAACCACATGGCACAGACCACGACAGATACCGCCGCCAGCACCGTTTCCGGCGCCGGCGCCGCCAGCTCATTCTCGGGCGGTACGGGAACCGAAGCCGAATTCGGCTCGCTCGGCGCGCTCTCCCCCACCTGGTGGGAGCCCGAGGACGGCAGCGAGCCCGAACCGTGGCTCACGCCCGATCAGGCCTTCGAGCGCTTCTTTGAATGGACGAGCGATCGCGGTATTGAGCTGTGGGACCACCAGGAAGAGGCCCTCATGGATCTAGCCGCCGGTGACCATGTCATTTTGGGAACACCGACCGGATCGGGTAAATCGCTCGTCGCGCTAGGCATGCTCTTTATGGGCATGGCACAGGGCAAGCGCTGCTACTACACGGCTCCTATCAAGGCTCTGGTCAGCGAAAAGTTCTTCGATCTGGTACAGGTGCTCGGCCGCGATAACGTAGGCATGATCACCGGCGACACGCATATCAACACCAAGGCACCCGTCATCTGCTGCACGGCAGAGATCCTTGCCAACGACGCACTGCGCGAGGGCGAAGATGCCGACGTGGGCTGCGTGGCCATGGACGAGTTCCACTACTTTGCCGACCCCGACCGCGGTTGGGCCTGGCAGGTGCCGCTGCTCACCCTGCCCCACACGCAATTTATGCTCATGAGCGCCACGCTCGGCGATGTCACTGCCATCGCCGCCTCACTCGAGGAACACACCGGCGCTGCTTGCGACTTGGTCGTCGATGCCCCGCGTCCTGTTCCGCTGAGCTACGACTATGTGACGACCTCCCTCGAGGGCACGGTCGAGCTCGCCATGCGCCGTGGAGAGGCCCCGCTCTATATCGTGCACTTTAGCCAGGACGCCGCCCTTGCGACGGCGCAATCCCTCGCCAACTTTGGCATTGCCAGCAAGGAGCAGCGCGAGGCTATTAAGGAAGCCGCCAAAGGCACGAGCTTCTCGACGGCCTTCGGCAAGATCCTCAAGCGCTTGCTTGGCTGCGGCGTCGGCGTGCACCACGCCGGTATGCTGCCGCGCTATCGCCTACTGGTCGAGCGCCTGGCACAGCAGGGCCTACTGCCCGTCATTTGCGGCACCGATACACTCGGCGTCGGCATCAACGTGCCCATCCACACCGTGGTCCTCACCGCGCTCACCAAGTTCGACGGTTACAAGATGCGTCGTCTGCGCGCCCGCGAGTTCCATCAGATTGCCGGTCGCGCCGGCCGCTCGGGCTTCGATACCGAGGGCATGGTCATCGCCGAGGCCCCGGAGCACGAGATCGAGAACGCCAAGCTCATGGCCAAGGCGGGCGACGACCCCAAGAAGCTCCGCAAGATTAAAAAGAAGAAAGCCCCCGAGGGCTTTGTCACCTGGAACAAGCAGACCTTTGAGCGCCTGATCGAGACGCAGCCCGAAACGCTCAAGCCGCGCCTGCGCATCACGCACTCCATGGTGATTAGCGTGGTCGAGCAGGGCGGCGACGCCCGTGCCCGCGTACACGACCTCATCGAGACAAGCCTGCAGACCCCCGAGGAAAAGGCCAAGCTCGAGGTTCGCGCCGACGAGATCTTCGCCACGCTCATCGATTCCGGCGTCGTCGTTCGCACCGAGGTGCCGCCCGCACCCGACGCCCCGACTGGCGCCGCACCAGACATCGACTATGCACTGACGGTCGATCTGCCCGAGGACTTTGCGCTCGACCAGCCACTCTCGCCGTTTTTGCTCGCCGCGCTGGAGCTGCTCGACCCCGAGAGTGAGACCTATACCATGGACCTCATCTCGATGGTCGAGGCTACGCTCGAGGACCCCAAGCAGGTATTGCGCGCACAGGAGCGCGCCGCGCGCGACCGCGCGATGGCCGAAATGAAGGCTGACGGCGTCGAATATGAGGAACGCCTGGAGCGCATCCAGGATGTCACCTACGAAAAGCCGCTCGAGGACCTGCTCGATGCCGCCTTCGACAAGTACTGCCAGGAAGTACCCTGGGCAAACGACTACCAGCTCTCTCCCAAGAGCGTCCTGCGCGATATGCTGGAGAGCGCGAGCGATTTTAAGGGCTATATCCAAAAGCTTGGCATCGCCCGCTCCGAGGGCATTCTGCTGCGTTACCTAGCCGAGGCCTACCGTTCTCTCGATCGCACCGTTCCCATTGAGAAGCGCGATGAGCGCTTGCGTGACATCATTTCGTGGCTCGGCTTTGTGGTGCGCTCGGTCGACTCGAGCCTGGTGGACGAGTGGGAGAACGCCGGCAACCCCGCTGCACTCGACGCCGCACCGCCGCAGGGCATCGACGAGGTCGTTGCGGACCGTCGCGGCTGCACGCTGTTGGTGCGCAACGCACTCTTCCGCCGCGTGACCCTTGCCGCCCGCGAGCACGTTCGCGACTTGGGCGAGCTCGATGAGGACTGGGGCATGAGCGAGGTCCGCTGGCAAAGGGCGCTCGACGCCTATCACGAGCAACACGAGGAAATCCTCACCGACGGAGATGCCCGCAGTGCCGCGATGTTTTCCATCGATGAATCCGACGAGAAGACCGATCACGTGTGGCACGTGCACCAGATCTTTGCCGACGAAGATGGCGACCACGATTTTGGCATCATGGGCGATGTCGATCTGGACGCCACGCAAGACGGCGGCGAGGTCATCTTCAAAAACTACCGTGTCGGCTTTATCGAGGACCTGCTCGAGAACTAGCCGACCATACTGGAACGAAGCGGGGCCGCTGGCAACATCGCCAGCGGCCCCGCTTTGCGCTATACGCTATGCCCTACTCGGCATCCTCGACCTCATATGAATCCGCCTCGGCGGGCTCATCGTTTGTCTCCGTCGCAGCCCCGCGCGCCTCATCAAACGCCGCCTTCATGGTCTTGTTACCCCAGGTGAGCTTGCGAATGGTAAGATCGTCGGCCTTCTTGTTGGCTAGGCGCAGATTGTTCTCGGAGGACAGCAACGCCTCCTTGGTTTTCTGCAGATGGCTAATCGTCTTGTCGATCTCATCGATCGCCGTTTGGAACTTACGGCTCGCGATCTCGTAGTTGCGGCCGAAGTCGTTCTTGAACTTTTCCATCTTGGCTTCGAAGTTCGTGACGTCGATATTCTGCTGTTTGTACTCCGCCAGCTCCTGCTTATAGCGAAGCGAACCCATGGCGGCGTTGCGAAGAAGCGTAATCATGGGAATGAAAAACTGCGGACGAATCACGTACATCTTCTCGTAGCGATAGCTCACGTCCACGATGCCGGCATTGTAAAGCTCGCTCTCGGGCTCGAGCAGCGTGCAGAGCACCGCGTACTCACAGCCTTTTTGGCGACGATCGTGATCGAGTTTCTTAAAGAAGTCCTCATTTTTATGCTTAGTCGCGGTCTCGTCGTTCTCGTTTTTCATCTCGAACATAATCGAAATGACCTCGTTGCCGCTCGCGTCGCACTCGCGGAAGATAAAGTCGCCCTTGGTGCCCTCGGACGCATCGTTATCCTTCTCGAAGTACGCGTTAGGAAACGCCGTCATGCGCAGACGGTTAAACTCGGTCTCGCAGTGCTGCTCAAGCGACTCGCCCACCATCTTGGTGGACAGACGAATCTTCATTTCCTTAAGGCGCTCAATCTCTTCGTCCTTGTAGCGAATCAACTCGTCGCTCACACGCTTGGCCTGCGCAAGCTCAAGCTCGTGGGCTGCCTTGGCCTGTTCCTCGCGAGAATCGCGCACCGCCAGCTCGCTCGTCAGTTTGGCACGCGCCTCATCACGCTCACGCTCCGCCGCGGCGACCGCCTCCGATAGGTTCATTTTGGCCGTCAGCTCCTGTTCGCGCAGCTGGGCACGCAGGCCCTCGGCCTCTTGCTCGGACTGAGCCTTTGCGGCGGAAAACTTCTCTTGTACCTTCGCGCGATAGTCAGCAAGCGCGCGCTCGGCCTCGCTGCGAGCGGCATCGAGCTCACGCTGCGACTCTGCCGCGGCAGCGGCAAGCGCCATCTCCTGGGCCTTGTCCGCAGCGGAGAGCTTTGCCTGTAGCTCAGCAATCTGAGCGTCGCGGGCGGACAGATCGTTTTGAGCAGCATTGCGCGCCGCCGCCTCGGCAAGTTTGGCTTCGTCATCCTTGCGTCCCAGCTGCGCGCGCAGGTTGTCAATCTCACGCTGGAGCTCTGCGTTTTCCTTCTGCGCATCCGCACGGGCCTCAACCGCCGCGCGCTGGCTTGCGCTCTCGCGCTCCGTGGCAGCGCCCTCGAGCTTGGCGCGCAGCTCGGCAAGCTCGGCATCGCGCTTGGCAACCTCTTGTGCCAGCTGCTGAGCTGCAGCATTCTTCTGCTCGACAAGCTGAGCATTGCGCTGAGACTCTGCCTTTTGCAAGGCAGCCGTCGAACGAGAGCGCTCAAGTTCCAGCGCCTGCTCGCCCTCGCGCTGGACTGCCTTCACGCGCTCATCCAGGTCGCGCGAAAACTCAGCATCGCGCACCTGCTTGACGATATCCGCATAGCCGGACGCATCGACCTTAAACACTTCGCCACAATGCGGGCACTTGATCTCATTCATAGCAGCTCCTCGATGGACGCAAATTTCAACCGCCTACACTCTACCGCGCCGCACGGACAAAAAGGCGCCGCCGCCAGAATGGCAACGGCGCCAGAACCACCACAAAGGTGCCTGTCCCCTTTGTGGTGGCATGGGTCACTACAGGTCGCGATAGTCGACCAGGCGAAGATCAGGTTGAGACCCGAGCCAAGCGCGCAGCTCAGGGTCGATCAGCGCGTCGACTTCCTTGGTACGATCGATCGTAAGCGAGCTGTTCTCGAGGATAAACCGATCGAGATAGCCCGGGTGGCACACAAAGACGACCGTCTCGCCGTCGGACATCTCGCGAACCGTCTGCATAATCGAGTCCTTGGGTTCGTAGCCCGGCTCCATCGAATGCATCACCATGCGCAGATCAGTATTTCCGCAACGCACCACCGCCGTGGGGTCGAAGCTCGCCTTTTGCTCCTTAAGGCCCAGCTCCTGGGCAACCGCCGAGATCGCTCGGTTAAGGTTTTCGCTCATGACGGCATGGGCCTCAAAGTAATCGGGCTCGCGGCCCACAATCTCGACAAAACGGTCGTGCTGTGCGCGGATCTCGATGCAGGCCTCGTCGAAGTCTATCAGCTCCTCACCGCGCTTAAAATGCTCACGGAAGGTACGGCTGCTATGGAACTCGCCGCTCTCGTTGAGCATGCTCGGGATGAGCGCCGGATCGGCGCACGGCTTGCCCAGGCACACGTTGGTATGCTGGCCCACTGCAATATCGGCATCCGCCACGAGCGACCACCCACGCTCGGCCTCGGGCATATTAGGCATAAGGCCCGCCGAGCGCACCAGGCCCTCGTTGACGCTTCGGGCAATCCCCAGGTCAACAGCATACGAATAACCGATATCATCGGCACGAATAAGCAATTGCTTCATAACGACTCCAATCTATGGAAAGGGGCACTTGGAGTGTAGCCAAGTGCCCCAGGTAATTATCCTACCTAAACAGATGTCTTAAGCCTTAGCGGCAGCAACATCTTCCTCGAGCTGATCCTTGCTAAAGCCAAAGAGGTAGGCGATGGCAGCGGCGGCAACAAATGCAGCGCCCGATGCAACGCAACCCCAGACGAGATTAGCCGTTCCGCCGGCAACAAAGCCGGTGACGCCCAGAATATTGGTCGCGCCCAGAACATACGTTGTCACATTGGTGAGGGCTGCGATCAAACCGCCGATAGCACCGCCGGCAACCATGGCGCCCAGGCAGCGAGTGTACTTAAAGCCACAGCCATACAGTGCGGGCTCCGTCACGCCGCCCACGATACCGGAGAGCGAGAAGCCGAGCATGGCGCCCTTCTCGTCGGTCTCCTTAAGGCGCAGGAAGGCACCGAAGGCCATGCCCCACGTAGCGAACTGAGAGATACCGGCCGCGACCATAACGCAGGAGTCGGAGCCCAGGGTGAGCAGCTGCACAATACCAAGGGCAAGCAGGACCTGGTGCATACCGGTCATAACCAGGAACTCCCAAAGTGCGGCAATGACGACGAGGGAGAGGATGGTGACGATGCCGCCGGCGTTACCGAGACCGAACATAAAGTTGCCGACCATGCTGCCCAGGATGGAGCCAATCGGAGCCAAAGCGCACAGCGAAACGGGGATCATAACGGCCATGGTGCCCACGGGTACAAACACCGTAGAGAGCATGTCGGGAACGACCTTCTTCATGAACTTCTCGACGACCATAAGCACCGGCATGGACAGAACCATGGGGAGCACGGTGGAGGAATAGTTGTTCAGCTGGGCCGGCAGCACGCCGTAGACCATGGTGGTCGTTACGCCCGAATCCGCCGCAGCGTTGACCAACGTCATGAACTCAGGAGCAATGAGCACACCGCCGAGCATCATGCCGAGTGGCTGGCCGCAGCCAAGCTGCTTCGCAGCAGCCCAACCCAAATAAACGGGAAGGAAATAATAGCCAGCGTTATAAATCCAGCTGTAGAAGAAGTTGTAGATGTCGGAGTCGGCAGACCAAATACCGAGCATGCCGTCACCGCAAACCACAGCGATGGTACGGAACATGGCAGCACCCATGATGATGGGGATCGTCATGACCATGGTCTTGGAGAGATAGTTGAGGATCTTGTTGCCCGCAGTCTTGAGCGTCAGCGGCTCCTTGGTGCCGCCATCGAGGTTCTCGTCAATGGAGCCTTCGCCCTTAACTCCCAGCGCAATGGCGGCGTCGTAGACCTTCGGTACGTTCTGACCGATGATGACCTGATACTGGCCGCCAGACCACTGGGCACCCAGAACACCCTTGATCTTCTTAACTTCATCGTCATTGGGGATGGACTGATCCTTAAGGTTCAGACGCAGACGGGTCATGCAGTGCGTCGCGTTCGTCACATTGGAGGCGCCGCCGACGGCAGCAAGCACGTCCTCGGCAATCTTCTTGTTATCGACAGCCATGTCGAATCCCTTCTCTTCCAACTAAAGGTCTGTGGGCCTTCACAGCATCAAGACGCACGATTCCGCTCGCGCCTGCGCAGCACGCGATATCCGTTGGCAAGAGATTTCATTGCATGTGATTCCCGGGTGGATCGACATGAAAAAAGCCCCGCGCACAACCGACAGAGACCCAATAATGGCCTCGGCAGAATCGGTAGTGCCTCTCGGAGCTGCGCCGTAAGTAACACCCAACACACGGCGAGTATATGCGGCAGATGCGTTCGCTGCGGCTCAGATTACCGATGAACGGTAGCAAACGGCCCGCAAGCGGTCGCCATAACGGAAAGGGGGCGCCAGAGACCCCCTATCTATCCAGGCTGGTGGGAGCCACGCGATTCACGTGCATGATCAGATAGACGAGCTCTTCTTGGGCCAATGGCTCGCCAAAGGCCTCTTGAATCAGATCGTCGATACGATGAGCACAGCGCGATGCCGCCGGATACTGCTCCACGAGCACGTCGTAGAGACCTGAGTTCTCGGTATCAATCGGCTCTTTCTTTGCCACGCGGTCGAGCAGATAGCGCACATGGGTGGCAAAGCGAGTAAAGGCAAACGACGAGCGGTCGACCGTCACACCCAACTCTTCTTGAATAATTGCAACCGTCATGTCGAGCAGATGCTCCTCGTGCTGTTCGGCAAGCACGCGCCGCTCACTCGGCTTAATCGCCGCATTGATAATCGACATGGCAATGCCCGCGGCCTCACTCTGGGGCATGCGAATGGCAAAAGTTTTCTTAATGCCGCGAACGGCTAGCTCGCCCAATCGATACTCAATAGGATGCAGCTGCTCCAGATCGCGCTTGAGCGGCAACGACACCACCATATGTTCGCGGGCGCGCTTAATGGCAAACTGGATATGATCTGCCAGCGTAATGGGCAGATTAGGACTCAATTCGTACGAAAGTTGCCCAGTTGCGATATCGGCCAGCTGGGCGGAAAACTCCAGCACCTCGGGATCAACTTCGTCGATAAACGCCAGGTACTTGGAATCGATACCGTAAAAGGTGCGGGTGACGACATCCAAATCGACATCGTGCGGCATATCGCCAAAGCCGATACCGCGACCCAACGCGATGAGCTGGCGCCCCGCGCCGTCTTCGCAGATGGCAGCGTTGTGGTTAATGCGCTGGACAGCCCTCATGGAATCATCGCTCCTACTAAAACACGCCGTGCAGGCCATCCACACGGCGCGTTCATTCTACCTGCACTTGCAGCTACAGTCCAAAGAAGCTCAAGATCTGGTCTCGGCTTACGGGCTTGTAGTCGTTGGCATCGAGACCGACATCGTAACGAAAGATGGGGCGCTCGCGATCGCGGTTGCGCACGTTGGTGCGGTCTCCTCTGCTGTGGATATGCCCGTGCAGCATGATGGCACCACGCGCCTTACCATTCCAGCTGAGCATGGGGTAATGGCTCAACACCAGGCGGTGGCCCTTGGCATAGCCGGGAGCAATCTCCAGGTAATCGAGCACATCTTCCCAAATCTGCGGTGCGTCGGGATCTTCCCAGTCGCCGTCATGGTTGCCACGGATGAGTGTCACATTCTTGCATTCGATACGCTCGCGCAGACGCACAGCATCCGCTAGTGGCAAGCGATAGGTAAAGTCACCCAGGATATAGAGACGGTCGTCCGCCGCCACGCACTCATTGATGGCAGCGATGACCTTGCGGTTCATCTCCTCGACCGAATCAAACGGCCGATCCATATCGTGCAAGATATTCGTATCGCCCAGGTGCAGGTCGGCGGTAAACCACATCATCGTCTATGCCCTCATTTCGCAACGCGTCAAACTCGTGCTAAGTATACAGACACAGCGATGCGGCGGTTAGCCAAAGACCCCGCCGAACAGGCCGCGACGGCGCTTGTCTTGTTTTTTCGTAGCGTCACCCTGGGCGTTCTTGTCCTGCCGCTTCTTACGGTCCTGCTCCAGCTCATCATCGTCGAGTAGCAGATCCCACTCAAACGGATCGTCTGCCAGATCGAACAGATCATCGCCATCAAACATGGCCGCCTCCCTTGCCGATTAGCGAGCGTCCACCACGTAGAGGCCAACGCGCACCTGATGCCACGGGCTGCGCTCGGGAGCAACCTGCTGCACACGGACCTCAAATACGTCCTCATGGCCGTAATACATCATCAAGGACAGCGGGCCGACCTCGTTTCCCGGAACATAGCCAAGTTTGGTCTTGCCATAGTAGATCGCAACCGCCTCGGGATCATGGGGATTATCGCGCTCGGCGCACAGCGTCAGTTTATCGCCCACTTTAAGATCGCCTAGGACCAAAGCGCCGTCGGCATACTGAAATCCCGCAATATGAAACGACAGAAGAACACGCGAAGGCTCGTACATGGCAACTCCTCTAACGGCCGGATAAACCGGCGCTTAACCTTATTGAGAAGTCTACGAACTCGTGCGGACACAAATTCATCCTGTCTGCGTCTTTTCGACCGTTTGTCCTTACGCCATCTGATTCTAATGCACAAACATGCGCACGAACTTGTGCTTCCAGCTTGCGTAAGGAGCATAGCGGAATGGCACGTCCAGCCACGTTGCCTTGTTCACGATGCTCTTCTTGTGGCTAAACGTATCGAAGCTCTCGCGGCCATGGTACTGTCCCACACCGCTCGCACCCATGCCGCCAAAGCCCATATGGCTCGTGGCCAAATGCATGATGGTGTCGTTGACGCAGCCGCCGCCAAAGGGCACGTAGTGCACAAAGCGTTGCTGAACCGCACGGTCCTGGCTAAAGATATACAGGGCCAGCGGCGTCGGACGATCTGCGATAAACGTCTCGGCCTCATCCAGGTCATCAAACGTCAGCGCCGGCAAGATGGGACCGAAGATCTCCTCCTGCATTACGGCGTCCTCAGGCGCCACGCCGTCTAGAATCGTCGGCTCGATCTTGAGCGAAGCCTCGCGCGCGGCACCTCCCAGCACAACCTTATCGGGATCGATCAGCCCGCGCACGCGCGCAAAATGCTTGGCGTTGACGATATGTCCGTAATCCTCGTTATCGAGTGGATGGTCACCAAACATACGGCGGACCTCCTCCTTGATGAGGCCCAGTAGCTCGTCGTGCACGCGCGTATCGACCAGCAGATAGTCGGGCGCCACGCAGGTCTGCCCCACGTTGAGCCATTTACCAAAGGCAATACGCCGCGCCGCGACCTTCAAGTTTGCCGTCGCATCCACGATGCAGGGGCTCTTTCCGCCCAGCTCAAGCGTCACGGGCGTAAGGTTTTTACTTGCGCGCTCCATGACGAGCTTGCCGACCGGAACGCTACCGGTAAAGAAGATCTTGTCCCAGCACTCATCGAGCAGCGCTTCGTTTTCGGCGCGCCCGCCCTCGACAACCGTCACCAGGCGCGGATCAAATGCCTCTTCACAGATTTGCTTGAGCACCGCGCTCGACGCCGGAGCATATGCGCTCGGCTTGATGACCACGGTATTGCCCGCGGCAAGGGCGCCGGCGAGCGGCTCGAGCGTCAGCAAAAACGGGTAGTTCCACGGAGCCATGATGAGCGTGACGCCATAGGGCACGGCTTGTGTCTCGCACACACTCACGGCGTTAGCGAGGTCGCACGGACGCAGGCGCGGACGACTCCATCGAGCCACATGAGCGATCTGATGACGAATCTCGGAAAGCGACGTGCCAATCTCGCACATATATGCCTCGTCATGCGACTTTCCCAAATCGGTCTTGAGCGCATGGGCAATATCGGCCTCGTGGGCCAGCACCGCATCGCGTAAACTCACGAGCGCACGACGTCGAGCATCGACATCAAACGTGGCGTGCGTCTTAAAGTAGGCGCGCTGGTCGCCGACGATGCACGCAATTTCCTCGGTGTTCATAGACCCTCCTAGTTCTCGTCCTCAAACATACCACCCGCGACGACCTCATACATACGCTCGAGCTCCAAACGGTCCATCAAAAGCGGAACGGGGTACAGCGGATTGGCCTCGGCATCGGCATGTGCCGCCATCTCAGGAATGTCGGAGCGGCGAATACCCGAAACATATTTGGGAATGTCCAAGGCGGCATTCATTCGATCGACCCAATCGATAAAGGCCTCGGCCGCCAGGCTGTCCTGCGCGTCAACCGGCGCGATACCGGCCATGCGGGCGAGATCGGCGAGCTTTGGAGCAGCAGTTTCGCCATAGGCGCGAAGCATATGCGGCAGGATGATGGCGTTGGCCAAGCCGTGCGGAATCCCGTAACGCCCGCCTAGGCTGTGTGCGATGGCATGCACATATCCAACATAGGAGCGCGTAAAGGCAACACCCGCCTTATACGCCGCCGAAAGCATATTGCGGCGCGCACGCATGTTGTCGCCGTGCTCATAGGCCTCGAGCAAATTGTCGCGGATGAGCTGGACCGCCTGACGCGCCATCTTGCGCGTGTAAGGTGTGGTGCTACGGCCGATAAAGGCCTCGACAGCATGCGTCAGGGCATCCATACCCGTCTGCCCCGTAATGGACGCCGGCAGCCCGCGCGTAAACTCGGGGTCGTGGACTGCAAAACGCGGGATGAGCACAAAGTCGTTAATGGGGTACTTGTAGTGCGTCTCGTCATCGGTAATTACCGCCGCAAGCGTGACCTCGCTTCCCGTGCCTGCCGTAGTGGGAACGGCGATGAGCAGCGGCAGGCGACGATGAATCCGCAGCAGGCCGCGCATCTTGTTGATGGGTTTGTTTGGCTGCGCGATGTGTGCTCCCACGCCCTTGGCACAGTCCATGGCCGAGCCACCGCCAAAGCCGATAATGGCCTGGCAGGCGCTCTCTCGATACAGGGACGCCGCTTCCTCCACATTTGAGACCGTGGGATTCGCTGATGTTTTGGCATAGACCGCAGCGCCAATTCCCTTGGACGCGAGCGCTGTCTCGAGCGGTGCCGTGAGCCCCAGACGGGCAATGCCGGGATCCGTCACGATAAGAACCCGCTGTATCGAACGCTTTTGAAGCACTGTGGGCACATCCTCAGCGTGTTCCAGAATGCGTGGCTCGGTATAGGGCAGCACTGGCAATGCGATGCGAAAAACCGTTTGATACGTTCGGCACCAGGCGCGGCGGGCTAGATGCATAAAGGAAACTCCCTCATTTGTTGATTGGTCAACATTTGCTCGACCGATTGTACTCAGCGGCGGTCAAAGACGGCCTGCTAATCGTTAATCAATCAACATCTTCATATCTCAAAATTGTTTTATTAAAAATCATTCCTAATAGGCTTCACATTTGGTTGCATTTATGGATAATAGAACCCGTCAAGACGCACGTCCGGAGAGGGCCCTTACGGGACCGGACGAGCGCACCATCGCCATCGATCGAAGGGATCGAATCATGAAATTTGTTTGCCCCGTTTGCGGTTATGTTGAAGAGTACGACGGCGACCAGCTGCCCGAGGATTTTAAGTGCCCCCAGTGCGGCGTTCCCGGTTCTCGTTTCCTGAAGCAGGAGGAGGGCCAGCTCGAGTGGGCTGCCGAGCACGTCGTGGGCGTCGCCAAGATGGAGGGCGTCTCCGAGGACATCGTTGCCGACCTGCGCGCCAACTTTGAGGGCGAGTGCTCCGAGGTCGGTATGTACCTGGCCATGGCTCGCGTCGCTCATCGCGAGGGCTATCCCGAGATCGGCCTGTACTGGGAGAAGGCTGCCCACGAGGAGGCCGAGCATGCCGCCAAGTTTGCCGAGCTCCTGGGCGAGGTCGTGACCGACTCCACCAAGAAGAACCTCGAGATGCGCGTTGAGGCCGAGAACGGCGCCACCGCTGGCAAGACCGATCTCGCTAAGCGTGCCAAGGCCGCTGGCCTCGATGCCATCCACGACACCGTGCACGAGATGGCTCGCGACGAGGCTCGCCACGGCAAGGCTTTCGCCGGCCTGCTCAAGCGCTACTTTGGCTAAGCCAATCGCCTGAGAGACATTCTCTAGCTTTTATAAGGCCCGGACCGTATTGGTTCGGGCCTTTTTGTGTCTCGAGGACTCGTTAGCGCCCCGAAATAGAACTATCTTCGGCATCGGTTTCTCGTCAAAAACTAAGTGAGTAGACTTTTTGGAACTTGCCGAGCAGACCATCCGTACTGCTTTATAAAGTCGCAGGTAAATGACTTGTTGCAAAAACAGCTTGGTCGCCATCAAGCCAAAAGTCTACTCACTTAGTTCCGCAGTCGTCCACGATCGAGCTGTTTTGTGTCTAACGGGCATCTTTCCGTCGATTACTCCCAATTTTGTCCAGTCAACAACTAGTTCAGACCGGAGTAATGCCTCGGCCCTTTGCTCATCCGAGCTTTTATCACGATATTCAGCATCGAGCATCCTGTATACGGCCTTAACGATCGCGCGGAATCTATCCTCATCGGATATCTGTCTGTGTGTCAGGAGAAGTACATCGTAGCCCATGGCCTGAAGGGCCGTCATGCGGTCTGCGTCGCGCAAGCCATCCCCCGCGCGCCCGTGCGAGGCCTTTCCCTGACATTCAATGGCCACCTGTCGCCTCCCGTCCGGCGAAGACAGAAGCAGATCGATATACACACGGGACTTTCCCACAATCGCTCGAGCACTTGTGCTTAGTATCACTTCGACATTGAGCTCTATGCCGCAAAACCCTTCGCCTCCCAGGGCTCGCGGCAGTCCAAGCAACAAATACGCCTCGACCTCAAAAGGCGACGCGGCACCCAATGGAACGAGTTGCGATACCGCCATAAATCTATTGCCATAACGCATCCCGCAAACATCTGAACAAAAGCGGTCAAGGTCCCCACCCAAAACCAAAGCGTCTCGACGCCATAAATTTGAGGCGGTGCCGTCCTCGGGCGGACAGCGCACCCAACCGAACGTTGTCAAAATCGCGCCCGAATCAATTGCGCGCGAAAGCTCCGCCTCGAGTGCCGCCGGCAGAGCGCACACCGCAAACAAGCCACACATCTCCGCCAATACCAAAAGAAGCTGAAGATCCGTCAGATGCCGCGACATGATAAATGCCGTCAGTAGAGGAGACGTGACCAAAAATCCATGCTCCGTTTCCAGCACAGATTCCCTGGGGAGCTCACCAAGGAACAGCCGCTGCCTAATGCTGGCAGGGCAAGTCCGTTTGTTTCTCGACCGAACCAATGTATACAACGGAAAACCGAGCGCAACCGCAGCCGTCGGGTTGCGGGCGAGATCATATCGCTGCCGGTCTTCTTCCGGTCGTGGAAGCGGCGGACACAAAGCGCGAACTTGAGGAGGCAAACGCCAGTACCTAAAAGCCGATATGTCACAAAGTAGATCCTTCATAGGCACAGGAAAACACAGATTTCAACCCAGTCGGTCTCGTATTGGCGCGAACGCAACAAAAATGGCACCGAACGGACTGCTAAGTTTTCAACAGCCCTCCCCAACTGGCCAAAAGCTTGCCGTGAGCTGGACGAAGCCCTGTTGAAAACCCCATTTTTTTCTCATGCGGAAACTTTGTGCGGCAAGTGAGTAGACTTTTTCGAACTTGCCGCGCAGACCATCCATATTGCTTTATAAAGTCGCAGGTAGATAGCTTGTTTCAAAACGGCCTGGTCGCCAAAGTGCCAAAAGTCTACTCACTTAGATTGCAGAGCGCCCCCATTAGCTGCAATTCCAAGGTATTAAGCACTTCCGGACTCAGGTCGTCATACTGGACAAGAATTTGAGTTGAGTTTTCAGGGACAGACGCGCCATCGGCACACCAATAACAGTCACCGATATCGATAAACGGGATACTCGAGCGTGTGAGGACCTGCGCAAAAGAGCTTCCGCCCGTTCCGCGCTCCGCAACCACAGTGCAGTAAAGACCCGCGTCTGCATGCTCAATCGAGACCTCCCCTGCCGGAAATGCCTTCCGCACAAGCGCCGCCAGACCATCACGCGCCTCGCGAGCACGAACTCGCACGCGGTTCACATGTCGCTCGTAATCACCCGATTCCAGCAAACGAGCCAAAGCGACCTGGTCAACAGAACTCACCGACGAGGCGTAAAAACCAAGGTTGCGCCTAAACCGCTCCATCAGCTCGTCGGGCAGCACCATGTACGCTAGACGCAGCGCCGATGACAGGCTCTTCGAAAACGTGTTGGTGTAGATAACCGACTGAGCGGCATCGATTGACGCGAGCGCAGGAATCGGTTTGCCGGCAAGGCGAAACTCACAATCAAAGTCATCTTCGATGAGATACCGACCTGGTCGCTCGGCGGCCCAGCTCAGCAGCGCGTAGCGACGCGCAATGCTCGTCACAAGGCCGGTCGGATACTGATGGGACGGCATCAGGTGAAGGACATCGGTCCCGCTTTTCTGCAGAGTGCTCAAGTCCACGCCCTCATCATCCAACGGGATATGTCGAACTTTGCAGCCCATAGCCTGATAGATGCGCGTCAGGCGCAAATAGCCCGGGTCCTCAACGGCATACACCTTGTCCGCGCCAAGCAACTGAACCAACATGGTATCGAGCAACTGGGCGCCCGCACCGATAACAATGTTATCGGAATCGACATTCATACCCCTTGTCCCGCGCAGATGATGAGCGATTGCGCGTCGTAGCCGAGCGGTGCCCTGTGCCGGTGCGGGCGAAAAGATCTCGCGTTCGTTTTCGGATGTCAGCGTCGCCCGCAGTGCGCTTTGCCAAAGCCGCGCCGCCTCCAAAGCGGAAGGAGAAAGTGCGTCGAATAGCTCGACTTGCCTGTTGACATCATGCGCGCTGGGGCCCACAGAGACGGCGTCTCGGTCGATACTCCCCGTAGCCAAAGGCAAAACTGGTGCATCCGGAAGCTCGCAAGCGTAGTAGCCACGCCGCGGCATTGAGCAAATATAGCCCTCGGCAAGTAGCTGGCTATATGCATTCTCGATGGTAATGACACTGATTCCCAGATGACTGGCAAAGGCGCGCTTAGACGGAAGATGCTCCCCCGCCGCAATGCGTCCAGCTACGATATCATCTCGAATTTGCTGGTAAACATACTCATAGAGTGATGCTTCGCCGCGTTTTTCCAAATTGTAGTCAAGCATGAGCATATCACCTGACCTTATTAAGTCATTCAATCTGGTATTAGTCTGACCTTGTTATTATCTCGAAAGCTGAGTATTTCGCCATACCCAGCTCCCCGATAGGATGTTCCGTCAAGCAATGCACATGCCAACCAAGGGAGCAACCATGGCAGAACAGACCAGCAAGGCCGATCGCGTCAAACTCAATCGCGAGCTCGCGCAGATGCTCAAGGGCGGCGTCATCATGGACGTCACCACGCCCGAGCAGGCACGCATCGCCGAGGAGGCAGGCGCCTGCGCCGTCATGGCACTCGAGCGCATCCCGGCCGACATCCGTGCCGCAGGCGGCGTCTCGCGCATGAGTGACCCCAAGATGATCAAGGGCATTCAAGAGGCCGTCTCCATCCCCGTCATGGCCAAGTGCCGCATCGGTCACATTGTCGAGGCGCAGGTCCTGCAGGCCATCGAGATCGATTACATCGACGAGTCCGAGGTTCTCTCCCCCGCCGACGATGTCTACCACATCGACAAGACCCAGTTTGACGTCCCGTTTGTCTGCGGTGCCCGCGACTTGGGCGAGGCGCTGCGCCGCGTCGCCGAGGGCGCCACGATGATCCGCACCAAGGGCGAGCCGGGCACGGGCGACGTTGTCCAGGCCGTGCGCCACATGCGCAAGATCCAAAAGCAGATCCGCGACGTTGTTGCTCTGCGCGATGATGAGCTCTTTGAGGCAGCCAAGCAACTGCAGGTTCCGGTCGAGCTGGTACGCGAGGTTCATGCCACGGGCAAGCTTCCCGTGGTGAACTTTGCCGCCGGCGGCGTAGCGACCCCCGCCGACGCCGCGCTGATGATGCAGCTGGGCGCCGAGGGCGTCTTTGTCGGCTCGGGCATCTTTAAGAGTGGAGACCCTGCCAAGCGCGCCGCCGCCATCGTCAAGGCCGTGGCAAACTTCACCGATGCCAAGCTCATCGCCGAGCTTTCGGAGGACCTGGGCGAGGCCATGGTGGGTATCAACGCCGACGAGATCGAGATTATCATGGAGGAGCGCGGGCGCTAGTCCAGCAGAAAGGATCGCACATGAGCGATTATGCAGACCAGACGGTCGCCGTGCTGGCGGTCCAAGGCGCTTTTGCCGAGCACGAGGCAAGACTATCCGAGCTTGGCGCACGCTGTATTGAGTTGAGGCAGGCGGCCGATTTGCGGAAGGACTTTGATCGCCTGGTCCTCCCCGGCGGCGAGTCAACCGTTCAGGGCAAGCTACTTGCCGAACTCGATATGCTCGAGGGACTTCGCACCCGCATTGTTGAAGGCATGCCTGTATTGGGAACTTGTGCCGGCCTGATTCTTCTGTCTCACGACCTTGCCGCCCATGACGATAAGGGCACGCCGCGTTTGGCAACCATGGATGTACTTGTCGAGCGCAATGCCTACGGCAGGCAGCTCGGCAGCTTTCGAACCAAGGGGCAGGTAGGCGGTATCGACGGTGAGGTGCCGCTGACGTTTATCCGCGCGCCCCGCATCGTCGAAGTGCACGGCGACACTGAGGCCGTAGCCGAAGTCGACGGTCGCATCGTCGCCGCCCGCCAAGGCAACCAGCTCGGCGTCACCTTCCACCCCGAGCTCGACGACGACATGCGCCTCCACGAGCTCTTCCTCCAAATGTAGGGAGAAAACAAACGAGCGTGGATTTTCGGACGCATAGCAAATGAGAGTGGATAATCTCCCACTTTGAGCTCGAATGCAGACTCAAACCGGGAGATTATCCACTCTCATGCTATGTAGTCGTTGGAGACGTTCTTAAACGACTACCCAAACAAGAACGTCCCCAACGACTACATTGTGATAGACGACCACGTTTGCCCAGATATAAAACCGGCCAAAATAAACCCGTCCCTTTTTGGCAGGCGTTGATCAAGGCAACGCCGATGTTTTGACACCGGCAGCGAAAACCCGCCAGAGCGAGGGAGGCCCTTTTGGGGCGAGATGACGCCATAGGTTGAACATAAGTCAGCGAGCGGGTCGCATTTGAGGCAAGGTGATGTGAAACGAAAGGGCGCTGACCTTCTGGTCGCGCCCTTGAAGTTGAACGTCAGATTGTCCAAATGCGGCCCGCGCAGCGTCGGCCCGTTACGGCGTTTGGTAAAACGCCGTAACTAATTAGAAACGGTTGCCGCGGAAGCCAC
>DBGBZQ010000019.1:0-4464 GCA_048368115.1 Collinsella sp.
CCCAGCAGCGCGAGCACCTTGTCGTATTCGAGCATCGACGCCGCGGCCTCAAACCACAGCACGCTCACCACAAACAGTCCGCCCATGCACAGGCCATATACCATGCTCTCCAGATACACCGTGCGCATACCAATACGGAACAGCTCCGTCGAGCCCGAGGCGTTAAACAGCGGATTGACCAGCGCGATAATCAAAATCACCGGCAGCTGCCAGCGGAGTGCGCCCAACGTGCGGGCAGCCCCACGCGTCGCAAATCCATACGCCAGCCCGCCCGCAAGCGACAGCGCAATCAGTACCGGCTGCATCGAGAACATGGTGAGCCCCAGCGTCAGCACTATATAGAGCGCCGGCACAGCCGGATGCGACATCGAGAATGCCGCGACGGGCTCGCCGCCAAACTCCTCTCGTATGTTGTCCACGGGCACCCCCGTCCCCTCGCTCAAACGACAGCTCCGCAGCACCGCCAACGCCGCACGCAAGCAGCGCAAACGCCACGCCGGCGGCGCAAGCCTCAACCGCCGCAAACCAATCGCTACGCGCTCAACATATGCCTGCGGTATCATATTGCGCCGTGTATCGTTTCCAAACACACGTCTCTATAACGTAACAGGAGATCACATGGACGCAACCGCAATTATCCTCGCTGCCGGCGAGGGCACCCGCATGAAGTCGAACCACTGCAAGGTTTCGCACAAGATCCTGGGCAAGCCCATGGTCCAGTGGATCGTCGACGCCACCATCAAGGCCGGCTGCAGCCGCGTCGTGGTCGTCATCGGCAGCCACGCCGACGAGATGCGCGCCCTCATCGACGGTGCCTATGCCAACAGCGCTACCAAGGTCGAGTGCGTCGAGCAGACCGAGCGCCTGGGCACCGGCCACGCCGTGAAGGTCGCGCTCGAGGCCTGCGGCATCACCGAGGGCCCCGTCGTGGTGCTCAACGGCGACCTGCCGCTCATCACCGCCGACACCGTCGCCAAGTTCGCGCAAACCGTCGCCACCGGCGAGCTCGCCTGCACCGTCATGACCATGACCCCGCCCGACCCCTTCGGCTACGGACGTATCAAGCTGGGTGCCGACGGTCAGATCGAGCGCATCATCGAGCAGAAGGACTGCACGCCCGAGCAGGCCGCCACGCTGCTGGAGTGCAACGCCGGCTGCTACGCCTTCGACGGCGCGCAGCTCGCCGCCCACATCAACGAGATCGGCAACGACAACGCGCAGTCCGAGTACTACCTGCCCGACATGCTCGAAATCCTCAAGGGTCACGGCCAGGCGGTCTCCATCTTCCACTGCGATGACTACCGCGACGGCCTGGGCGTCAACAGCCGCATCCAGCTCGCGCAGCTCACCGCCATTGCGCGCGACCGCATCAACGAGCACTGGATGGCCGAGGGCGTCACGTTCATCGATCCCACGCAGGCCTGGATCGGCCCCGACGCCGTTATCGGCCGCGACACCGTCGTGTGGCCGCAGACGCATCTGATCGGCCACGTCACCGTGGGCGAGGAGTGCCAGCTCGGCCCCAACAGCCGCCTCACCGACACCACCGTCGGCAGCGGCTGCACCATCGATGAGACCATCGCCATCGAGGCCGTCATCGAGAACGGCGTCGACTGCGGCCCGCGCGCCTACCTGCGCCCGGGCACCCACATGCTCGACGGCTCCAAGGCCGGCACGCACGTGGAGATCAAGAAGTCCACGATCGGCGAGGGTTCCAAGGTCCCGCACCTGTCCTACATCGGCGACACCACCATGGGCTCTGGCGTCAACGTGGGCGCAGGCTCCATCACCTGCAACTACGATGGCGTGCACAAGCACAAGACCGTCATCGGCAAGGATGCCTTCATCGGCTCCGACACCATGATGGTCGCGCCCGCCCAGATCGGCGACGGCGCGCTCGTGGCCGCCGGCTCCGTCATCACCGAGCCGGTCCCGGCCGACGCACTCGGCCTGGGCCGCGCCCGTCAGGTAAATATTGAGGGCTGGGCCGCCGATTATCGCCGCCGTCTGCACGAGGACGACGAGGTATAACGTTTTACCAAGCATCTAAGGAGCTGTTCCCATGGGGACGGCTCCTTTTTCTATGCTGACCTGCGCGACAGAATGAGTGGTCGGTTCGTGTCCGTTGACGGTAAAGACGTTATCAAGACCCGATTAACCCCGCCGCGCGGTTACAATGCAAAAAGGCATCTATATGGCATTCGATATATAAAGGAGAAGGGTAATGCCGATTAATGATCCCGAGAAGTCGGAGAATATGCGCAAGTCCATCCGCGTGTATTCCGGTTCCTCCAACCGTCCCCTCGCTCAGAAGATCGCTGAGTACCTTGGGGTCGAGCTTTCGGGCCTTACGCTAAAGCAGTTCGCCAATGGTGAGATTTACGCCCGCTACGACGAGACCGTCCGCGGCGCCGACGTCTTCCTGATTCAGTCCGTGGCCGGCGGCAACGTCAACGACATGCTCATGGAGCTGCTCATTGCCACCGACGCTGCCAAGCGCGCATCCGCCCGCTCCATCACCGCCGTCATCACCCACTACGGCTATGCCCGCCAGGACCGCAAGGCCGGCCCGCGCGAGCCCATCACCGCCCGCCTCGTCGCCAACCTGCTCGAGCGCGCCGGCGTCAACCGCATCATCACCCTCGACCTGCACCAGGGCCAGATCCAGGGCTTCTTCGATATCCCGGTTAACCACCTGTCCGCACTGCCGCTGTTTGGCCAGTACTACAACGACATGCACTTCGACACCGACAACCTGGTTGTCGTCTCCCCCGATGTGGGCCGCGCCAAGGCCGCCAAGAAGCTGTCCGACATGCTCGGCTGCGACCTGGCCATCGCCCACAAGGGCCGTCCGCGCCACAACGCCGCCGAGGTCATGGGCATCATCGGTGACATCAAGGGCAAGACCTGCATCATCAACGACGACATGATCGACACCGCTGGCACCCTGTGCGCCAACGTCAAGGAGCTCAAGGCTATGGGCGCTGGCGACATCTACGTCTGCGCCACCCACGGCATCTTCTCCGGTCCGGCCATCGAGCGTCTGAACGACGCCCCGATCGTCGAGTGCCTCGTCACCGACGCCATTCCCGTCGAGGTCGGCGGCAAGATCAAGACCATCTCGGTCGCCGAGGAGTTCGCTCAGGCCATCTCCGCCGTTTACCACGAGGAGCCCGTCTCCACGCTCGTCGGCGGCGACTTCGCGCTGTAATCGCATCGTCCTTGTAACCCGGCGCATCGCCGTCGGAACAGAAGAAACCCCCGCGCTCCCCCTTGCTTCGCAAAGGTCGCGCGGGGGTTTCTTCTGTTCCGACGGCTCGCCCTGCCGCGGCCGCGCTTTTGTCTGGTGGGATTTCGCTGAAACGAAGTCTCGCCTTCGGCGGGCGTGGTAGCCTTTGTCGTTGATTAAACTTTTTATGTAACGGAAGGATAAACATGGCAGCTGCACAGCCGCTTAAGATTCGCATGGTTGCCGGGCTTGGCAACCCTGGCGAGGAATATGCCGAGACCCGCCACAACGCTGGCTTCAAAGCGATCGACGAGCTGGCCCGTCAGGCCGGTGTCACGTACTGGAAAAACCAGGCGGGCGCCGAGGTCGCGCTCATCAACATCAACGATCCCGAGGAAGAGGGCGGTAAGCGCCAGATTGTGCTGGTCAAGCCGCAGTCGTATATGAATACCTCGGGTGGCCCCATCTCCAAGCTCTGCCGCGAGTACAAGATCAAGGCCGAGGAGCTGCTCGTGATTCACGACGAGCTCGACATTCCCGCCGGCGACGTACGTGTTAAGGTGGGCGGTGGCCACGCCGGCCACAACGGCCTGCGCTCCATCATCGACAAGATGGGCAGTCGCGACTTCAGCCGCATCCGCACCGGCATCGGCAACCCTCCCGGCAAGATGGCTGTCGCCGACTACGTGCTTAAGCAGCTGCGCGCCCGCGAGGCAGAGGACTTCCAGGACACCTGCGCCCGCGCCGCAGATGCCGCCGGTCTGGCCATCGTCCACGGCGTAATCTACGCCCGCGATCACGTAAACGGCGCCGCTTCCGCCAACGGGAAGCACTAAAACCTGCCAAAAAGGGATGTTTATTTTGGCAGGTTTTATCTACGAAAACGCCCCAGTGGCCGCATCGCAATAAACCCCGCACTGCCATACACACATAGCGCCCAAAAGGGGGCCGGCCTCAACGAAGCGCGAGGCCGGCCCCCTTTGCCGTTTTGCCTGATAAAACCGACCAAAATAAACCTGTCCCTTTTTGGCAGGTCACTTTTCCTACCTGCCAAAGAAACTCGTAAGCGACATTGCGATGAGGGTATAATTTGCACCGTATGACTGCACAACGCCTGTGCGCGTACGGTTTTACTCGGGCTACCGTCCATTTCCGTGGAGGCACGGTTCGGCGGCCCTAACAAGAGAGGGGTTCTATGTATAAGATCCTGGAGAAGACGCAGTTCTCGGAGAAGG
>DBGBZQ010000020.1:0-3531 GCA_048368115.1 Collinsella sp.
AACGAGATCAATATGATCCTGCACCTGCCGTTTATGGGTGCCGGTCTGGTCTTTGAGGAGGGCGAGAACAAGGAGGCCGTCGAGTACCTGGCCGCCCACAACGAGCTCGTCGCCAGCGCTTGGGCAACCAAGATCGCTCACGAGATCGATCCTGAGGTCAAGATCGGCTGTATGCTCGCCGCAGGTAGCTACTACCCCTACAGCTGCCGTCCGGGCGACGTGCGCCAAGCGCAGCTCGACAACCAGGACAATTACTTCTTCGTCGACGTCCAGAGCCGCGGCTACTACCCGGCCTATGCCGTCAAGAAGCTCGAGCGTCTAGGCATCGATGTGGGCATGACGGACGAGGACCGCGAGATCCTGGCCGCCAACACCGTCGACTTCATCAGCTTTAGCTACTACAGCACCCGCTGCTCTGCCGGTGCCGATAACCCCGATGTCGAGCGCACCCAGGGCAACGCCTTCGCCGGCGCCAAGAACCCCTACCTGCAGGAGAGCCAGTGGGGCTGGGCCATCGATCCGCTGGGCTTCCGAATCACCCTTAACGACCTGTACGACCGTTATCAGAAGCCGCTGTTTGTGGTCGAGAACGGTCTGGGCGCCAAGGATGTTGTTGAGGAAGATGGTTCCATCAACGACGACTACCGTATCGACTACCTGCGCCAGCATATTGCCGCGATGCGTGATGCTGTGACCGAGGACGGCGTTGACCTGCTGGGCTACACCACCTGGGGCCCGATCGACCTGGTGTCTGCCGGCACGGGCGAGATGTCCAAGCGCTACGGCTTTATCTACGTCGATCGCGACGATGCAGGCAACGGCACCCTCAAGCGCTCCAAGAAGAAGAGCTTCGACTGGTACAAGAAGGTTATTGCTTCTAATGGTGAGGACCTGTCCTAAGGAAGCTGAGACACTCAACTTCATAGCCTCCTAACCAAGGCGCCCGGCGAGTATGTGCTCGCCGGGCGCCTTGCCGTCTGCGGATTTTGAGACATGCGGCCCGCTTTTTCGATCCATCTGTCGGTACACTAAAAGCACTATGGGTACCCGCGAGCGACATATCGGCCACGCGGCCGCCCGATCCGCACCCGTGGCGGATCCCAGGGGTGGCAGGCTCTTCGCCATGCCGCGATTCCTTGTTGGCATAACACATCAGGTATACCGTCACCGCGTCTTTGCTATCGCCGGCGCCATCACCGCGCTGTTCCTCATGCTTTTGGCAGTCTTGCCGGCGCTGTTCGCCTTCGACCCCAAACTATCTAACGCCGTGCCCGCCTATAGCGAGGTGTCCGAAGAGGTCGTGGATGCGCTCGTCCACTCGAGCTCTCTCCTGCTGCTTGTCGCCGCAATTGTATTTTCGATTTGGGGCGTATCGGTCTATCTGCGCTGTTTGGACTATGTGTTGCGCCGCCGCCTTGTTGCCGTCGCCACCATCTGCACCCTGTGGATGATCGAAGTCATTCTCAAGTACAAGTCATTCACGCCGTTCTATGCCACTGTGCTGTGGTACCTGTACTACGTGCCCATGACGCTCATTCCGCTGCTCTACCAGTTGTGTGGTCTGCGCCTTGCGGGCCTGGAGCAACACCGCCTGGGTCGCCGCTACCGTGCTACGCTGTGGCTTGTGGCCATCCTGCTTATCGGATTTGTGCTCACCAACGATTTTCACCAGCAGGTCTTCCGCTTTGACCGTACAAGCGACACCTGGAGCAACGATTACACGTACGGCTGGGGTTATTTCGCCGTTCTCGTGTGGACGGTCTTTGACTTCGTGGCCTTTTTTATCCTGGTCGGTCGGTCCTCGTCCTTTCGCATCCAGCGTTTCTCAGGCACGGCGGCGCTCGTACTGCTGGGTGGCGCATTCTTTGCCATCTCGTATGCGTTGCGCGTGCCCTGGGCATGGAGGCTCAACTTTTCGCTCGTCTATTGCGTCCTGTGCGTGGTGGCGATGGAAATCTGTCTCGATTGCGGTGTCATTCCGTCGTATCACGACATCGCCGGCATCTTCGAAACCTTGCCGCTTGACCTCAAAGTTCTAACGCGCGACCTGCAGGAGGTCTATGCCACGCCAGTGTCAAAGCCAATGCCGGTAGGTGTGCGCGAGGAGTTGCGGACCCAGGAGCACGGCCGCGCCCATGCCTTTGCCGTGGCGTCCGATCCCGATGTAATGTACCGTGTCTTTCCACTGCTGGGCGGATCGGCCCTGCTTGCCCAAGACGTGTCGGATCTCAACGAGCTTAACCGTGAACTGGCACATCGTCGCATGGAGTTGCAGCGTCAAAACGAGCTGCTCGCCGCCGACTACGACCTTAAGACGCATTTGGCAGATCAAGAGGCCGAGACCTTGTTGGTCCAAGACGTGGACCAAGCGCTTGCCCGCGCGCTCGAAGGGATGTACGACCTGCTGAGCTCGCTGCCGCCGTTGACCGACGAAGCGTCTTCGCACGAGCGCTACCGCATGCTGCAGCGCGCCAAGATGCTCGTCGCCTATTGCAAGCGCAAGGGGTCGCTCACGTTGGCACAGCACGGGGAGAGCGGTTTTGATCGCGACCGTATTCAGCTCATTGCCAACGAGCTCGCAAGCGACCTGCGCACCATCGATATCGATTGCGCTTCGATTATCGCCATACGGCGCCCGATGCACGCCAGTACGGTAAGCGCCCTGTACGACTGCGTGTATGACTTTGCGTTTTTTGCCTACACCACCGACCATCCGGCGCTTATGTATCACTTGGGCGACCATGACCGATGCAGTGTCGAGCTGCGCGCCACGCTTTTTTCCAACGATGATGAAGATCTTTCGCAGACGCCCGCCGCGCAAGAGCTCGAAAGCGCTCTGCAAGGGCGCAACGTGGCATACCGCCTTGAGGGCGAGTCCGGCCAGCTGCGCATGATCGTCTTGATGCCGAGGGCGGGTGAGTGACGATGCAGATTTCGCTCATCCTTCCCCAAATCGTTGCGCTCGATGTTGTCTTTGCCCTGGCTGCGTGTCTGCAGACGATCCACGTCCCGCTCATCGCATCGCGCCGCTCGTCCTATAACCGTAAGGTGATTTGCGCCTACGAGGCGAGTCTTGTGCTTCACCTGATGATTTCGGCGCTCATCTTATTCGCGTCGTCTGGCTCGTATCTGGTGGCGCCGCTTGACGTTTGCGCCAGGGCAATGGGCGGAGTGCTGTGGCTCAATGCCGCGATCTTTGCCTATGGCGTGGTACTTATGGTGCGCTATCGTCGCCCCGTCATGCTGGTCGAGCTGCTGCTTGTTGTCGCCGTTACACCGCCGGTGGTTTTTGCCATGGGCTCGACGTGGACCGTTGTCCTTATCGCAGAGGGAGCGTTCTTCCTGTTCCGTTCCATCGCGGCGCTCTTGATGGACGTCCGTAACCGCCAGGAGGATATCACCGCGTTCTCGACGATCGAGACCATCAACGTGATTCCCGTGGGCATCCTGTATCTGGACCCGAGGGGCCGTCCGCTGCTCATGAACCGCTGCATGCGCAAAAACCTGGTGGAACTTCATATGCCCACCGAT
>DBGBZQ010000021.1:0-2144 GCA_048368115.1 Collinsella sp.
CCCCGACGCCACCGTCGACGAGCTCATGCAGATCATGCCCGGTCCGGACTTCCCCACCGGCGCCATCATCATGGGCAGCGCCGGCATTAAGCAGAGCTACGAGACCGGCCGCGGCTCCATTACCGTGCGTGCCAAGGCACATGTGGAGTCCACCAAGACCGGCCGCAGCCGCCTGGTCTTTACCGAGATTCCCTACATGGTCAACAAAGGCACCCTGCAGGAGAAGATCGCCCAGCTCGTCAACGACAAGCGCATCGAGGGCATCTCGGATATGCGCGATGAGTCCAACCAGAAGGGCATCCGTCTGGTCATCGAGCTCAAGAAGGGCGTCATTCCGCAGGTCGTGCTCAACAACCTGTATAAGTACACCTCGCTGCAGACGACCTTTGGCGCCAACAACCTGGCGCTCGTCAACGGCGTTCCCAAATGCCTGAGCCTGCGCGAGATGCTGCAGCACTACATCGATCACCAGGTCGACGTCGTCACCCGCCGCACCCGCTTCGACCTTAAGAAGGCCCAGGCGCGTGCCCATATCCTCGAGGGCTACCTGATGGCCCTTGACCATATCGACGAGGTCATTAGCATCATCCGCTCCTCGCAGACCGACTCCGAGGCCAGCAGCCGCCTGATCGAGCGCTTTGGTTTTACGCCCGAGCAGACCACGGCCATCCTCGAGATGAAGCTGCGCCGCCTGACCGGCCTGGAGCGTGACAAGATCCAAGAAGAGTTGGACGGCCTGCGCCGCGCCATCGCCTACTACGAGGACCTGCTGGCGCATGAGGAGAAGATCCTGAGCGTCATCAAGGAGGAGATGCGCGAGATCTCCAAGAAGTTCGGCGATAAGCGCCGCACCGAGATCAGCCAGGTTGAGAAGGACTTGGACGTCGAGGACCTCATTGCCGACGAGGATATGGTCGTGACCATCACCCACACCGGCTACGTTAAGCGTATCCCGGTGGCTGCCTACCGTGCCCAGAAGCGCGGTGGCAAGGGCGTGTCGGGCGTCAACCTCAAAGAGGACGATGTTATCGACGAGATGTTCATCGCGTCCACGCACGAGTATGTGCTGTTCTTCTCGAGCAAGGGCAAGGTCTATCGCCTGAAGGTGCACGAGCTGCCGGTGGGTACGCGCCAGGCGCGCGGTACCGCGATCGTCAACCTGCTGCCCTTCGAGGAGGGCGAGAAGATCGCGAGCGTCATCAGCTGCCGCGAGTTCCCTGCCGACGAGTACCTGATGTTTGCCACCAAGAGTGGCATGGTCAAGAAGACCGTGATGAGCGCTTACGATCGTAGCCGCCGTGATGGCCTGATCGCCATTAACCTGAGGGACGACGACGCGCTGCTCGCAGTGCGCCGTGTACGAGAGGGCGACAAGATTATCCTGGCCACCACTGCGGGCAAGGCGATTATGTTCCCCGAGGACCAGGTTCGCGCCACGGGACGCGATACCAGCGGCGTTCGCGGCATTAGCATGAAGGACGGCGTGAGCGTTTTGGGTATGGAGGTTACCAACGGCAACGGTGACCTGTTTGTCATCACCGAGCGTGGCTACGGCAAGCGCACGCCGGTCGCGGATTACCCAGAGCAGAACCGCGGCGGCCAGGGCGTCTACACCATCCAAATGACCGAGCGCAAGGGCAACCTCGCGGCCATGAAGACGGTGGGCCCGCAGCACGAGCTGTTCATCGTGACGGAAGGTGCAACGGTCATTCGCGTCAAGACCGACGAGATCAGCCAGACCGGCCGTGCCACCCAGGGCGTCAAGATGATGACCGTCGACGACAACGACCGCGTATGCGCTGTCGCCCGCATGACAGCCGCCAAGGAAAAGCCCGAAGGCGAAGGCGCCGAGGCCGCAGTCGACACCGAAGAGGCCCCAGTCGACCTGGGCGACGGCAACGACATGCCAGAGGATCTCCTAGACGAGTAAGAGGCCCTAGCTGGTAAAAATCATCAGACCCCATATATCGGCGGTCGGCGCACTGCGCGTCGACCGCTTTTTTGAAAACCTTGGGACCCCATGGTCGCTGGGCTGGCGAGATGGTTTTGGTTTGTCGCGAGTTCCGCACGCAAAGAAGGCCACTTAATGTGGCCTTCGTCTTGCGCAGGACTGTCCGAGCAGCAAACCAAAACCATCTCGCCAG
>DBGBZQ010000022.1:0-2153 GCA_048368115.1 Collinsella sp.
CGGGATCAGGCTTGCGCAGGTTGACTTACCGCCACCCGAGGGACCCACCAGGGCGAGGGTGCTACCAGCGGGAACGCTGAAACTCACATGGCTAACGGCAGGTGCTTCGGCACCCTCGTACGTAAAGCTCACGTCCTCAAAGCGCACGTCGCCGCCGGCAGGGTGCTTGGGTTGGGCGGGCACGGAGAGCTGCTTGGAATCCATGACGCTTCGAATACGAGCCAGCGAATCGGCACTCATCTGAGAGGCCTCGCCCACAAACATGAGCTTGGTCATGGCCGTCGGCACCACGGCCGAAAATATCGCGTAAAACGTGAAGTTGACCATGAAATGCGCGAAGTCCGTCTCGCCCGGAGCTAGCAGCAACGCCACCGGCAAAAAGAATGCCACGAGGCCGTTGAGTGCCGTAAGGTTGAGTACCTGCGGACCTCGGCAGAACGTGCCCGCATAGTTTTGTGCCATGTCGGCGTATTCGGCAATCGCATCGTGGAAGGCCTTGAAGGAGTAGACCGTCTGCTGAAACACCTTGACCACGGGGATGCCGCGTACGTATTCGGTGCCGGTCTTGTTCATCTTGACCAGCGCTTCCATGTAGGCCTTCATGAACTCGGCGCCTTTGCCGCCCATCATGGTGGCCATGGCGCCAAGCGAAACGACGACCGAAATAAGGCATGCCACCCCCAAACGCCAATCGAGGGCGAAAAGCAGCACGAGCAGGCCTGCGACCATGGCGGTGGCGCCAGCGATATCGGGCAGCATGTGCGCGAGCAGGGTCTCGGTGGAGGCGGCGCAGCCGTCTACAATACGGCGCAGCTCACCGGTGGCGTGCGTGTCAAAGTAGCCAAGCGGCAGCTTAAGCAGGTGCTCGCTCGTAGTCTTGCGGATATTGGACGCGCAACGAAACGCAGACAGGTGCGTGCACATGAGCCCCACGAAATAAACTACGATGCTTGCCAGGGCAAAACCAACGGCCCACCAGCCATACATCGCGATATCGGTGGCTTCGCTCCAGTTAGGCGCCACAGCGATAAAGTCTCGCGCGACAAACCAGATGCACACGTACGGGCCAAAGCTCAGCAGCTGCGAGAGCGCCGAGAGAGCCATGCCCAAATACGTGAGGTATTTACGGTCACCGGCATATGCAAGCAGCTCGCCGATGCCGCCGCCTTCCTTTTTTGATCCCTTTGCCATGAGGCTCCCTTCTGACGGCTTGAGAGTTAACCGCAATCAACTTATCATTGATATGTTAGCCAAGGCACACAATCGAGCCAGGCGTGGACGTTTCCGCAAAGGGAGGGGACGCTTTTGAAAATGCATCGGGCCGCGACCGACATAACCGAGCTCTACGCACCACAGTTTGAGCAGTTTGGCCTGGAGCTTGCCGGCAAGGGTGCCGTCTTTACCGGCGAGGTGGCAAACGACCGGGCGCACGGCCGCGCATGGATCATGCCTCTCTCCCCTGCCTGCATCGTCATGGAGCATTTCATTACCCCGACGCACGATATGTACCTGGCCGAATACACACCCGAGCCATACGCCTGCGTGAGCGAAGTCAGCGCGCCCACACTTACATGCATGCGCGAGGCTGGCATAACGCCCGCGAACCTCAAACCATTGCATGGACCGTGGCCAAACAATGCCGTTTGCAGCTTTATCCAAGATAGCTGTGGCGAGGAATTAAGCCCGCTGTTTGCGGGGGAGCTTTATCACTCGCGCTCGGTGCTCTTTTTGCCTGGATATTTTGACGAACTGGAGCACCGCTATCCCACCGAGTTCGCGGGAATCTTTGAGGCGTTTGCCGAATCATGGCACGAGGAAGCGACGTCTGCCATCTGCCACACGCTGCGCCGGATCAACGAGGAACGCGCCCGCACCGTAGGCGGACACGTCTATATGCGGGGCATCGTGGAGACCATGGTCGCGGAGCTCGCCTGTTCGCGCGCGGCCCACAAGCAGGCGCGGCAGGCGGCAGACACACGCGTCAGCATAACCATTGCCGAAGAAGCAACGGCAATGATTGAGCGCGCGCTCGACAAAGGCAGACGTGTGGGTATCAACGAGGTGGCCGAAAGGCTCTACACAAGCCGCTCCAAACTATGCGCCACCTTTAAGGCCCAAACAGGCGAGTCCCTGGGCGCCTACATTCGCAGACG
>DBGBZQ010000023.1:0-13896 GCA_048368115.1 Collinsella sp.
ATTCGCCCGGGTTGATGTTCGCGTAGAACTCCGCCCCATCATCGAGCCGCAGGATGCCCACGCGGCCGAACTCAGAGCCGGTGGCGGCGGCGCAGTCGATGTCGATGCGATCGGGCACACCAGCAGTGTCCTCGCCGCCCAAGCGCACGATCTGCCCGCGTCCCGATTCCTCATCGAGCCCCGCCAGACCACCGACCTCGCAATAGCGCCCAAGCGATACCGTGGGCGTGTGACCGCTCACCACGACCGGGCCCTTGCCCTCGGCAGAAAGCAGCCCGGTCGACGCATCCCAATAGCCATGACGAATCCACAGCAGGTCATCGGACGACTGCACCGCGAGCATCTGCTGCAGCAGCTCGCGATCGGCACCCACCGCTCCAACGCCATCGGCACAATCGACGCCATGCTCAAGCAAAAACGCCTGCGCCGCCTCGGTCTCAATACCGGCATGTACCAGCAGATACGGGCGCTCCTCGGTCTCGACCACCGCGTAGAGCGGCAGCGCGGCCATCCATCGCACGAGCTCCTCGTATGCCTCAAATTCCATGTCGTTGAGCTGCTCACGCGTCGTCCAGCCACCGTTGATATCCCAGGTCTCGGCATCGAGCGGATCCTGGCCAATGATGGCATCGAGCATGATCTGCTCGTGATTGCCCTTGAGCACGCGGGCGTTGGGCAGCGAGCGCACGAGCTTAATAACGCCGACCGGATCGGGCCCGCGATCGATCATGTCGCCCAACACGTACAGCGTGTCGTCGGACGTCAACGAGATCTTAGACAGGGCCTCGTCAAGCGCACGCACGTGCCCGTGAGCATCAGATGTCACATAGATCGCCATGGTACGCCTCTCCTTGCATTGCGGCCGAAGCCCGGTGCCGCAACTAAAACTTCAAGTTGAACTTAAACGTTACCCATTGTACTCCGTTGCAATAAAGCTGGAAAGGGTTTCCGAGCAGAGGCAAAGACGGCAGCCGTCTATGACGATATCGCGCACGCCCGCAATCCAACCCCATAAACCCACCATCTTTGGGTACAAATAACCGCAGACAACTGACCGTGCCACGCCAACCACCCAGGAGCGGACACTATCCATGAACCAGATCCTTCTCTTTATCGGCCTCGTCATCATTTTGTGCCTGACCATCAAACCCGTCGGCAAAAAACTCCCCTTCCCCACCCTGCTCATCTTTATCGCGCTGGGCATGCTGTTGGGCGTCAACGGCCCGACGCATATCGACTTTAGCGACTACGCGCTCACCGAAACCGTCTGCAGCACGGCGCTGCTGTTCATCATGTTCTACGGCGGCTTTAACACCAATATCGACCGCGCCAAGCCCGTCGCCGCGCCGGCGGTGCTGCTGAGCACGCTCGGCGTCGTCATCACCGCAGGCATCACCGGCGTGTTCGCCCACTTTGTGCTGGGCTTCGACTGGATCGGCGGCCTGCTGTTGGGATCGGTCGTGGCGTCCACCGACGCGGCCAGCGTCTTTAGCGTTCTGCGCGAGCACAGCCTGTCGCTGAGGGGCGGCACCGACTCGCTGCTCGAGGTCGAATCGGGCTCCAACGATCCCGTCGCCTATATGCTCACCGCCGTGCTCGCCACACTCGCGGCCGGCGGCGACATCAACATTCCCGCACTGCTGGCCAAGCAGATTATCTTGGGCGTGGGCCTGGGCCTCGCCATCGGCTGGGCGGCGGGCCGCCTGATTGAACGCGCGCACGCAACGGCCGAGGGCGCGCAGACCATCTTTTTGTTCGCCGTGGCCATCGTCGCCTACGCGCTGCCGAGCTACCTGGGCGGCAACGGATTTTTGGCCGTGTACCTGGCCGGCATTGTGCTGGGTGCGAGCGACATCACCGGCAAGGTCGAGATGGCGCACTTCTTCGATACCCTCACCGAGATGGCCGAGATGACGATCTTCTTCTTGCTCGGCCTGCTCGTAACGCCCGCACGCCTGCCGCAGATGCTGCTGCCGGGCCTGGCGCTCATGGCGTTTATGCTCTTTGTGAGCCGCCCCATCGCCGTCGGCGTGCTCCTAGCGCCCTTTAAGACGAACCCTCGCCAGGTTGCGCTCGTAAGCTGGGCGGGTCTGCGCGGCGCGGCTTCGGTCGTGTTTAGCCTCTTTACCGTGGTGGCCGGTGTTCCTGGCGGTCACGACCTGTTTGACCTGGTATTTGTGATTGCCGTGTCGAGCATTGTGGTGCAGGGCTCGCTGCTACCGGCGGTGGCGAAAAAGCTCAATATGATCGACGCGGAAGGCGACGTGCGCCGTACGTTTAACGATTACCGCGACGAGGACGGCATGTCGTTTGTCAAGTTCAAGGTGGGCGCGGGCCATCCGTTTTCCGGACGCTCGCTCGCCGATATTGGCAGCGCCACGGACATGCTCGTCGTCCTGGTGCTGCGCGATGGCGCGCACCCGGTGCTGCCCAATGGCGATACCGTGATTGAGGAAGGCGACCTATTGGTGATGGCTGCCCCGACGTTTGAAGAGCGTGCCGAGGTTACGCTGCGCGAGGTCACCGTGACGCCCCACGGTCGCCTGGCCGGCCAGCGCCTGCGCGACGTGCCGCAAGGCAAGCATCCGTTTATTGTGGTGATGCTCAAGCGCGACGGCCAAACGATCATTCCCGATGGCAACACCCTAATATACGCCGGCGACGAAGCCGTCATTGCCACACTGGCATCGTAGCGGGCAGGAGGTAACTAATTTGCGGCGAAGAGATCAAGCGCCTAGAGAACCTCATGTCTTCGCTCGCAGATTTGGATTTGCCTGAGGAGTAAGGTCACCTCTCCCCCATGTAACCATCCTGTAAATCATAGCGGCGCAGTCGAGTTTTACCGTGATGCGGTCGCGCCTGGCGCTCCACTGTGCTAAAGTATCCCGAACGTTCAAACGACTACGAGGGAGACTAGAAGATGGCACGTGTGCACAACTTCTCAGCTGGCCCGGCCGCGCTGCCTACAAGCGTGCTCGCCGAGATCGCCGACGAGATGATGGACTACCGCGGTTGCGGCATGTCCGTGCTCGAGATGAGCCATCGATCTAGCATGTACCAGCAGATCATCGACGACGCCGAGGCAACCCTGCGTCGCTTGCTAAGCATCCCCGACAACTACCGCGTCCTGTTTTTGCAGGGCGGCGCCACGCTGCAGTTTGCGGGCATCCCCATGAACCTCATGCGCCGCGGCCGCGCCGGCTACATCGTGACCGGCAACTTTGCCAACAAGGCATACAAGGAGGCCGCCAAGTACGGCGAGGCCGTACTGCTCGCGAGCTCCGAGGACACCAATTTCGACCGCATACCCACCATGGCCGACATCAACGCGCGCATTGCCGCCGAGGCCGCAGGCGACGGGCTCGACTACGTCTACATCTGCCAGAACAACACCATCTTTGGCACCATGTACCACGAGCTGCCCAACTGCGGCGACGTACCGCTGGTCGCCGATGTCTCGAGCTGCTTTCTGTCGCAGCCGCTCGACGTTGAGCGCTACGGGCTCATTTACGCCGGCGCGCAGAAAAACGCCGGTGCCGCGGGCGTGACCGTGGTCATCGTGCGCGACGACCTCATCGCCGACGGCCCCGCCTTTGCGCAGACGCCGCAGTACATGGACCTTAAGACCCAGGCCGCCAAGGGCTCCATGCTCAACACGCCCAACACCTTTGGCATCTACGTGTGCGGCAAGGTGTTCCATTGGGTCGAGGAGACCGGCGGACTTGCCGCCATGGCCGAGCGCAACTGGGCCAAGGCCAACCTGCTCTACGACCTGCTCGAGCACAGCGAGCTGTTCCATGGCACCACGCAGGCCGACAGCCGCTCCATCGCCAATGTCACCTTCCGCACCGGCGACGCCGAACTCGACGCGGCCTTTGTCGCAGGCGCGGCCGAGCACCAGATTCAAAACGTCAAGGGCCATCGTCTGGTAGGCGGCATGCGCGCCAGCGTCTACAACGCCGTAACCATGGAAGACGTGCAGGCACTGGCCTCGTACATGAAGGACTTCGAAACGCAGCGTAGTTTGAGCCCGCGATCTAACTAGCCCGCAACGCGCGGGCCGACCAGCCACTTCAAACCACCTGTTTAAACCAAACCTGCTAAGGAGTTTTTCATGCGCAAGATTAAGACCATCGACGACATCACCAAGGACGGCAAAGTCGAGTTTGGCGAGGGCTACGAATTTGTGAGCACCGCCGAGGAGGCCGACGCCATCCTGATGCGCTCGACCGACCTGCACGGCTACGAGCTGCCCGAGGGCATCCGCGCCATCGCCCGCTGCGGCGCCGGCGTCAACAACATCCCCGTCGAGGAGTACGCCAAGAAGGGCGTCGTCGTCTTTAACTCCCCCGGCGCCAACAGCAACGCCGTCAAGGAGCTCGTCCTGGGCATGCTGGTGCTCTCGAGCCGCGG
Source organism: Collinsella sp. (assembly GCA_048368115.1). Taxonomy (GTDB): domain Bacteria; phylum Actinomycetota; class Coriobacteriia; order Coriobacteriales; family Coriobacteriaceae; genus Collinsella. Next base: position 4,414 of record DBGBZQ010000023.1, read on the forward strand.
CGTAGTGCAGTCGATGAACTGGGTGCGCGACAACGCCGACGACCCCGAGATCCAGGTCGATGCCGAGAAAGCCAAGAAGGCCTTTGTGGGCCGCGAGCTCAAGGGCAAGCGCATCGGCGTCATCGGTCTGGGCAACGTGGGCTCCAAGGTCGCCAACGCCTGCGTCGACCTGGGCATGGACGTTTACGGCTACGACCCGTTCATTTCCGTCGAGCACGCGTGGGTGCTGAGCCGCGAGGTGCAGCGCGTGGGCACGCTCGAGGACCTCTGCCGTGGCTGTGACTACCTCACCGTGCACGTGCCCAGCAAGGCCGACACCATCGGCATGATCAGTACCGAGCAGATCAACCTGCTGGCACCCGACGCCGTGCTGATCAACTACGCACGCGAGACCATCATTGACGAGGACGCCGTCGACGCCGCCCTGCGCGCGGGCAAACTCAGCTGGTTTAGCTGCGACTTTGCCACGCCCAAGACCGTCAAGATGCCCAACACGTTTATCACCACGCACTCGGGCGCCGGCACTGGCGAGGCCGAGGCCAACTGCGCCGATATGGCCATCAGCGAGCTCAAGGATTACCTGGAGAACGGCAACATCGCACATAGCGTCAACTACCCCGCCTGCAGCATGGGCAAGGCGCGCGCCGCAAGCCGCATCGCCTGCCTGCACGCCAACGTGCCCAACATGATCGGCCAGATCACGGCCATTCTCGCCAAGGACAACGCCAACGTGCGGCGTATGACCAACGAGTCCGCTGGCGAGAACGCCTACACCATGTTCGACACCGACGAGCATCTGGACAGCAGCACCATCGAGGCGCTCAAGCAGATTCCGTCGATGTATCGCGTGCGCGTGATCAAGTAGCGCCGGCTGATCTGACGGGCAGTTCCCCATGTGGCCTGCCCGTCACTGACATTGAATGCCCACGGGGGCGCCTTTCGCACGAGAGGCGCCCCCGTTTTTGTGAGCGCTCCATTAAATGCACCGAGCCGCTTCTTGGCATACAATCTGTATGTTGACCTAACTATCTGTGAGGTGCCTATGGTTGATACAGATTTTGCTTGGCGGCTTACGCAAGGGCTCGTGCGGATCGACAGTTCCGACCCAGGTGCGTATGAGGGCGAGATTGAACGCTATATCAAAGTGTTGGTTGAGGCTCAATTGGAGCGGTTGAGCCATCCGGTGCTCCATGCCGTGCAGGTTGAGGAACTCGAGGTGCTGACCGGACGCCGCAATCTCATGGTCACCGTGCCCGGTTTGAGCGACGAGCCACGGCTCGTCTACATCTGCCACATGGATACAGTCACCTTGGGCGACGGCTGGGACGCGGACATTACGCCGCTCGGGGCGGTCGTGCGCGACGGCAAGCTCTACGGCCGCGGTGCCTGCGATATGAAGGGTGGCCTGGCCTGTGCCATTGCCGCACTGGTCCATACGCTCGAGCGCGTGGCGGCGGATGGCGCGCTGCCCCGCCGCGGCTTTTCGCTCATCTGCTCGGTCGACGAGGAAGACTTTATGCGAGGCTCCGAGGCAGCCATCGATGCCGGCTGGGTCGGTTCGCGCGAATGGGTGCTGGACACCGAGCCCACCGACGGACAGATCCAGGTGGCGCACAAGGGGCGTACGTGGTTCGAGATTGAAATGGCTGGCGTGACGGCGCATGCGAGCCAGCCGTGGAAGGGCGCGGATGCCGTCGCCGCCATGGCCGAGGTCGTGTGTTCGCTCCGTCGCGCGTTTGTGGCGCTGCCCGCGCACGATGAGCTGGGGTCTTCGACCATCACGTTTGGCCAAATCGAGGGCGGATATCGCCCCTATGTCGTGCCCGACCGCGCCAAGGTCTGGGTCGACATGCGTCTGACGCCTCCGACCGATACGGCCGCCGCGAAGCGCATGGTAGAGCAGGCCATCGCCAGCGCCGAAGCCGCCGTTCCCGGTTGCCACGGCAGCTACGTCGTGACGGGCGACCGCCCCGCCATCGAGCGCGACCCGACCTCTCCCCTTCTAGCTGCACTCAAGTGCGCAGCAGACGATGTGACGGGCGCGGACACGACCGTCGGCTTCTTTACCGGCTACACCGACACCGCCGTCATTGCCGGCAAGACAGGTAACCGCAATTGCATGAGCTACGGTCCCGGGTCGCTCGCGCTCGCGCACAAGCCCAACGAATATGTGCCCCACGCCGATATCGTTCGTTGTCAGCAGGTGCTAATCGCGCTCGCCGATAACGTGCTCTGGGACGCGAGCGGCCAAGTTGGGGCATAATAAGCCGCGAACAAACCGACTCGTGCGTTAGGACCGCCCATGAAAGCACTTCCGTTTCCCTGCATCCGCCCGGCTCAGGACCGCGTGCTCGAGGCGCTGCCTGCAATGGGCAGCATCCTGAGCGGCAACGATGCTCTGCGCGGAGCCATTGCCGATGGCCTGATGCTCAAGGACCCGGGTGCGGCGTATTACGTGTACGAATGCTCGGGGGAGCCGGGGCGCGTGACGGGCGTTGTGGCGATCTGCCCGGTTGGTGCGCTGGCGGGCGGCGACGCGGTTGCCGCCGATACGGCCGCCGCTGCGCGCGCATTCGCCGACCTCAAGGTACAGCCCCGTCCCGTAACGCTCGCCTACGAGGCGTCGCCCGTCATGGACATCATCCTGGGCGCTGCCAAAGAGGGCGCCTCGCTCTACGCCGTCACCGACCCCGCGGGCATTACGCACCGCGTGTGGGAGGTCAAGCGCGAGGACGCCGTCGGCGCCATCCGTGCCATGCTCGACCAGGCGCCGGATCCGGCACTGGCCGACGACCCTGCCTACGCTGCCGCACTAGTCGAGGCATCACAGCTCCTGGCCGACGATGCCCATGCTGCCGGCACCTACACGGGCAAAGAGCCGTTCAACTTTGCTGTAGCCGCACTGTTCCCCGCCGCGCAGATCGCCGGCGCCGCGCCGCAGGTTCCGACGGGTCTGCTCACGCACCAAGTCGCGCGGTTCTAGCAAGACCAGACCGCGCAGCACAAAAATCGGCAGCTCAACAAACAGGGGGCGAAGATGCAGCAGGTACATGCATCTCCGCCCCTTTTGCGTCGAGAAATTATGTCGGCGACCCGTGCCGCCGCGCTCGCGTTATCCGCGCTGCGGACCTGCAGTAGCCACAAGCGGTTCAAGCCCCAGCTCGCGCGCGTAGTCTTCCTGCGTAAAAATCTCAACCAGTTCAAACGTATCCGTCGCATCATCAAACGCAAAGTGCAGCACCGAGCAGTTGCCCAGCACGCGATCGCGCTCGTCGGCCGCCGCACCCTTGGTATGGTCCATGAACTCCTTGATGGCCGATCCGTGGCTCACCGCGAGCACGCACTCGTGGTCCGGGCGTCGCATAAGATCAGTCAGCGTCGCCACCATGCGCTCGCGCACCTGCATCTGGCCCTCGCCGCCAAACTGGCAATAGAAGTCGCGCCACGGGCGCTCGGGCATAAGCATCACGCGCTCGGCCTCAAAGTCGCCAAAGAACCACTCGCGCAGACCGTCCAGGCGCTCGTACGCCAAGCCCGGCCACAAGTTGGCGATAGTCTGCTCGGTGCGATGAAGCGTGGAGGTGTAGGCATGATCGGGCTCAATGCCACGCGCACGTAAAAACATGCCGGCGCGCGCCGCCTGGTCGCAACCCAACTGCGTAAGCGGCGAGTCACTCCACCCCTGAATGATACGCTTAAGGTTGAATATCGTCTGTCCATGACGGACCAGATACAGATCTTTATTCATAGGGGTCCTTTCGTTCGTTACCAACCCAAGAGCGAAAACGCCCCGTTGCAATAGCCAAAATGAAGCACGGCACCGTTGTCGGGTAGCTCCCCCTCGCCAGTCACATACTCAAGAAACTCCTGGCAGGCTGAGCCGTGGGAAACCGCCAGCACGCAGTCGTGCTGCGGCCTGGCCATGATGCGGGACAGCGCCGCGACCATGCGCGACTGAAGCTGCACTTCCGACTCGCCGCCAAAGGCCACCGGATAATCGCCCCAGGGCTGCGGCGGCATCTCGCGATTTGATGTGCCCTCCAGCGAGCCAAAATGCCACTCACGCAGGTCATCGAACAGCTCAATGGAACGGCCCTCGCCAACGATAAGCTCGGCCGTATGCCGCGCCCGGCCCAACGGCGAGGAATACACATGGTCAAAGGCCACGCCGCGCGCATCAAACGCCGCGCGCGTCGCCAGCGCCTGCTCGCGCCCGCGCGCTGTAAGCGGCGAATCGTGCCAGCCCTGCAAAATGTTCTGCACATTGAACTCAGTCTGCCCATGCCGCACCAAATACAGATCGGCCACATGTCCTCCTCTCGTACCACCACAAAGGGGACAGGCACCTTTGTGGTGGTTCACCGCCGGATCACACCGCGGCGACGCTCAGCTACACCAGTACGTCAGCAAGCGGGCGCTTGGGTACGTGGTGCACCTGTGCCTCGTCGCGCCAGTAATTAATTGAGCCGTCGGGGTTGGAATCGATCGCATCGATCACCTGCGTCTCGGCCGGAACGCCAAACGCCATGATCAGCTTGAGCTCATACTTGTCGTTATCGAGCCCCATGGCATCGATCGCGTGGGGCGTAAAGGCCTTGAACATGCAGGCTGCCACCTCGGGCGTGGCGCTGCGGGCGGCGAGCATCATCGTCTGCGCGGCAATGCCCGTGTCGGCCTCGGTAATGGGAGCGGCGGGCTTACCCGGAACGGCGCGCTCGGCCAAAATCGCGATGTAGCCGGTCGGGCGCTCACCCTCGGCAGGACCCGGCCAATCCTTAAGCGCACCGGCCCACGCGAGCTCATCAAATACGCGCGCGCAATCCTCGGCACCGCTCACCACATGAAAACGAAGACGCTGAGCATTGGCACCACAGGGAGTCAGGTGCGCCAGCTCCGCCAGCTCAAGCAAAAGCTCACGCGGCACGCGCATGGACTCGTCAAAGCGACGGCACGTACGGGCGCGGCGAACCAACGCATCAAACGCGTTCAAGCCGAGCTTTTCGCAACCCTGCTTTGCCATCGACTCGGCGCTTACCGGCGCCGCGGGAACTGCTTCGTTCATAGGGACCCCCAATACAAGCCAATTGTCCTTAGGAGAATCTAACCTAAAACGTAGGCAATAACGAACAGGGCTGCAATGTTCTACACCTGTTGAATAGAAAATCGCGACGTGGGGAACAACGGAAACAATTCGGGACCTTTGGGTTACGTTTCGCCCTCCCCGACCCATACGCCAGCGCCTTTAAGCGATACTGGTTGTAACGATCAAGGCTTACGCCGCACGGAAAGGAGACATTATGGGCATCTTTAAGAACGATGACCAAAAATCGAGCCAGTTTGGATTTGACGAGAAAAAGCATGGCGGGCAAAGCCGTCAAGGCCGTACGCTGGATCTACGCCATCACGGGCGTCTTAGCACTCATTGCTGGTATCGCGCTGCTTTTTGCACCCGCCAAGTCCCTCGTCTTTTTGACGACCGTCCTGGGTTTTTACTTTGTAATCACTGCTGCCATCAGGCTGTTCACTGCCATTTTTGAGCCGCTGCTGCCCACCGGCTGGCGCGTGACGAGCATCATCTCCAACCTACTCATTATTCTGGGCGGCGTCATAATCCTGCGCAACCAGGCCTTCTCGACCGCGACGCTCACCACGATGGTGGTTATCGTGGCCGGCTTTGGCTGGATTGTCGAAGGTGTCATGTCCATTCTGGAGTCCGAGCTTTCGTCCAACCGTGCCCTCGCCATCCTGAGCGGCGCACTCTCCATCATCGCCGGCATGTTCGTGTTTATTTATCCGCTGTGGTCGGCCAAGATGCTCGTCATCTTTAGCGGCGCCGCGCTGCTGGTGTTTGGCGTAACGCTGATTGTTCGCGCTATTCAATTTGGCAAACTGGTGCACTAGATGCCGCGAACGCTCTTTATTGATGCCGACGCCTGCCCGGTCACGCGCGAGTCGATTGACTGCGCGCGGCGGGCGGGCGTCGCCGTCGTTATCGCCGGCAACAGCACACAGAACCTGGAACGCCACATTCGCCGCGACGATCCGCGCGACGTCGAGCATGCGCGACGCGGCTTTTGGGTCACGACGCTCGATGTGAGCGTGGGCGCCGACAGCGCCGACTTTGCCATTGTCGAACGCCTGCAGACGGGCGACGTAGTCGTGACGCAGGACATTGGCTTGGCGAGCATGGTGCTCGGGCGCGATGCCGCCGCAATCGGTGTGCGCGGGCGCGTCTACGACAAAGCGACCATCGACATGCAGCTGTTTATTCGCCACGAGGAAAAGAAGGTGCGCCGCGCCGGCGGACGCACTCGCGGACCGGCGGCATTTACCAGCGAAGACCGCGCTCGCTTTAAACGCAACCTCACCGAGCTGCTCCGCTAACCAAGGTAGATTTTTGGGACATGTCCGGAAATCTGCTTTTTGCTTTGGGCGGTGTGAGCGCTCAAAATCCATGGCTCAACAAAAAACGGGCTTCAAAATGCCATGCGTCGCCGCATTGTGCAGGCGCCGAGCATGGCTATTTTGAAGCCCGTTTTGTTAGGCCCACTTAGAGGCCGAAGGCGGATAGGATGAGGCCCCAGCCGGCACCGATGACGTACATCATGATCAGGAACAGGACGTTTTCGCGGGCGCTGCGGTTGGTGCGGAACAGCACCAGGTAGCCCACACCGGCAGAGATGAGCGTGCCGGCGAGCATCGGGGCCAATTGCAGCGCGCCTTCCAGATATAGCTGCGTAATGACCACGCTCGCCGAGCAGTTGGGAATCAGGCCGACAAGCGCCGAACCCAAGACGGCGAGCGTCTCGTTGCCGCGCAGGAACTGCTCGATTGCGGACTCGCCGAACGACTCGAGCACGGCGACCAGAATCAGCGTCACCAGAAAAATGAATACCGAGACCTGCACGGTGTGCGAGATCGCGCTGCGGATGATCGACAGGACGGGCGCGCCCTCATGGGAGTGGGAGTGACCGTGGTCATGATGGTGTTCATGCTCGCCCTCATGACCGTGATCATGGCTGTGTCCGTGGTCGCGCTCGTGTTCATCTTCATCATCATCGCAACCGCAATGGTCGCGCTCGCACAACTCGTGGATGTGGTCGGCGCTCACGCCCGCCTCGGCCACCTCGTCGATGATGTCACCGCCAGTGTGGTCGTCGTGCGCGCAGTTCACGTGAGCCTGGTTGGCCGCGGTTCCCAGCACGGTACGGCGAATCGCCGCATGCGCGCGAGCGTTACGACGCAGGCCGCGAATGGCGGCGTCCACGATAAAGCCCGTGACCAGCGCGATCAGTGCCTTCGAAGCCAACAGCATCGCCATGGTCTGCACGGGCACCTGCTCGGCGAGCAACAGCGGCAGCATTTCATCGGAGGTCGAAAGGAACACCGCCACCAACGTGCCCAAGGTCACGACACGACCGGCGTACAGCGTTGCCGCCATTGCCGAAAAGCCGCACTGCGGCACCATGCCCAGCAACGAGCCAACCACGGGGCCCGCGGCACCGGCACGCTTGATGGCCCCGTTAACGCGGTCGCCCGCGACGTGCTCCAGGGTCTCGAGGGCCAGATACGTCACCAACAAAAACGGCACCAGCGACAGCGTGTCCGTGCCAGCGTCGAGCAAAATATCAATCAGCAAATCCATGAAGGATGGAACCTTTCGTGTCTTTCGGCAGCATTGTAAAAGTCCTAGCGGTCAACTAGGGTATTGTAGTTGACCTAGGCGTGGTGCCAATAGTTGCCCATGGTAAACTATCATCTCGCCATAACTCAATGCCACCGAGCCGCGCGACGCGGCCCGTCCAAGGAGCAGTCTATGAACGTTTCGCAAGCACTCGAATACGAGCGCCAGCCGTTTATCCCCATGTTTATCTATGGCGATCACGGCGCCATGGAGTCCGAGCGCCAGAAGGGCGAAGAGGCCCTTAAGGTGCTCGAGACCGAGTACTTTACCGCCGAGGGCGACCCCGGCTTCGACTTTGCCACCGTGCGCGACCTGGCCGACCGCAACCGCGACCTGTGCGACCAGATTGGCGAGGCACGTCTGCGCAACGTGACGCCCGCGACGCTTTCGCGCGGCCTGTCCGATGCCGACACCTGCGCCGCCATCGGCAAGATGCAAAAACGCACCGCCGCGTCCGTCATGCGCGAAATCCGCGGCGACCGCGACGCGCTCGGCGTCGCCTACGCGCGCAAGCCCATCCAAGGCACCGTGCTCGGTATCGATATCGAGACCACCGGCCGTGCACCCGAGCGCGGCTACATCATCAACGTGGGCTGGGAGATCATGGAGCTCACCAGCGACGCCGTCCCGCACGACGCCGAGGCACACTACTGCGGCCTGCCCGATATCTACCGCGGCGAGGATGTGCCGCTGTCGAATATCCACCACATCACCTGGGACGACATCGACGGCAAAACGCCCTTCCGCGAGAACAAAGAGCTGCAAAAGCAGCTGCTCAAGCTTATGAAGAAGTACCCGTACATGGCGCATAACGCCGCGTTCGAGGACAGCTGGTTCAAAATTCATCTGGACGGTTACGCCGAGGCACGCCGCGCCGGCAAGATTATCGTCATCGACTCGCGCCAGATCTGCCGTAGCCTGGATGCCGACGTCCGCTCGCTCCCCCGCGAGTCCGCCCCCGCCGCGCTCGAGAACTGGGCGCGCCGCCGTGGAACCCTCGCCGCCGACGCCAACGAGCAGCATCTGGGCCTGGACGACACCGACCTCATGCTCCGCACGGTGCAGGCCGAGTTCAACCTCAAGAACCTGTTTGCCAAGTAGAAACGTCTACGACAAACTCCGGCGTAGATCACGGGCGGCCCCGCAGCGGGAAACCCCGCAGCGGGGCCGCCCTACGTTCCACAAATAAATCTGCCATCACAAATTCCGAACCCTCATTTTGAACGATTTCGGCCAATTCCCGACACGTAATTCGTTGTCGGATGGTGATGTATCACTATCAAATGTGCGGCAATTGAGTAGTTATATGCTATAGCTAAGCTGCGAAAACTTTTATTTAGGGCATACCAACTCATAATTGTGTCAAGCTTTTGGACAGCATTTGGTTAGACCTCTAAAACGATTTTTCCACTCAGCGCCATCAGCACGGCATTAGCTGGCACGATATATACCATGAGTATCGTATTGTCACATACCACTGCAAAAGCGGTCTACCAGGCCGCGCATTCGGTGTCTGCGAAAGGCATCGAGTCCTGTAGCCCTGCCGCGATTTACGGATCATGTCCCACCGGAACGCTCCTTGACGCAGCCGCAGAATGGCTCACCAAACATGATGTTTCCCTCGACGCAAATGATTCCCTCGAGGTGATGGTGTTTGATCGCAGGAATGCGCGCTATGCAATGAACTGTCAATGCCACGTTTCTTCAAAACGATTCTCGAACTCACGCTTTATAGAGCTCAAAGATGGCATCTTCATTGTTGGCGTTGAGCTTTGCGCACTTCAGGCCGCCACCTATCT
>DBGBZQ010000024.1:0-5625 GCA_048368115.1 Collinsella sp.
TTCCAAAGCGCGGGGATGTCCTTGGCCGTGGCCTCGCCGGCAAACAGCATGCGCTCGATCTCGTAGCGCACCATAACGTGCAGCGGATAGGTGAGCTCGTCGGCCTCGGTGCGGATCAGCGAAGGCTGCGCGATGTTCACGGCGTGGTAGAGCGTGTCCTCGTCGACGTCGCCGTAGACCTCGGGTGCGTGGCGGCGCAGCACCTCGAGCAGCGGTCCCATAAAGGCACGGCTGCGGCCCACGGTGTTCTCGAAAAAGCGGCTCTGGCTCTCGTGGATGCCCATGGAGGTGCCACCCTCCAGGCACGTGCGCGCATAGGCGGGGTTCACGCCCAGCTCGTACATGGCGTGACCTGCCTCGTGGATGATGCTGAAGACGTTGGAGATACAGTCGTACTCGTAGATGTGCGTCGCGATGCGCGCATCGCCCACGGCAAAGCCCTCGCTAAACGGGTGCTCGGTAAAGGCAAGCGTGGTGTCGTCCAGGTCTAGGCCGACGAGCTTCATAAGGTCAAAGCTCATGGCGCGCTGGGCGGCCTCGGGCACGCGGGCGTGCAAAAAGTCGGCATCGGGCTGCTGGCCGCGCTTGCCGATGGCGTGCACGAGCGGCACGACCGTGGCCTTGACCTCGTCACAAAACGCGTCGAAGCTCTTGGCAGAAAGGCCGCGCTCGTACTGGTCGAGCCAAACGTCGTATGGGTCGCGCTTGGGGTCCATGAGTTCGGCCTGATGCTTAAGTTGGGCGACGATTCTATCCACATAGGGCTCAAAGCTCGCCCAGTCGTTGGCCGTCTTGGCCTTATGCCACACGGCGTCGGCCTCGCAGGTGAGCCTGGTCCAGGCCTCGGCCTCCTCGGTAGGAATAACGCTTGCCTCGCGCTGGTCGCGGCCGAGCACGCGAATCTCGTCGAGCAGCTGCGGGTCGTCGATTTTGCCGCCTGCAACCGTCTCGCGCGCTAACGAGCGTACGAGCTCAACGGACTTCTCGCTGGTCAGTAGCTTGTGATGTTCGCCGGCAAGCGTGCCCATGGCGTCGGCACGGGCGGCAGCGCCGTTGGCAGGAGCAATCGTCGCTCCATCGAACTCGGCAATCTTGAGCAGGTACTCGCGAGTCCACAGCTTGCCCTCGAGTTTGCGGAACTTTTTGACGGCCTTGTCGACTTTAGCGGCCTTGACGCCCTTGGCAGCCTTTGCCACGGCGGCCTTGGCCTTCTTATCGAGTTTCTTTCCCATGCCGTATCCTTAATCTCGCAGGCCGAGCGCCGCAGGCGGGTGCACGGCCAGTTTGCACAGCTACCTGCCTTGTACCCAGCGCGAACAAAACTGAACGCGGCGATATGCTCGCAGAATGTGTTATCCTATAGCCCAATGCGTTGACGGAGAGGGTTTTGCCCGCCGCGTCGCCGGCAAGAGAGGGAAGGTCATGGGCTGCAAGCCTTCCTACGGTGGCAAGGGCCAAGCGTTCACTCCCGAGCAGCGACCTCAACGGGCGCGCGGCCGGTGGCAGCGAAGCCCCAGTAGGGAAGCCGTGAGCCTCGCGACAAGGGGCGCAGAGTGGGCACGGCGGGCCAGACATCCGCCGGGTCAAACAAGGTGGTACCGCGGAATTCAACCGTCCTTGGGCAATGTACATGCCCGAGGACGGTTTTTTGTTACCGAACCGGGCCGCACATCCGCAACATCGGGCGGCGTCAGCCGCCCCGGCAAGCGAGATGCGCGAGAGACGAAAGGGAAGACATGAGTCTGATTGATGATCTGGTCAAACTCGAGGAAGAGGCCAAGGAGCTCGTCGCAGGCGCCGACGACGCTGCCAAGCTCGAGGCTGCGCGCGTTGAGCTGCTCGGTCGCAAGGGCCGTATCACCGGCCTGATGCGCATGATGGGCAAGCTCGCCCCCGAGGATCGTCCCATGATGGGCAAACGCGCCAACGAGATGCGCCAGCTGATCGAGGGCATGCTCGACGAGCGCACCACCGAAATGAAGGCCGCCGCCCTCAAGCACGCACTCGAGCACGAGGCCGTCGACATCACGCTGCCGGGCATCCGTCCGCAGATCGGTCACCAGCACCTGATCAAGCAGATCATCGAGGAGGCCGAGGACATCTTCTGCGGCATCGGCTACACCGTCGAGTCCGGCCCCATGGTCGATACCTCCTATTACAACTTCACTGCGCTCAATGCTCCCATGGATCACCCGAGCCGCTCGGCCCGCGATACCTTCTACGTGGTCGACAACAACCCCGGCAGCGTCGCGCACCCCGAGGCTCACGCCCATGGCGAGTCCGATGTGCTGCTGCGCACCCAGACCTCGGGCGTGCAGATCCACACCATGGAGTCGCAAAAGCCGCCCATCTACATGATCTGCCCGGGTACCGTCTACCGTCCCGACACGGCCGATGCCTGCCACCTGCCGCAGTTCAACCAGATCGAGGGCCTGGTCGTCGACGAGGGCATCACCTTTGGCGACCTTAAGGGCACGCTCGACTACTTTGTTAAGTGCATGTTTGGCGAGGACCGCAAGACGCGCTACCGTCCGCACTTCTTCCCCTTCACCGAGCCTTCCTGCGAGGTGGACGTGAGCTGCCACGTGTGCGACGGCAAGGGCTGCAACTTCTGCAAGCACAGCGGCTGGATTGAGATTCTGGGCTGCGGCATGGTCGACCCCAACGTCCTTATCAACTGCGGCATCGACCCCGAGAAGTACACCGGCTTCGCCTTTGGTATTGGCGCCGAGCGCGTCGCGGCACTGCGCTACGACCTGCCCGACCTGCGCACGTTGATGACTGGTGACATGAGGTTCTTGAACCAGTTCTAGAACGCTTTCTTCTTAGTTGCAGTTTCCGGCTCAAAGCCGCATTTATGAAAGGAGACCAGTTAGATGCGCGTTTCTTACGACTGGCTCAAGACCATGATCGATATTCCGGAGGATCCCAAGACCCTTTCGGACGAATATATCCGTACCGGCACCGAGGTCGAGGCGATCGACACCGTGGGCGAGTCCTTCGACCACGTGGTGACCGCCAAGGTGCTCACCAAGATCCCGCACCCCGATAGCGACCACATGTATGTGTGCTCGGTCGATGTGGGCGACAAGAATCTCGACGCCGACGGCAATCCCGCTCCGCTGCAGATCGTCTGCGGCGCGCAGAACTTCGAGGCCGGCGACCACATCGTCACGGCCATGATTGGCGCCGTGCTTCCCGGCGACGTCAAGATCAAGAAGAGCAAGCTTCGCGGCGTCGTGTCCATGGGCATGAACTGCTCCGCGCGCGAGCTCGGCCTGGGTGGCGACCACTCCGGCATCATGATCCTGCCCGAGGATACGCCCTGCGGCATGCCGTTTGCCGAGTACGTGGGCTCGAGCGACACCGTGCTCGACTGTGAGATCACGCCCAACCGTCCCGACTGCCTGTCCATGATCGGCATGGCCCGCGAGACCGGCGCCATCTTCGACCGCGATTTCCACGTTGAGCTGCCCGCTATCAAGGCGGAGACCGGCCGCGCGACCGACGACGAGCTTTCGGTCGAGATTGCCGACGAGGGCCTGTGCGACCGCTACGTCGCCCGCATCGTGCGCAACGTGAAGGTCGGCCCCTCGCCCGACTGGATGGTCAAGCGCCTCAACGCCCTGGGCGTGCGCCCGCACAACAACATCGTCGACATCACCAACTACGTGATGATGCTCACCGGCCAGCCGCTGCACGCCTTTGACCTGGACACCTTTGCCGAGCGCGATGGCCACCGTCGCGTGGTGGTTCGCGCCGCCCAGCAGGATGAGAAGTTCACGACGCTCGACGGCGAGGAGCGCGTGCTCGACGCCGGCATGGGCCTCATCACCGACGGCGAGCGTCCCGTGGCGCTGGCCGGCGTTATGGGCGGCATGGATTCCGAGATCGAGGACGACACCGTCGACGTGATGGTCGAGAGTGCCTGCTTCAACGCCGGTCGCACCTCGCACACCAGCCGCGATCTGTCGCTGATCTCCGACGCCTCCATTCGCTTTGAGCGTCAGGTCGACGAGACCGGCTGCGTGAATGTCGCCAACGTTACCTGCGCGCTGATCGAGGAGATTGCCGGCGGCGAGGTTGCTCCCGGCTATGTCGACGTTTTCCCCGCGCCCAAGACCATCGACAGCATTAAGCTGCGCCTGGCCCGCGTGCACGCCATTTGCGGTGCCGATATCGAGCCCGACTTTATCGAGCGTTCGCTCACCCGTCTGGGCTGCACCGTCGAGCGCGACGGCGAGGACTTTATGGTTACCCCGCCGAGCTTCCGTCCCGACCTGCCTCGCGAGATTGACCTGATCGAGGAGGTCCTGCGCCTGTGGGGCATGGGCCGCGTGACGGCGACCATCCCGGCTGCCAAGAACCACATCGGCGGCCTGACCCGCGAGCAGAAGCTCACCCGCAAGGTCGGCGAGATCTTGCGCGCCTGCGGCCTCAACGAGACCACGACTTTTGGCTTTGCCGCGCCGGGCGACCTGGAGAAGATCGGTATGTCCACCGAGGGCCGCGGCTGCCCCGTGGTGCTCATGAACCCGCTGGTAGCCGAGCAGACCGAGATGCGTCGTTCGCTGCTGCCGGGCTTGCTGCAGTCCGTGGCCTACAACGAGGCGCACGGTACGCCCAACGTGCATCTGTACGAGGTCGGCAGCCTGTTCCACGGTCGCGAGAACGCCAGTCTGCCCAAGGAGACCAAGTCCGTGGCGGGTGTGCTCTCGGGCCAGTGGAGCGAGCAGTCCTGGAATATGAAGTACCGCAAGCTGCGTTTCTTCTTTGGCAAGGGCATCGTTGAGGAGCTGCTTGCCCAGCTGCGCATCGAGAAGGTTCGCTTCCGTCCCGTCGAGGGCGAGAGCTATGCCTTCCTGCAGCCGGGTCGTGCTGCCGAGGTGCTCTCGGGCGGTACCGTGCTGGGCTGGGTTGGCGAGATCCACCCCGAGGCGCGCGAGGCTATGGGCATTGACGAGGTCGTCGTTGCCTTTGAGCTCGACCTGGACAAGCTGATCAAGGGCGCCCGCAACCAGGAGAACTACCGTGAGTTCTCGCAGTACCCGGCCGTTGAACACGACCTTGCTGTCGTGGTCGACAACACTGTGACCTGTGAGGATCTTGAGCGTCGTATTACGAGTGCCGGCGGCAAGCTGCTCGAGGGCGTGCGTCTGTTCGATGTCTACCGCGATCCGGTCCGCATCGGAGCGGGCAAGAAATCCATGGCCTTTGCGCTTACGTATCGCTCCGACGACCATACGCTCACCAGCGAAGAGGTCGAGAAGGCGCACCAGAAGATCGTCACCAAGGTGTGCAAGGGCGTAAACGGCGAGGTCCGCGGCTAGGGCTTGCGCTGGGTATAGGCCAGCGGTGGCTGCCGCCGAGTCCTACGTGACCGCTATGCTCGGTATAAGGCACTGCTGAGCCTGCATATATGACACGCGCATTACATAACGGCGTGCTGCTTTGTCGGCAGCGCGCCGTTTTGCTATGATAGCCCGCGGCGTGTTACGAATCTGACAATACGTAACACTGACAAGGTGATTCAGGCGGCGTTGCAATTCCGTGCGCCGACAACCGGGAGGCGTACATGCACATTCCAGATAATTATCTGTCCCCGCAGACCGATGCCGTCATGGC
>DBGBZQ010000025.1:0-8036 GCA_048368115.1 Collinsella sp.
GTGCACGGCATGATGCATCCCGAGGCCGGCCACATCCTGGTCACGCGCGACCCGCGCGACACCATTGGCGAGCACAGCGCCTGCCCCTTCCACGACAATTGCCTCGAGGGCCTCATTGCCGGCCCCGGCGTTAAAAAGCGCTGGGATGGCAAGAGCGCCGGAGACATGGCCGATGACCCGGAGGCCATGGACCTACTCGCCGGCTATCTGGCACAGGCACTCATGACCTACACGCTGTGCTACGCGCCGCAAAAGATCATCATCGGCGGCGGCGTGGCCGACCACACCCCCATCGTCCCGCTCGCACGCAAGAAGTGCGCCGAGATGCTCAACGGCTATATCGTCACGCCCGAGGTCAACGACATCGATAACTACATCGTCAACAACAGCCTCGAGGGCAAGCAGGGCATCATGGGCTGTCTGGCCCTGGGCGCACAGGCGCTTCAGTAGCAGACGCACCCACAGGGCGTGGCGCGCCCGGCAAATCCGACCTACGGAACGACGCCACCACACCTCATATAAGCCCTCAAATAAAAAAGGCCGCCTAGGACCAAACAATACGTCCTAGGCGGCTTTTTTGGCGTACATCAGCGACCGTAAGAGATATCGGAGCACAACGCCCGTTGCCGCTCCACAGCAGTCGATCATCACATCGGTGATCATGCCGGCGCGTCCCGGCACAAAGAGCTGAATCGTCTCGTCGATCGAAGGAATCAGCAGCAGGAACACCGCCGTGGGCAGCAGCACGTCAAAGGTGCGCCGGCCCTCAAAATCAAAGGCGTGCGTTGCCAAGATGCCGAGCACCATATACTCGGTAAAATGCGCGCACTTGCGAACAACAAAGTTGGTCACCCATTCATATGGAAGTCCCACGCCGTGCAGGAAACCGCGGATAGCTTCCATGACCGTTAGGCTCAGCGAGCCCGACCCCGAGCCGGGAACCAACGAATTGCCCCAGATCAAGAGCGCCATCAGGCAGGTCACGACCGCCCATTTTCGATTGATCTTAACCATGCAGAAGTTATGCCTCCGCGCGGAGCGGCGCGAAGCTGGCGGTACCGCCCTCGATAACGCTCAGGTAGGCACGGCCCGTACGCTTGGCGGTAGAGGACTGCAGGCGCTCGATCTCCTCCTCGAGGATCTGATTGACGCGCTCGTGACGACGGTTTTCCATAATGCCGGCGGCAATAGCCTCGGCCCGCTCGATGCTCTCGCGCGAGATACGGGCAGTATCCTCGGGGAACACAGCGCTGTGACGGCCGACATAGGCGGGGGCAGCAGGCTGAGGGGCAGCGACGGGAGCGGGGGCTGCAACAGGAGCAGGCTCGTCAATCTCATCCAGAATCGCGGTGGCGGCGGCCCACATGTCCTCGTGGCCCGAGTAATCAGCCATGGGGACATCAACCTCGAGTGAGGCATCCGGAAGGTTGCCGGTGTCGATGCGATCTTGGGCATCAATCGATGCGGTGATGGCTGCAGGCTCATCGAGGTCATCGAAATCGATATCCGCGGCACCGGAGATGATAGGCATGCTGGCGAGGTTTACATTGTACGGCGCAGCCTCAGCCGCCTGCTGCTGGGCAGGAGCGCCCCACAGCGAGCTTTCGGCGGCACGGCGGGCGGCAACGGCCTCCTCGTCCGCGGCCATGGCTTCATCAACGTACGAATTGTCGGCAGAAGCGTTCGCGTCCGCCGAGGTAGCGCTGTAGGCGTTATTGGCTGCCGCGTTGGCGACGAGTGCCACGAAAGCCGCCGTGCTGCCCGCAGGGGCGGCCTGGGAGCCAGACACGGCGCGTGCCGCGGCGGCGATGTCGTCGCGATTGAAGGAGCCGGTCTGCCCGCCGTTGGTGAGCTCGTCGATGGCGACTTGATAGACGTCGCGCGAGTGTGCAGGGTCGCAGCTCACCGGCGAATCGTCGTCGAGCATACTGTCGATCATGGACCAAGCCTCGTCCTCGTCCATAGCATCTGCGGCTCGAGCGATGGTAGGGACACCATCATCGGCATGACGGCGCTGGAACGCACCAGTCAGGCCGGAAAGGAATGCCGAGGTAGACTGCTCCGCCTGAGCCTGAGAAGCAGAAGCCACAGCGTAAGGAGTCGCATCCTGCTGCTGAGTTGGAATCGAGGCGGTCTTGAACTCGCTTTGATGCTGATTGAGATTGGCGGCACCGCCCATGGCATCGGGCTGGAACAGACGCTCTTCACGCTGCGCACGATACTCGGAGATACCCAGCGAGGCGGCATAGATGCCCACGCCCGCCACCGCGCCCACGGCGAAGGGAACCGCAACCGCCACGACCGTCTCGTTCACAGACGAAAACGGCAGCGTCGCTGCATACATAACCACGGGAGCGGCAAGGCCGATCCCGCACGAAAGTCCGGCAAGGACTGCTCGTTGTGTTGCATCAGAAGAAGCCATGAGCTCTCCCCATCTTCCAGCACCCAAATCGCATCATTCAGTTGGCTGCGCGAGAGAAGATGAAGCGGGGCTATGCCCCAAAGCAACGGTATATGGTTCGTTTCATCTGCGTTATCCGTCGCGAAGCTTAAAAGCTATTATGCGAAACCGCCCTGTCGATTGCAAGCGACGATGTCGGATTGAAACGGGAAACCTGCTGCTTGCCAGTCTTATGGTCAAAAAAGCGCGGAGCGGCGATATAGAAAAGGGCCGAGGCTCAAAGCCCCGACCCTTTATTGCATTGATGACTATCGCTGCGTGTGGATGACAACCTAGAACGTCTGCTCGTAGTCGCTGTGCTTTTTGGCCGAACGCACCAGGAACTCCTGGTTGGTGTTGGTGCCCTTAAGACCCTTGATAAACGATGCGGCCGCGCGCTCGGTGTTGTTCATGCCGGCAAGAATGCGACGCAGGCCAAAGACAAACGGGCGCATCTGCTCGTCGACCAGCAGATCCTCGTTGCGCGTACCGGAGGCAACGGGGTCAATGGCCGGGAAGATACGACGGTCGGCAAGATCGCGGTCGAGCTTAAGCTCCATGTTGCCGGTGCCCTTGAACTCCTCAAAGATGACCTCGTCCATCTTGGAACCGGTGTCGATGAGGGCAGAGGCCAGGATGGTGAGCGAGCCACCGTTCTCGATGTTGCGGGCTGCGCCCAGGAAGCGCTTGGGCGGATACAGTGCCGCCGAATCGACGCCGCCCGAAAGGATGCGGCCTGAGGCGGGCGCCGCCAAGTTGTACGCGCGGGCAAGACGCGTGATGGAGTCGAGCACCACCACGACATCGCCGCCCAGCTCCACGATGCGCTTGGCGCGCTCGATGACGAGCTCGGCCACGCGGGTGGGGTTGTCGGCGGGCATATCGAAGGTCGAGGCCACGACCTCGCCCTTAATGGAGCGCTGCATATCGGTGACCTCTTCGGGGCGCTCGTCGACGAGCAGGCAGATGAGGTGCACCTCGGGGTTGTTAATCGAGATAGACTGGCAGATCTTCTTGAGGATCGTGGTCTTGCCGGCCTTGGGCGGGGACACGATCAGGCCACGCTGACCCTTGCCGATCGGCGACACGATGTCGATGGCGCGACCGGTAATGGAGTCCTTGCCGTGCTCCATGCGCAGCGGCTCGTTGGGATAGACCGGGGTGAGGTCACCAAACTTGGGGCGGTTGCGAATCTGCTCGGGGTCTAGACCGTTGACGGTCGTGATTTTGGCGAGGCCGGCGCGCTTGTCGCCGCCGCGCGAAGGACGAAGCGAGCCCTCGATGACGTCGCCCGTGCGCAGACGCGCGGAGCGGATGAGGTAGGCGGGGACGAAGGCGTCGTCGTTGGACTTCATGTAACCGTGGGCATGGATGATACCGGAGCTGTCCGGACGAATCTGCAGGATGCCCTTGATGTCGCGGAAGCCCTCGGCCTTCGCGGCAGTGGTGTAGATCTCCTCGACGAGCTCAGCCTTCTTCTTGCCGGTCGTCTCGATCTCGAACTCCTTGGCCTTCTCGCGCAGCTCGGCGACCTTCATGGCCGCGAGTTCCTCGCGCGAAAGCGTGGGCTCGGTGGGGGCGGCGTTGCGCTCCTTGTTGCGCTGTTTGCGATCGCGCTGGCGGTTGCGACGGTCGTTGTTGCGCTCGTCCTTGCGGTCGTTGCGCTCGTCGTTACGCTTGTGCTGGCGACGGTTGGGGCGAGCGCCGTCTTCGGCCTCGGCGGGCGCGGCACCATCAGTTGCGGCGGCGTCGGCATTGGCCGCAGCAGCGTCATTGGCCTCGGCGCCGGAATCGACCTGCGCTTCGACATCAGCCTGCTGCTCGGACGTCTTGGCCTTAGCGGACTTCTTACGACCGCGCTTGGGCTTCTCGGACGCAGACTGTTCGACGTCTTGGGGCTCGGCGGCATCAGTCGATGCATCGGCGGTCGTCTCGGCGGAATCCTCGGACGCACCCTTCTTGGCAGTCTTGGCCTTGGACGTGCGCTTAGCAGCAGTACGATGGCTGCGACCAGGACGGACGTCGGCGGGCTCGACATCGGCGGGAGCGGCCTCGGAAGTCGTAGCATCCTGGACGGGTGCATCGGCAGTGGTTGCAGACTCGGCGGTCGCCGCAGCATCCCGAGCGGCGGCGGCTGCGGCTGCAGCCTTCTCCGCCTCGACGAAGGCCTTGGGCTTGCGGCCGCGACGGTGCGGGCGCAAAGCCGGGTCGACAACGGGAACTTCGCTGGCCTCGACAGGCGCAGCGTGCTCAGCAGGCGATGCGCCCTCCCCTGCCGCGGAACGGACCGAAGCCTCAGTGAGCTCGGGAGTTACCTGATCGGCAACCTGCTCAGCCTTAGCAGCCGTGCGACGGCGCGTGCTCGGTGCCGGCTTCTCGGTCGGCTGGTCGGCGGCAGGCGTCTCGGGCACAGACGGAGCTGCAAGCTCGGTCAGAGCCGCGGCCTCACGCTCGGCAGCACGACGGCGGGCGCGCACCACCTGAGCCTCGCTAATCTGAGCCAACGCACGTGCCTGCGCGACCTCATCGGAAATCGGCGCCGAGGAGTCAGCTGCAACGGTGCGCTTGGCGCGCGTCGTGCGCGTGGTACGGCGCTTGGGCTTGGTGACCTCCTCGCCGTCTGTGGCAGGCTTGGCCGTGCGGCGCGTGCGCTTGGGCTTTGCCGGAACAGCCTCCTCACCAGTTGCAGGCACGGCTTTCTCAGCCGCTGAAGGCGTAGGCGTCGAAGCAGCCTTAGGCGTCTTAGGAGCCGAGGCTTGCGCGAGCGCCGCGACCTGGTCCGACACAACCGGTGCAGCGGGAGCGGCTTGCGTCGTCGTTATTTCGTTTTCTTGCTGTTGATCAGACACAGTGTTTGCTCAACTTTCTTTTCAAGCCCTGTGATCACATGCTCCCTGCATAAACCTTCAGGGCGGCTAAACAGTCTAGTTCCGTCAAATACCGACGGACATCATTGATCTGTATCGAGATGATTGCGTCATATACGCAGCGTTAGTGTAACACAACCGCAACCACCTGCAACTTAGTCATTGGGAACGCTCTTAAACGACTAGTCAAAAGGGGCACTCCTCCTCAAAAGCGCCTGAAATGTCACGTCAGAGGAGTGAAACCGTGACATCCGGAATGGCCGAGCCACGAATCGCGCCCATCTACTACGTTTACCCACGGGCCCCTGACCATACCCTTGTTTTTTCAAAAACAACGAGTCTGCTACCTGCGCTTTTAATATCGTACATTTCGGCATGGTTCGGGATATGCGTCCAAACGTAGGAGATGAGCCCAATTCGTGGCGGACGGTATCCCACCACCCCTCCACGAGACAAAAATGATCCGTTTCCTCCGTCCCCAAGGGACAATTTTCAAAACTATGCCGGATTACGGGGCCAGAATGCTGCAAGCCAACCATACCCTGCATTTTCAAGAAACAATAAGCCATCTACCTTCGGGTTTAATTTTGCTATTGGCACCATGCTCGCCAGTTGGCGATTCAGCCCCGTAAACCGGTATAGTTGCGATTTGGTAGCATTTCCCAGCAAACCAAATAGTCTCACCAAACGCAAAAAGCCCGACCTCCGTAGGAGATCGGGCTTTCAAGGTTCAGTTAAACCAAACCTGCACGGTCAAATGACCCGCAGATTACATCTGCTCGGGAGCGGAGACACCAACAAGGGTGAGCACCAGGGCGAGCGTCACGCGGACGGCATCGCAAGCGGCCAGACGGGCGCGCGAAAGCTCGGGGTCGACGGGACGGCCCTCGCTCGGCAAAACCTGGCAGGCAGCGTAGAAGCTGTGGAAGTCGCCGGCGAGTTCCTCGGCAAAGTGCGTCAGACGGAACGGGGCGCGGTCGCGAGCGCAGCTGGCGATGAGGTCGGTGAGCTCATTGAGCTTACGCGAAAGGGCGAGCTCGGTCGGGTCGGTCAGCAGCGAGTAATCGACGTTCTCACCGATGGCCTTGGCGGCAACGGCCTTCATGCCCATCTCGTCAGCCTGCTCAGGCGTTACGTCAGCGGCACGGCGCAGGATGGAGCAGACGCGAGCGTGAGCGTACTGCACGTAGTACACCGGATTGGAGTTGTCGCGCTTCTTAACGGCCTCGATGTCGAAGTCGACCATCTGGTTAGAGCTCTTGGAGATGAGCGTGTAACGAGCGGCGTCGGAGCCAACCTCGTCGACGAGCTCCTGCAGGGTCACCATGGTGCCCTTGCGCTTGGACATACGGACGGGCTTGCCGTTGCGCAGCAGGTTGACGAGCTGGCCCAGCAGAACCTCAAACTTGCCGGGGTAACCCAGAGCGTCGCAGACGCAGCGGACGCGCTCGATGTAGCCGTGGTGGTCGGCGCCCCAGATGTCGATGACGTGGTCGACGCGCTGGAACTTATCCCAGTGATAGGCAACGTCGGAGGCGAAGTAGGTGTACTCGCCGTCGGACTTGATCAGGACGCGGTCCTTGTCATCGCCCAGGTCGGTGGAGCGGAACCACAGGGCACCGTCCTTGGTGTAGAGGTAGCCCATCTTGTCGAGCTTCTCAAAAGCGCGGTCGACGGCAGAGGTGCCGGCGGTCTCGCCCTCGGTGTCCTTCACGTACAGCGAACGCTCGGAGTACCAACGATCGAAGTCGCAATTGACGGCGTGGCAGAGGTCGCGCATGTTGTCGACCATCTTCACATAGCCGCGCTCGCGGAAGCTCTCCATGCGCTCCTGAGGATCGGCGTTGACCCACTTATCGCCGTCGGTGCGCCAGAACTCGGCGGCCTCGTCGATAATGTAGTCGCCGCCATAGGAGTCCTTGCCAAGGGTCTCGGCAAAGTTATCCTGGTACGGATGGGTCTCGGGATGCTCGTCGTTCTCGTCGGCAACGAAGGCGTCGCGGTCGGCGATCAGCAGCTTGTGAGCCTCATCGATATCCACGCCCTGCTTGGCGATGATGTCGGCAAGCTGCATATAGCGCGTGCTGATGGAGTTGCCGAAGGTGTTCATCTGAGAGCCGTGGTCGTTGATGTAGAACTCACGCTGGATGTCGTAACCGGCGTGGTCCATAACGCGGCAAAGGGAGTCGCCCAGAGCGGCCCAGCGGCCATGGCCGATGTGCATGGGGCCGACGGGGTTGGCGGAGACGAACTCGACCTGGGTCTTCAGGCCGCCACCGACGTTGGACTTAGCGAAGTCCATACCCTTCTCGCGAGCCTCGCCAAAGATGGCATTCTTGACGGCAACGGAGAGGTAGAAGTTGATGAAGCCGGGGCCTGCGATCTCGACCTTCTCGATCGCGGGGTCCTCGGGCATATGGGCAACGATGGCCTCGGCGATCTTGCGCGGGGCGCAGTGGGCCAGCTTGGCGGACTTCAGGGCCATGGTAGAGGTCCACTCGCCATGAGAAGTGTCAGCCGGTCGCTCGATAGCGCAATCGTCAAGTTCAAATGCGGAAAGGTCGCCGGCCTCCTGGGCCGCAGCAAGCGCAGCGCGTACCAGCTCTTCAATCTTCTCGGGCATAGATCCTCCTTGTGTTAAAGCCCCCGAGCTCTTGGTCACTCGTAGGGCAAAAGCCAGAGTTTGTAGCACTCTATCACAAGCGACGGGCACTGTCGCAGGGTAAAGC
>DBGBZQ010000026.1:0-25609 GCA_048368115.1 Collinsella sp.
CCGACCGTCCGGCTGAGTCTGGGAAGAGGTGCCGGGCGGCGGGCGGAGCATGGCCACCGGACCCATCGAAACACATCTCCACCGTTCCTTCAACTGGGAAAACGGCGCCCCCGGACCCCAGGAGGGGCCGCGGGGGCGTTCAGCTAACTGCGGGAACGGCCTATCCGCTCAAAGTGTTCGGCTGAGATCGGAAATCAACCATGGGAATCCAAAAGAGCGGCACATAACGCAGGAATCCAAAGGCGAAGACCAGAAAGATTGATAGATAAAGATGTAGTTTCTGGTCCAACGCATGCAAAGCCGGAATTAAAAAGGGCAGTAAAAATACAAGCCAAGCATAGACGGTTACAAACCACCAACTAGAGCCAGTAAAAATTGGTGCAAAAATATCTATCAAATTGGTTGGACTTACTTGAATATCGCCGCGAAGCATGAAGAAAAAACCCAGCGCAATACTATAAAAGAGAACCGTGCCTTCAATTGAAGCTATCTGTTTGACAGCTTGTTTAATGGAGTATCCAGCTTTCCCCGCAACAAACCAGATTGTTATTGCAACAAAACAGCCGACCGCAGTTCTTCCAATTGGATAGAAAAAGATATTGTAGAAAAACCTAGTAAACGAACCAGGAAATACGGAAACAGAATCAGCGTTGTGAACAACAAAATGATGAGCCATTACCGTCCACATAAGGACAATGCGAAGTAATTCGATACGGGAATCTCGTATTTTTGCCATAATGCCCCCAAGTAAAATCAAAACCTAATTAAGCCTCGACCTAGAACCGTTCGAGAATCTCCTCGGCATTCTCTCGCAGATAGATATCTAGGTCCGGCACGGCAAACTGCACGTAGCCCCTCTGTGGTGCCTGAATAACCTCTCTTTGTAGCAATTTTGCCCTAATAGAGCTGACCTCATTGGTCTTTTTTCCCATGCGCCTAGCAATCTCGGATGATTTGGACTGTTGTTTATCCTCGCACATCGCCAAAAGGTATTTGATATCGTTAAGCCCCAGTCCAGAAATCGCGGGCTCGTGAACAACATCGTGAAAACGAGCCTCTGCCAGCGCAATGCCTTCGGCAACATCGCGCTCGCTCACAATGGCACTTTTGGCACGATGCAAGTTGGCGCGCTGCCAAATGGAATAACCGACCAGTTGCACCAGATAGGCATAGCCCTTAGTGGCCTTAGCGGCTCTCGACAGAAGATTGTCCTCTATGGTCAAACCAGTCGCGACAAAGCTATCGCCCATAGAGAGCGCTACCTCCACCCGGTTGATAGGCGCCAGATCTTCGGGGAGGGCACGACGCAAGAACGTAAGCGCCTTGCCGTTAATAAGATCCATAACGCCGGCGGGTAAGCCGGCAAAGGCAAGTGCGATATCTACTTTTTCCCCTATCAAAAGCTGAACCGTAGACGCAATGGCACGCATATCATCAATCGGGGCGTCCTGAACTTCATCGATGGCAATAAAAAGACCCTTGGATGACTTCGCTGCCGAACTTAGCAACTTTCTAAGGCTCGACTCTTTGGGTGCAACATCGACTTTCGCAGAAACAAAGCCGGCGTTTACGCCGACTGAAGCATTGGCCGCAAAGAAAGAATCAGCAACCTGATCCCTCAAGTCCAGCAATAGGTTAGGGCCAGCAGAAACAATAGCGGTCTTCCATCCAAGTTCTCGCGCACGATCCCTAAGATCGCAGAGCAAAACAGTTTTTCCGGAGCCCCTCGGTCCAGCAATGCGCATGAGCCTCGCAGGTGCACCAATTCCCGCATTCAAACTCTCGGTAAACTCAAGAGCGATATCATCGCGACCAATTATGCGCGGAGGCTCAGCGCCGGCAGTGGGACGAAACGGGTTATGGAATACAGCGGCACTCACTTGTTTGCCTTTCTAGGGAATCGATTAACAGTCAATCATCGTTTCAATAATTGTCACAGACTATATCGAATAATATCGAGCTGTATAAGCTTGTATAAACTTATCGCGAAAGTATCGAGTTTTCGTAATTTATCTTAGCAAGTAGTCCAACGTTACTTTCTTCCAGCTCATAGTGAAAGAAAGTTAAGGACTTCCTAAAAACCATTGCCTTAATACGAGAAATACTCGCTCTCAGCGGATAAGTTCGGCCCCAACCACGGATCGCCATCCAAGAAGAACTCAGGCCAGTGCTGCATGAACAGTGCTTGCTCGCGCTTCCAGCGACTCATCTTTTCCTCGTTGGCCTCTTCCCTACCGCGCGAGGTGAACTCGTAGTGATACAGCTCGGCATAAGGCGTAAAGATGGT
This sequence comes from Collinsella sp., assembly GCA_048368115.1. Lineage (GTDB taxonomy): Bacteria > Actinomycetota > Coriobacteriia > Coriobacteriales > Coriobacteriaceae > Collinsella. Next base: position 2,288 of record DBGBZQ010000026.1, read on the forward strand.
GCGGTAGCCGGCCTCCCACACGCGAAGGCAAAAGTCAGCGTCGTTAAAACCGACGGCGAATTCCTCGTTATAGCCTCCGACCTGCTCAAATACGTCGCGTCGCACCATCTGGCAGGCACCCGTCACGGCGCTAAAGTTGCCCGGGCGCACAGCGCGGGCAAGATAGCCCTCGCGCTTTGCCGAGAAGTCCTGGTTGGCATGGGCAAGTGCGCCACGCACGCCAACCAAAATGCCGGCATGCTGCACCAGATGATCGGCAAAGTAGAGTTTGGCGCCCACCACGCCCGCATCGGGACGCTGCAGATAGCCCATCATCTCTTCTATAAAGTCCGGGCTTATGACCTCGGTATCGTTGTTCAGCAGCAGCAGGTAGTCGCCCTTGGCGTACTTCACACCAAAATTGATGATCTGGGAGTAATTAAACTCGCCCGCCCAATACACAACGCGCGCGATGCCCTTGCCTTCGGATGCCGCAGCCACGCGCTCTGACAGGGTTTCGTAATACGCAAACGTCTCCGGGGCTTCGCTGTTGTTCTCCACCAAGACGATCTCGTAGTTGGCATACGTGGCTTTCTGGGCGATCGACGTCACACAGGCATCGAGCGTCTCAACGTGATCCTTGGTGGGAATCACAATGCTCACCAGCGGCGCAGGCTCCGGCAGCGCATAGCGCATGCGGTAGACAAACGGCGTCTCGGCCTCCTCGACCGTTCCGCAAATGCTCAGCGCGTTAAAGTGGCGCTGAAGCGCAAGGCGCCCGGCCTCGATGGCATACGGCTTGCTGTCGGCAGAACCGTCGGCGGTGGAACCCGGATGCACGCGCCAGTGATACAGCACGTGTGCAACATGCTCAAACCGCGCGCCCGCCGCAAGGCAGCGAAGCGTCAGGTCGTAGTCCTGGGCGCCCGCAACATCTTCCGGAGACATGCCAATGCGATCGATAAGCGCCTTCTCCACCATCAGGAAATGCGTCACGCAGTTATGGCTATAGAGCAGATCGACGTTGAGCTGCGTCTTAAAGACAGGCTGACCCCACTCCCCCGTTTTCTGGAACATGTCCTCGTCGCAGAATAGGACCTGGGGACGCACGCCCTCGGCCGCCTTATTCAGCGCGGAAACATACTGGAATAACGCGTCCGGTTCCAGAATGTCGTCATGGTCCAAGAACGCGATGTAGTCTCCAGCCGCCTGCTGAATACCAGCGTTGGTGTTGAGCACAATGCCGCCGTTGCCAGGCAGCTCAATACGACGGACCCGCTCGTCATTAGCGGCAGCCGCAAGATTGGCCACCGCATCCCATTCGGGCGAGGCGTCCATAAGCAACAATTCCCAGTTGTCATAGCTCTGGGCTAGCACCGAGTCCAGCAGCTCGCGCAGGTAGACCCGATCAGTCTTATAGCACGGCACCACAATGCTCACGAGTGGTCTATAGGCAAAAGCCACCGAAGCGACACGCTGGCACGCTAAATCGCCCGGCTTTGCGCGATGCTGCTCAAACCAACGTCGATAAGCCGCGTCGTCTGCACGCGCGTCCTTCATGCGGTTCCAGCTGTCGTCGACCATGCCGTTGTACAGGCGACCATCCATAGCGCAAAAACCACTCTGAATCTGCTCCGTGGGATCGCTCGCAATCGCGACAAAATCTCGTATAACCTGAGGCATCTCAACGCTCAGATACGTTTTATTGACGTGGCATCCGTTCTGCTGCGGCACATCGACCTGCGATTCAAACACATGCACGGTAGCATCGATGGCATTCATATGCGTATCGAAGATCTGGAGCTCAGGCGCGCACTGGGGGTCTCCCGCCCACTTGACCTCAAAGCGCCACACCGCGCCGGCGTCTGCCGGCAAATAGCGAATGGCATCGATCTCGTAGCGACCGCAGCATTCGCCACGCTGCGCATCGCGGATAAGCGCGCACAGCGCAGGCTTTGCTTTGTAGTTAATCTTGGATTCCAGCTTGGCCACGCGGCTATCGAGACGAATGGCGCCCAACCTTTGACCACCGGATGCAAAAACGACATCCATCGACGTACCATCCAAAAACGGAAGCACCAAGACGGCGAGCTCGTGCTCGTAATCGGAAACGGAAGGGCAAAGCGCCAGCACACGGCCATGATCGACCGGGAGCACCAGCGACGGCACACAAGAACCGCTCGTCGTCGCATAGGCAAACGCTTGAGAACCCTCCCGCTCGATAAGCGCGGCGACATCCTGACCGGCAAAACGAAGCAGCACAAACAGACGGCCCTGACTGCGGCAAAGTGCCAAACGCTTGATACTCATCTACACTTCTCGCTTTCCCAGGGCGTTCGCTGCCATGCGTTTACAGGCACCCAGGCGCCCAAACCTCAAGACGTCGTAATCGAACATGAGCTTTTTGCACCCACGGGCATTGGGGGCCTTGCTGGTAAGCGCCGCACGCACCATAGCAGCAACAGAAGGAGCGCATTGTGCGAGCGCAGCATCGCTGCCCACGGCAGAACCGGCAAGTGCCGTGGCAACGGCAGCAAACACCTTGCCGCAGTCCGAGCCCAGCAACCTGAGCGCATCGTACAGCACCAGATCGCATAGGAAGTACGCCAGGTCATCGGCATGCTGTACATCGAGACCGTCGCGCTGCCAGTCAGCCAGCACCGCGGAGTAAATCTTCACGTGCTCTAGCAGTCGCGTCTCGTCGTCGTAGCGCATGGTGTCCATGAGCGAGCCCTTGCGCGCCACGCGATAGTCATACAGCTTGTTCGAAATAAGCGCGGTCTTGCACGAACGACCGTACACGGCAAAATCGAAGACCTGGTCCTCGCCATACTTAACGGTTTCGTCGAACACGATCCCGTTGCCCAGCAAAAACTCACGCTTGCAGGCGGTGCGCCATGCAAAGGGGCGAGAAGCTTCCTTAAACAGCAGGTCAGAGCAATAGCCCTCAAATGACACATCGCGCGGACTCAGCACATAGTTAAGCCACGGATACCCCGCCTCCAGCGGATACGGATTCGCGCCAAAGGTCAAAACGTCGCAGTCCTCGCGCTCAAAGGCATCGACGATCACGCGGCATGCATCGGGCGTAAAGCGGTCGTCGGAATCCAAAAACGCGACGATAGGCGCCGTGGACGCGGCGATGCCTGCATTACGCGCACTCGACAGGCCGCCATTTGGCTTATCGACCAGCGTAAAGCGCGCATCCTTTTCGCAATAAGCGGCCGCAATGTCGCGCGAGCCATCCGGCGAGCCATCGTTGACCAGCACGCCCTCCCAATCGAGCATGTCCTGCGCAAGCAAGGAGTCCAGGCACCAGGCCAGACACTCCTCCACCTTGTAGATGGGAACGACAACGGAAATCTTAGGGGTAGCCATAATCACGTGCTCCTACTGCGCCGCCGGCACGTCGTCGGGATGCGGGTTATCGCCGTAGGCGCGCTGATACGTCAGCACGCGCCAAACCAGCGGCAGGCCGCCAATCTTAAAGTAGTGCTTAAACGTATTGAGCTTGCCGGGCTTCTTAAAGTCAAAGCGCGAATCGATATAGGCGCGGGGCGACTTGACCATCAGGCGCAAGTCGGTCTCGCCACGCGGATCAAACAGCGACAGGTCAAAGCGACCGGCATCCCAATCGGCCTTGAGATCGGACGAGGCTTTCTTCCAAAACTGCTCACGCAATTCATCGACCAGACGCTCATCATTCCAACGATACGTATCGACCTTCATGCGCATTAAAATGCCCTGGAGCTGAGCCTTAAGCTCGGGACGCTCGTCCAAAAAACGTTGCATCTCGGCATACTCGTCGCACACGCAAAACACTTTGTTGGGCGAATTAACAGAGCTCTTCTCGTTATCCTGGCGATAGCACAAAATGGGGTCCGTAATAAACGCGGCACGCTCAGCGCAAGCCCAAACCTTAAAGTTAAAGCCGGCGTCCTGATACGAGGCACCTGGCGTGGGAAGGAACCGAATCTGATTGTCGTTGAGGAACTCGCGTCGATAGATAGCCGACCAAATGGAAGGTTTGCGGTAGAAGATGCCCGGGCGATCGACGGGGCGATACGCGGCGCCCGTCATATGCTCGTCGATGATCCCAAACAGCTCACGGCGTTCGCTGGGCGTGGACCAATACAGGTAAAAGTCGCCCTTTACCACATCGGCGTGCTCAGCATCGGCCTTGGCGACCAGCTTTTGGAGCGAATCCTCAAACATAAAGTCATCGGATTCAAGGATGCCCACGTACTCGCCGCATGCCATCTCCAGGCCGCGATTCATCGAGTCGCCGTAGCCGCTGTTGGCTTTGTCGATCATCTTTACACGGGGGTCGCGCTCCATATACTCGCGGATGATATCTGGCGAGCAATCGGTTGAGCCGTCATTGATGCAGATGATCTCGATGTCCTTGAGCGTCTGAGCCACAGCAGAATCGAGGCACTCACGCAGGTAGCGTTCGACATTGCAAATGGGAACGAGCAGCGAAACTTTAGGGGTATCAGAGTTCTGCAAGAGAACCTCCTGTTGAATAGCGTGTAACAGGGTTATTTTAGCAGCCGAGTTGCGGCGGGCGGCAGCGCCTGGAATTAGATAAAACGCTCCAGGCAGGCTTTGAGACCGCGAGTCGAAAGATAGAACAGTGTGGCGTCTGCCATCGAAACGCCCGAGGTCGCCGCAACGAGCTTGTGGGCAACACGGCGAACGGCGCCCTTAGCAGGCATATCCGCCCACTCCGTTCCCAAAAACGTCGTGAGGTCCATGTTGACGCGAGCCGCCACGCGATGGAAGTCATCGGAATCCAAGCGCGCCAGGTCGAACACAATGAGGTCTAAAAACCAAGTTATCAGCTCGCCGGGGCACAGGTCCAAAAGACCGTAGGCCGCCCAGTCCTCCAAGACCTCCTCGAGCATCTTCATGTGGGCGTCAAGCTTTTTGGCGCGAGCCTCGGCACTGTTGAACTCGTGCGTCGCCGATTCGCTCTCCATCACGTAGTGGTAGAACCTGTCCGGCATGACGACGGTCTTGCGGGCAAGCGCATAAGCCGCAAATTGGAAGACGACGTCCTCGCCCAAAGCCAAACTGGGGGCGAAGCGAATGCCTTCGCGATTGAGCAGCTCGCACGAAAAAGCCGCACGGCAGGCATAGGGCTGCGCATTCGAATGGAACAGCAGTTGAGGATCGCGGGCGCCGAAGGTACCAGCTTTGGGGCTCATGAGTTGCTGGACGCGTTTGGGGGCAGCATCGGCAGGTTCACAGACGCCGCCAAAAACGGCGGCCTCGGCATCCGCAGACTCCATGGCATGCAGCACGCGCTCGACCGTCTGGGCATCGATGTAATCGTCGGCGTCCACAAAAAAGACGGTCTCGCCCTCGGCGACATCGATACCGGCATTTCGAGCACACGAGACACCCGCGTTTTCCTGGTCAATCACCAGTACGCGATCGTCGGCCTGCGCGATCTGGCGCAACACGTTCAACGAATCATCAGTCGAACCGTCGTTGACGCAGACAACCTGAATCGAACACTCAGACTGGACCAACAGCGAATCGAGGCATCGCTGAATGGAGCGTGCAGAGTTGTAAACGGGGACGACAATGGTAACTTTAGGACACGAGGCCTCTCCCATGCCGACCTACCCCCTCAGCGATTCGATGAGGAAGGCGGCGACCACGCCTGGGCCTCCAACCGAGGCGTAATACTTAGCACGCCCCAAGGCACCATCCGTCGCAAAACTCGGATGCTCGTCAACCCAGCCCTCGGGATCTTTGAGGATGGCAGCGAGATTTGCGCGCTTCCACGGTTTGAGGTCGTCAAGCAAAAACTCCCCCGCGTCCAAGGCCGCCTGAAATTCCTTAGCCATCTGAACCAGGAACTCCTTATAGAACTTAGGCGCCAGGCGCACGTAGTTCCACATGTATGAATCGTACTTAATGAGCTGGTTGAACTTGAGCATGCGCGCGACATCGCCGCTTGCGTGGTCGCGGGCATAATCCTCTCGAATCCAACGCTCAATCTCGGCATACTCGGTATTGACGCAAAAGACCTTAGCTGAAGAATTGACCGAGGAATTCTCGTTGTCCTGGCGATACGACAACACGGCATCGTGCAGGTAAATAGCCTTATCGGCGCACGCGATCACCTTAAAGGCGAATGACGTGTCCTGAAAGGATGCCCCCGGAGTCGGCAGGAACGTAATGCCGTTGCGCTCAAGAAAATCGCGACGGTACACGGCCGACCAAATCGACGGCTTTTGCTTAAAGAACTGCGTCGTATCGCTCGGGTGCACTGGCTTGCCACAGTCCTTGGCTTTAAACATCTCGTGCAGCGAACGGCGCTCCTCGGGCTTAGACCAGTAGAAATCAAAATTCGCCTTCGCAAAGTCGGCATTATTGCTATCGGCGGCCGAGACAAGCTTTTCGAGTGCGTCGGGCGCCATAAAGTCATCGGACTCCAAGATGCCAACGTACTTGCCACGCGCCATCTCCAGACCGTGGTTCATCGAGTCGCCGTAGCCGCTGTTGGCCTTGTCGATCATCTTGACGCGCCTATCGCGCTCCATATACTCGCGGATAATCGCCGGCGAGTTGTCGGTCGACCCGTCGTTAATGCAGATGATCTCAATATCCTTGAGCGTCTGCGCCACGGCGGAATCGAGGCACTCGCGCAGGTAGCGCTCAACGTTGTAGATGGGAATAAGCAGCGACAGAACAGGGCTGCCAGAGGCGTTAGTAGACAAATGTGCTCCTTAGGAAATACCTGTCGTTTCATGGTATCAAAGGGTCAGCGCGCCAGCGGGCGTTTATATAATCTATGGAGCCTCTTGCGGGCAAAGCAGCCCCACGTCATGCGGCGGGCCCATGGCAGGTTCCTGCGTTTTATTCAAAGCTTGCCGCCAAGGTGCGCCGAGCCTTTACAATAGGACAGTCCCAAGGACGTATTCGATAGCTTCCGTGCAGCGCATGCGCGCCGCACGTGAAAGGATATATTGCCCCATGCCTTCAACCCTTCCCGCTCCCATCGACAAGCTCGCCATCGTCGTCGTAACGTACAAGCGCCAGGAACTCCTGGCCAACTTCTTCGACTCCATGACCGAGCTCACGGCAGCGCCCTGGCGCATCGTGATTGTCGATAACGAAAATTCGCGCGAGACCGAGGCCATGTGCTCCGCATTCAACGAGCGCCTGGCCAACCTGTGGGGCATCGACACCGAGCAACCCGACGCGCAGGGCGGCACCGACCGTGTCATCTACGCCCCGCAGCTCGAAAACGGCGGCGGTGCGGGCGGCTTCTCCGCCGGCACTAAATGCGCCTACGACCTGGGCGCCCAATGGTTCTGGGTGATGGACGACGACGTGCTCGTCATCCCCGAAGGCATCGAGCGTCTTGCCAAGTGGACTGACCGCTACGATGTCATCCAGGGTTCGCGCCTGGACTTTGACGGCGGAGCCTTCTTTTGGCAGTACCAGCTCATCCTTTCACTCGGCATCCCTAACCCCATCGCCAAGTGGGACCTGGGACCCGAGGGCTACCGCGCCATGAACCAGCTGTGCTTTGAGGGCGGCATGTTCTCGCGCCGCGTGGTCGACAAGATTGGCCTGCCCGACGCGCGCTTCTTTATCTACGGCGACGATGCCTGCTACGGCTACGTAGCCAGCCAGCACTTCCCCGCCGCCGTGGTCGCCGACGTGGTGCTCAAGCGCGCCCGTGCCGTCTCTAACTGGGATATCGCCGGCAAACGCCAGCTCAACTCTACGAGCGACACCAACCGCTACTACATCATGCGCAACCGAGGCTTCCTCGCTCGCTATATGCAGATCTACGGTGACTACCACCCCATGTTGTTCCGCCTGGGCAATGCCGCGACCTTCTGCAAGGAATTCATTCGCCTGGCTGCCGTTGACAAGTGCTTTAAGACCGGTATTCCGGCGCTGCGACGCGGCATGAAGGACGCCCGCAAGATCATCAAGGATCCCAACTGGAAGCCCATGCCGCCCATGAAGGATACCGAGTAACGGAAGCCGGAAACATCTCGGCGCTTAAAGCCGCTGGCACACCGTAGCCACATGCTGCCCATCAAAACCGAACCCCCAGCGCATGCGACCCACGCCGGGGCGCGGTACACGGATTTCGTCGATGCCATCGCGCTCTATGTCGAGTAGCGACTGCACGGCCAGCAATTCCAACCCCAGCGCATCCACATCGGGGTCATACATCATATTGATCGTTATAAGCGGGCGCTCGTCCAGCATGCCAATCGTATCGGCTATGTCGAACACAGCGCCCGTAGGAAAAACCTGGATGTCCCAGCGACCCGCGCCACACTTTCGCCTCGAAGCAGGATTGGCATAGCCCGGCAAGCCAAAGCAGAGCCCCTGCAAGAGCAGATGATATGGCAGCGGCTTATCTGGGTCGGTCTCACCGATTCCCGCATCCCCCAGGATGCGGCTTAGCGCCCGCTTCACGGTATCCTCGTTCCCACGGCACAGCCCGTCGCGAAACGCATCGACGTCTCGAATGTCTTCGGCAGCGCACTCAAACCACTCAACAATCACTAGACGCAAGGCCTGGCGAAGCTCTTTATTGGGCAATCGCAAAGCACGGAGGCGATCGCCATGCTCTGGCTCCTCAGTCATATCCGTCGTCAGGAAACCGGACAAATATAGCGCTGTCCACATGCCATCGTCAGGCGAGACATCTGGCTCTGCAGTGCCCAAACAAAGCGGGACCTCAGCGCACCCATGGGCCTCGAGCAAATCGAACAAGACCGAAAGGCGGTCGAGATTCCACCCGGCAACTACCTTACTCAGGCAATCGGCATATCCATACAGATCGGCACGCACGGGCGCCGTGCAGCCTCGGTCCAGAAAACCGATCACACGCGCTGGATTCGAGCAATAATCCCTACCAAACCGATATCCCTCGAGCCATTCACGCGCATCATCAAGGTATTCCTCGCGCCCAGCATGATTCAACAGAGCCTGGACCTCGGCATCCGAAAAGCCGAACCAACGGTCACACCACGTCGAAAGCGGCGTCGTCAGATAATACGAGCAGCCGTGCAAAGAAAGCGCCGCTTCGGCAGGGCCGGGACACTCCCCCATCAGACATGCGAAGCGTAGCGAATGGCCCGCGGCAGCAATGGCGTCAAACAGCACACGGTCAAGTAGCCCTGCCGGATCGGCGCCGGAAGCGCCCCTTGCGCTCGCACGGCCCAACCACGCCGCGTCGTACCCATCAACGAGCAATACAACTTGCTCATCGCAGGCAATCTCCAGCAACTCAATGAGCACGCCAAGCACCGAGGCGACCTCGTCCTCGCTCGCCGCGCCACGCGCAACACGTTCGATGTGACGCACCTTATCTCGAGCTAAATCCGGGGCCTCCAAGAGCGCCAACAAGCGAGCGCACTCGCCCGAAAGGGCATCGCGCACGACGCCGGCAACAGCGGCGCCACGCCTCGCAGCGCCAGAAAAGTCCAGCGATATCACCGGATAGCAAGCGTACTCATCCCGATAACGCCCGCTGTCCGCATCCCAAATCTGAGCATCGGCAAACGAGATCCGACCGGCGCGACCGACCGCTGGACGCTCCAGAAAAGCCCTGAGCATCGACAAGTTCATGCTCTTGCCAAAACCCTCGGGTCGACAGCACACCACAACGGACGCGTCGCAGTCCAACACATCGGCAATAAACATGGTTTTATCGATGAGTAAACACCGATTAATTGCATCGGAAAAGTCGTGTACATCAACCGGTAGAGCTGCGTTATCCGCATGATTGAGCAACCGCGCACCAAACGCATGAATAAAACCACAATTCACCTGTTCAGACACCGTAAACTCTCCCTCTAACGCAGCACGATGCCCATTGTAACGAGCAGGCGGAGCGCAACAATATCGACTTGCAAAGGTTTCGGGCAACGGTAGCAACTGACGCCCCGAGGGGGCATAACAAATCGTTGTGCAACAAAAACGGGATCCGATGCGGCTGCACCGGACCCCGTCTCAAACGCTTTGAAAACAATCTGAAAGGCTACTCCTCCGAGCCATCCTCCCCAGAAGCCTTCTTCTGCTGATCGAGCTTATGCTTACCACTTACGATAGACGTAGCGCCCAGTGTGGCCAAGCTCGCGCTGGCAAGGCTCGCCATCACAATCAGATCGCCCGTCTTGGGCATATTGCCGCCAGATGACTTGGTTGTGGTGGTCGTCGTGGTCGTAGTGGTCACCGTTTTGGAGTCATTTTGCTCATGGACCTGTTTGTCGGTGTTGCTCTTACCGCCGTCCTCGCCCTGCTGCTTTCCGTCCTCGGTCTTGTCCTTGTTCTCGTCCTTCTCCTCAGATTCAGACTTCTTACCCTCGTCCTTCTTCTGAGTGGACTTGTCGTCCTTCTCCTCAGAGCTAGAACCCTTATCGGATTCGGTCTTCTCGGAAGCCTTGTCCTTGGAGTCGCCCTTTACGGCTTCGGTCTTTTCCGTGGAAGCCTGATCAGAGTTGTCCTTGTTCTGGGCCGAACCGTTATTAACGCCAGCCATCAGCGAAGAACCCAGCGTAGAACCAAGCTGCTCGGAGAAAGAAGGCTTCTTGTCCGGCGAAGCAACGGGAGCGTCCGGCGCCTTATTCGAATCGTCCTTGGAAGCATCGGAATCAGGGGTTGCGTCAGAGCCGGAGCCGTTGTTAGAGCCGGTGTCAACGGACGAATCGCTCGAGCCGGTAGATGAGTTAGAGGTGTCAGCGCCGGTCGAACCAGAAGCGTCGCTGTCCGTATTGCCGGCAGAGCTTGAAGGCGAATCGCCCGCAGCAGAGCCGTTCGAATCGGAGCCGTTCGAGGTAGAGCCGTCGTTGGTAGTGCCACCAGCAGAGCCATTACCGTCAGCATCGGTCGAGGGCGCATCCATCCTGTCATCGTTGGCATCGTCACTCGAGTCGTCATTCGAATCAGGTGTCGGCGAGGGCGCCGGTGTGGGCTCGGGCTGCACGGGCGTCGCGGCGGCAGCCTCGTCCTCAGCGATATAAACCAAGCAGTCCTTTAGCTCGTTGCGGTAGCGGTTCTTCCAGCCCTCATGATACTGGGGTTGGCTCGAATACTTGGTCGCCACGTTATTGACCACGCTGTTGGAAAGCGCCGTCACAAACTCGCGATCGGACATATCGTTGGAAAGATTCGCCCAGCGGAAAAAGTCCCTGCAGCCACCAGTGCCGCACATGTTGGTAATGCTCCACACCATGCCCTTGACGCAGTCGGCGCGGCCCGAAATGTCAATACCCAGGCCGCTCTTGAGCCACGCCTCGGTCACCGCATAGTACGAGTTGTACGCATAAGCATCTTGAAGTGCTGAGAACTCAACAGGATCGGTGTTGTAAGCACCCTGAAAGGCCTCCTGCGCAATACGGCCCAACTCGGTGAGCTGGCCGTTCTCATACATGGCATTGCTCGTGTTGGAAATCTCGCTGCCGCGATCAATCGCATCCTTGAGCATGCTGTACTTGGCAGAATCGTAGTTGTAAACCTGCTTCATAAACGGAATGAGCGACCAGCGGCGATCAAACTGATAGTAACCCAGTGCGTTATAGCCGTCACCATACGAAAATCCCTGGTTGTAGTTACCATGGCTCTCGTACTTGGTAAAGTACTTCATCTCGGGAGTCACGTTGACAAACGAAACGCCCTGGACCGACCTCAGCACGCCCGAGAAGGACTGCTGGGTGTAGAGACCCTTATCGATATCGGTGGCATCCGAGGCAACGCCCGGCGTGGGCTCCTCGGCAGCGACAGGTGCCGGCGCGGAAACGGCGCCAAACGAAAGCGCCAACGTCAGGCCCGCGACAATAGCAGAATGCTTGGGCTGCATAAGATCCTCCCTGCATTGGTGTAGTTAAAGTTCAGTTTGCAAAGATAAAAATAAGTATTGCAGCTCGCCCGTTGTTGCACAACAACCCCTCGGTAAACGGCAACAACCCTCCGCGAAATCTTAAGGAATTAAACAAACTGGTCGTCGGGCGCCAACAGAAGCTCGCCGTAACGCTCCATCAGCCCGTCCCTCAGCTGGCAGAATGCGGGGATATAGACGTTCAAGATGCGCTGAATCAAATCTTGAGCGAGCTTGTTGTCATAGATATGGACGTTCGTATTGCGGTCTCTGAGCATATCTAGCCAGGCTGCCTCATCAATAAAGTCGTAGAATCGGTACGACTCCTTCAAGATGGCGCGAGGAGACCCCGACGCGGCAAGCGTGGCGCCCTCATACTCGAGCAGACGCTTAAGAAGCTTCCAGCTCAGTTCAAATTGAAGATTGAACTTATTAATCAATCCACTCTGAACAAAATCATTGTTGAGATCCTGATTGGGCGCATCCTCAAGATTCGCCAAGGCGCTGACAAAGTTCTCATATTTTTTCATACAGAATCACACCATCCCTGGCAATTTCATCGAGCAATTGCTGCGATAAGGACTCGTCGAGATTGACGACATCTACATCTAAAAGAGTATCAAGACGTTCATCGATCAAATATGAGAAGCGGCCGAAATCCCGGCAACCTGCTACGGCGATGTCAATATCGCTCTTGGGCAAGTTGTCACCTCGAGCGCGAGACCCAAACAGCACGACCTTCTCGGCGTCACATTCCCGAGCAAAAACTTCGATTTGCTTGTACACCTTGTCGAGAGATGCCATTTGCACCCCTACAGCTTAATGTCAAAGTTGATCTCGGGAACGGTGGCCAGGTCGGCCAACGTCACGCCATCGACGTACTTTTCGATCACGTCGTCCAGACCACGCCAGAACTTGACGGTCGAGCAAAGATCGCTGCGGGTGCAGCTGTTGTCGATGCCGTCGCACGCCACCGGAGCCGTGCTGCCCTCGACGGCACGCAAGATATCGCCGGCGCGCACCTCAGCCGGGTCCTTGGCCATCATGTAGCCGCCGCCCTTGCCGCGCACGCTCTTAAGCAGGCCAGCCTTCATAAGCGGACGCACCAGCTGCTCCAAATACTTTTGCGAGATATGCTCGCGGTCGGCGACCTCGCGCAGGGCAATCTTGCCCTCGGCGTCGCCAAGCGCTGCGATATAGATCATCAATCGGAGGGCATAGCGGCCCTTGGAAGAAATGAGCATACCTACCCTTCCATAACGCTGGGGACATACATAACCGATGAATTTGTCCCACATCTAGAAAAGTCGAGTGGATTAGTCGGGTTTTCCCTTGACTAACGCCGAACCCATAGTAACTTTATTCCGAGAAGATTCCTAGGGTTTAGTACACCTATGAGTACACCATATACAGAGAGGAACAGCATGAGCGCAAATCCGCTGCTTTCCATCGAAGGTCTGACCGCCTCCGTGGACGAGAAGACCATCCTCCACAACGTCAACCTCAACGTCGCCGCCGGCGAGACCCACGTGCTGATGGGACCCAACGGCGCCGGCAAGTCTACCCTTGGCCACCTGGTCATGGGCGACCCCGTCTATACCGTCAACGACGGCCGCATCGTCTTTGACGGCCAGGACATCACCGAGCTCACCACCGACAAGCGCTCCCGCGCCGGCCTGTTCCTGAGCTTCCAGGCCCCGGTCGAGATCCCGGGCGTGCCGCTATCGAGCTTTTTGCGTGCCAGCATCGCCGGCCGCCCCGGCCTGGAGATGAAGGGCAAGGAGTTCCGCCGTCGCGTCAAGGAGCTCGCGGCCGAGCTCAACATGGACACCGCCTACCTCAACCGAGAGCTGGGCGTGGGCTTCTCGGGCGGCGAGAAGAAGAAGGTCGAGATGCTCCAGCTTCTGCTGCTGCAGCCCAAGCTCGCCATCCTGGACGAGACTGACTCGGGCCTGGACGTCGACGCCCTCTCCACCGTCAGCCATGGCATGGACGCCTACCGCAAGAGCTGCAACGGCTCCATGCTCATTATCACGCACAACACGCGCATCCTGGAGCACCTGGATGTCGACCGCGTCCACGTTATGGTGAAGGGCCACATCGTGCGCGAGGATGACGCCTCGCTGATCCCTTGGATCGACAAGAACGGCTTTGAGACCTTCGAGCGCGAGGCCGCCGATCAGCGCGCCCAGGCCGAGGCCGCCGCTGCCGAGCAGCAGGCGTAAAGGGGCGACGCAATGACCAAGAACCGAACCGAGGTCGCGGACATCGACCGCAGCCTCTACGACTTCACCTATGGCGAGGAGGGATTCGAGCGCCTCGACGCCGGCATCACGCCCGACATCGTGCGCGAGATCAGCGCCAAGAAGGACGAGCCGCAGTGGATGCTCGATCTGCGCTTAAAGTCCCTCGAGATTTTCAATCGTTTTCCCGACCCGACGTGGGGCCCCTCCATCGAGGGCCTGGACATGGACAACATCGTCACCTACGTCAAGCCCAACACCGATCAAAAGCACGACTGGGAGTCGGTGCCTGACGACATCAAGAACACCTTTGAGCGCCTGGGTATCCCCGATGCCGAGCGCAGCTACCTGGCGGGCGTCGGCGCGCAGTACGACTCCGAGCTCGTCTACCACAACATGCAGGACACCGCGTCCAAGATGGGCATCGTCTACTCCGGCATCGAAGAGGCCCTGCACGACCCGCAGTGGGAGCCGCTCATCCGCGAGAAGTTTATGACGCTCATCCCGCCCACCGACCACAAGTTTGCGGCCTTGCACGGTGCCGTGTGGTCGGGCGGCTCGTTTGTCTACGTGCCCAAGGGCACCAAGCTCGACTTCCCGCTGCAGAGCTACTTCCGCCTCAACGCCAAGGGCGCCGGTCAGTTTGAGCACACGCTCATCATCGTCGAGGACGATGCCGACCTGCACTTTATCGAGGGCTGTTCCGCGCCCAAGTACAACGTGGCCAACCTCCACGCCGGCGCCGTCGAGCTCTTTGTGGGCAAGCGCGCGCACCTGCGCTACTCGACCATCGAGAACTGGTCCAAGAACATGTACAACCTCAACACCAAGCGTGCGCGCGTGGACGAGGATGGCGACATCGAGTGGATCAGCGGCTCCTTCGGCAGCCACGTGGGCTACCTCTACCCCATGAGCGTGCTCAACGGCCGTCGCGCCCGCTCGAGCTTTACCGGCATCACCTTTGCCGGCGCCGGGCAGAACCTCGACACCGGCTGCAAGGTCGTGCTCAACGCGCCCGAGACCTCGGCAACCGTCGAGACCAAGGGCATCTCCAAGAGTGGCGGCATTCAGACCTTCCGCAGCTCTATTGTGGCGACACCCAAGGCCGAGGGCTCCAAGGCAACCGTGAGCTGCCAGTCGCTGATGCTCGACGACCAAAGCCGCTCCGACACTATTCCGGCCATGGACATCCGCGCCAAGAACGTCGACATCGGCCACGAGGCCACCATCGGCCGCATCGGCGACGACAAGGTGTTCTACCTGATGAGCCGCGGTATCTCGGAGGAAGAGGCCCGTACCATGATCGTCAACGGCTTTGCCAACCCGGTCTCCAAGGAGCTGCCGCTGGAGTACGCCGTCGAGATGAACAACCTGATTAAGCTCGAGATGGAAGGAGCGATCGGATAATGAAACAGGAAACCAACACCGCTGCTACCACGCTCGAGCAGGTCAACGCGATGCCGGCTGCCACTTGGGGCTGGCTGAAGATGAATCAGACCAAGCTCGAGCTCTCTGACGAGCTTGCCGCCGCTCCCACCGAGACCATTGAGGTCGAGGGCTTGGACGAGCAGTTTACCGGCGTGGCAGACGCGTTCGACGCCGCCATGGACGCCATGGCCGAGCGCTTCCCCGAGCGCCGTGCCTCCGCCCCCGGTGATGCCGCCGGCCGCGCCCGCATCACGCCCGAGACCGAGCTCGACGTGCCCGCAACCTCCGTCTACCAGGCCGGCGCCATTAAGCTCGAGGAAGAGCTCTCCCCTGCTGAGGCCTTCGAAACCGGCATGGGTGAGGCTGCCTACGCCTACTTGGCCGAGCACGCTACCAAGCGCATCGTCATCGATGTGCCCGCATACAAGCACGCCACGGTTACCGTGCGCGTGAGCGGTGTCGATGCAGCCGCGGCCATCGCCGCCATCGACGTCGTCGCCCGTCCCCAGTCGACGCTCGATCTGCTTATTGCCCTGGACTCCCCCGTTGCCGGCGAGGGCGTCGTGGGATCCGTGCTGCGCGTGTGCGCCCACGAGTACGCCACCGTCAACGTGGCCTGCACGCAGACGCTCGACGATAGCTGGATCGCACTCGACGACACCGGCCTGTTCCTGGACGAGGGCGCGCGCGTCAACGTGCAGCACACCGTCCTGGGCGCTGGCGCCAGCGCCACCGGCCTTGCCGGCGACCTGCTGGGCGATACCGCCAAGGTCACCATCGATACTGACTACCTGGGCGCCCGAGAGCAGGTGCGCGACTTTAACTACGAGCTGCGCCACCGCGGTCGCAAGACCGAGTGCGAGATCGACGCCAACGGCGTGCTGACCGGCACGTCCAAGAAGGTCTACCGTGGCACCATCGACCTCGTGCACGGCTGCAAGGGTGCCGTCGGCACCGAACGCGAGACGGTGCTCTTGGCCAACAAGGGCGTCGACAACAAGACCGTCCCCGTCATCCTCTGCGACGAGGACGACGTCGCCGGCAACCACGGCGCCACCATCGGCCACGTCCGCGACGAGCAGCTGTTCTATCTCGCCTGCCGCGGCCTTGACCAAAACGCCGCCGAGGACCTGTTCATCCGTGCCAAGCTGGAGGACGCTGCGCTTTCCGCGACCGACGAGCGCACCCGCGCCGCCGTCGTCCGCTTGGGCAACAACCTGATCGACAATTTCGAGGAGGAGCTCGCATGATCGACACCGAGCACGTTAAATGCGACACCTGTACCGCACCGGAGCCTATGGAGCTCGACGCCAGCGACGAGGCCTCACGCGGCTGGCCCACCGTAGACATCGAGACCAATCCCTACAAGGCGCAGTTCCCGCTGTTCCAGCAGCACCCCGAGATCGCCTTCCTCGATAGCGCCGCCACCGCGCAGCGCCCTGCCTGCGTGCTCGACGCCGAGCGCGACTTCTACCAGCGCATGAACGCCAACCCCCTGCGCGGCCTGTACTCGCTGTCCGTCGAGGCCACCGAGGCCATCGCGAAGGTCCGCCAGCAGATTGCCAACCTCATCGGCGCCCCCCGGGCCAACGAGGTCGTCTTCACCCGCAACACGAGCGAGTCGCTCAACCTGGTCGCCAAGAGCTTTGCGCCAACGGTGCTCGAGCCCGGTGACGAGGTCGTCATTACCATCATGGAGCACCACTCCAACCTGATTCCGTGGCAGCAGGTCTGCCGCGAGACCGGCGCCAAGCTCGTCTACCTCTACCCCACCAAGACCGGCCAGCTCACCACCGAGGAAGTTCTTGCCAAGGTTGGTCCCAAGACCAAGATCCTGGCCGTGGGCCAGGTCTCCAACGTGCTGGGCGTCGAGAACCCGGTCAAGAACCTCGGCAAACTCGTGCACAAGTACGGCGGCTACCTGGTCGTCGACGGTGCGCAGTCGCTGCCGCACATGCCGGTCGATGTGGCCGACCTGGGAGCCGACTTCTTTGCCTTTAGCGCACACAAGGCCATGGGCCCTATGGGCATCGGCGTGCTGTGGGGCAAGATGGACCTGCTCAACGCCATGCCGCCCATGCTCACCGGCGGCGAAATGATCGACTCTGTCACCGAGCAGGACGCCGTCTGGGCGCCCGTCCCCGAGAAGTTCGAGGCCGGCACGCAGGACGCCGCCGGCATCTTCGCCACGGGTGCGGCACTCGACTACCTGGTCAACACCGTGGGTTACGAGAACATCCAGGCCCGCGAGCAGGCACTCGTCCACTACCTGATGGGCGAACTCATGCAGCTCGACTTTGTCCAGATCATCGGCTCCATCTATTGGGACAACCACCACGGCGTTGTGAGCTTTACCGTCAAGGGCATCCACCCGCACGACGTCGCGAGCATCATGGACATGGACGGCGTCTGCATCCGCGCCGGTCACCACTGCGCGCAGCCGCTGCTTACCTGGCTGGGCGTCGAGAACCTTGCCTGCTGCCGCGCCAGCGTGGCCTTCTACAACGACAAGGCCGACATTGACAAGTTCATCGCCGGCCTGCATCACGTTTGGAGCACGTTCAATGGGTAATCTGTACACCTCCACCACATTTATGGAGCACAACTCGCACCCCGACTACAAGTACGAGATGGATGCTCCCACGCACGAGCACGACGGCATCAACCCCAGCTGCGGAGACGAGCTCACTCTGCAGCTGCGTGTCGAGAACAACGTGATCGAGGAGGCCTCCTTTACCGGCCACGGCTGCGCCATCAGCCAGGCCAGCGCCGACATCATGGCCGACCTCATCACCGGCGAGACCGTCGAGGAAGCTCACCGCCTGGCAGAGCTCTTCCTCGCCATGATCCGCGGCGAGCAGCTCTCCGAGGAAGACCTGGAAGACCTGGACGAAGCCGCCCAGCTCCAGGACATCTCGCACATGCCCGCCCGCGTCAAATGCGCCGAGCTCGCCTGGCGCACCCTCGACGGCATGCTCGAGGGGCAAGCTAACCAGTAGTTTATGCCCCGAATCCAAGGTTTTTGATTGCCGAGCCGCCCGATACGGGCGGCTCTGTTTTTACCTAATGAGCGCGAACGCACAAAGTCCGCGCGTCCGGCGCCCCGTCTGACATTTGCCACACAGCCAGACGCGAGCACGGGCGTTTTCCACAGCACCAAAGGCCTGCGGCAGGGCCCCGGGCCCGCCAAGCAATGCGCCAAGCCCCGTTCTGCGAAGCTCCGACTCGCTTCGCGCCTGCCGCAGACGGGTCCCATAGGGAGCGGCGTGCATTTTTGCGAGTATTCAGCACGCCAAGCTGTGTGTATACGCATCGAAAGCGTTAATCAACGTCTTTAGGCGCATATATATTGTGCTTTAGAACAAGCATCGCGGTCTGACGGGACGCAGGCACGCGCTTCGGGGGCGCAACGGCGGGAATCAATAGCTTCGGGACCCGTATGTTGCAAGATTGCGGCGGTGCCGACAGCACCACGATGCTGAAAACTCCGCTTTTTGCACGGCGCAGACGGGGGTAGGCACGGGCAAACCCGGACTGAGCTGTTATTTTATGCAAGATGACGATTGTTCTATGCATATTAAGAAGTGCAGTTACCGTACCAAGCTTTTGAACGCTGGTTGCGGCGTATGGACGACCCCAGCTGCGGTGAACAGGCGACCTTACATCACGTTTCCGCCAGCCCGCATCGCCGTTCGCGCGCGGGCGCGCACGATACGAGAGACGGTACTTTTGCCAATCCCGGTATACCGCTCAATCTGACGCACTGTAAAGCCGGCATTGTTCAATCCAACAATAACGGTATCGCGCTGCGCCGGTGGTACAGTTTTAACCCCGTTGAGCGGAACCCCTAGCTCCTTCGCCAACTTGTTGGCAAAGGCGTGGCGTTCCCACTCCGTCTCTTTCATATCGCACAGCGCTGGCTCACTGCCGTCGGGCGCCGAAAGCGAATAGGCAATAAAGCCCTCGGCAGAACCAAAAAGCTCAAGCACGCAAGAAGGATCAGAAAATCCCCTCGCGACATCGGCCGCGTCACCGTCGTAAGCGCACAAATGCTCCGCAAAGCTGCTCCAGGGATAACGCTCAATGAGACTGATGCCCACCTCCTGCGGATCGGCGTGTACGGAGCGAATAGCCTCCATCACCTGCCAATCGGTATCGAGCGAACGCCGGTCAAAACGGTTCTGGAACAGATGGCCCGTGCGCCCCGTGCGTTTATTGAACCGCCGCGCGTACGTCAAAAGCAGCCGGTGCATCGCCGCGCTCATCCTGTCCTCGTAATCTGCAAGCACCAAATGCACGTGATTGCCCATAAGGCACCAGGCGATAACCGTCACGCCCTCCTCGCGGCAGCACTCGCGCATCAGCTCCAAAAACTCCCACCGGTCTTCATCGCCCTCAAAGATGAGCTGTTTGCCCACACCGCGAGCACAGACATGGTAAAAGCCGGTAACCGTTCTCCAAACGCGCTGCATGGCGCTCCCTTCGCCGGGATCTGCTTACCATCCAATACAGCACGATTGAAGCGTGCCATCAAAACATTCACGCAAAACAATACACTCGCGCGGCCAAAGGCAGTAAACAGGCGGCGAACGGCACCGTTGCAACAGGTCAACCCCTGCAACGCTTACAAAAGCTGACCAAAAGCTTGCCCAAGACGGACCCCCTCTACGGAAGTGCACGACCACAGAATATAGAGTTAAACCGTTTCAATTGAAAGTTCCGCGCATCTCGCTACGAAAACTGAGCCGTTCGCCGAATATTCCGTGCATTTCGCGGTATTATAGGGGCTGCATGTCATGTCCCTTTCGAAGGGTCGCCCGGCAATCGCCAGCCACGGCCCCCAGACGGGACGCCAACACGATAGAGAGGAGAGGCATGCAGTACTCACAGGAAGTGGAGAACATGTGCCCCGTTGCCAAGGGTGCATACCACGGCCCCGCACCCATCCCCGAGGAGGGCAAGTGGGTCCAGGCTAAGGAGATTTCCGACATCTCCGGTCTTACGCACGGTGTGGGTTGGTGCGCACCTCAGCAGGGCGCCTGCAAGCTCACGCTGAACGTCAAGGACGGCATCATCGAGGAGGCCCTCGTTGAGACCATCGGCTGCTCGGGCATGACCCACTCTGCCGCCATGGCTTCCGAGATCCTTCCCGGTAAGACCATCCTCGAGGCCCTCAACACCGACCTCGTCTGCGACGCCATCAACGTTGCTATGCGCGAGATCTTCCTGCAGATCGTTTACGGCCGCAGCCAGACCGCGTTCTCCGAGGGCGGCCTGCCCGTGGGCGCCTCCCTCGACGACCTCGGCAAGGGCCTTCGCTCTCAGGTCGGCACCATGTTCGGCACCAAGGCCAAGGGCGCTCGTTACCTCGAGCTCGCTCAGGGCTACGTCACCCGCATGGCTCTCAACGACAAGAACGAGATCATCGCATTCGAGTTCCTGAACCTCGGCAAGTTCACCGACGCCGTCAAGGCCGGCAAGACCCCCGAGGAGGCCATCGCTGGCGCTATGGGCCACTATGGTCAGTGGGAGAACGCTGCCAAGTACATCGACCCGCGCACCGACGAGGAGACTCACTCCGTCGCCAGCGTGTTCCCGGTTCACGAGTAGAAAGGGAGGGAAATAACTATGACTGTTACGTTCGAAGGTTACGAGCGCCGCGCTGACAAGATCAACAAGTGCCTCGCCGACAACGGCATCGCCTCCCTCGAGGAAGCTCTGCAGATCTGCACCGACAAGGGCTTCAACCCGCGTGAGATCGTCAACAACACCCAGTCCATCGCCTTCCAGAACGCCGAGTGGGCCTACACCCTCGGTTGCGCTCTCGCTGTCAAGCGTGGCGCCAAGTCCGCTTCTGAGGCTGCCGCCATCATCGGCGAGGGCATCCAGGCCTTCACCGTTCCCGGCTCCGTCGCCGAGGACCGCAAGGTCGGTCTGGGCCACGGCAACCTGGGCGCTATGCTGCTCTCCGACGACACCGAGTGCTTCGCCTTCCTGGCCGGTCACGAGTCCTTCGCTGCCGCTGAGGGTGCTATCGGCCTGGCTCTAAACGCCAACAAGGCTCGCAAGAAGCCGCTGCGCGTCATCCTCAACGGTCTGGGCAAGGACGCTGCTCAGATCATCGCTCGCATCAACGGCTTCACCTACGTGAAGACCCAGTTCGACTACTTCACGGGCGAGCTCAAGGTCGTCGAGACCATCCCCTACTCCGATGGTCCCCGCGCCGCCGTCAACTGCTACGGCGCCGACGACGTCCGCGAGGGCGTTGCCATCATGTGGCACGAGAACGTCGACATCTCGATCACCGGTAACTCCACCAACCCCACGCGCTTCCAGCACCCCGTCGCTGGCACCTACAAGAAGGAGCGCCTCGAGGCTGGCAAGAAGTACTTCTCCGTCGCTTCTGGTGGCGGCACTGGTCGTACCCTGCACCCGGACAACATGGGCGCCGGCCCTGCCTCTTACGGCATGACCGACACCATGGGCCGTATGCACTCCGACGCCCAGTTCGCCGGTTCTTCCTCCGTGCCTGCGCACGTTGACATGATGGGTCTCATCGGCATGGGCAACAACCCCATGGTCGGTGCCACCGTCGCCTGCGCTGTCGCCGTCGAGGAGGCCCTCAAGGCCTAATCGCGCCCGCGCGATGCTCATATAGTTGAGCTTTGGAGCCGCTACCCACCCAGGTAGCGGCTCTTTTTGTTTGCGCTGTCGCAGGGTAGCTAATGCCGATATATCAGTTGGGGCGAAATACAAGATGTGATGAGATGGAGCGTCAGAGCGTCCATGACGCCCACCTGCCATATTTGCCCTTTACCGATTTGCCGAGTCTTTGCGGCCCCATTGCCGATCACCCGTGCGACAATGCGCCGGACGAGAAAGGAATCCGATGGAATCGACTGATGTACTGGTAATTGGATCTGGCATTGCGGGCCTTTGCGCCGCCATCGAAGCGGCACGCACGGGTGCAACCGTCACTGTGGCAAGCGCCGGCAAGACTATGAGTGGATCGAGCTTCTTCCCCGGAACCTGGGGCCTAGGGCTTATCGGACCCGTTAACGAAGACGACGAGCAGGACCTCATCGACACCATCCTGGCCGTCGGCGGCGGCGTTGCCGACCCCGAACTCGTCCAAGCGTTCGTCCACGGCATTCCCCAAGCGATTGACTGGCTCGAGCAAGACCTGGGCGTTGAGCTCCAGCGTCCGCAAAGCGCCGAGAGTGCTCAGCAAAAGCAATTTATCCCCTGCTTTGACCACAAGACGCGCATGTGGCGCGGCCTCACCCGCAAGCCCCTTGAGGACGCTCTGACGACCCGGATCGAGTCGCTCGGCATTCGCCTGCTCCCCCGCCATGAGCTTATCGACCTTGTTGAGGACACGAACGGCAGAATAACCGGAACCGTGCTCTACGACCTCACCGAAAATCGAATCGTGCCCTTTACTGCCAAGGCCACGATCATCGCAGCCGGTGGCACAGGCGGCCTGTTCGAGCGCAGCCTTACGTCGGCTGATGTGCTCAGCTCCTCGCAGGCCATCGCGCTGGCGCATGGCGCAACACTTACTAATATAGAGTTCATGCAGATGATGCCCGGCTTCATAGAGCCCAAGCGTAACTTGGTCTTCAATGAGAAAACCTGGCGCTACGTGCACGTAGACCAGCCGGTAGATATTGCCGACGACAAGCTGGACGACCTGCTCGAGCAGCGCTCTGGATATGGTCCCTTCACGTCACGCTTGGCCTCCCGCGCTATCGATCTCGTCATCGATCAGGCAGGTGTCGAAGGCCTGGCACTCCACTACGACTT
>DBGBZQ010000027.1:0-8227 GCA_048368115.1 Collinsella sp.
CTCGGGGCCGCCTCTCGGCGGCCTTGCGAAAAACAAATCCAAGTTAGACCATTTCAAATGGTTCGATGTCTGCCCGGATGCGACACAACTGGTGTGTCCATCCTCGCAGTATCCGGTTCTCAAGGTGCACGCCTGCGCGGCTCATCCGGTTCCACCGGGCCGCGCGGCAAGGAGATATATTGCCAGACCGGAGGGGCGCCGTGGGCGGGAATCGCGCACTCCATATTTTGTTCACAAATGAATAGGTCCCTCAGTCGCATCACTGAGGTTAAAACTGAAGCATTGGCTTCTGATATTGGCGATGACCAGCTGTTTTATGTGTATTGAGACATCGGTCATCTCTGGAGCGCTACTTTACTCCAAAGGCATCAGTTATTTGTTTCCCATCGGTAAAAGGCAGGTTTTGTTCGCCAAGCGTTCTTATATATAGAGAAGTTCGGGTTCGAACCCGTGCACCGGCAACAAAAAAGCGACCAACCGGAGTCGATCGCTTTCTATTCAATGGTGGGCCGTCAGGGGTTCAGCCTGCTCCGCAGGCGGCCGCTGCGGCGCTTCGCGCCTTGCGCGCTGCGCTGGCAAACGCTCGCGCGTTTACTCAGCTCCGCGCCCCGACGGGTTCGAACCCGTGTCGCGGCAACAAAAAAGCGACCAACCGGAGTCGATCGCTTTCTTTTCTATGGTGGGCCGTCAGGGGTTCGAACCCTGGACCTTGGGATTAAAAGTCCCCTGCTCTGCCAGCTGAGCTAACGGCCCGCGGGTGGCATTGTACCACGGTCTGGGACTATTCCCAACTCCATTGGCCGTTCTGGAAAATCACAACTTCACGTCCATCAGGCGTAATGCCCGTAATATCGATATCGTCCGTGCCAATCATAAAGTCGACATGCGTGCTCGAGACGTTAACGCCATGCTCCAGGAGCTCCTCTTTGGACATATCATATCCACCCTCGATGCACTCGGGGAAGCCGACTCCCAGCGCAAGGTGGCAGCTGGCGTTCTCGTCATAGAGCGTGTCATAGAACAGAACGCCACTTTCGCGAATTGGCGTGTTCTTGGAAATGAGCGCGACCTCACCCAGATGAGCGGCACCTTCATCGGTGTCAATAATGCTCGCAAGCGTCGCCTTGCCCACGCGGGCATCGTAGTCCACTACGCGACCGGCCTCGAACTTAATCCAAAAATCGTCAACCTTGTTACCGTGGTGAATGAGCGGCATGGCCGAGTACACGATACCGTCGGCACGCATACGATCAGGCGAGGTGAAGACCTCCTCGGTGGGGATGTTGGGGAAGAAGGGGTGTCCATCGGGCGTCTTACCCTTGCCGCCGGCCCACTCGTGACCCTTCGTCATGCCAATCGTCAGATCGGTTCCATTTGCCGCGGTGTAATGCAGGCGGTCAAAACGATTGTCGTTCAGGAAGCGCAAGTTCTTTTCGAACGCCGCGTCATGAAGCTCCCAGTCGCTCTCCGGGTCCTGGCCATCGGCACGAGCGGTGTGCAGAATCGCATTCCATAGTTTATAGATTGCAACCTCATCGGCGTCTCCCGGGAACACCTCGTGCGCCCAAGCCACGACCGGAGCGCCGGCGATGCACCACGGATTGATGTTGTAATCCAGTCCACGGCGGAAGACCTTGCACTGCGTGTTCCTTGCCTTGGAAGCCGCGGCGGGCTTGGCGGGATCGATACCCTTGAGAGCCGCAGGGTCCGCACCCTCGATAAAGATAAAGCAGGCACCGTCCTGGGCCAGGGAATCCAGCTGCAGGCGCTTCCACTCGGGCGTCTGCTCAAAATAGCTTTTATCGACATGCTCGTACGTAAGCCTTGTCACGGCATCATCGGCCCAAATGACCGTCACGTGGCCGGCGCCGGCAGCATAGGCCTCCGCGACCACCACGCGCGCAAACGGCGCACACTCGACCGGAGACTGAACGACGACCTCCTGGCCGGGCTTGACGTTTACGCCCTTGCGGACGACCAGGCGCGCGTAGTTTTTAATCTTGGGCTCCAGGGCCTTCATGCCCTCCAGAGCCTCTTCGACCGTCAGGGCAGCTCGAATCATGTGCCACTCCATCTATCTATAGAACAGTAAAAAGGCGCGCCGCAAAAACGACGCGCCTTATATCTTAGCGATAAGTATGTATGCAAACGCTACTTCTTCTTGGAGTCCTTCTTGTCCTCCTCGGCAGCCGCGCGCTCAATAAGAGCGTTGAGCTTGTTCTCGGACATGCCCTCGGCCTGCGCGCGGTACATGTTGCGCAAGGGACGAATACGAGCGAAGTCATAGATAAAGTCGCCCAAAATGATGACGTAGGACAAAACAATGCCGACCATCTGGACAGGGCTGGACACCATGCTAGCGGGAGCGAAGTACAGCGAGGCCCAAATTGCCACGACGAGCACCATGCCAATGGCGAGCACAATCCACCAGATGCGACGGCGCTTGGTGTAGTCCTCGTCCTGCTTGAGGAGGATATTCGACACCGTATAGATGCGGTCCTCCTTGGCGCGCTGCTTAGCCTTGCGGGCGCGCTTCTCCTCTTTAGAGAGGCCCTCGAGGTTCTCGCCCTTCTCGAGCTCTTTGCGGCGTGCCTTAGACGAAGCCGGCACGACGCGAACGGAGCTCGCTGCTTGGCGGGCGGGCTTAGCAGATGCGGCAGACTTGCGCGCAACCCCGGTAACTTCGTGGGATTGCGTGCGCTTGTTCGTGGCGCTACGGGTACTCACTTATGCGTTCTCCTTCATGCTTGTGAACTGGGAGCCCGTGATGATCTGGAAGGCCTCGCGATAGCGCTCGGACGTGCCATCGATGACCTCGGCGGGCAGGTGCGGGGTCTCCCCCGTCATATCCCAGTTGGCCTTGAGCCAATTGCGGACGAATTGCTTGTCGTAGCTAGGCTGGATCTTGCCCTCCTCGTAGCTGGCAGCAGGCCAGAAACGGCTGGAGTCGGGCGTGAGACACTCGTCGATCAGCGTGACCTTGCCATCAATAACACCAAACTCGAACTTGGTGTCGGCAATGATGATGCCACGGGTCGCGGCGTACTCGGCAGCGGCCTTGTAGATCTTGAGGGAAAGGTCACGAATCTGCGTGGCGATGTCCTCGCCCACGATCTCGCAGCAACGCTCGAACGAGATGTTCTCGTCGTGGTCACCGATCTCGGCCTTCGTGGACGGCGTGAACAGCGGCTCAGGAAGCTTGGAAGCCTCGGTCAGGCCCTCAGGCAGCTGGATGCCGCAGACGGTGCCGTTCTCGTCGTAGGTCTTCTTGCCCGAACCGGTCAGATAGCCGCGGACGATGCACTCGATAGGAATCGTCTGGGCCTTCTTAACCAGCATGGCGCGGCCAGCGAGGTAGTCACGATACTCAGCAAACTCCTCGGGGAAATCCGCCGGGTCGATGGAAACGAGATGGTTGGGGACGATGTCGGCAAACTTATCGAACCAGAATGCCGAGATGCGATTGAGTACCTCTCCCTTAAACGGAATCTCGTCGGGAAGAATGAAGTCGAACGCAGAAATGCGGTCGGTGGCGACCATCAGCAGGTTTTCACCGGCATCGTAAATATCACGAACCTTGCCACGGGAATCCGGACGACGCTCCATCGTTGTCACGTGAGTCACTCCTTACCTAAATACGACAGAAATGCGGGTTCTTTCCCGCATGTTTTCGCAAACTCGGAGCGGCAGGGACGCGGCCCCTCCTTCACCGAATAGCGAAAAGCTAGTGCTCCATTGTAGTAGATGCCGCGTCCGCCGTGTGCTCGCGGGGCAGATGAATTGTAAAAGTCGTACCCTTTCCAAGCTCCGACTCCACGGATATGTAGCCATGGTGACGCTCGACGATCTGCTTGGTCACGGCGAGGCCAACGCCCAGGCCGCCAGCTTCGCGGGCGCGGCTGGCATCGGCGCGCCAAAACCGCCCGAAGATGCGCGACAGATCGTCCTTGGCAATACCGATGCCGGTATCAGAAACGGCAATGCTGACGTGCTTGCGGTCACTGAGCACCGACACCACGACCCAACCGCCCTCGGGGGTGTAGCGCATGGCGTTGCTCATGAGGTTGATAACACATTGCGTGATCATGTCGGGATCGGCCTCAACGACATCGTCGTGACCCTGGGTCTCGTCCGCAAAACGCAGGCGCAGATCGCGGTCGACAAACAGGCGCTCCTGGGCATTGACGATGGAACGCACAAAAGGAACCATGTCCACCGGCTCAAGGTTGAGCGGAGCCGTGCTGTTTTCCATGCGCGACAGGTCGAGCATCTGCTGCACCAGACGAGCCAGGCGACGCGTCTCGGAAGCAACGGTCTCCAAATGCTCATCGTCGGTGGGATACACGCCATCCTGCATGGCCTCGACCGTTGCGAGCATGGCCATAAGCGGCGTGCGAAGCTCGTGTGCAACGTCTGAGGTCAGGCGCTTCTCGTGTTTCATATCCTTCTCGAGCGAAGTGGCCATCTCATCGAAGGTCTCACCCAGCTGATCGATCTCGTCATCACCGCGCAGTCCCGTGCGAGCCGACAGGTCGCCGTCACGGATTTGCTTTGCGGTACTGGTGATGCGATGAATCGGCTTGGTGAGCATGCGCGACACGAGCGATCCGATAACGACCGAAATGCAGATTGCAACAACCGCGGCGAGGGCCATAGCGTTAAAGGTCTTCTCCCTAAACGCAGAGTCCGCCTTAGTGAGCAGAGCGTCGGAGCCGATGGCCCACAGCTTTACCTGTCCGACATGCTCGCCGGAAGACGTTACAATCTCGACGTTAGCAACGCTATCGGAGTCGGTTGGAGCAGACGAGACCGGGCTATGCGATGCCCTCTTGCCGCTCGTGTCGTCGGTCGTAGCCTGGTTTTCGCGTACATCGGCGGTGGCGCTTGCCGAGGGCCATGAGTCGTCGTAGACGATGACGCCCTTTTTATTGACGACCTGCATACCAAGATCATCGGACACCAGGCTCGATGTCGCAACCGTACGCAGTTCCCCCGCGGTCCAGGAACCGTTTTCCTCATATGACGTTGCCAACTTTTCGGCAGCGGAATTGGCGATTTCGACAATATTGGAGCGCGTGTAATCCGTAAAAACCGTGCCCCATACAACGGAGACTACGCCCACCAACACCAATACCGTCATGAGCGATGTCAGGGCAAAAGCAAGTGCCATGCGCGAGGGATAGCTCATCGTTGGCCGTGAATCGGAACGAGGCGTGTTCCAACTAGCCTTGGAACCCGCCTCGCTCTCCTGCTTGTGCTTTTGTCCGATTTCAAAGCGCGCAGGTGTCATATGTGATTTCCCTATTTCTCGTCCGACTTATCGGTCTTGGCCGGAGCCTCGAAGCGATAGCCGACGCCATGGACGGTGTAGAGCCACTTGGGCTTCTTGGGATCATCGCCCAGCTTGGCGCGAAGATTCTTCACGTGGCTATCGATGGTGCGCTCATAGCCCTCAAAGTCATACCCGAGCACTTTCTCGACCAGCTCCATGCGGTTATACACACGGCCAGGATGGCGGGCAAGCGTGGTGAGCAGCTTGAACTCGGAAGCCGTCAGATCGACTTCCTTGCCCTCGACCAAGATCTTGTGGCCCGAGATATCGATGACCAGATCGCCGAAGTCGAGTACCTCGACGGCGGGCTCGTCGGCCTGATGGGCACGGCGGAACAGAGCACGAACGCGGGCGACGAGTTCGCGCGGCGAGAACGGCTTAATCAGATAGTCGTCGGCGCCGAGCTCAAGACCGATAATACGGTCCTCGATCTCACCCTTAGCCGTCAGCATGATGATGGGGACATCCGAGGTATCGCGAATGGTGCGGCAAACGCGCTCGCCGGGGATCTTGGGGAGCATAAGGTCGAGCACGACCAGGTCGAACTGATGCTTCTCGAACTCCTCGATCGCGGACTGGCCGTCGCCGACGCCCACAACCCAGTAGCCTTCGCGCTCGAGATAGGCAGCGACGGCGTCACGGATTGCCTTCTCATCCTCGACCAGCAGAATCTTTTTTGCATCTGAAGCCATAACACGGCCCCCCTGTCTCAATTAGCTAAGAACAAGCCCATTTTAACGCACCTGAGCCCGCCGGATGCCGCTATGACGCGGCAGCTCGGCGGGCGGTACTCACAATTACAACGCGTTTATTCCCCTGTTGGCGCCTTTTTAACCCCTCTAAGCTTAAAGAGAGAATAGGCGTGCAGTGACCGTCTCTGGTATACCCTGGCTGTTGCGCACCGTGGCGTACGTAAGGAATGAGTCCGATTTTCCCGCCGTAGCTGGATAATCGCCATACTCCAAAGCGCGGTCGGGCGACAGCAGCGAGCCATAGGTCTTGGTAGAGGTGTCGATCAGAAAATGCGACGCCTGTACCTTAACAAGGTATTTATTCTTCTTGCCAGCCGCACATGCGAGCGGCTCGCGGGACAGGAAGAGGTACGGCCCTCCCTCATTACCGATATATGTGCCCATATTGCCCAGGCTGCCCACGCCACTATAGGCCGCCTCGATAGAAAACACGAAGGTATCGCCCATATATACGGCCTCGAAAGGCGAGACTGACGAGGGAAGGACTAGCTGGGCACGTTTGGTGTTGTTGCCGTCGGTCAGATCGATTGCCGTTATGCCGTAGTAGACGCCCTCGTCGTTGCGGACACGCGGCGAGATGGTCAAAATGCCGTCGCTCGCGCGCGGGGCCGATGCAAAGCGGCCCGTCGATTTCCAAATTACCTCGGCCTTGGATTCATCAAGCGAGCGACGATAGCAAAACGAATCACTACTCGTTTTATTGCCGCCTGCCGAAGGCATTTTATACCAGATGACTGATGCCCCGAACGCCGTAAACAGCGGCGGATCGTAGTCCTTGCCACCTCGATCGAGCTCAACCACGTCGCCAGAGAGCGAAGCGCCCGACAGATTTTGAGCGTAGAGCTTCCACGATGAATTGGCAAAGTTCATCTCAACCCACGCGAATACGCCGTCGCCGGCACGGACATCGTAGAATGCATATCCCGTGCCCTCGATAGGATCCTCGATTAATGTGGTAAGCGAGCCATCGCCCAGGTTGAGCACACCGAGCGTGTTGGCGTGCAGTGCCGATGCGGGCGCCATCATTGCCGCGGCGTAATCGCCGTCGCAGTAGTACAGCAGCGTACCCAGAGGCAGCGTCCACGACGCCGCCGGCTCAAGATCGATGTCGACTGCCTCGTACTCATCCGTAATCGAGATGATTTTGGAATCATCCTTGATAACCTGCGGCTCGCCGGCGGCATCATCGCTGGTGCCCGTTTTTTTCGAGCATCCGGCAAGCACCGTGGCGGCGCCCGCGGCAGCCCCACCGAGTACAAAGCCGCGACGCGATATTCCGTTCTTGATGTGATCGGCGATACCCATTAGGCGATCTCGGTGCGAGCGGCCTCGATAGCGCGTGTAAGCTGGTCGGCGCAGGAGGTCTTTTTCATACCGCAGGTATTACCGGCGAGAACCTCGATTACGCGATCGGCAGGAGCGCCCTCGACCAGCTTGGAGATAGCCTTGAGATTGCCGTCGCAGCCGCCGGTAAACTCAACGCCCATCACCTTGTTGCCGTCATCGGAAAGATCAAGGTGAATATTGCGAGCACACACGCCCTGAGGCTTGTAATCAAACGAAATCATGCGATCCCCTCTCAGAATGTTATTCGAGACGACTATTATCCCCGTCTTTCCCTAAATGCAACGAGGCGCTTTGCCGGCAACACACATTACCAGCAAAGCGCCCTAAAAAGCTAACGTTATGCCCGAACCTACTCGAAGCTCAGCTGCTCCAGACGATCAAAGACCGTGTCGATACGGGTGAGGAAGTCCCACGGATCAAAGATCTCGTCGAGCTTCTCCTGACTGACGGTGCAGCGCGGGTCGGCCTCGAGACGCTCCTTAAAGGTGGGGCCGGAGACACAATCCTGTACCTCGTGCCAGGTTGCCATAGCGTTCTCCTGCACAATGGCGTACGCGTCCTCGCGGGTGATGCCCGTGTCGACGAGGGCGAGCAGTACCTTGGAAGAGAAGATGAGGCCGCGGGTCTTATTGAGGTTGGCCATCATGCGGGCGGGATACAGTTGCAGGCCGTCGATAACGCGAATGAGGCACTGGAACATGTGGTCGAGGGCGATGAAGCTGTCGGCCTGGGCGACGCGCTCGGCAGAGGAGTGCGAAATGTCACGCTCGTGCCACAGGGCGACGTTGTCGAAGGC
>DBGBZQ010000028.1:0-1623 GCA_048368115.1 Collinsella sp.
GAAAAACCCAGTTCGGCGGGTTTCGCCTCCCCACGGGGTCAAAGCCTGCCGGCTCGCCCGCGGTTCTTCGTGCCCGCGCCTCTATCAAGTGGTAACGACCCTACCACGTTGCACTTTACCAAACAAGAGTATTCGTATATAACGTTTAAAAAATGCAGCAATATGCTGGAAACATGTGTGCCACAATCCTGTATCACAATAAGTTGCAACAGATGTGCCTCACGAAGGGATTCCCTATGACCGAGCTCCAAGAACTCCGTCACTATCGTCGCGATCTCCATCGCATTCCGGAGCTCGATTTCGATCTTCCGCAGACTATCGCCTATATCGAGGGCGTGCTGGCACCGCTCACCTGCGAAGTGACCCATCCGTGCCCCAGCTGCGTCTGCGCTTTCTTTGACGCCGGCGTTGATGCCGCGCATGCCACGGCGATTCGCGCTGATATGGATGCGCTGCCCATCGCGGAGGCGACGGGAGCGGCCTTTGCCTCGACCCATCCCGGCAAGATGCACGCTTGCGGACATGACGGACACATGGCCATGGCACTTGCCGCCGCGACGTATGTCGACCGTACGATTCGCGAGCAACCGGGCGCCATGAGGCGCAACGTTCTCTTTGTGTTCCAGCCGGCCGAGGAAACGACCGGTGGTGCCAAGACGGTATGCGAGAGCGGCGTGTTCGAGCGCTACGGGGCGGATCGCATCTTCGGCTTCCACGTGTGGCCCGATCTGCCCGCCGGTACGTTGGCGAGCTGCCCCGGTCCGTTGCTGGCGCGTTCGAGTGAGGCACATATCCATATTCACGGGGCGAGCATCCATATCGCTAAGACCTATGGCGTTCCGGTCGAGGAGTCGCACGATGCGGCGCTGGCGGCTGCCAAGTTCTTGGTTGCCGAGCGCGAACTGATGGACGAGCTGGGCTCCGACGAGCCCTGTATCGGTAAGTTTGGTCTGCTGCAGGCCGGCACCGTTTGCAACGCGGTGGCGGGGGAGGCCCATGTGGCCGGAAGCCTGCGTGTGTTTACGGACGACATGTTCGACCGGGCGCGCGAAGGCGTGCGCCGCGTGCTGGACGATGCCTGTGCCGCAACGGGCTGCACGTATGATCTCGACTTTGCCGAGGGCTATCCACCGGTCGATAACGATCCTGAGTTGTTTGCCCGAATCGCGCCCGCTCTGCCCGAATTGCAGCTCGTGGACGAGCCGCTGCTAATCGCCGAGGATTTCGCGTTCTATCAGCGCCATCTGCCGGGCGTGTTCTTCTTGCTAGGCACGGGCGTGCCAGAGGACCAAGACAACCCGAGTGATTCGGATGGCTGCCCCGCCTATGCAACAAGCGCCCTGCATACCGATAGCATGCTCTTTGACGAGGAAATCCTACTCAAAGGCCTCGATGTCTACAAACGATTACTTTCGCTTGACTAAGGCGTGAAGGACTATTTGTTCTAGAAAACACGAACAAACGTACGATATAATAGAGATCTAAGTCTATAGAAACGTTTGACGTTACTAACGTAAGGCGATACTATGATTGCATCGTATAAAGATGAGGATACCGAACGCTTTGCCATGGGTGTGCGGGTCAGGAGGTTCGTGCCCTTTGAGCGTGTTGCGTTGAGGAAGA
>DBGBZQ010000029.1:0-3028 GCA_048368115.1 Collinsella sp.
GCGCCTGCGATATCGGGCAGCATGTGTGCGAGCAAAGTCTCGGTGGAGGCGGCGCACCCGTCTACAATGCGGCGCAGCTCGCCGGTGGCATGCGTGTCGAAGTAGCCGAGCGGCAGCTTAAGCAGGTGCTCGCTCGTAGTCGTGCGGATATTGGACGCGCAGCGACACGCGGACAGATGCGTGCACAGGAGCCCCACGAAATAAGCTACGATGCTTGCCAGCGCAAACCCCACGGCCCACCAACCGTACATCGCGATGTTAGTGGCTTCGCTCCAGTTGGGCGCCACGGCGATCAGGTCGCGCGCGACAAGCCAAATGCACACGTACGGGCCAAAGCTCAGCAGCTGCGAGAGCGCCGAGAGCGCCATGCCCAAATACGTTAGGAATTTGCGGTCGCCGGCATACGCGAGCAGCTCGCCGATGCCTCCACCTTCCCTTTTTGATTCCTTTGCCATGAGATTCCTTTCTAACGGCTTGAGAGTTAACCGTAATGAACTTATCATTGTTGTGTTAGCCATGGCTCACAATCAAGCCAGGCGTGGACGTTTCTGCAAAGGAAAGGAACGCTTTTGCAAATACGGCGGGCAGCGACCGACATAACCGAGCTCTACGCACCGCAATTTGAGCAGTTTGGCCTGGAGCTTACCGGCAAGGGCGCCGTCTTTACCGGCGAGGTGGCAAACGACCGGGCGCACGGCCGCGCATGGATCATGCCTCTCTCCCCTGCCTGCATCGTCATGGAGCATTTCATCACCCCGACGCACGATATGTACCTGGCCGAATACACACCCGAGCCATACGCCTGCGTGAGCGAAGTCAGCGCGCCCACACTTACATGCATGCCCGAGGCTGGCATAACGCCCGCGAACCTCAAACCATTGCATGGACCGTGGCCAAACAATGCCGTTTGCAGCTTTATCCAAGATAGCTGTGGCGAAGAATTAAGCCCGCTGTTTGCGGGGGAGCTTTATCACTCGCGCTCGGTGCTCTTTTTGCCTGGATATTTTGACGAACTGGAGCACCGCTATCCCACCGAGTTCGCGGGAATCTTTGAGGCGTTTGCCGAGCCATGGCACGAGGAAGCGACGTCTGCCATCTGCCACACGCTGCGCCGGATTAACGAGGACCGCGCCCGCACCGTAGGCGGACACGTCTATATGCAGGGCATCGTGGAGACCATGGTCGCGGAGCTCGCCTGTTCGTGCGCGGCCCACAAGCAGGCGCGGCAGGCGGCAGACACACGCGTCAGCATAACCATTGCCGAAGAAGCAACGGCAATGATTGAGCGCGCGCTCGACAAAGGCAGACATGTGGGTATCAACGAGGTGGCCGAGAGGCTCTACACAAGCCGCTCCAAACTATGCGCCACCTTTAAGGCCCAAACTGGCGAGTCCCTGGGCGCCTACATTCGCAGACGCCGTATGGAGCGAGCACAGGACCTTTTGGCCGATAGCGCGCTCACGATAGCGCAGGTGGCAGAGCGTCTAGGCTACCCTCAGCAGGCCGCCTTCACCCAAGCCTTCAAACAATACACCGGCATGACACCCACGGCTTGGCGAAGCAAGCATCGCTAAGGCCCAGGCTCCCTGGCCGTAACGGAGCGATTAATTAGCCGCCGCCCGTCAGCTCACCCAGGATCTAAACGTCAAGATGTGCACGATCAAGCGCCTTTTTGATAAGAGGGACAGATCGATCAGCCAAATACAACGGAATGTTGAGCACCCCGTCGTCGAGCTTTAGGTTCTTAAGTGAGTAGCGGACCCTCAATGGAGTCGTCTCCGCATGCTTGTCGGCATAGTACTTAAGGCTCTTGGAATGAACGACCTCTCCCGATTTGACCTCGACGGGAACGATTTCGTTTCCGACTTGAATCAAAAAATCGACTTCATGCTTCGGCTTCTCGTTTGTCCAATAACGCGGAGCAGCATCTAACTGTGAAAGTAATGCCTGAAGCACATAGTTCTCGGCGAACGAACCTTTGAACTCCGAAAATAGCGCATCCGAGATGGCAAAAGCGGACGCATCCAGCCTTGCCATGCGGCGCAGCAAGCCGACATCAAGACAGTAGACCTTAAATGCCTTGAGGTCATCGTACGCAGAGAGCGGCACACCACCGGCAGCATTAAGGCGAACCGCCGTGATGAGCCCAGCATCGGCAAGCCATTCCAGAGCATCCTCGTATTCTCGAGCACGAGCCCCCTCGCGCACCGCACCCCAAACGAACTTTTTGTTCTCGCGCGCCAACTGAGCTGGAATCGAGTTCCATATTTGTGAAAGCTTGGCGAACTGCGCACGGCCACCATGCTTGGCAAAATCGCGCTCGTAGGAATCCAAGAGATCAGACAACACCTTATCGACCTGAACGATATCGCCCGTCTCCACCCACCGGCCAAGAGCCTCTGGCATGCCGCCGCATGCAAAATAACGACGAAGATGCTCGACGAGACGGACATGGAAGAAATCGGGCACTGTCTCGATCTGATCCAGGCCGCCAAGGTATTCGTCGTAGTTTGCAGCGCCCTCGGCTTTCAGAAACTCGGAAAAGCTCATGGGGCGCATCTCCATGAACTCGACCTTTCCCACCGGAAAAGCGCTGGTCTCACGGGACAAGCGAACGCCCAACAAAGACCCTGCGCATGCGACGTGATACTCGGGGGCCTCGTCACAGAAGTATTTAAGGGCGCCGACTGCAGAAGGACAATCCTGGATCTCATCAATAATAAGCAGCGTTTCGCCGGGATCGATAGGCTGTCCAAGTGCCAGGGAAAGATTTGAGATGATCCGTCGAGGATCGCGCGTACCTTCGAAAAACTGAGCGTACTCGCTCTGTACCCCAGGTGACGGCTCCTCGAGCGTCAGATACACAAAATTGAGGTACGAGGTTCGGCCGAACTCCTTAAGCGCCCACGTCTTTCCAACCTGGCGCGCCCCCTTAAGGATAAGCGGCTTACGATATTCTGACGCTTTCCAAGCGTTAAGCTTGGCAATGATATCTCGCTGCATGACCGAACCTCCCGCAAAGAAACTT
>DBGBZQ010000030.1:0-3160 GCA_048368115.1 Collinsella sp.
GACATTGAGCATGATCCGGCCGTGCAGGACGTGACCTACGAGAACAGCCAGGCGCGCGAGCGTACGCAGATTCTGATGGATCTGGCCAACCAGGCTGGCGGTTTTGTCATTGGCACGGGCGACCTGTCGGAGCTGGCGCTCGGCTGGGCCACGTACAACGGTGACCACATGAGTATGTATGCCGTCAATGCGAGCGTGCCCAAGACGCTCGTGCGCCATCTGGTGCGCTATGCGGCTGATGTCTTTGGCGGGCGCATTGCCGAGGTCTTGCTCGATATCCTCGATACGCCGGTGTCCCCCGAGCTTCTGCCGTCCACGGGCGACGGCGAGATTGCACAGAAGACCGAGGATTTGGTGGGCCCGTACGAGCTGCACGACTACTTCCTCTACTACCTGTTGCGTTTTGGCTTTGAGCCGGGCAAGATCTACCGCATGGCGCTCAAGAGCTTCGAGGGCGTCTACGACGCCAAGACCGTCCACACGTGGCTACGTACGTTCTACCGTCGCTTCTTTGCCCAGCAGTTTAAGCGCAGCTGCCTGCCCGATGGTCCCAAGGTGGGCTCGGTGACGCTCAGCCCGCGCGGCGATTGGCGTATGCCGAGTGACGCCAGCTCGCGCCTGTGGCTTGCGCAGATCGACGCGCTCAATCCAGTTGACTAAGGTTGGCTAAATTGAACCAATACGGGGGTTGCAAGCGTTACACTTTTGCAATCTGATGGCCCGTATCGCGCGGCGCTCTTGTCGGAGCGCCGCGTTTTTTATATCGAAAGGTGGCACCATGCAGGCATCGCAGCGTCTCGACCGCTTTGGCGCGGAGGTCTTCGCCTCGCTCAACAACAAGCTTCTCGCGCTGAAGGCTCAGGGCAAGACCATTTACAACATGAGCGTGGGCACGCCCGATTTTAAGCCGTACGACCATGTGGTCGAGGCGCTCACGCAGGCAGCCCAAGATCCCGAGATGTGGAAGTATGCCCTGCGCGACCTGCCCGAACTCAAGCAGGCCGTGTGCGATTACTATGAGCGTCGCTTTGGCGTTTCGGGCATTACGCCGTCTATGGTGCAGTCGTGCAACGGCACGCAGGAGGGCGTGGGCCATTTGGGCCTGGCCCTGCTCAATCCGGGTGACACCATTCTGGTTCCCGATCCGTGTTACCCGGTCTTTGAGGCGGGTGCCAAGATCGCCGATGCCAAGCTCGAGTACTATCCGTTGGTTGCCGAGCATAATTACCTGCCCTATGTGGCGGGTATCGATCCCGAGGTGGCCGATCGTGCCAAGTATATGATCGTGTCGCTGCCCGCGAACCCGGTCGGCTCGGTGGGCACGCCCGAGGTCTACGAGGAGATTATCGCCTTTGCCCGCGAGCATGATTTGTTGATCGTTCATGACAACGCGTACTCCGACATCGTGTTTGACGGCGAGCCCGGCGGCAGCTTCTTGCAGTATCCCGGTGCGCTTGAGGTGGGTGTGGAGTTCTTCTCGCTTTCCAAGTCGTTTAACGTCACCGGTGCCCGCATCGGCTTTTTGGTCGGCCGCGAGGATGTGGTCTCGGCCTTCGCCAAGCTGCGCAGCCAGATTGACTTTGGCATGTTCTTCCCGATCCAGAAGGCCGCCATCGCGTGCCTTAATGGCCCGCGCGATGAGGTCGAGGCGCAGCGTCTGAAGTACCAGGAGCGCCGCGATGCCCTGTGCGATGGTCTTGAGGGCCTGGGCTGGGAGCGTCCCAACGCGCATGGCTCTATGTTTGTGTGGGCCAAGCTTCCCGGTGGTCGCACCGATTCCATGGCGTTTTGCGAGGAGCTTATGGAGAAGGCCGGCGTTGTGGTGACGCCGGGCGCGAGCTTTGGCCCTTCGGGCGAGGGGCACGTGCGCATGGCGCTGGTCCTGCCGCCCGATCAGATCGCTTTGGCTGTCGAGGCCATTCGCGAGGCAGGCCTGTATTAGAAACCTATTTCGACTCGTCAATAGCTCGAAACCGATTTCGTGCAGTTATTTTACGAATTCTGCAAACAATTTCGGTAAACGGTCGATTTTTGGCTGCGAATAGGAGCATAATCAAAGTCCCGATTGGATGTATTGGGATTACGGCAAGCCGCTCGGGTCGTTCCCGGGCGGCTTGTTTGTGGAGAGAGATGGGAGTTTTTAATGGTTAACGAGAAGAAGGTCGCTATTGTCGGCTGCGGTTTCGTCGGTTCGTCTTCGGCGTTCGCGCTGATGCAGAGCGGTCTGTTCTCCGAGATGGTCCTCATCGATGTGGACAAGAACCGCGCCGAGGGTGAGGCCCTGGATATCGCGCACGGCATGACGTTTGCCGAGCCGATGAAGATCTACGCCGGCGATTATTCCGATGTCGCCGACGCCGCCATGATCGTCGTCACCGCCGGCGCTGCCCAGAAGCCCGGTGAGACCCGCCTGGACCTGGTCAACAAGAACGTCAGCATCTTTAAGTCCATTATCCCCGAGATTAAGAAGTCCGGCTTCGACGGCATTCTGCTAATCGTCTCCAACCCGGTCGATGTTCTGACCTACGCCGCCATCAAGATGTCCGGCCTGCCCGAGGGCCACGTCATCGGTTCCGGCACCGTGCTCGACACCGGCCGCCTGCAGCAGATGCTTGGTGCCCACGTCGAGGTTGACCCGCGCGATGTCCAGGCCTATGTCATGGGTGAGCACGGCGACTCCGAGTTTGTCGCTTGGTCCAGCGCTCAGGTTGCCGGCGTTCCGCTGAACACCTTCTGCGAGCTTCACGGCCATCTGGAGCATGAGGCTGCCGAGAGGCGCATCGCTGAGGACGTCAAGAACTCCGCCTACACCATCATCGAGAAGAAGCACGCCACCTACTATGGCGTCGCCATGGCCGTCAAGCGCATCTGCACCGCCGTTATGCGCGATGAGCAGACCGTTCTGCCTGTCTCCTCGCTCATGGTGGGCGAGTATGGCCTGTCCGATCTTGCCATCTCCATGCCGACCGTCGTTGGCCGCGACGGCGTTGTCTGTCGCGTCCCCGTGCCGCTGAACGACGACGAGCAGCATGAGCTCACCGTCTCCGCCAAGGCCCTCAAGGACATCATCGACAGCGTCGATTTCTCCTGCTAAATCAAGCTCGCTAGAGCGAAAAGCTACAATGAAGGCGTCCGGGTCCACACGGCCCGGGCGCCTTTT
>DBGBZQ010000031.1:0-5434 GCA_048368115.1 Collinsella sp.
GTCGTCGTCCACGGCGGTCGTCACATAGGTCGCCGCAGCTTTCACCGTGTCCTGTGCGTTACCCATGGCCACGCTCGTGCCCACGGCGGAAAACATCGACAGGTCGTTCTCGCCATCGCCAAAGGCAATCGCCTCGCTCGCGTCGATGTCTAGGCGCTCCAGCGTCGCCGCAACACCCAGGTCCTTACCGCCGTTAGCGGGGACAATGTCGCAGAACAGATCGCACCAGCGCGTAGTGAGCGAATGCGACACCGCGTCGGTCACGATATGCTCGTCGGCAGGGTCCACAAAGGCGCAAAACTGGTAGACCGGCGCGTCAAAGGCGTGCTCAAACGGCTCCTCGTGGTAAACGATTCCCGCGTTGCTGCCGGCCGCCACCACGCGCTCGGACAGGCGGTTCACAAACGAGTTCTCGCCCTGCATGCACAGCGAGTCGTAGCGCCCCTGCGCCACCTGGTCCACAATCACCGCAACGTCGTCCGGATCAATCGGACAGCTGCGGTAAGCTCCCTCGGCATCAAAACAGTGCTGGCCCGAAAGCGTAATGTACGCATCCCAACCCAAGTCGAACAGCCAATCCGGCATCTGGTAGGTCGGGCGACCCGTGGCGATTACGCACGCAATCCCCTGTTCGTGAAAGCTATCGAGCACCCGCTGCGCCGACGCCGGAATCCGATGGGTCTTAAAGCTCAGCAACGTGCCGTCGATATCGAAAAACGCAGCCTTAATCATCCTCGCCTACTCCTCGCCCTCGAGCCTCTCGCTCGCCTCGAGCCACGCCATCTCCAACTCGTCCATGGCGGCGTGGGCCTCGTCGATCTTTGCCTGCTGCTCGCCCAGCGCCGTGTAATTGGTGGGGTCGACCTGGGTCATCGCGGCCTCGGCCTCCTCCACGCGTGCGCGCTGCGTCTCCATTTTGCGCTCGAGCGAGCTCACCTCGCGGCGGAGCTTCTGGCGTTCGGCGTTGGAAAGGCCGTTGGGCTGACCGCTCGACTTGGGCTTTTCGGCCGCAGCCGCCGCGGCACCGGTGTCAAACGTGCCGGTCTTGGCACTCGGCGCACCCACGGGCTCGCCCTCGGCGGTGGCGTTGCACAGGCGCAGGTACTGGTCGACGCCGCCGGGCATATGCGTCAGGTGACCGTCGATCAGCGCCCACTGCTGGTCGGTCACGCGCTCCATCAAGAAGCGGTCGTGTGTCACCAGGATCAACGTGCCGGGCCAGCCGTCGAGCAGGTCCTCGACAATCGCGAGCATGTCGGTATCCAGGTCGTTGCCGGGCTCGTCCAGGATGAGCACGTTGGGCTCGTCCAGGATCGTCAGCAGCAGCGACAGGCGACGGCGCTGGCCGCCCGAAAGATCGCCGATGCGGCTCCAGAGCTGCTGCGTCGTAAATCCCAGGCGCTCGCAGAGCTTCTCGGGCGAAGTCTCCTTGCCGTCGATGACGTAGTACTTCTTATAGTTGCTGAGCACCTCGCGGATCGTGTCGCCCATGTAGGGCTCGAGCTCCTCGAGCTGCTGCGACAGCACGCCAAAGCGTACCGTCTGGCCAATCTTCACGCGGCCGCGCGTGGGCGCAATTTTGCCCTGGATCACATCAAGCAGCGTCGACTTGCCAGCGCCATTCTCACCCAAAAGACCATAGCGGTCGCCCGCACCAATGAGCCAGGTCACATCGGAGAGCACCTGCTTGGGCGCGCCGCCGGCATCCGCATAGCCGGCGTCCACGTCGACCACGTCGATAACCTGCTTGCCTAGGCGGCTCACGGCGAGGCGCTTGAGCTCCAGCTCGTCACGCATGGGCGGCACGTCGGCGATCAGCTCGCGAGCGGCGTCAACGCGAAACTTGGGCTTGGTGGAACGCGCCTGGGCGCCGCGGCTCAGCCACGCGAGCTCCTTGCGTGCCATGTTGCGACGGCGCTCCTCGGTAACTGCGGCCATGCGGTCGCGCTCCACGCGCTGCAGGATATATGCGGAGTAACCGCCCTCGAAGGGATCGACCTGGCCGTCGTGGACCTCCCACATACTGGTACAGACCTCGTCCAAGAACCAGCGGTCGTGCGTGACCACGAGCATCGCGCCCTGGCCGCGCTGCCAACGGGCCTTTAAGTGACGCGCGAGCCAGTTGATGGTGCGCATGTCCAGGTGGTTGGTGGGCTCGTCGAGCATGAGCACGTCGTAGTCGCCGATCAGCAGGCGCGCGAGGTCCACGCGACGGCGCTGGCCGCCCGAAAGCTCGCCAACCGTGCCCTCCCAGGGCACATCGCTAATAAGACCGGCGAGAATCTGGCGCGTGCGGGGGCTCGACGCCCACTCGTACTCAGGCGTGTCGCCCACAACGGCATGATGCACGGTATCAGTATCGACCAGGTTGTCCTTTTGGCCGAGCAGACCGATCGTCGTGCCGCGGCGGTGCGTCACGCGTCCGTCGTCGGGCTCCAGCGTGCCAGCGAGCACGCTCAGCAGCGTCGACTTGCCGTCGCCGTTTTTACCGACAATACCAATGCGGTCGCCCTCGCCCACGCCGAGCGTCACGCTATCGAAAATATGCTTGGTGGGAAACTCTAGGCTGACGGAATCGCATCCCAAAAGAATCGCCATATGCCCTGCTCCTTCGTAGAAATTCAACGTTGTCCATGATAGCAGCGAGCCCCACCCCAAACCACCACGAAGGCGCCTGTCCCCTTTGTGGTGGTCGTTTCGGTCGCAGAGCAAAAGGCGGGCCATCTCCCGCAAGAGATGACCCGCCTCTCCAATCAGTCCTGCGGCAACCGTGGCCGCTGCAGGCCTCAAGCATGTCCCGGACTAGGAGAACATGCCGGTGAGGTAATCATTCAGCCGCTTATCCTTGGGCCGTTGGAAAATCTCGTCAGTCTCGTCGTACTCGACCATATCGCCCATGTAGAAGAACGCCGTGCGGTTGGACACGCGCGACGCCTGCTCCATGTTGTGCGTCACGA
This sequence comes from Collinsella sp., assembly GCA_048368115.1. Classification (GTDB taxonomy): domain Bacteria; phylum Actinomycetota; class Coriobacteriia; order Coriobacteriales; family Coriobacteriaceae; genus Collinsella. Next base: position 2,958 of record DBGBZQ010000031.1, read on the forward strand.
TAACGATGGCGCGGTCGGCCACGATCGATGACATGAGGTCCTCGATCGCCAGCGTCGAGATGGGGTCGAGCGCCGAGCAAGGCTCGTCAAACAGGATTACGTCGGGGTTGAGCGCCAGCGTGCGCGCGATGCACAGGCGCTGCTGCTGTCCGCCCGAAAGCGCATAGGCGCTCTTGTCGAGCTTGTCCTTGACCTCGTCCCACAGCGCCGCGCCGCGCAGACTCTCCTCGACCATGCGGTCGAGCTCGTCGCGGTCGGTGATGCCGTGGCGCTTGGGCGCAAACGTGATGTTGTCGCGAATGGACTTGCGGAACGGGTTGGGCTGCTGGAACACCATGCCGATGGAGCGACGCAGCTCGTACGTGTTCTCGGTCTTGGTGTTCACGTTGCGCCCGCGGTAGTTGATCTCGCCCTCCACGCGGCAGCCGCGAATCTCGCGGTTCATAAGGTTGAGGCTGCGCAAAAAGGTCGACTTACCGCAGCCCGAAGGCCCGATGAGCGCCGTGATCTCGCCCTTGTGAAAGTCGAGCGACGTATTGTGCAGCGCATGGTGGTCGCCATAGTACACGTTGACGTCCTTGGTGGAGAGCACGACCTCGTCGCTCACGGCCTTGCCGCTCACGCGCACGCGCTTCTCGCTCTCCCCCACGCTCGACAGGAAGTCCCGGGTGTCGGACGATGCCGCTTCGGTTGCGGGCGTTACATTCATCTCGCTCATTCGGCCGTCATCTTCCTTGCCAGTTGCTTGCCCACAATGCGGGCGATTACGTTAAACAGCAGCACGCAAATCATCAGCAGTGCAGCGGTGCCCCAGACGATCTGCTGGGCCTCGGGGCTGCCCTCGCCATAGATCTTGTAGATGTGCACGGCGAGCGACTCGCCGGGACGGAACACGTTCCAAGCGCAGGTGGGGCTCGACAGGTTAAAGCTCAAGAAGTTCAGGCGAACCGGCGAGCTCATACCCGAGGTAAAAAGCAGTGCTGCGGCCTCGCCAAACACGCGACCGGCCGAAAGCACGATGCCCGTCACAATGGCAGGCATGGCCTCGGGGATCAGGATGTGCAGCGTGGCCTCCCAGCGAGTGAGGCCCATGGCCAGGCACGCATCGCGCTGGGCCTGCGGTACGTCCTCGAGCGCCTGCTGAATCACGCGCACCAGGATGGGGATATTGAACATGGTGAGCGCGACGGCGCCGGAGATGATGGAGTACTTCCAGCCCAGCTGCACCGAGAACACCAGAAAGCCGAACATGCCGACGACGATCGAAGGCAGCGAGGACAGCGTCTCGATGGCGGTGGAAGCGATGTCGCGGATAGGGCCGTTCGGCGCGTACTCAACCAGGAAGACCGCTCCGCCCAGGCTGATGGGTACCGAGATGACCAGAGTGATCAGCAACAGATAGAACGAGTCGAACAGCTGGTAGAGCACGCCGCCCTGGGTTCCGTTGGCGCGCGCGGGCTGCGTGAGAAATCCCGGCTGGAACAGCGTCGAGATGCCCTCGAACAGGATATAGGCCACCATGGAGACGACGATGAGCATGACGATGGCGACGATCGCCGTCAGCACGCCCGTGGCAATGCGGTCCTGCTTTTGGACACGCCCGAGTCTCGCCTCGTCGATATGGATGCGCGTGCTAGCCACGAGCCTTCGCCCCCTTGCGGCCAATGAGATGGATGATCAGGATGAAGATGAGGCTCATGCCCATCAACAGCAGGCCGAGCGCCCACAGAACATCGTCCTGGGCCGAACCCTCGGCATAGACCGCCATGGACGTGGTGAGCGTGGTGGTGATGGTGGACGCCGGCGACAGCAGCGACGTCGGCATGGCCTCGATGCCGCCGATAACCATGCGTACGGCGAGCGTTTCGCCAAAGGCGCGGGTCATGCCAAGGATGACCGCGGTCATGAGCGACGGCATTGCGGACTTGAGCACCACGTGCCAGATGGTCTGCCAGCGGGTGTAGCCCAGCGCGAGCGAGCCCTGACGGTAGCTATCGGGCACGGCACGCAGGCCATCGACCGAAAGCGTGGTCATGGTCGGCAGGATCATGACGGCCAGCACGATGGCGCCGGGCAAGATGCCCAGACCCGTGCTCACGTGGAAAACGCTCTTCATAAGGCCGACGACCACGTGAAAGCCAATCAGTCCAAAGACGACCGAGGGAATGCCGGTCAAAAGCTCAATAAGCGGCTGAAAGACCTTGGAACCAAATTTGGGTTGGATCTCGACCGCAAAGATGGCGGAGCCGATGGCGATGGGCAGCGCGATGAGCGTGGAGAGCACCATGACCGCAAACGAGGTGACAATCAGGGGCAGGGCGCCGGTGTAAGGCAGACCGTTTTCGGCTGTGTTGGCCAGGTCCCACTTGGTGCCGGTGAAAAACTCGACGACCGAGACGCCGTCCTTGACAAAAGCCGAGAGGCCCTTTTGGGCGACCATAAAGATGAGCGCGGCAACGACAAGCGTCACGAGCGCT
>DBGBZQ010000032.1:0-4296 GCA_048368115.1 Collinsella sp.
TTTCGAGCTTTCAGTCGCTCGACTTCCGCGGTCTTCGCGCTAGATTATGCCGGACATCCTCTTCCTCATGGATTCGGTGCCCTCGATGTGCATCACGTGCGAGTTGAACACCAGCCTGTCCACGACGGCGTCTGCCATGGCGTTGTCGCCGAGCTTCGCGCGCCATCCGGAGGGCGCGAACTGCGAGCATAGAATGAGCGATCCCTTCCTGTGCCTTGCCTCCACTATCTCCAGAACTTCCCTGGTCTGAGATGGAGATATCGTCTCCAGCAGCCAGTCGTCGACGATCAGCAAATCGCAGGCGATGTACCGCTTTCTCATCTTCGCCCACGTCTCGCCTTTTGCGATGCACAGCGTATCCAGCAGTTCCGGCAGCCGCACGTACCTCACTGTCTTGAACGCATTGCAGGCAGCCACTCCCAAAGCGCATGCCATCCACGACTTCCCCGCACCTGAAGCGCCCGTGATTATGAGGTTTCTGGCCGCGTCCACCCATGTGCAGTTCGACAGCTCCATCACCTTGGCGCGATCGAGCGCACGGTCGGGATCGTAGCGGACATCGCACACGTTGGCATCGGGATCGCAGAAGGCCGCCTGGCGCAGGAGCCTCGTCCGCTTGTTGGCGCGCCTTGCGTCCCATTCGGCGTCGACCAGCATCGCGAGCCTGTCGTCGAAGGGCATCTCGGCCACGCCGATCGACTCCTCCTGCTCGCGGTACGCCCTTGCCATCACCGACATCCTCATCTGGTAGAGCTTGTCCATCGTCGCTTCGTTTGCCATCTTAGCCGAACCTCCTATCGGTCGCATCCGTCGAACTCGTCGTAGCAGTCGTCGGGCCTTCGGTAGGCGCCCGCATCCGGATCGGGGGCGGTCTCGGCCGCTATCTTCTGGAGCGCCGTCTTCACTGTCTTGTAGCTGGGGCGCGCCGTCCAGGTGAGCGCCTTTGCGCACGCCCTTTCCAGGAGCGCGTCCCCGTGCTTGTCGGCAAGGCCGAGAAGCGCCCGCGCTGAGCGGTAGGCCTGCTGCTCGACCTTGCGCGACTTGAGTATCCCGTCCACGACGGCGAGGATGGCCTCCCCCTTCCCCGCCGCCCAGCTGCGGAACCTGTCCCCGCTCCACGCCGTCCATTCCCTGTGGGAGTCGGGCATATGGGCGGGATCTGTGACATAGGCGCCGGCGGGAGATGTCGAGCGCCTGTGCATGGCGATGCGCTCCCCGTCGCAGATGACGGCCACCGTCGTTCTAGTGGCGACGATGCCCACCTCGCGCCGCACGTAGGCGGCTGGCACCGAGTAGTAGCGCTTGTCAAAGGAGACATGGTAGTTAAACTGGACGGTGGCGGTCTTCCTGACCGTCATCTCGTAATGGGTCGGCGGCAGGGGCTGCAAGCGGTCCTTCTCCCGCCCGAGGAAGGCCTCGCGCCTGCTGCCGGCCCGCTTCTGGAAGGGCGCGGAGTTGATGGAATCCACGGCCTCGTCGATTGCCGCAGCGAGTTCCGCGATGCCGATGAACACTCGGTCGCGCATGGCGGCGATGACCTTTCGCTCCACCACGCCAACGCTCATCTCGACAGCGGCCTTGTCCTTTGGCCTGCGAACCCGTGCCGGCACGACAGCCACGCCGTAGTGCTCGCACATGAGCCTGTACTGCTCATTGACGACGAGCTCCTCTACCGTGTTCTTGATGACGCCGGTCTTGCAGTTGTCCGGCACGACGATGGGCGTCGTGCCGCCGAACTCGCGGAAGGCGCGGATGTGCCCGTCGATCCAAGACTCCTCTCCCATGTTTGGATAGGGCCAGGCGAAGATCATCGAGGAGTACGGCAGGCAGGCCACGAACACGTGGGCCTTGCGAATCTCGCCGGTGTCCGGGTCGCAATACGCCGGGCACTTGCCAGCCCAATCGACCTGCATCTCCTCGGCCGGGCGACGGTCGATATGCAAGGTGATGCGGTTCCGCTGCGCCCATTTGCGATGGCGCTGGCAGAAAGCCGAGTACATGAAGGGATCGGCGCCGTGATCGGTGGCCTTCACGCAGTATTCGCTCCAAAGAAGCGTCATCGTGACCCCGGGTTTGCCCATCTCGCGCTCGATCCACTCGTGGTCGATGGCGAACTTCCCGTCATCGCGGGTCTCCTTCGGCGGGTAGAGCACGGCTCTGATTGCCGCATCGTCCATCTCGCCGGGTAGCGGCCACTCAAGCCCCTTGCTCTTAGCGAGCTTCTGGATCAGCTGCACGGTGGATCTCGCGCAGCCGCAGGAGAACGCTATGTTCTCCTGGCTGATCCCGAGATAAGTCAGTCTCAGGATCTCTCGGTACTTGACCATTTTTTCCTCCTAACGTAGAAATGGCCCGGATGCTTTTTGCACCTGGGCCAATCGTAGGAGATTGGAGAGATTAAAGCGCCATCATCGGCGCACACCGACCGATAGCGGACAAGCGCACCGATGGCTCGCGGAATCACGGACTGAAAACGCCGCAATAATCAATCGGATTTGATACTAATATTCAAAGCACGTTTAAGCAGATATTCGTGGATCATATCGAACGACGAGGAATGCCTCTTTATGGTCGAGACGAAGAAACAAATTACTATTTTTACACCGCGCTCCTCCACGGTGGCCTCTCCGCTGACTCATGGGCCAGCCTTTGGGATAGATCCCTTCTTCCTTTAGCAAGAGGGATTGCTAAAGGCGACTACGGGTTTTGCGGCGAGATGGATGGTCACTCTATTCTTAGGGAACTTAAGAATCCCGAAAGCCGCTTCGCCCCCAGAAAATCAGTCGCAAACATACTAGGAAAAGCGCCAGACTCAACCATTGCGCCGCTATTTGAAGCTGCGATGCGCGTAGCTGCACAGGAAGTCGAAAGACACGAAAGCATAAAGAGTCGCTACACGATGCTTTCAAACTTCGGTCTTCCCGAAATCGCAATGGAAGCACTCTGCAAGTGCCAGGACAACATATCATCCCCGACAGAAAAACATAGACACCACTCTTCGTACAAGAATCAAGGTAGCAAGCGACGGCTAATTTACCTTCCCATGGCCAGCCTGCAATTAAGCCTTGCGGAAGGTGTTGTGTTTATGCGTTGGCCCCGTCAACAGTTCCCTCTTGATTTCGCCGGCGCAAGAATTGATTACTATATTGATGGCAATCTAATGCAGAGTTCTTCGTTTGATGCCAGTGTCGGAAAATGCGTACTTGAAGCGACCAGCATCGCCGTGAATCCACAAGCACGATATGATGTTGAACTAAGGCTCATGAGGAAGAATGACATAACGGGAGAATTCGAAGAGTCTGGCACGCTTCGTCAAACATTCACCAGAAGCAAGCCATGCTGTTTCGAATTCATCAAGGATTCTAAGGGGATTTATCGCTTGCGCGGCCGAAACGAGAGGATCTCTAAAAAACGGCGCATTGCTTACATCGTCAAGGAAGGCTATAAACTAGCGCCTGGCCAAGGCATGACGGCGATCTCAGAGCACGAAACCACTGGCGAATGGAACGATACCCAGGTTTTCGTCTACGATGTCGAACCGGGTTCATCTGGCTCAATTATAAGCCTACCGACCGGCGAAGAAGTAGCGATATGGCAAGAACGGTATGTGGCCAAAATCGATAGGAGACGCATTATTGGGGAGACCTCAAATGGTACTGATCTATATGGTTACGCCCCGAGCGAAATCGGCACAAACAGCGCTCTCCCGTCCATAACTATAGAGGCCATTGATGGATTGTCCGCTCTCGAAGACCTCGATATCGCTTGCATTTGTGACGGCCAGAGAATATCGATGCCGCGCCGCGTTTCGCAAATGGACAACTCTGCCGAGCTGGGTCCCGCGCGAGTTGTCCTCGATCCACAGAAGTCGAGTTTGTTCAATCGACATATCGAAGAGTGCATTATAGAGGCAAAGCAAAGATCAACTGGCGGTAAAACGGTTTTCAGATACAAGTTTTCAGCGATCCCCATCCAAGATTTCAGGCCGACAGAGATCAATCTAGACTTCGGTATCGCAGTCGCAACGTACACGTTTCAAGCAGTACTTGCAATTGATGTCGAGGACGCACAAGGGAGAACTGATTCGATAAACGCTTGGGACAGGTACATCGCAAAGACTCTTCTAAAGGATGAGTTTTTGCATATTCGCATATACTGCGTACGGTACGCCTGAGCGGTGACTGTTCCACGCTACGCCGATGATGTATGTCCACAGCGCCGATGCCTGTTCCATGCAGCGCCGATAATCGGGAGGGGCCGTTTCGACCCCTCCCGCTCTTCGTCGGTTTGCTCCTA
>DBGBZQ010000033.1:0-2313 GCA_048368115.1 Collinsella sp.
AAGATTTGAACTTCTGACCTCTTCCGTGTCAGGGAAGCGCTCTCCCCCTGAGCTAAACGCCCAAATGGAGCGGACAACGGGGCTCGAACCCGCGACCCCAACCTTGGCAAGGTTGTGCTCTACCAACTGAGCCATGTCCGCTTACGAGGATTAATCTTACGTGATGCCCGCATCCTATGCAAGAACTTTTTTTGAAAAGTTTTGCGACGCTCTCGCGAGGGCATCAGTCGTCACGAAAGGCGCGAACAAACGCAGGCTCGCAGCGAGATGCCCCTACATCTCACCGAGCATGATCCAGGCAGAGCTGTCCTGCGCGAGCCTGCCGTCTGCAAGCGGTGATGAGGTGAGCAGGACCCTGCCCGCCGGCAGCTCCACGGGTGCTGCACCGAAGTTCGTCACACACGCCCAGCCGTTATCGCGGCGATAGGCGATGACGCCGCCCTCAGCGCCCTCGGCACCATCCGCAAGACCGGTGCGCCCGTCAAGATCGAGCCACGCAAGATCGTTGGCGCACCCGCGCAGCTTGCGCCGCAGCCAGAGGGCGTCACGATAGAGCGCAAGCATCGATGTCGGGTCCACTTCTTCCCTATCGGCAGCATAATCGGAAAACCATGCAGGCTGCGGCAGATGGGGCGCCGCATCGGCGTCTGCCGGCGAAAACCCAAACGATCCGCCATGCGCGGGATCGTCCGCCGCCACCCACGGCAGGGGCACACGACAGCCGTCGCGCCCCTTCTCACGCTTCGGTCCGTGCGTATTGGTCGCAGTAGGGTCTTCGAGTGCAGCCCACGGGATATCAGCCACCTCAAAAAGGCCGAGCTCCTCACCCTGATACACGTATGCCGAGCCCGGAAGCGCCAGCTCAAGCAAAAGGGCCGCCCGCGCGCGGCGCTCGCCGAGTTCACGGTCCTCGTCATAAGACGACCCGTCGCGCAAGAGCCAGTCGAGCGCAATCTGGTGGTAGCGCGTCGCCTTGATTTGCGGCAGGGCATAGCGTGTCGCCACGCGCGGCACGTCGTGGTTGGAGAGTACCCAGGTCGAGGCGGAATCGGATTCGACGGCTGCCTTCAAGCCCTTCTCGATTGCAGTGTGCATGTCATCATAGGTCCAAGTGGCCTTGGCAAACTCAAAGTTGAATGTCTGGCCAAGCTCGCTGGGACGCGCGTAGAGATACTGGCGCTCGGGCAGCACCCACGCCTCGGCAACGGCACTGCGCGGCGGATTATAGCGGTCGAACACGCGGCGCCACTCGCGATAGATCTCGTGGACCTCATTGCGGTCCCACAGCGGATGGGTGCCGTCGTCAACCATGTCATCGCCCTCGGCGAGATGCCACCGGTCGAGGTCATCGCGGTCGAGATCCTTGGCGAGACCCTGCGCCACATCAATGCGAAAGCCGTCGACGCCTCGATCGCTCCAAAACGCCAGGACGTCGCAAAAGAGCGCGTGAACCTCAGGGCATGACCAGTCAAAGTCCGGCTGCTCGGGCGTAAACATGTGCAGATACCACTGACCGTCCGCAACACGCGTCCATGCGGGGCCGCCAAAGTTGGCATTCCAATTGGTGGGAGGCAGCTCGCCATGCTCGCCGCGACCATCGCGGAAGATATAACGGGCGCGTTCGGGCGATCCGGGGCCGGCGGCAAGAGCGGCTTTGAACCAGGGGTGCTGGTTGGATGAATGGTTGGGCACGATGTCGACGATGACCTTGATGCCGCGCGCGTGAGCCGCAGCGATCATGTCATCGAAGTCGTCAAGCGAGCCGAGACGTGGGTCGACATCGCAGTAGTCCGCCACATCATAGCCGCCATCGACAAGAGGCGAAGGGTAAAACGGGCTCAGCCAGATGGCCTCGATACCCAGCCGCTCAAGATAGTCCATCTGCTGGGTAATGCCCGCGATATCGCCCAGACCCGAACCAGTCGAATCCTTAAACGAGCGCGGGTAGATCTGATAGATCGCGGCATCGGACATCCATGAGCGCGAAGAAGACTTTTCTGTAGCCATGGGGCGTATCTCCCTTGCAACGAGGTTATGCGAGATGCCCACGATGATACGCCCAAAGCGGACATTCGCGGCAAACAACGCCACAGCCACGACCCAAAACGCTCGCCCTCTCTCGGGTTCGAGCCTAGGAGATAGGTACAAAAAAAGCCCGACTACCGTAGTAGTCGGGCTGTTGCGTTTGGAGCGGACAACGGGGCTCGAACCCGCGACCCCAACCTTGGCAAGGTTGTGCTCTACCAACTGAGCCATGTCCGCATATGTAAAACAAAACGGGCGCCGGAGCGCCCGGATGTTGCCTGGAGGCGA
>DBGBZQ010000034.1:0-27151 GCA_048368115.1 Collinsella sp.
GAGCTGGTCATGCCATAGTGAACCCAGCGGCTGGGCTTGGGGTCGCCCTCGGGAACATCGGCATCGATGTATTCCTTCATGTTGGTCAGGAAGGCAATGACGTCGTGGCGCGTGACTTCCTCGATCTCATCGACCTTCGCCTTCTCAAAGTTGGCATGGTCGCGGATCCACTGGGCCTCGTCTTTGGAAATACCGATCTTGCCGAGCTCCGCCTGGGCCTCGCAGGCCAGAACCTCGATTTCCTGCCAAATGGCGTACTTGTTCTCGAGGGAGAAGATGCGTCCCATCTCCGGGCGGGTATAGCGATCGATCATAGCGGCTCCTTTTTGGTTATTGGCACGTTGGTCGTAACCCAACCATTGTACCGTGCGCAGGTGCAAGTATGGGCAGCAGGCATTAACCTAACATTTTGGAATTGGAGCGAGCATGGGGACGTCCGCGCATTTGCTTCGCAAATACGCACCGGCTGCGGTCGGCAGACCCGGTCCGCGCACACGCACGGGCACAGCGGGTTGGACCCGACGTTCCCGAGGTCCCCCGTACTCGATGGAGCGGGCAACGGGACATCCGCGTATTTGCTTCGCAAATACGCACCGGCTTCAGTGGCATACCGAGATCCGGGGAAGTGCGGGAGCAAAGCGGGCTGAATCTACCATTCCCGAAATCTTCCTTGCTCCATGGAGCGGGCAACGGGACGTCCGCGTATTTGCTCCGCAAATCCGCACCGGCTGCGGTCGATCTCCTCGGATTCACGGAGACGATGGGGAAAACTTTGTTGAATTGGCCGTCCCGAGTTCTCCCGCGCTCGGTGGAGCGGGCAACGGGACGTCCGCATATTTGCTTCGCAAATCCGCACCGGCTTCAGGCGCCTGCCGGCGCCTTCGCCTGCTCGCTATAAACGCTTCGCGTTTATTTAACGCTCGCACCCTGTCGGGTTCGAGTCCCGGCACTTTATTGAAAAAGGCACGGTAACGAAACGTTACCGTGCCTGAAATTCGAATGGAGCGGGCAACGGGACTCGAACCCGCGAGTGTCAGCTTGGGAAGCTGATGCCTTACCACTTGGCGATGCCCGCTTGTGTGTTGGCTAGTATAACGCGGTTGTCTTGTTCGATACAAGGGTGGCGATGCTTGTTTTAGCTGTGGAGATTCGTTTGAAAATCGCGTCAATTGTGGAGATGAGGACCTTTGACCTCCTGTTCTCCTTATCTTCTACCTGCGCTTTTGCTTGATTGTTGTATTTGAGCTCAATTTGTCAGGAATTGGGCAAGCTTTTGGTCAGCCTTTGGTACTTACCCGCATGAACCTCGGGGGTAGCCTCATCCTACGCGTCGCAGCCTCCCCATGCGGCGCACGAGGGATAAGGAGCAGCCATGTCCAACGCACCCACGCACTCTGTCCACAGCGCAATCGCAACAGGTCCGCTGCTCCTGCTCCTCTTCCTGCTTTTCGGCTGCCTGGCACCGGGAGCCGCATTTGCCGTCGATGGCTACGACCAGCTCGGCTTCCGCACTATTAGCGATGATTGTGGGCCCTTCTTCATCGGCAAGTATGAAGCTCAAGACGCCTCGATTGCCTACTGCATGAACCAGGAGCGCCCCGGCCCCACCAAGCCGGGCGGCCCATGGCTCAACTTTGATCAAGGCTGGATGTGGCTCGACGACGAGTTCGCGGCAATCGTTTGTCACGGATATCCCACCACCACGTCGTTTGGCGGTTACCATCTTTCACCCGATCGCGCCCGCGCCGCCACCCAGCTTGCCGTATGGATGCTCAACGGCACTACCCATGTCGACGGTACCTACTCCTACACGACCGCTCAGGGCAAAACCAAGAGTGGGCACTTTACCGCCGACAATGAAGTCGTGGCGGCGGCGCGGTGGCTCCACGACAGCGCAAAATCAGGAAGCATCAAAGCCGCACCGCACCGCGCGCGGCGCTATCTAGGAACCGTATCGGGCGGCAGCAGACGTCAAGACATGCTCTATGTACTGCCGGCGGTCTCTGTTTCCTTCCAAAAGCAGTCTGCAAACGCTGCCATTACCAGCGGAAACAATACTTATCAGTTTGACGGGGCAACATTCGATATTTTTGAGAGCGCCAGCGGCGCGCGTGTCGGCACCATCCAGATGGACAGCAACGGTCGGGCGCAAGCAACTCTTCTGCCCAACACTGCATACTACCTAGTTGAAACGAAGGCGCCGGCCGGCTATGTCCCCCGTCGTGATCGCATCGCCTTTACCACGGGGAATGACGGTGGACAGGTCGCCATTGATGAACAGCCCGGCATCATCAACCTGCATATCGTAAAACTCGATGCCGCGACGAATGCCGGCCCCCAGGTGGGTTCTTCGCTCGCAGGAGCAGAGTTCACGTGTGTGTCACAATCAACCCCTGGATGGGCGCAAATCCTCACGACCGACGAAAGCGGTCGGGCCACCCTCGCCGATGTCCCCTTAGGAACCTTTACCATCTACGAATCAAAAGCCCCCGAGGGCTACCTGCCATCCAACGACAGCTGGACCTATACCGTCGGAGCCGACCAGCTCGGCGATTCAGGCGTGGTCGAGATCGAATCTCGCATTTCCGATATCCCCATTGCGTTTGACCTTGAGATTTCCAAATTCAAGGATTACGGCAATAGCGACCAATCCGGCCTGGAGCAGCCGGCGGGTGGTGTTGTCTTTGAGGTTGTCAGCAACAGCTCTCAGCAGGTTGTTGGCACACTGACCACAAACATCTATGGCTTTGCCTCCACCAAAGACCAGCCCGAAGCATGGTTCGGCACAGGTAAGCGACCCGCCGGTGTCCACGGAGCCGTCCCATACGACCGTGCCGGCTACACGGTTCGCGAGGTTCCGGAAACCGTCCCCGAGGGTTTTAAACGTGCAGGGGAATGGACCGTCGGGGCCAATCAGATTTCCAACGGCGCCGAGCTTCAATATATCGTGGACAACCACGCTCTGTCGACGCATCTCCAGATTGTAAAACGCGATGCCCAAACAGGCGCTTCTGTTCCACTAGCCGGATTCACCTTCCAACTCCTCGACAGCAATCACGAATCTGTCTCACAAACTTGCTGGTATCCAACACATAACGTAATGGACACCTTTACGACTGACGCGACCGGGACCGTCACACTGCCCGAATCGCTCGTGCCGGGCACCTATTATGTACGCGAAACCTCGGCCAAAGAGCCCTATCTTGTCGGCGAGGAGATCGAGGTAAACATACCCGCCGAAATGAACCTAACGCCCGTTGCAATCGCCTCGTATTATGACCACGCCGCGACCGGAAACATCAGGATCGTTAAAACCGATGCCGTAGACGGCAGCAGCCTCGCGGGCGCCGTCTTTGAGATCCGTGCCTCGGGTGATATCGTGCGCCCCGACGGTAGCATTGCCGCGCTCGACGGTGAGACTGTCGCTACCGTCACGACGGATGAAACTGGAGAAGCACGCGCGGACGACCTCCCGCTGGGATCTGGCACCGCACGCTACGAGGTTGTCGAGACTCAAGCGCCGGCAGGCTTCTTACTCGATCGGACATCCCATATTGTCGACCTTACTTATGCCGACCAGAAAACACCCGTTGTAGAAGCACGGCTTAACGTATCCGACGATTACACCAAGGTTGATATCTCCAAGGTCGATGCAAGCGGTGAGCAGGAAGTGGAAGGCGCACAGCTCACCTTATATGGTCCCGATAAAACCGAAATAGACTCCTGGACCTCATCCGACAAGCCGCACCGCGTCGAACATCTTGCACCTGGCACCTACTCGTTGCGCGAAATGATGTCTCCGCGGACCTATGACCTTGCCGAGGAGATAACGTTTGAAATAAAAGATACGGGAGAAGTCCAATCCGTCGCGATGAAGGATGCGCCCATCGAGATCAAGGGGCAGGTCGACAAGCGTCAGGAACTTGTCCAACCTATCGAAAAGGGCCTGTTGGCTAACGGCGATGGTAAAAACCGCGCCAGGACGCAAACCAATAGTGATGGGCTTTTCTCCTATACCATCGATGCTCGAAACGATTCCGCTACTTGGGTTGATGAGTTTACGATTACCGATGATCTTGAGTGCGCCAAAGACGGCACGGCGAGATTCATCTCAATCGAAACCACCGTCGCCATCGGCGACCTCAACGGTCTGTGCAACGTGTGGTATCGCACGACGCCGTTGGACTCGACAGACGTCGATGAACCGGCGAACGCGACACTTGACGATGGGCACGAAAATCCTTGGCTTGAGTCCGACGAAGTAAAAGAGAGCCTTGGTGAGGACTGTCGCCTCGTCGATTACGACGGCTGGCGCCTCTGGAAGGCGGATGTCTCGACCACGGAATCCACCACACTCGAGGCGGAAGAGCTCGACCTTGCATCCAATACCGTCGTAACGGGCATTCGAATTGAATACGGTGCGGTAGCTGCCGACTTTACGACTCGAAGCGATGCGGATTCTTGGACCCGCGATGATCTCAAAGATGAGCACGACGACCTTGACGATGCCAAAGCAATCCTTGGCACAGACGCTCGGGGCGCAGTCGTGCACATGCAGGCAACGTCGGCTTATACGCCCCAAACCGCACTCACCAACAGCGCGCGCGTCGATCTTTGCCGCAACGGCGGCGGCGATAAACTTGAGTCACATGACGAGGACCGTGTCATTCAACGCTGTACCCTACCGCAGGGCCTACCGGCAACAGGATCAGTTCCCATCGCCGCTTGCATCACCGCGCTCCTGACCTCGGGTGCCGCAGCCCTATGGTTCGCTCGCCTTAGGTCGATCCCAAAGAACCGCTAGCACGATGAAAAAGCGGGCGAGCCAGTCCCCCGGCTCGCCCGCTTTCAATCATGTAAATCGCCGTATCTACTCTGCAGACGAAGATCCACCATCAACGATTGCCTGCTCGGACTCAGGAATCCCATCGGCACCCGTGCTCTGTTCTTGCTCCACCTCTTCGCTGATTGCGGAGGCGGGGGTCGAGCCCTTCGCACCCACGATGTAGGCAGCCCCAAATCCTAACGCAATGGCAATCAAGGTCAAAATCACGTAGACAGGCCAATGGCGCTTAATATACGAAAACACGTTGACTCCTTAGAGCTCCGTCTACGAACGGCGGATAACCTCGGTCACGACCTCGGATACCGTAGCAATGTTCGTCGGGTTGACATTGTGGGGCAGGTCGTCCTCGGTACGAGCGCAAGCCAGACGCGTGCCGTCCACGCCGGCGATGGTGAGGGCTCGGCGGCTCGCCTCGAGCGCGGCATAGGCATCGGTCTTGGCATAGGGCATCTCGAGCGCGCCACAATCGACATGGAACGACTTGCAGACCTTGCTGACCAGGTTCATGATGCGGCGATCGCCCTTGAGCAGTTGTTGTTCGCCCTCGACCGTCACAACCGAAAGCCTACCGGCGCCGACGGATTCAAGATTGATAAAGAATACGCCGCGGAGCTTATCGCGATGCGAAGCCAAGAAGGCCTTCATGCCGGCGCCGTCACAATCCGAGGCGCCCGTTGCCACAAACCAGATATCGTGACCGAGCAGCTCATCATCGCCCATAGAGGCGACAGCCGAGAGCATATCTTCGGAAGAAGCGCCATCGGAAGACGTAGCGCCACCCTTCCAGCCATCGTTATCGTCCTCGAAGTTATCCCACGAACCGATACCGCGACCGGACTTCTTGGCATCGTAATCGTCTTCGACGCCCAGCCAGTCACTCATGCTGTCCTGCTCGTTTTTCTTTTTACGACCGAACAGGCCACCCAGGCCGCGCTTACGAGACTTGGGTGCCGCCGGGGCGGGAGCCGAAATGGTCTCGATCGGCTGCGCGGCCGACGCAACGGGCATAGGAGGCGCAACGGGTGCCGATGTGGGTTCGGGACCTTGGGCGGTAGCAAAGGGGTCGTTGACCTGGGCAGAGGGATCGGGAAGGTCGAACAGCGACGTGCGAGACGCAACGTTTGTCTGCTTCATAGACGGCAGCGACGAATCGGGGACCGAAGCCAGCGGAGACGAGGAAGGTGCAGGCGACGGTGCCGACGCCGGATCGGGAACATTCATCTGCGGACGCGGCGATGCCTGGGAGGAAATCTGGGCCATAAGGGAATCGACCGTTTCGTCCTGGGTGGGAGCGACATCGGCAACCGTGGCACCGGAACCACTCGGGGTCGGCATGGTGAAAATCTGCGTGGAGTAAGGCCTCGACTCATCCGTTTCGAGAGTCTCGGAAACCACAGACACTTCCTCCTGCTCGGCCTCGGTCGAATCACCTTGATCGGCTGCCGCGTATTGCTCTTCGCCAGAGTTGGCCTCGACGGGCTCGTCCTCGGCGGCATCCTGAATTTCGGCAGCATCAATAGGCTCGTCATCGTCTGCCGCGTCGCCCTGCTCATCGGAAACAGGAAGGGGCTCGGCAATCGCGGTGCCTTGCTTTTCAAACGTTATCGTGGAATCGAACTGCGCGGCATCAAACGACATGGTGCTATCGACGTGCTGCTGAGCCTCGAAAGACGTCGTCGCCTCAACAACATCCGCGGACGCCGGTTGCTGGGACTCAAAGGACGTTGTAGCTTCGGCGGCGTCGACGGGCGCGGACTGCATAGCCTCGTTCTGCTCGAACTCTTGCGCCGCGTGCTCACGTGCCGCCTCGGCTGCCTGCTGCTGAGCGATAGCCTCCTGCTCGGCAGCCTCGCGTGCGGCAGCGCGCTTCTCCTCGAAATCGTCGACAAATTTCTTGCCCTTTGCAAGCGCACCCTTAAAGAAGTTGGAAGCGCTGGCGCCAATCGACGAGAACGCGGATGCAATGTCGGCATGGGGCGTTGCCGCGGGAATCTCGGCCGAGAAATCAGTATCGCTTTCGTAAGACACACGCCTCGGCTGTTCAACGTAATCGTCGTCAGACTCGTCCGCAACGTCTTGCGCCGGCGCGGCGGGAGCCAAAACGTCCAGTCCTGCCGCGGGATCGATCGCGGACACCGCCTCGGGCTCGGCAACGGCAGCGGCAACCGCGGCAGACTCATCATCCACGGTGACAGCGGGCGCAGGTGCAGTCACGACGGGGGCAGGCTCGGGCTCAAACGTCGGCTCCTCGCCCTCCTCGTAATCGAGCGTGCAGGACTCGGGAAGCATTCCGAGCGCACGGATGGCATCCGAACCAAAGCGGATGTTGCCGGCGGCATTGCGATAGAGCTTGGGCTCGGGCTCGGCCGCGACAGGCTCCTCCACCGGCTCGGCAGCGGAAACCTCGTCATTGAACTCTTCGGCCTGGGCAGCCTGATTCTGATCCTCGGGCACGATGGCGCCAATCAGCGTCTCGTCGGCAGACGCACCCTCAAAGCCCTCGATCTGCTCGTCGAAAGCCTCACCCTGTTCGGGCTCGGTCTGAGCGTCGGGAGCAATCGGCTGACCGAACTCGTCCTCGGCGTAGGTAGGCTCTTCATACTCGATGGTGTTGCCGTAGTCGTTTTGCTGCTGGGCCGCGGCATACTCCGCCGCTGCGCGCGCCATTTCCTCGGCACGACGCTTTTGCTCCCCAAAATAGGTATCGAACGGAACATCGTCGGGAAACTCGTTTTCGCCCTGGAAGGGAGCAACGTTGTCCATAACGCCGAGCATAGCGGCGACAGAAGACTTGTTGCACACCGCGCCGGACGTATAGGGAAGAATGTGGCGGTTAGAGATGATGTTTGCCGCGTTGGCAAGCGCAACGAGGGAAGCGAGGATCGCGACAATCCACAGCAGAACCTTGAGCGCGCCGGGGAGCGGCAGGATGCGCAGGATGGCAACGGCAGCGGGGGCAACCGTGGCAACGGGCAACAGCTTGGCGATGAGCGCACGATACGAAGCATAGGGCTCGCGGGCGAGCAGCTCAGCACGGGGAGAGTCGTAGTGTGCGACAACGACCACCGGGCGGTTGCGCGGAGACGCGAGCGGGCCCGAGGCCTTGTGGTAGGCGATGACATTTTGGCTCACGCCCGTCTTGCCCAGGCGCGAAACCACGGGATGCCCTGTGCGCTCGAGCACGTAGAGCACGGCACCGACAATGGCCAGCAAGGTGCCGACCAAGCCGATACCGCCGCCGATGCCCATCAACAGGGCGCCGGCAAACGCAAGAATACCGGTAACGGCAAATGCCAACCTACTGGGCGCCGGGGCATTGAACTCCTGAACCTCGGGGTCAAAGCCGTGGTTGCGGAAGATCTGAGCGATATCCTCGGCAGCCAAGCGCTCTTCTTCGCTGCATGCCGGCGTAATGCCGGTGTTCTGCAGCAGGTGGTTAATATAGTTCTGGGTGTTCGCCATGTGCGCTCCACATCCATAATCCGACAAATAGGCCCAATGCATGCACATTAGAACCGTATATAGTCGAAAGTATACCCCGAGCGAGCGCAAACGACCGAATTCGGGCCATCTTAACGCCCCGAGCGGACAAGGATATAGCCTAATCTCCATATCGGACTAAAATCATGGCAGCAAACCACCTTCTCATGCGAGGACTCTATGACGGCAAGCGACGCGACCGCGACAATTAAAAAGGGGAATTCGGAGCCCAGTTTCGATAAAACGGCTCAGCGCATCCTCAATCTTTTCTTTGTGCTCAATAGCTCCCCCGAACCGCTGACGACCGAGCAGATCGTCTTGGATTCTGACCTGGGATATGGCTCGGGCAACATCGACTCGGATAAGCGCAAGTTTCGGCGCGATCGTGACAAACTGCTCGAGCGTGGCATCTTAATCAAGGAGGTTCGCCCCACCGGCGCGCAGGAGACCGAGGAAAGCTCGTGGACAATCGACCGCGAGCACACGTTTGCGGCAGGCGGCCTCATTACCGCAGACGACGCCGATATCCTGCTCAACGCCATCGACCAGACACTAGCGGCCGGCTCATCCACTTTTGCCGCACCGCTTGCCGATATTCGCTCCAAGATTGCCTATCTCACCGGCAGGACGACGGTAGACGAGGCGCCGATCAGCCGCTCTCCCACCGTCGATGCGGTTTGGAGCGCCTTTGCCGAGCGTTGTGCGCTGCGATTTTTATATCAGAACGGACGCGGCGAGCAGAAAGAACGTACCGTCTGCGTCTACGGCATGTTCGAGCGCGAGGGCGTGGCGTACTTCTGTGGCCTCGACAACGTCACCGACGACATCAGGACATTCCGCTGCGACCGTATCGTACGCGCTTGGCGTCCTTCGAAGGCCTACGTCATCCCCGCGAACTTCAATCTCAACGACTATCTGTTCTTTGAATTCGATTTTGCCGACCGACCGCCCGTTGCAGCCACGTTCTCGTTCGCCCCTCAGACGCAGATCGATATGATCAACGGCCTCACGCGCGGGCGAGGTGAGCTCGCACACACCGATGTGGGATGGACCTGGACCGTTGACGTGCGCGATCTTGAAGCCGCCGCCTCATTTTGCATGGCCCACGCCATGGACGGCATGAGGCCCATGGCCCCCAAATCGCTCAAGCAGGCGTGGAACCACCTCATCGAAAGGACGGTGCACGAGTATGCCCGTGCGTAAACTCACCAGCGAGCAGAGACTCTCGCGCGCCATCGACATCATGGAAGCCCTCTACGCCGCCGGCGAGAGCGGCATGACACGAACCGAGATTTGCAGTCGCTTTGACATCACGGGGGTGTCGCTCGACGAGATTCTCGAGATCGTCTCGACGCTCGCGGACCGAGAATCGGGCGCACGCATCATCTGCGAATGCCGCGGCGAGCGTGTGGTCCTCACCGGTGACGCCGGTCGTGTGCTACCGCTGCGCCTGAGTGCCGCCGAGGGCGCTGTGCTCAACCATGAACTTGAATCGTTGGGGATCGAGCCCCAGGCGGCGGCTCGGATTCGACATGCTCTTCTACCCGAAGAGCTCGGCTATAACCAGCGCGTCTTTGACACCGTCAACCACGGGTCGCACTGGCAGCAGCTGAGCTGCGCCATTCAGGACGGCGTTCGCTGCCGCATCTCGTATCGCTCGATGGACGATGCACGGCCACGTGAGCGTCTGGTCGACCCCTTGCGCATTACGGCAAACGGCGACCAAACATACCTGATTGCCTGGGACATCGCGGTCGATGAGCAGCGCACCTATCGCATGGATAAAATCGAGGGACTCGCCTTGACGGAAGACTCCGTCGTGCCTCATGCACCGGACGTCACATCCCTCCACGATTCCCTTGCTCGGACGCAGCGTAGCGCAAAGCTCTTGATGCCATTCGATATGGCGGAGTATCTGGACTGGGCCGGCATCACCCTAATCGAGCGCAGCGGGGCAGACATGGCAACGGTAACCGTGCATTACGGCTCCGAGCGTTGGCTACTGAGCCAGATAATCGCAGCGGGCGGAGCCATCCGCATCTTGGATGACCCCGCCCTGTCAAAGCGTCTGTGCGATATGGCAAAAACCCTCGTCTGTCCGCTTTAGCGCCGCCGCTCGTGGCGTGCGCGCCACAGTTGCAGATAGTGCCCGATCTGCGCCGATTCGATGCGCTGGTAGGAGCTCGTGGGCAGCGACGTTAAGAACTTCTTTCCGTAGCCCTTCGTCACCAGGCGCGGGTCGGCCAGAATCAGCACGCCGCAATCGGTCGACGAGCGGATAAGGCGGCCGGCCGCCTGCTTGACCTCGAGCACCGCCTCGGGCAGCGAATAGCGCGCCCAAGCGCGGTCTTCGCGCAGGTTGCGCTCGCACGAGAGCGGGTCCGTAGGGCTCGAGAACGGCAGTTTGGGAATGATGACGCAGCGCAGCGTCTCGCCGCTGGCGTCGAATCCCTCCCAAAAGGCCTTAAGAGCAAAAAGCGACGAGGTCGGCTCGTTGATAAACCGGTCGCGCAGGCGACGAGGAGATGAGTTGCGCTGCTGGCAGTTGAGCTCCAGGCCCGCACGGGCCATCTTGGGCTCAACGCGGGCGTACAGGTCTTCCATGTCGCGCCGATTGGTGAACAGTGTGAGCACCGATCCGCCCATGGCAAGATGGGCGTCGACCAGCACGCGCTCGAGCGCCGTAAGATAGCTCTCACGATCGCGCGGATCGGGGATATCGCCCGCAACGACTACAGCCATGTTCGAATCGAAGTCGTAGCTCGAGTCCAAGTGCAACGATGAGGATGTTGAAGCACCGATGCGATCGAGGCCGACCGCGTGGTTAAAGTGTTCAAAGCTTTTGGACACCGTCATGGTCGCCGAGGCAAAGATAGCCGTGTGAACCTCGGGCAGCCACTCGGTTGCCAAGGCCTCGCCAATGTCGATGCGCTCTGCGGTCATTGACTCTCCGCCGGCACGCAACCTGCGATTGACCTGCAGCGAATACACGTAGTGTTCATCGGTGCCGTCGATGATGAGTTTGAGGTTCTCGGCCAGCTCGTGCAGGCGGCGCGAGATATCGCCCAGGTCGACAACAACCTCGGGCTTGTCGGCGGCGACGGCCTGCACCAGCGCGTCGACGCTCTTGTCAGCTTGTTCCAATGCATCGATGGCAGCGTAGGCCGACGGTAAGAAATCATGCCAGTCGTCAGATTCGCGCAGCTCGGGGCCAATCCATAGATTGGCATTGTCATAACCCCCACGGGCACGGCGGCCGAGCTCGCGAACGCCATCGAACACGTCGGCGATTGCCATGCTCGCGCGCGCAACCGTCGACGTCGCCTTGGCAGTAAGGCCCAGATAGAGCGTAGAGCCCTCGGAGGTTGCCAAATCACGGGAAACCTGGCTTAGCGCACCGGTGCTCGAGCCGCCCAGGCGCTCAAACAGAACGCGTGATTCGTCCGCCGACACCACGCGCGCCCACTGACGGCGCGCCTCGCGCTCGATGGAATGGGCCTCGTCGATTACCCAATGACGAATCGGAGGTAAAATCCTGCCCTCGGCCGCGACGTTACGGAACAGCAGAGAATGGTTGGTGACCACCACGTCGGCATGCGCTGCACGACGGCGAGCGCCGTGGACCAAACATTTATCAGGGAAAAACGGGCAGAGGCGACGAGCACACTCGCGCGAGGCCGTCGTAAAGTCGGGGCGGTTGACACTGCGCCACCGAATGCCGAGCGAGTCGAGGTCGCCATCGGCTGATTGGCAAACGTACGCCATAATGACCGCGACCGCCGTGAGCGTGTCCGCCGGATCGCGCTTGGTGGTAATCTCGACCTGGCCGCGGCTCATGCGCTCAAGCTTGCGCAGGCACGGATAGTGGTCATACCCCTTGAGAGCGCAAAATGACAGACCACCTTCCAGTTGCTCGGCAAGTTTTGGAAGCTCATGGTACATGAGCTGGTCGGCTAGATTGTTCGATTTGGTCGCAATACCAACCGTGATGTTGTTACGGCGCGCTGCCTCGGCAAAAGGCACCAGATAGGCCATCGATTTGCCGACGCCTGTGCCCGCCTCAATTACACGATGAGTGCCCGTGACCAGCGCATCGCGGACCTCGAGCGCCATCGCGATCTGCTCATCACGCGGCTCGTAGGTGGGATACATGCGATTGACCAGGCCACCTGGCGCATAGTCTGCCTCAATCTCCTCACGACTCGGCATCTTGAGGACCGGCAGTTCGTCGGCGTCCACCCGATCGTCGGCGCGATCGGCCTTGAGAACGTCAGCACGAGCGGCGCTGAGAGAGAAGATAGAACCAGGGTTCTGCCCCGCCAAGAATGAGAAGATTGGACGATAGGACCAAGGCACGTCCGGATGCATGTCGGCTAGGCGCGCCATGAGGCCCTGGGGCAAGTCGGTGAGTGCCACGAGCAACACGCGCCATACGCCACACAGGGCGTCGACGTCGGCATTGGCACGGTGTGATACCGAGTCACAGCCAAACAGATCGGCCATAAAAGACAGCTTGTGCGAGGCCAGGCGCGGAAGCGCGATGCGCGACAGCGCCAGCGAATCGATCCAAATATCGCTCACGTTGACGCCGCCTTTGACCGACTCGATAAACGAGCGGTCGAACGTGGCGTTATGTGCGATTACCGGGCAACCACCGACAAAATCGGCGAGAGCGGCTACGGCCTCAACGGCCGACGGGGCATCTGCCACATCGGCATTTGTAATGCTCGTGAGCTCGGTAATCTCGGCGGGAATCAGCTGCTTGGGATGCACGAAGGTATCGAAGCGGTCGACGATCTCGCGGCCCGAAAGACGGGCCGCCGAGATCTCGATCAGCTCGTTGTCCTGCACCGAAAGACCTGTGGTCTCGGTATCGAGGACAATTACATCTTCCTCGATAAGGCCGAAGGACTGCGTTTTGGCGCGTTCGGCAAGCGTGGCATAGGAGTCGATGACAAACTGCGGCGTTCCTGACGAAACCGCGTCCTCGATTAGCATGCAATGCCCGCTCGACGAAGGCCCATACGGATCAGGCTGTCACAGACCTGCGGGAACGTCATGTCGTCGGTGTGGCGAATCTCATCCGGATACAGCGACGTATCGGTCATGCCGGGAATGGTATTGGTCTCGAGGATAACGGGGCCGTCCTCGCTCACGATAAAATCGCTGCGCGAGATACCCAGGCAACCGAGGGCCTTGTGAGCGGCGCAGGCAAGCTCCTGAGCGCGAGCGTAATTCTCGGGTGAAATCTGCGCCGGAATGCGATGAATGTCCGTAGGGTCGACATATTTCACGTCCAGATCGTAGAACTCGCAGTCCTCGGGCTTACGAATCTCGACAATCGGCAGAGCGCGCACGTCATCTTCGCCGTATACGCCGACGGTGATCTCGGTACCCTCGATGCACTTCTCGACCAGCACTTTGTCGCCGTACTCAAACGCCTTGGCGATTGCCGCGGGCAGCTCGGAGGGCTCATGGACCAGGGAAATGCCATAGCTGGAACCGTTGACGGCCGGCTTCACAAAGCAGCGCTCGCCACAAACCTCGACGATATGATCGATATCGACTTCATCGCCCACCTCGAGCGCAAGGCCGGGGGCAATGGGAATGCCCGCCTTGGCGTACAGGAGCTTAGAGACCTCCTTGTCGGCACCGCAGGCGCTGGCAAGCACGCCCGAAGCCGTGTAGGGGATACCCAGGGTCTCCATGGCGCCTTGCATGGCGCCATCCTCGCCGCCGGCACCGTGCATGGCGATAAACGCCACGTCAAAGCCGCCGGTCGCCATGGTTACCATAAAATCATCGGCAGCCGTGTCGAGCAGCTCCACCGAAGTGTAGCCGGCCTCCTTCAAGGCAACCACGACGTTCTTTCCCGAATTGAGCGAGATCTCGCGCTCAGCGGAATGACCGCCCGCCAAGACCGCTACGTGCATGTTCTCTAGGCTTTTACCCGGCATGGGCAGACTCCTCCTCTATAATTTCTGCAGCTGATACCATATTGTAGCGATACCCTCTACGTTTCCCCAAAATCGAAAGGCTTCCATGAATCCCAGGACTAAATCTCAGGACATTCGCGACTTGAGGCAAAACGATATTCGCGAGCTCGTGGCCGAGCTTGGCCAGCCCGCCTTCCGCGCGAAGCAGCTCATCGAATGGGTCTTTGAGAAGAACGTTTGTTCGTTTGACGATATGACCAACCTTCCCAAGGCTTTCCGCGAGCAGCTTAAAGAGGCTTTTGCCTTTGACACGCCGACTGAACTCACCAAGCAGGTTTCCAAAGATGGCTCTCGCAAGTATCTGCTCGAGTACCACGACGGCGTTTCCGTCGAGACCGTCGGCATGCCCCGTCGTAACAAGCTTTCCGTCTGCGTTTCCACCCAGGCAGGCTGTGGCATGGACTGTGCCTTTTGCGCTACCGGTCTCAACGGCCTCAAGCGCTCTCTGACCGCTCAAGAGATCGTCGACCAGGTACTTCATGTATCCAACGACTTTGGCGAGCGCGCCACGAGCGTTGTCTTCATGGGCCAGGGCGAGCCGTTTGCCAACTACGACGAGGTTCTCAAGGCGCTGCGAATCCTCAACGACCCCGATGGCATCGGTATCGGCGCTCGTCACCTCACCGTCTCTACCAGCGGCGTTATTCCCGGTATTCGCAAATTTGCCGACATCCCCGAGCAGTTCACGCTTGCCGTTTCCCTGCATTCCGCCATCCAGTCGACGCGCAATAAGCTCATGCCCGGTGTTAAGAAGTACACGCTGCTTCGCCTTCACGAAGCGCTTCAGCTCTACACCGAGAAGACCGGCCGCCGCCCGACCTATGAGTACGCCATGATCGAAGGCGTCAACGATACGAATCCCGAAATGCAGGCGCTCTGCGACTTCTGCGAGGGAACGCTGTGCCACGTTAACCTCATTCAGCTTAACGACATCGAGGGTAGCCCGCTCAAGCCGTCGCCGATTCATAAGGTTGAGGATCTTCAGCGTCGTCTTGAGTCCCGTGGCATCGAGACCACGATTCGTAACTCCCGTGGTAACGATATTGACGCCGCTTGCGGACAGCTGAAGCAGCGCTTCAAAGTTCAGAAGAACGCATAGGGGAGTCGCACCCCAAAACGTTTCATGTGAAACATCGAACGGCCCCGGTTACAGGAGATGCAACCGGGGCCGTTTTATTTATTGACCTTAATTTTGAATCAGGTGCTACCTGTCCCATTTTTTACGGCCAAAATAAGGGGTCCCTGCCTCGTGAATCAGACAAGGACCCCTCAAAATATGCTAAGTAATTGTTAGGTACCTAATAGCCTACATTTTCCCATTGGTTACTAACCCAACCTTGATTAATCTTGGGATTCTTCGTTACCTGAGCCGTACGCATGGCAACATCTTCTGTCATAACATCCATTTTCTTCTTGGATGTATCGACAATATCTTGCGCACTACGAAGCAAACGACCTCGAAGTTCATCGTCTGTCGCGATCTTATAGCCAGCAAAGGCACCAGCCGCGACAGTCGTCGCCAATGCAATCGCAGTTAAAATCCTATTCCTCATCTTGGCCTCCTTGATCAAACTGAATCATTTCGCCAAGAATACGAGAGAGCTCTTCCTCGTCTTTAAACTCAATCTCAATCTTATTCTTTCCACGCGAGCTCTTAACACGCACGTTGGTATTAAAAACCTGACGAAGCACGCGGGCAGCCTTTTTAAAAGACTGAGGCGTTGCAGGCCTCGGCGTCTTAGGTGTCTCTCCGGCAGAAAACAACGGAGCAAGATTTTCTGTCGCTCTTACGGAAAGGCCCTCTGCAACAACCTTCTCTGCAAGTCGAATTCGAGCGTCCTCATAGGGAACTGCAAGAATCGCACGTGCATGACCAGCAGTAAGTTTGCCCTCAAAAATCATCTGCTGAACAACTTCAGGGAGATCGAGAAGGCGCAGCGAGTTTGTAATTGCAGAGCGTGACTTGCTGACTGCCTTCGACAATGCCTCCTGGGTCATACCGCTGGCATCGATAAGCTGGCGATAGCCCTTAGCCTCTTCGACGGGATTCAGATCAGAACGCTGAAGGTTTTCGATCAGAGCAAGAGCCAGCATCTCTTCATCATTAACATCTTTAATGATGACAGGAAGCTCCTCAAGACCAGCAAGCTTTGACGCTTGGTAACGACGCTCACCAGCGATGATCTCATAGCCGTTTCCATGCTTGCGAACCAAAAGCGGCTGCAAGACGCCATGTTCTTGGATTGATTCGCCCAACTCACGAAGTTCAGTTTCGTTAAAGTGAATTCGCGGCTGATTAGGGTTGGGAACGATATCCTCAATAGGTAGTTTTGTTTCAGATGCGGCATTCGAAGCCGATGCAGCCGAACCACCGGTCTCATACTCGGCCTCTGAGACCAAAGCATTAAGTCCACGTCCCAATCCGCCACGTTTCTTTACACTAGGCACGCTTGATCACCTCTTTTGCAAGGTTCATATATGCTTTTGCACCCTTATTTTGAGGTGCATAGGTAATTACCGGTTCTCCAAAAGACGGAGCTTCGGAGATTTTAACCGTACGGGGGATTAGCGTCTTAAACGCCTTATCACCAAAGTACGATTGAACCTCCTCAACAACCTGATTCGATAGAGAAGTACGCGAGTCATACATGGTCATAAGCACACCGTAGGTGTCTAAGCCCTTGTTCAGACGAGATTTGACCATCTTCATTGACTCAAGCAGCTTCGTAACGCCCTCGAGTGCGTAATACTCGCACTGGATCGGAATCAAAACGCTGTCTGCTGCGGTCAAAGCGTTGATAGTAAGCAGTCCGAGCGAAGGAGGGCAGTCAATGAAAATAAAATCGAACTCGTCCTGAATCGGCTCAAGCAAATCTTTGAGGCGGGTTTCACGAGCAATTGCGCTTACGAGCTCAATTTCGGCGCCTGCAAGCTGAATTGTAGCCGGAATTACGAATACCTTTTTGCAATTTGTATCAAGAACCAGCGATTCTGCCGGCACATCATTCAACAACGCATCATAGATGCAGTGATCAAGGTCTTCTTTTTCAATTCCGAATCCACTGGTGCTATTTCCTTGCGGATCAAAATCGACAATCAGTGTCTTACGACCCTGCTCACCCAGTGCTGCTGCAAGGTTTACAGCCGTCGTTGACTTACCGACGCCGCCTTTTTGATTGATGATTGCAATGATACGCGTGTCTTTTGCGCTCTTAGAACGCTTAACGTCGCGAAATCCCACGGTCCCTCCTGGTGTGTATTAAAGCTGTCAAACGGAGGATGTTTCACGTGAAACATTCCGATTCGATATCAACCGCCCTGTTTCACGTGAAACACTGCAAGTTGTTAGTATCCATTATGTTTCACGTGAAACATCTAGGCAAGCGGATTCTTCTTTGCCACGCCATTTGCACGAGGCAATGAGACGGATGCTGGATGACTCTTCTTAAGAACAATGAACTCCCTGTGACCCAAGCCTTCAGGCAAATCAATTGCGTCATTCAGAAGCAAAGTGAAGCCGCAAATCTTAGCTGCTGACATGCCGGAAGCAAGCTCCTCAACCGAAGGATTGCCCTTGGTTATAACAAATAGCCCTCCATCCTTCAGATACGGAGCCGCATACTCAACAAGAATCGGTAGAGGGGCCAGTGCGCGGGCGGTTACAACAGAGAACTGCTTCTTATGGCTTCGAGCATATTCTTCAAGACGATCATGGACCGCATGAGCATGTTTCAATCCAAGAGCATAGACAAAGGAATTGACTGCATCAACCTTCTTGCCAACAGAGTCAATATAAGTTGCTTTACGATGCGTGGTTATGGTTAATGGAATACCAGGGAAGCCGGCACCTGTTCCCATATCGAGCAAAGCTCCCTCAGGAGCCTTATTGATATAAGGGAGCAAAACAAGTGAGTCAAGGATATGAAGTACTACAGCATCTTCTACGTTAAGAATACGGGTGAGATTGGTTGTCTTATTTATTTCCAGAACCAAATCCAAATGCTGAATACATTTCCTCAGCTCAACATCAGTTACGCTCAAGGAATACTCTTTGCAATAGGAAGTTAGACGACACAGCATCTCGTCAGCCTGCTGATCAGTAAGTACTAACAACGAAAGCTCCTTTCTGACAAAAATCAGTGTATCGAGAACTTTTGACAAAAAAAGGGGACGTGGAAACCACGTCCCCTTAGCATAAGCTCGAGTAGATTATCGAGCAACAATCACTACATGGCGATCGGGGTCAGAACCCTCAGAATGAGTATCGACCGCATCATTGCCACGAAGTGCAATGTGAACCAGTCGGCGCTCGTAGGCATTCATGGGCGGAAGCGAAACACTCTTGTGAGTGCGGATGGCGCGCTCGGCAGCAGACTGAGCCATGGAGGCAACCTTGTCCTGACGGCGGCTCTTGTATCCCTCGACGTCCACTACAACCGGATACCTAAAGCCAAGCTTGCGGCTCACCAGTAAAGAGAACATAACCTGAAGGGCATCAAGGGTGCGACCATGACGGCCAATGAGAACAGCAAGATCGGGAGCCGTTACATCCAGAATCAGCTCACCCTCGTCACCCTCATACTCATCGATAGGAGAGTTGGCGGCATCGAAGTGCGAAAGGATGGAACGCAAGATGGAAACCGCAACATCGGCAATGGTGTCGAGCTCCTCATCGGTCAGCTCTTCACCAGCCTTGTAGCGCTGTGCAATCTCGGGATAATCGCCCGCGACCTGCGGGGCAACCTCCTCAAGCATATCCTCGATGATCTCTTCAGACATAACGTACTCCAAAAGTTAGGTACCTAAATAAGATTGATATCCCACTACTTCTTCTTGTGCGGGCGCGGCTTCTTCTCACGACGAGTGACCTCAACCTGCAGCGGAGCGTTCTTAAGACGCTCCTCCTCATCGGCCTTCGCCTTGTCGATGACCTTCTGCGTCACAAAAATCTGCTGAATAACCTGCCAAGCAGACGAGACGTCGTAGTACAGCAGAACACCAACGGGAAGGCTCCAGCCCATCCAAAGCATCATGACCGTCATGACAACGGCCATCATGCGCATGCTCTGCGCCTGCTGACCGGTCTGGTTGCGCGACATATAGAGCTGCGGAATCAGGGTCAGGACGGCGAACAGAATCAGGCAGACCAGCGCAGGCAGCACAACCATAAAGCCATCGGCAAAGGAAGCGCTCGGCGTGGTGGTCAGGTCGGGCAGGATGTTGAAGAACGAGAACGTGCCGTCGTTAAAGTAGTCCGGCAGGTTGCGCAGCAGCGTAAACAGGGCGAACAGGACAGGCATCTGAATCAACAGCGGCAGACAACCAGCCATGGGGTTGAACTTGTTCTCGCTGTAGAACTTCTGCATCTCCTCGGCCTGACGCTGGGGATCGTCGGCATAGCGCTCCTGGATCTCGAGCATCTTAGGCTGCAGCACCTGCATGCGAGCCGTCGACTTGGTCGACTTGAGCATAAGCGGCGTCAGCAGCAGACGGATGATGACCACCAGGATGATGATGGACAGGCCCCAGTCGACCGCAAAGGTCTGGATGAGCTTGAGCAGCTCGAAAAGGATGTTAACGATCCAATCCCACATGTAAGTTTTCCTCCGATAGCGAGTGCCCGCTAGGGCACAGGGTCATAACCGCCGACGTGCAGGGGATTGCAGCGAGCGATGCGCCTCACGGCAAGCCAGCAGCCTCTCAAAACACCGTACTTCTCAATCGCCTGGACGGCGTATTGCGAGCACGTTGGGTAATAAATGCAGGCGTCAGGCAATAAGGGCGAAATAACCTGTTGATATATGCGAATAGGAGCGATGGCAACACGTCGCAAAACGTGATTGCTCATCGCTCCTCCCCGGCAACGCCGGCGCGCTTCATAAGCGAACGCAACGCCTTGTCCATCTCCTGCGGCGAGGAAACCCTCGTCTTGGGAGTTGCAAACAAGATGATGTCATAACCCGCAACGGGAAATCCGCAGCTGCGGGCGGCCTCGCGCATCACACGCTTAGATCGGTTGCGCACGACAGCACAACCGAGTCGCTTAGCACCAACGAAGGCGACCCTTCCGGAGTCGCCTTCGCCAACCGATTCACATATGGTCATTCGAATCAGAGGGTGATTGAAACGACGCCCCTGACTGAACACATGCTCGAAATCTTGCCGAGACTTAATAGTCTTCATGCGAGATGTGTGTATCGCTGCTAGACAGTGAGACGCTTGCGGCCCTTGGCACGACGACGGGCGAGCACGGCACGACCACCCTTAGTGGCCATACGGGCACGGAAGCCATGGGTCTTGGCACGCTTACGCTTATTAGGCTGATACGTACGCTTCATCTTAAGTTCCTCCTGCTGCATTTCGAGTGTCCGCGGGGACGCGGACGCAGATATAGACACGTGAGCTTGAAGATTGTAGGGAAATCAATGTTCAAATGTCAAGAAATCAAAGGTAAAAGGTTGCGCAGTTCACACGGTTCCCCCATAAGCACAACCAAAATTTGCGCCTCATGGCAACTTTTCACGATATTTCATCTAGTTTTCAACAGGTCATGTTGGCAATGTTGAGAACTTTTCGCCCGTTTTCCAAAGTTTTCAACAGGTTTTGAAAAGTTGTCGAAAGATGAGAAACGTTGCACGGTGAGCTACTATTTGTTCGAAACCTTTTGAAAGATTGCGAGCGGCATGTCTGACGACTTTTACACCATGGTCGATTCCGGAGACCCGGCACCCGACAACGAGCACATCACCGGCGTGCACGAAGAGCGTGCGGAAGGCGAGCAGACGACCACGCAGGCGCCAAAAGCCATGTACGCCGCGCGCATCGCCGTCTATGACGACATGTTGTCAACACCGCGTGTGATCGTCATTGATCCGCAAGATGTCCGCACGTATTTGGAAGAGACGACCAACACCGTCTACCAGTGCATGAAAGAACAAGGTGGCCATATCTCGCTCATGGTCATCCGCGAGATTGTCGAAAACTTTATCCACGCGCACTTTGCCGAGCCCATCATCTCGATTCTGGACGACGGAGACACCATCCGCTTTGCTGACCAAGGACCCGGCATCGACGACAAGGAACGCGCTTTCGACTTTGGCGTTACCAGCGCAAACAGCAAGATGAAGCGCTATATCCGTGGAACCGGAGCAGGGTTTCCCATGGTGCAGGAGTATTTGGAAAACGCCGGCGGTGCCGTATCCATCGAGGACAACATGGGCAACGGCACCGTGGTTACGGTAAGCCTGAACCCTAAACGCGTGCAGGAAATCGAGCGTGCCGGCGGACGCGGTGCTGCCGTGCGGCCCGAGACGGAACATCCCACATATCCCCTGCCAGGAGCTTTTGCGCAGCAGCCCATGGCAACGCAGCAGATGCAGCCCCCCGTAGGGCAGATGCGACAGCCCGGAATGCTTCCTACACAAGAGCCCCAGGCGGCATCGATGTCGACGCCGCCAAACATGCCAGAGGCCATGCCGCTGGCGGATCAGGATGCAGCAGCAATGCAGCAGGCGACGGGGGCACCGGGTGGCCAGCAAATGGGCTATCAGCCGTACCAACAGGGATATCCATATCAGCAGATGCCGCCACTGGGGTATGGCCAGCAGTTCCCGCAGCAGTATCAGCAGGGACATCAGCAGCCGTACCAGCAGATGCCGCAGCAGCAGTACAACCCCTGGGCCCAACAGATGCCTCCGCAGCCTTACCAACAGTGGCCTCAAAGTTTTCAACAGCAAATGCCGCCGATGCAGAGTTCTCAACAACCAGCAGCTCAAATGATGTATCCTAATGCAGCAAATCAGTATGCACAGCCACAACCGGACGTGTTCGTAAGCGATCGCGGCAACGTCGCGCTGGGCTATCTGGCGCAAAATCAAGCGTGCGGTGCAACCGATCTGGCGAGGGCGTTTGGAAACTCGGCCCCCACTTGGTCACGCACGCTCAATGACTTGGCGCAGGCCGGCTTGGTCATCAAGCATGGCCAGAAATACCATCTGACCGAACTCGGCGCCGCTCGCGTGCGAGCTCAGAGCTAAAGAACGGGAGAGACAGTGGACGAGGAAGCAAGCATCATCCTGGGGGATGCCATCGCCTTTTGCCAGCGCGACGGCCAAGATGCACGCCTCATCAACATGCTGGGGCAATCGCGCGCCATAAGCCTGACCGAAGATACGCTCACGATCGAGGCCCCCTCGCGCTTTGCCATCGCGCAGCTCAAAAAGCATCAGCCGACTATTGAGGCCTATCTGGAAGAAATCGCCTTTGCACCGATCGCGCTCGACATCGTGGCACCGCAAGGCGCCGCGACGGAATCCACTGCTGCGACGGCGCCCGCCACGGCTCCCGCCGCTTCCCCGTCGGTGCCGGCCTCCGCAGACGACGTGCCGACAATCGAGCACCAGCACAGCGATGTTTCCCGTGAAACCATGGCACCGTTGCCGACCGCGGCGGCGACGTCAACGAGCGCACCCGTCACGCACATGCCCATCGCTCACGACGCAGCGGCGGGCGCGGATTCGGGCATTGCAATCAAGAACACGCTCTCGGCCGACGATTTTCGTCGCATGATGAACCAGATGAAGGGCGGAGCGCCGACCAAATCCACGCAAGCTGCGACCCCCACTTCACCCGTGCCAGCACCGACCGTGCCGGCCGAGCAGAATATGGATGGAGCCCCGCTCGCCGCGAACTCAAAATTTACCTTTGAGAACTTTGTCTACGGCCCCGAGAACAGCCATGCCTATCGCTCGGCACTCAAGTTTGCCGCCCTCGCGGACGAGCGCGGCACGTGCACATCACTGTTCATCTACGGCAAATCGGGCCTGGGCAAGACGCACCTGCTGCTTGCCATCAAAAACGAGCTCGCCGAAAAGTCGCCCGAGATCAAGGTCAAGTATGCAAACTCCCAGGCATATCTGGACGACCTTATGACCGAGTTCGACCGCCAAAAGAAGAGCAACGCCCCCATCATGCAGGCGTACCACGGCGTGGACGTGCTCATCATCGATGACATCCAAAACATCATCGGCAAGCGCGCGAGCGTGGACTACTTTTTCCAGCTCATGGACGAATTCATCCGCAACAACAAGAAGGTCGTCATCGCGGCAGACCGCGCCCCCAAGGACCTGAGCATGGACGAGCGTTTGACCAGCCGCTTCAACGCCGGCATGCTCTGCCTGGTCGCAGAGCCCAGCTACGAGATGAAATACAAGATCTTGCAGCGCTATTACGAGAACACCATCGTCGCCGCCCCCGAGGCAGGCGACGACTCGCTGCTGGCGGCCTATGGGGGCGACGGCGGGCACCTGACCGACGAACACTTTAAACACATGGCCGAGGTCTCGGGCACCAACATCCGCGAACTCGAGAGCTTTTGCGAGCGCTGCGCCGGCGAGGCGGGCGACCGCGAGCGCGAGGGAGGGGAACTCACCTTTGACGATATCGACGCCATCGCCAGCCAGTACTTCGACACATCGGCCAAAAAGATCAACGTCCAGACGGTTCAGTCCGTCATCGAAGAGCAGTACGGCGTGACGCACGAGGAGCTCATCGGCCCGCGTCGCAACGCCAATATCGCCAAAGCACGCCATATCGCTATCTACCTTGCCATCGAAATGTGCGAGATGACGACCACGGCGGTAGGCGCCGAATTTGGCAACCGCAACCACTCGACCGTCAGCACGAGCTACAAAAAGGTCCAGAAGATGATCCAGGAAGACCGCACCGTCACCGAAGACCTCAAGTCGCTGCGCGATAAAATTACACTGCGCTCGTAGGGAAATAGAGACACCTGTTGAAAACTTGTCGAAACCACGGGCATAAGGTGTCTAAAACCCAATCCGCGGTGATGAAAAGTTTTGCGCAGGTTTTGAACGTGGAAAACCACCCCTGTTGCACACAGGTTGCTGTCGATTCTCTTTCTGGGTCTGACCTGCGTCTTTGGGAGTAATCAACAGTTTCGTCAGTGCTATTACTATTATTAAGATATTTATATCTATAGAAAGGTATTAAAAGATGAAGTTCACCGTCAGCCAGAGCTCGCTTACACAAGCCATCGGCGTCGTTATGAAGGGTGTCGCTTCGGCATCCACCCTCCCCATCCTGTCGGGCGTGCTCGTTAAGGCCCAAGACGGCATCTTGGAATTCCAGACCTCTAACTACACCATCTCGATCCGTCATCGCATCGCGGCGCATGTCGAAGAAGAGGGCGAGATGGTTATCCCCTGTAAGATGCTCTCCAATATCACCAAGACCCTCCCCGATGCCCCGGTCACCTTTGAGCTGTCCGAGCGCCAGGTGCTGATTGGTTGCGAGAAGAGCTCTTTCCGCCTGAACACGCTCGATGCTAATGACTTCCCCGAGTTTCCGGCCTATGCCATCGAGAGTGCCGTGGAGCTGCCGACAGATATCTTGTCCGAAATGGTCGGTCGCGTGTGGCGCGTCACCTCGACCGACAAGGCCCGTCCCATCCTGGGCGGCGTACACATGAAGGTCGAGAACAACACCGTGCGCCTGGTGGCGACCGATTCCTTCCGCTTGGCCGTGTGCGATACACAGGTCGAGACCTCAACCCTCGAGGGCTCCTTTGAACTCAACGTTCCGGCTGACGCCTTTAACGACGCACTGAACATCATGGCCAGCCAGGCGACCATCATGATCGGGGCTACCGACACCCAGGTCGTCTTCGAGGCCGGCAACACCACCTACGTGTCGCGCCGCATCGAGGGCGTGTACCCCAACTACAAGCAGCTCATCCCCGATTCGTGCGTGACGAGCGTCAAGATCGACGTCGCCGCCTTTAACGCCGCCCTCAAGCGCGTGGCCGTTATCGCGAGCGCCAACCCCGCTGTCAAGTTCGAGATCGATGTCGAGAACGGGCAGATGGGCCTGTCCTCCATTTCCAATGACCAGGACCTTGCGCAGGAGACGATCGATGTCGAGGCCGAGGGCGAGTCGGGTACCATCGCCTTCAACTACCACTACATCTTCGGCTGCCTCAATGCCCTGTCCAAGGAGAAGGAGATCACGCTGGAGCTCAAGAGCTACTCGCAGGCGGGCATCTTCAAGTCCTACGACAAGATCAACTACCTGTACCTGGTCATGCCGGTCCGCATCTAGCGTTGCGCCATGACCATATTCGCCCGCGATCTTTCCGTCGCGCACTACCGCAGCTTCGATAGTTATCGCCTTGCCCTGGACGAGGGCGTGACGATACTTGCGGGACCCAACGCGGCGGGAAAGACCAATCTCATAGAGGCGCTGCAGCTGCTGACGAGCGGCGCCTCGTTTAGGCATCCGACCGCAGCCGAGCTCGTTCATGACGGCGTGGGCTCGTGCAGGGTCGAGCTGAGGCTCGAGGGCGACGGCCGCGTGCTTGATATGGGACTGAGCGCGGAGGACGGTAAGCGCTCGTTTAGCCGCAACGGCAAGAGATGCTCTGCCGCCGGTGTACGCGGGGTTCTGCCGAGCGTGCTGTTTTGCCCTGACCATCTGGACATGGTTAAGCGAGGCGCCAGTGTGCGCCGCGCCGCCCTCGATGACTTTGGCATGCAACTGAGCGCACGCTATGCCGATCTTGCGAGCACCTATGGGCGCTGCGTGACCCAGCGTAACGCCTTGCTCAAGGAGACCTGGTGCTGCCGCGAGATGCTCGGCGCGTGGAACGATTCGATTGCCCGCGCGGGCTCGGCCCTGCTCGTGCACCGGTTGGCCCTGCTCGACCGGCTGGCGGGCCATGTGCACACTGCCTACGGGCAAGTGGCGTCCGGTGAGGCTGCCAACGTGACCTATACGTCCACGCTGGGGGATTTGCCCCAGGTCGAGGATCGCGAAGAGCTGAAGGGCTGGGCGTACGAGCGCATGCTGGCCGCCCTTGATGAGCACGCCGACGAGGAAATTCGCCGCGGCGTGACGTTGGTGGGACCGCATCGCGACGAGATTGAATTTACCGTGGCGGGTCGCTCTGCTCGTTCATTTGCCAGCCAGGGTCAGCAGCGAACGTTGGTGCTGTCCTGGAAGGTGGCCGAGGTGGCCGTGGCTCGCGATGTCCTGGGCACCGCCCCACTGCTGCTTTTGGACGACGTGATGAGCGAGCTCGACGGCGAGCGTCGCGGCGCTTTCCTGCGGCTGATCGGCGATGATATCCAGACGGTCATAACCACGACCAACCTGGGGTATTTTACCGATGACCTGCTTGATCGAGCCAAGGTGGTGAGCATGGGTGAGACGTGCTAATTACGAGCGCGAGAGCGAGACGGTCGCCTTCAGTGGGTTTTTGAACGCAGAGCGCCAGCGCATCTTGGCGTCGGCGACGCCTGAGCGCCGTGCGCAGATGGAGGCTGCCGAGGAGTCGCGTGCGGTCTATCGCGCGTGGAACGCGGTGTGCTCGGGCACGCGCGAGGGGCGGCATGTGACGGGTCTGCGCTACCTGCCCGAGTCCAATGAGCTGCTGGTATATCTCGACTCGCCCTCGTGGACGCAGGAAATGACGCTGTTGCGCGAGATCATCCGCGCGCGCATGGAGCGCGCCGGTGCTCATGTGGACGGCCTGGTGTTCAAAACCACCGCACCCGGTCACACGCCGCCCGCCGCTAAGGAGCGCCTGCGCCCGGCGACGACCGAGCGCCCGTCGGCCCCGCACGCCGACCTAAGTGAGGCCGAGCGCACCGAGATTGAGCGCCAGGTGGCGCCCATCGAAGACCAAAAACTGCGCGAGGCCCTCGAGAACGCCATGAGAGCCAGCGCCGAGTGGGCCAAGGGCGTGCAAAGCAAAAAAGAGCCTTAAATCGCATCTGGTGGCCTTGTAGAGCCAAATACCCTCGTTCCCGAG
>DBGBZQ010000035.1:0-5634 GCA_048368115.1 Collinsella sp.
ATGGCGCAGCGAGCGCAGGCGCAGATCTAGGTGCATGCCGCCCTGAACAATGCCAAAGAGCGCCTGGTCGTCGCGGGTATGCGCCTTATAGCAGCGCTCGGCCCACATACTCGACAGCTCAACGGCGCGCTCAACGTAGGCGCGCGTGGCGGGATAGCCCGGGCACTGATCAAGCTGCATGCAGATGTCGGAGCCGAGCTTCATGGCGATTTCCATGTTGTCCTCGGGCGTCCAGAACACGTGGCGACCGTCGTAATCGTTGACGATAAAGCGCACGCCCTCGTCGGTGAGCTTGACGGCGTCGTTGTGGCTGAACACCTGGAAACCGCCCGAGTCGGTGAGGATAGGACCGTGCCAGTTCATAAACTTGTGCAGGCCGCCCAGCTCGGCGATAGTGTCCTCGCCGGGACGCATGGACAGATGATAGGTATTGGCAAGCACGATCTGGGCGCCGAGCTGTTTGACGGTCTCGGTAGGAATGCCCTTGACGTTTGCCTTGGTGCCCACGGGCATGAAGATTGGCGTCTCGATGTCGCCGTGCGGGGTGTGCAGCACGCCGGCACGCGCATGCGTCGTCGGGTCCTCGGCGATCAGGTCGAATTTAAAAAGGTTCTGGTCCATAAACTGGAACTCCTTGGTTGCGGTTCATACGCAGACCATTATACGGGCAACCAGCAAGAAGCACCGACTCGACAGAAACTGGCGCAAAGGGGTCATAGTCATTGGGATCATTTCCAACAGCCAAGGCAACGCCGATGCTCTGGCGACGTCAGACACTATGACCCAATCCGAAGGCACGGAAACGACAGGAGCCCCCGCTCGTGACCGCGGGTCGGGGCTGCGACAATGTTGTTGAAGTGCCAGAGGCGCAGCCGCGCCGCAACGAGGTTGGGAGGCTCCCGTGCCTAGATATTCTACCGCCTTCGGAATGGACGTACACCTCAGGTCCACCACCGTCTGCGCGCTCGACGCGGAGACGGGCGAGGCCGTGACGAGGAGGTTCCGCGGCAACCCCTGGGGCGAGGTCGCGGAGTGGATGTCGGGCTTCCCCGGCCCGTCGCTCGCCGCCTACGAGAGCGGCTACCTCGGCTTCGCCCCGCAGAGGGAGCTCTCCGGGCTCGGCGTCGACTGCGTCGTCGCGGCCGTCTCCAAGGTCCCGAGGTCGGCGGCCGACCTCTCGTCCAAGAACGACCGCAACGACGCGGCCAGGATGGCCAAGGCGATACTGTCGCACGACGTCACCCCGGTATGGGTGCCGTCCCCCGAGATCGAGGGGCTCAGGGACCTCGCCGCCGCCCACGACGCCGCGACTGCGAGGCTCGCGGCGGCGAAGCAGCGGCTCCTGGCGTTCCTGGCCCGCCGCGGCTACGTCTACGGCGGCACGACGCCGGCCGGCAACCCCCGGAGGTACTGGACGTACGGCTTCCTCAGGTGGCTCGACGGCATACACCCCGCCGACGACGGCGGCATCCGGGCGCTTGCGGTGCTGAGAAACGAGGTCGAGGCGGCCGACGAGACGAGGGAGGCCCTCCTCGCCGAGTACAGGGCCGCCGTCGCGGCGGGCCCCCTCTCGGCCGAGGTCGAGGCGCTCCAGTCGATCAAGGGGTGCGGGTTCGCGCTCGCCGCCGCCTTCGCGTCCGAGGTCGGCGACTTCTCGAGGTTCCGCTCCGGCAGGCAGGTGACGGCCTACTTCGGCCTCGCCCCGAAGCAGAGGTCGAGCGCGGACTCCGTGCGCCTCGGCGGAATCAGCGGGGCCGGCAACGCGCTCGTCAGGAAGCTGGCGGTCGAGGGGTCCTGGTGCTACGCCCAGGCCGGCCACCAGCCGAAGCTGATGCCCAAGGGCTCCGGCGTCCCCCTCGAGATAAGGATGCACGGGAGGAAGGGGTCCGAGCGCCTGCTCCGGCGACGCGGGGAGATGCTCGAGAGGGGCATGCCCCAGGCGAAGGCGAACGCCGCCACCGCCGCCGAGCTCGTGAGGTGGCTGTGGGCACTCGGCGCGATGTGCCGGGAGGCCGGCGAATAGACATAGCCCCCGTCCCGGCGAGCCGGGCAGCCTTCGGGGACACCCCCGTTCTCGCTGTGCGCGCGGCGACCGCCGCATGCGCGAAGTCAGACTAGGGGAACCCCGCCGAAGGAGAGGATTGCGGGCCGCCGGAGCGGTATCCGCGGATATGAGACTGAGCCGAAGGCGTCGACGACATGCCGGGGGCGGACCGGGACGGGTTCAACGGCAGGCCCCGCCGACCGATTGCAAGCGGTCGGCGGGGCCATTGTGGCTCTTGACAGCGGATTGGGTCATATGAGCGAGCGGTCGCCAGGGCGAACAAATTGGCATGAAAAGAGGGCGGCATAGACCTTCTGGTCATGCCGCCCTCTTTGAATGACAAGTTGTCGCCCTGGTGACCGCGCAGCGTCGAGCCGTTACGCGGTTTGGAAAAACCGCGTAACCCCTAAGGCCGCTGGCCCATTCCACCCTCGAGGGTGACGGTCTCGCCGTTCATGTACTTAAAGTCGGGACCGCAGAGCTGAACGACAACGCGGCCGATTTCCTTCTCGACGTCGCCGTAGTGACCAGCCGGCGGCATGTGGACGTTGGCCTTGAACGCCTCGGGATAGGCATCCTGGAAGTTCTCGAGCGCGGCAGTCCAGGCAAGCGGGCACACAATGTTGACGTTGATGCCGTCCTTGCCCCACTCGTTGGCGGCAACGCGGGTCAGACCGCGGATGCCCTCCTTGGCGGCGGCATAGCTGCACTGGCCATAGTTGCCAAACAGGCCGGCGCCCGAAGCGAAGTTGACCACGGAGCCCTTGGTCTCCTTCAGGTGCGGATAGGCCTTCTGCATGTACAGATAGGTAGCATACAGACCGGAGTAAATGGCCAGGTTAAACTGATCCATGGTGTGGTCGGCGATGGTCACGCCCGAGGCGCTGGCCTGAGCGTTGTTGACGACGGCGTCTATGCGGCCGAACTCCTCGATGGCCTTGTCGATGACGTTCTGGACGACGGCCTCGTTGTCCTGACCAGCCGAGACATCGGCCTGAACAGGCAGAACCTTGACACCGTACTCGGCCTCGAGAGACTCCTTGGCGGCCTCGAGCTTGGCGACGTTGCGGCCGGTGATGACGAGGTTCGCGCCCTCCTTGGCAAATGCGATATCGATGCCGTAGCCGATGGAGCCAGCGGAACCATCCTTAAGCGTGGCCTTGCCGCCGCCGGTGACGATCACGGTCTTACCAGTGAAAAGTCCCATACAAAGTCCTTTCAAATCGCGACGGGCACGCCCGCCGACTGCGCGTATCCAACTTCACGCGCCAAAAGCTGAGATGCAACTTTAGCGTGTTCAAGCGAAAATAAAAGACCGCGGTAGGCGAACGGCACCACGTCGTTCGGCGAAGGGATTGTCAAGTACAAACTGGATAAAGCGGCCGAGTTATTGTTATCAAATCGAGCCATCGAACACGTTTTGAAACTTTGCTGCGGCGCGTGGGATGTCGGCGCGAAACTTTATCATAGGGTGACAAACAACGATGAGGAGCACATGCCTATGACAGACGAGCTGGACCCCCAGACTCAACAGCATATTGATGATTCCGCAGACGTCATCGCAGATACTGACGTTGTAACCTGCGATGATATCGACATCGACGACCCCATCTTGGACGAAAGCGCTACGGCGGAAACCCCTGCCGCAGAAAACGCCGATGAGCAAAACGACGATGCGGCCGCTCAGGACGACGCCCCGCAAGCAGCGGGCCCCATCGAGGTGTCTTCGGAAGAAGAGCTCGATGCCGTCATGGACTCCATGATGGATGCTGTCAAAGCGATGAAGGATGCTGTCGCCGATGCCGACGTTGACGCCGAGGAAGAAGAGGCCGCTGAGGCCGCCTCGACCTTTGTACCCGGCGAGACCCCCGTTGCCGACCAGGGCAGCACCATGCCCTCGTTTCTGCAGCTCGAGCACCCCACGATTGGCGCCGATGCGGTCGATCCGCACGCAGCGGGCTTTTCTGTGGTCGAGGGCGGTACCGGCAATATCGCCGCGCCGCAGGCTGCCGATGCGGACGCTGTCGACACCGCTCGCCCGACCGCCCCGCACTCCCCCGCCGCGAACCGCGATCTGGGGACCGCTGTCTCGAACACCGCGAACGCCGTGGGCACCTTTATTGCCCAGGGCGCCTCGGCCATGCGCGAGATGAACGCCGCGAAAAAGGCACTTGCCGATGCCCGCGCCCACCTGGCCGAACTTGAGCAGCGCATTGTCGATCAGGCCGAGGAGCTCGAGACGCGCCAGGATATCGCAGGCCGCTACGACCAGATCGTCGCCGGCCAGCGTCAGGCGATCGCCACAGCGCAAAAGACCGCTGCGGCAGCCGAGATTGACCGTGATGCCCACGCCGCCAAAGCGACAGAGCTCAAGAGTCAGCTCGAACAAATGAAGACAGAGGATGACGCGACTGAGCTCCGCCTGAAGGCCGCGCTCGACGCCGTGGAGGCCCGCGAGGCGAGCTCGCGCGAGACCGGCAACCGCCTCGTTCGACGTCTTGAGGATTCCAAGCGCATCCGCGACAAGGTGCAGGCCGAGCGAGACGCCGGCATTGCCACCGCACAACAAACCGTCGACGCCACGCGCGCCCAGCTCGAGACGCTGCGTCATGAGTATGCCGAGCTGCAACGCAATCCCTCGGCAAATCCCGCCAACTATACGGTGCGAACCAGCGAGCTCTCGATGCAGATCTCCGACACAGCAGATGCCCTGCGTAAAGCCGAGGAAGATGTCCCGCGCATCACCGCCGACCTTGAGCACTCGCTTGCCGCAGCCGAGCAGGCCGTCGAGCAGGCGCAGGCCCCCATTGCCGAAGCCAAACGCGCGCACCAAGCCGTGACGGCAGAGGCCGATGCCGCGCGCGACGAGCTGCAGACCGCAAAAACCGCCGCTGCAACGCGCCAGCGCGAATTACGCGAGAAGATCGCCGCCGAGGACAAGGCACGCCGCGACCAAGAGCAGAGCATAGCCAACGCCCAAGCAGATGCCGCGCATGCGCAGTCGATTATCGAACAGGCGACCGAGGTACACGACCACCCAGAGATCACTGAGTCGCTTGCAGGGTCCTTGGCCCGAGACAAAGCCGAACACGCCGAGACCGAGCGAGAAGTCGCCCAGCTCGAGGCCACCGAGGACGCGGTGCGCGAGCGTACCCGCGACTCACGCATCAAATTCACCGGCGCCATCGTCTGCATCGTCGCCGCAATCCTAGTGATCATCCTAGTCTGGCTGTTCGCAAGCAAGTAAACCGGCTGCCAAAAAACGCTCAACGCAGTTGCGGTGAGATAGTTCCTGTTTAGCCTCAAAAAAGGCCAGTTCAAGAACTATCTCACCGCAACTAATTAGATTGATGCAAGGTAGTCATTGGGGACGTTCTTAAACGACCAGTCGAACAAGAACGTCCCCAATGACTACATCGACAACCAAAGAAATGCCGATGTTATGGCAGAGTCAGACACTATGACCCAATCCGAAGGCACGGAAACGACAGGAGCCCCCGCTCGTGACCGCGGGTCGGGGCTGCGACAATGTTGTTGAAGTGCCAGAGGCGCAGCCGCGCCGCAACGAGGTTGGGAGGCTCCCGTGCCTA
>DBGBZQ010000036.1:0-6595 GCA_048368115.1 Collinsella sp.
GCCGTGGCGATTGACCCCACGCTCGTAGGTGCGCTCGGCTGCAATCTGCGCGTCGACCTGCTCGGCGAGTATCGCGGCCGCACTATCTGCGACGAGCATCGCCTGTCCGACCCCGACAAGAGCGCGCTTGTGGCACTCACCGTGGACGCCCCGCGCTTTCTGTCCGAGTTCAAGGCGCGCATGGCCCGCATCCTAGGCTAGGCTCGGGATCGAAGCACGCCCATCTGCTCGATGTGGCCGCTGGCGGGCCGACATCTACCGTTCGCCAGCCCGATGGTCCCCGGGGCGGGGAGAGCGCTATAATGCATTCTGCATCTTGGATTGTTACTCCTGTGTGGAGGCATGCCCAAGAGCAATACAACACGGATTGTTACGTAAGGCATGACCGCAATAGCACTGCTATTGGCTATCATGCCTTTTTCTGTGAGTGTTCTTGAAAGGAGGTTCACCATGCTTGCAATTAAAAAGCTTAACAACAACGCGGTTCTTTGCCGTGACGGACAGGGGCGAGATGTCATCGCCATGGGCAGGGGCGTCGGTTTCGGCGGAGATTTTCCTCGAGAGCTCCCTCTTTCTAAAATCGAGCATACGTTTTACGACATTGATCCTAAAGGACAAGATGTCATGAGGGATCTTCCCTCGGATATCGTGATGTTTGCGGCGAAAGTTATGGACATCGTTGCCAACGAACTGCCCTACGACCTCTCGACCAATGCGACGCTGTTCATGGCTGATCACCTGTCGTTTGCCGTTGCGCGAGCCCAAAAGGGGGTCCGCATCGCGATGCCTCTTGCCTATGAAGTGCGGGAGACGTATCCGAAGGAATACAAGGCTGCCCAGTTTATCGTCATGCGACTCGAGAAGGAGCTCGGAGAGCGGCTTCCCAAGGATGAGATTGCCAGCATTGCCATGAATCTCGTGAACGCACGGGTTGTTGAAGCCGTCAAAGCCACGGCCGAGCCCGCAAAGCAGTTCGACGATATGCTCGAGGACGTTATCGAGA
This sequence comes from Collinsella sp., assembly GCA_048368115.1. Lineage (GTDB taxonomy): Bacteria > Actinomycetota > Coriobacteriia > Coriobacteriales > Coriobacteriaceae > Collinsella. Next base: position 1,004 of record DBGBZQ010000036.1, read on the forward strand.
TTCTCGAAAGCGATTTCCGCATTATTGTCGACCGCGATTCCTTTGATTTCACCCGCTTCGCCACGCATCTGCGGTACCTGTTCAAGCGCATTCAAGCCGGCGAGTCGCTGAACAGCGCCAACATGCAGATGTACAAGAACTTTCGTGAGGAGTTTCCGCAGTTGGCAGAGTGCGTGAAGCATATCGGTTCCTATTGTCGTGAAACGTGGGACGCCACGCTCTCCGAGGAGGAGGAACTCTATCTGATGATCCATCTCAACCGGATCATCTCCAAAAAAGGATTGTAACCCGTAGCCATTCGGGGCATGACCTTTGCCGATTCGAACAGTAAGCCAAGATTGTGCAAAGGAGCCAATGATGGCAAATTACAAAAAGGTGGCAGAGCAGATTCTCTCCACTGTGGGCGGGGCGGAAAACGTGGCTTCGGTTACGCATTGCATGACGCGCCTGCGCTTCAACCTCAAGGATGAAAGCCTCTCGAATGATGAGAAGCTTGAGGACATCTCGTCTATCATCAGCGTCGTGCACGCCGGAGGGCAGGTGCAGCTGGTGGTCGGGCCCACGGTCGACAAGGTCTACGACGAGGTTTGTAAGCAGGGCGGATTCGAGGTCACGGTATCGATTGACGAGGAACTCGATGGCCCTCAGCTTAGCTGGAAGGAGCGCTTGGCGCCCAAGCACCTCTTCAATCAGCTGCTCGATGCCGTGAGCGGCGCTATCACCCCGATCCTTCCGATCTTTTGTGTCGCCGGTATCTTCAAGATGCTCGTTATTCTGTTTGGGCCCGAAGGCGCCGGTTTTATGTCCGAAACGAGCGACCTGTATCGGATCCTTTCCCTGGTGGGCGATGCGGCGTATTACTACTTCCCGGTGTTTGCCGCCTATAGCTCGGCTAAGAAGTTCAAAACGAGTCCTGTGCTGGCACTGCTCATCGCTGTTGTGATGATTTATCCCGACATGCTCGCTATTGTTGAGGACGGAAAGCCTTTCAGCGTCTTCGGCATCCCCATGCAGCTCGTCAACTACACCCAGGCTGTTCTTCCGGTCATCTTGATCACCTGGGCCCAGTCCTATGTTGAGCGCTTCTTTAAGAAGATCTCGCCTGATATGTTGCGCATTCTGATCGTACCCGTGGGTACGGTGCTCGTGATGTTGCCGGTCGCGCTGTGCCTCTGCGGCCCTGCCGTCCAATTTGTCATGGGCCTTGTGGCCGATTTCATCATTTGGCTCGCCTCTGTTGCCGGTCCCGCTGCGACCGCGGTTATCGGCGCATTCTGGAATCTGATCATCGCCACCGGCATGCACGTGCCGATCTATACCGCCATATTGCCCGCCGCGCTCCAGAACGGTTACGACGCCATCTTATACCCCGGCACCGCGGTTGTAGCCTACACCACGCTTGCCATCGCGCTCGCCTATGGCCTGCGCGCTAAGGGCAAGGAGAGTCGAGCCACGGGCTGGAACTTGTTCATCACCTATGCCTTCGGTCGCGTGAGTGAGCCCATCATCTACGGCATCCTGTTTCGCGACAAGAAGGCTCTTGCCTGGAACATGATTGGTGGTGCTGTCGGTGGTCTGCTGGTAAGCCTTCTTCATGCCAACGTCTATATCTTCACTGGCGTTGGTTTCCCATGGATGAACGTGCTCATGTTTGCTCAGGATATCATCCCTGGCACCATCGGGTGTCTTGCTGGCGGTGCCGTGACGTTTGCGTTGGCGATGTTTTTTGGATTTGAAGGACAGGAGAAGATGCCGTTGAAGTCCAAGAGCGGCGATTCTGAGGCCGTTGAATCCGTCGAGGCATAAGAGGCTACTACACAAATATGCTCCCCAGCCGTTGCGCGGTCCGACCCCTTGGCCGCGCAACGGTACTGTGCTGTTGCGCGGCACTTGCCGAGTCCGTTGCGTTCGACAGTGTGGGCCGGGAATTTGATAGAAAGGACGACACCATAATGTTTAGAGAAGATTTTTTATGGGGTGGGGCTCTGGCTGCAAACCAGTGCGAGGGAGGATGGAACGAAGGCGGTCGCGGTTTAGCCAATTCCGACATGCTGCCGTTTGGCGATCAACGCATGGACGTCATGCGGGGAGACCTTGATCCGCGTGCGTTGGCACCCGACAGCTTCTATCCCGCTCGCAAGGGCATTGATTTTTACCATAGGTACAAGCAGGATATTGAACTGTTTGCCCAGATGGGTTTTAAATGCCTGCGCTTATCAATCGCCTGGAGCCGCATTTTTCCCAAAGGAGACGAAGCCGAGCCCAATGAAGAAGGCCTTGCCTTTTACGAGGATGTTTTTAGGACGTGTCGCGCGCATGACATTGAGCCTTTGGTGACGCTCAACCACTATGATGTCCCCATGCATCTCGTCGATGCGTATGGCGGATGGCGCGATCGCAGGTTGGTCGACCTGTTCGAGCGATATTCGCGTACCGTGTTCGAGCGCTATCGGGGATTGGTCAATTATTGGCTGACCTTTAACGAGATCAACATCATGACGCAGGCGTGCTTTATGGCGGCGGGGATCATCTTCGAGCAAGGGGAGAATCGCTATGCAACGGTTCACACGGCCGTGCACCATGTATTGGTTGCGAGCGCCCGTGCGGTCGGGGCGTGTCATGAACTGTGCCCTGGGGCGAAGATCGGTTGCATGCTCAACGCAGGTGTCTTCTATCCGGCTACATGTGATCCGGACGATGTGCTGGCTGCGCAGGCTGAGAATCGCAGCCATTACATGTTTACCGACGTCCAGGTGCGCGGTGCGTACCCGAGCTATGTTCTCAAGGAATACGCCCGCCATGGTTTTGAGGTGCCCTATCGGGATGATGACCGCGAAGTACTGGCTGCAAACCTGGTCGATTTCGTCTCGTTTTCGTATTACTCGACGCGCGTCGCAAAAGCGCATGCGGAAGGTCAGTTCGATTCGAACCTTCTTCGCTCGGCGCCTAATCCGTATCTAAAACAGGAGCCTTGGGGGAGGTTTATCGACCCCAAAGGGCTGCGCGTCACCATGAATGAAATCTGGGATCGCTATCAAAAGCCGCTGTTCATCGTCGAAAACGGTTTGGGTGCCCCTGATGTGCCGGAAGATTCGGGTGAAATAGAAGACGACTATCGAGTTGAATACCTGCGGGCCCACATCGAGGCGATGAGGGAGACCGTCGAGCTCGACGGGGTGGAACTCATGGGATATACCTGTTGGGGCCCGATCGATTTGGTTTCGGTCGCCACAGGACAGATGCGTAAGCGCTACGGGTTTATCTATGTCGATCGAGACGATAGCGGTGCGGGCTCGTTTGAGAGACGTAAAAAGAAAAGCTTCGAATGGTACCGACGCGTAATAGCAAGCAATGGCGAAGACCTTGCGTAATAACGTTAAGATGGACAAATGCGCCCGTTGGGGGAAATAGTCGTGCCACTTCGCTTGACAACAGGATAAACTAGCTATTAAACATTTACTATTCTGTTTAGATTGAATTTGCGGTCGTTTAGTTGCCGAGCCACGGGGCGGTCAAGCCACGATGCTCGGCCGCGACCGATGCTAGGGGGAACGATGGCTAAAGCAAGCGTCCGCGAGATCAGCCGCATTACCGGCTTTTCGCCCGCAACCGTGTCTAACGCGCTCAACCGCAAGCGCAGCGTGAGCGAGGAGACCGCCAAGGTCATCCTGGAGTGCGCGCAGTCGCTTGGCTATCAGCAGTCGACGCAGCTCGAGAGCATCCAGTTTGTGCTTGCGCGCAAGACGGGCGCCATCCTGGACGAGAGCACCTTCCATCCCGCGGTCATCGAGGGCGTGGAGCGCCAGGCGCGTCGCCACGGCATGAGCACGAGCTTTGTCTCGCTCGACTTTAGCGACCTGGACGCCGTGCGCCCGCAGGTCGAGGGCCTGATCGCCGACCCGTCGGCCGCCATCGTGCTGATGGGTACCGAGCTGGGCGAGGAGGACTACGCCCTGTTCGCCGACGCTGCCGCCCACCTGATTGTGCTCGACGGCTGGAGCGATCGCCAGTACTTCGATGCCGTAGTCATCGCCAACACCGATTCGGTGCTGCGTGCCGTGGATTACCTTATCGAGAAAGGCCACAGGCAAATCGGCTATCTGGCGGGCGACCTTCGGATCCGCAACTTTAAGGACCGCGAGCGCGGCTATCGCCAAGCGCTTGAGGACGCGGATCTTGAGGCCAACCCGACATGGCGCGTCACATTGGGCACCACGCTCGAGGGTGCCTATCGCGACATGGGCGTGTGGCTCGACAACGTCTCACGCGACGATCTGCCGACGGCTTTCTTTGCCGAGAACGACGTGCTCGCCGTGGGCGCCATGCGCGCGTTCAACGAGCACGGTATTCGCGTGCCCGAGGATGTCTCAATCATCGGCTTTGACGATCTGTCTTTGGGCGCCTTCTCCAATCCGCCGCTCACCACGGTGCACGTTCCCAAGCACGAGGTGGGCGAGATCGCGGTGCGCCGCCTGGTGGGCAACATCCGCAATCCCAAGAGCTATACCTGCAAGACGGCCGTGTCGACCTATTTTGTCGAGCGCCAAAGCGTGCGTGAGATCTAGGCAAAGGCAACGCTGGGCCGTAGGGAGGCAAAGCTCGCTAAGGCAGCCATACATAACGCTACTAAGAGAGGGTCCTTTGGGCCCTCTTTTTGATGCCCTTGTATGTTCAGTTTGTTTACATACCGTTTAGGCTGATTTCTCTACCGTCTACGGGTATTTTGCGTTAAACTTCTAAACAGTAGAGTAAAACATTTAGTAAACAGAACAAAACGAAACATGCGTCTGTTTACTGAACATGTGATTAGGGGAGGACGTACATGGACAAGATCAAGCTCGGCTTTGTGCCCACGCGCCGCAGTATCTTTAGCGCGCCGGACGCAATCAAGTATCGCGGCCTGACGGCTGATCGCCTGCGCGAGATCGGCGTCGACATCGTGGATATCGACGACATCAATGAAGAGGGCCTGCTGTTCGACGACAGCCATATCGAGCCCATCGTCAAGAAATTCCGCGCCGAGGGCGTCGATGGCATTATGCTGTGCCACGCCAACTTTGGCACCGAGTACGTTTGCGCTCGCCTTGCCCGCGAGCTCGGTCTACCCGTACTGCTGTGGGGTCCGCGCGACGAGCGCCCCGAGCCCGACGGCACACGCCTGCGCGATAGCCAGTGCGGCCTGTTCGCCACCGGCAAGGTCCTGCGCCGCTTCCAGGTTCCCTTCACCTACATGACCAACTGCCGCCTGACCGACCCCGAGTTCGAGCGCGGCGTTTGGGACTTTTTGGCCGTTTGCAACGTGGTCAAGACCTTCAAGCACACCCGCATCCTGCAGATGGCCACCCGTCCATTCGACTTCTGGTCGACCATGTGCAACGAGGGCGAGCTGCTCGAGAAGTTCAACATCCAGCTTTCGCCTATCCCCATGACCGAACTTGTCCAGGCTGTGCGCGACGCCCAGGCCGACGAGCAGGCCATGGCCGCCATGCTTGCCCACATCAACGACAGCTTTGAGATCTGCATCCCCGAGGACAAGGTCCCCGCGGTCGCCGGTCTTGCCATCGCCATGAAGCGCTTGGTCGAGAAGTATGG
>DBGBZQ010000037.1:0-7410 GCA_048368115.1 Collinsella sp.
TGCCCGTTCACACCATCGGCGCCACCATCGGCACCCACGTAGGCCCCGGCGCCGTAGCCGTAGCCTTCTTCCAGCCCGCCAACTAACCGACCTGCCATAAACCACCACAAAGGTGCCTGTCCCCTTTGCGGTGGTTTATGCTTTTCAGGGTGGAAGGGAGCGAGCAATGGCGTCTGAGGGCTTTTTTGAGCGGGTGTACGAGGTAGTCGAGCAGATCCCTGAGGGGATGGTCGCCACGTATGGTCAGGTGGCGCTGCTTGCCGGTCGTCCACGAAGCGCGCGGTACGTGGGGTATGCGTTGCACAGCAATCCGCGCCCCGGCGAGATTCCCTGTCACCGCGTGGTGTTTGCCGACGGGCGCATATGCGAGGGTTTTGCTTTTGGCGGCCCCGATGCTCAGCGTGAGCTCTTAATGGGGGAGGGCGTGACGTTTACCGATCCCATGCACGTCGATCTGGGCGCCTGTCGCTGGCCTGCCGGACTCTAACAGCTCCGCCATGGCCAAAACCACCACAAAGGTGCCTGTCCCCTTTGCGGTGGTTTTACGTTGTAGGTTTACCGGGGTTAACTTATGGAGACGATGTGTTGGCGTATGTTCTCGCCAGAAAGTAAACCATGGTGAACTATATTGGTTTCAGCAACGGAGCAGGCAATAGGCGATGAAAAAGCCTGCCCTGTTGAGTTTGATTCGCATCCCTCCCCTCTGTGCGATTCAACGGTGTACTTCGGGAACAGGCCCGCTGGCAGTTAGTTGCCAGCGGGCCTGTTCCTGTTTCGGTGAGGGGTCAGCCTCACCGTCTATGTTGTGCGAAAGCGCTTTGCCTAGTACACCATGCCCATGGCGTCCTGAACCTCGGCCAGGGTCTGCTCGGCGATCTCGTTAGCGCGGCGATTGCCCTCGTGCAGCACGTCCTTGACGTAACCCAGATCGTTCTCGTAGCGCTGGCGACGCTCGCGGATCGGCGCGAAGTACTCGTTGACGGCCTCGGTCACGTACTTCTTGAGCTGGCCGGAGCCGCCCATGCCGATCTCCTCGGCAATCTCGACCTCGGAACGACCGGTACAGATGGCAGCCGTCGAAAGCAGGCCGGACACGCCGGGGCGGTTCTCGGGGTCGAACGTGATCATGCGCTCGGAGTCGGTCTGGCTCTTTTTGATGCGCTTGGCCGTTTCCTCGGCGGTCATCGAAATATTGATGGCGTTGCCGTAGCTCTTGCTCATCTTGCGACCGTCAAGGCCGGGCAGCAGCGGGGTCTCGGACAGCAGTGCGTCGACCTCGGGAAATACCTTGCCGTAGCGGTTGTTAAAGCGGCGTGCGATGGTGCGGGTGAGCTCGATGTGCGGCAGCTGGTCGCGACCGACGGGCACCACGTTGCCCTTGCAGAACAGAATGTCGCAGGCCTGGTGCACCGGGTAGGTGAGCAGAAGGCCGGTAAGCTCGTGGCCCGAGGCCTCCATCTCGGCCTTGACCGTGGGGTTGCGCGCCAGCTCGGCCTCGGACACCAGCGACAGGAACGGCAGCATGAGCTGGTTTGCGGCGGGCACGGCGGAGTGCGCGTAGATCATGGTTTTGTCGGGGTCGATGCCGCAGGCAAGGTAGTCCATGACCATGTTGTACACGTTGTCCTGGATGTGCTCGGTCGTGTCGCGGTCAGTGATGACCTGGTAGTCGGCGATGAGCACGTTGGTCTTGGCGCCCATGTTCTGCAGCTCAACACGGCCCTTGAGGGTGCCGAAGTAGTGGCCCAGGTGCAGACGGCCGGTGGGGCGGTCGCCGGTGAGCATGGTGAACTTCTCGGGCGTCTTGGTCAGGCCCTCGCGAATGGCGTTGCTCTTTTGCAGCGCGACTTCGTAGCTGTTCTCGTTTGGCATGATTGCTCCTAACGTATGTTCATGGGTCAAGATGATAACGCGTTTATTGGAGGGGTGGTGCGTAAGTAGGCGAGGGGCGGGAGAGGGACGCGCGTGGTGCGGCATGTGCGATGGGTGCGGCGCGGCCGTGCTTGGCTAACGGTGCCTTGGCACATCCTCGGCAGCTTGCCCTAGAGCTTGTGGTGGCGCTCTTCTTTGCGCTCCTCGGCTGCCTGCTCCTCCTGCTTAAAGGCGGGGTCGTCGGGGGTGACCAGTTCGTCCTCGTGCGTGCGCTTGTTGTAATGGTGGCGCAGCACGGGTTCAAACAGGTGCAGGTGCTTGGCAAAGGCCGCCGAGCCAATGGCAAGCACGGTAAAGATGAGCACGCGCATGGGCACCTCGACCTGATTGATGGCGGCGGCGCCGGCCGAAAGCATGATGCACCAGGCATAGATGAGCAGCACAGCCTGTTTTTGGTTGTAGCCTTCTTGGATCAGGCGGTGGTGGATGTGGCCCTTGTCGGCCTGCCCGATGCTAATGTGGGCGCGCTTGCGGCGCACGATGGCGCTAAACGTGTCGATGATAGGCACGCCGGCAACGATGAGCGGGATGATAAGCGAGGTGAGTGCGGCGGTGCGGCTCACGTTGAGCAGCGAGATGGAGCCCAGCGCAAAGCCCAGAAGCAGCGACCCCGAGTCGCCCAAGAAGATGCTTGCGGGGTTGAAGTTGTAGCGCAAAAAGGCCAGACAGGCGCCAAAGAGCGCAATGGAGAGCGCGGCGGCGTCGATGCGGCCCGAGAGAACGGCCATCGAAAACATGGTGAACGAGGCGATGCCGCAGATGCCCGTGGCCAAGCCGTCGAGGCCGTCGATGAGGTTAATGATGTTGGTGAATGCCACCAGATAGATTACGGTGATGGGGTAGGCGAGCCATCCGAGCATGATCTCGCCGGGAGCAAACGGGTTGACGATGACGCCGATTTTTAGGCCGCCCATGCAGGCGATAAGCGCGGCGAGGACCTGTCCGGCCAGCTTTTGCTTGGGCGTGAGCTGGAAGACGTCGTCGATAGCGCCGGTCGCAAAGATGACGGTAAAGGAGAGCGCCAGCATGGGATAGCTAATGTGAAGGCGCGGGTGCGGCACCAGGACGGGTGGCCAGCCTAGGTACCAGGTGCCTAGGATTTGCACAATGCAGGCAACGACCAGGCCCAAAAACACCGCCGTTCCGCCCAAACGCGGGATGGGCTTGGTGTTGATGCGGCGCTTAGAAGGATAGTCGACGGCATCGAGCTTAATTGCCAAGCGCTTGACCAGGGGCACCGCGAGGAAGGTCGTGATAAAAGCCGCCGCTGCCACGCATAGGTACGGTATGTAGCTCGGGGATGAAGCCATGAATCTAAAAACCGCCAAGCGTCGAAGGAAAAGGTCAAAGGTTGCTACGCGGAAATGGCATAGCTGTCCCATGATACTCGACCGAGGGGGGTGCGGAGGTTTGCACCGTGCGATTATCACGCGCATACCAGATATTGGAATGTTGTCGATGGCTTGTCGGGATGCCGGCGGGGATCCATATGGACTGTATGGTGATTTTCGGCAAAAGAAAACCACCCCCCACGTTACGAAAATGAACCCACCTAAAACAGGTGGGTGCCCTCATCGACTGTTCCAGCGTCCTTAACAACGAAGGATACCTGTACTAGGCACGACTGTGTGGGCTCCCTAAATAAACGCGACGGTTCACCCAGTTGCTCCGCGGGGGGCGGAATAACTACATCATAAAGCGGCACTTTATCGATTCCAGTCTTGACATTACAAAAATCGTGTCGGACGATTACGGCGCCTTAGGGACGGAGCCGTCTACCCGGTCTGGCCCTTTACGTTTGAGCTGCTGAATCGTTGTTTTGGAGCATGTTTTTATGCCGACGTCGTTGACCGAACTTTTTTCGCCCGCCTGCCATTTGTGTCCGCGCCGTTGCGGTGCGGCGCGCGATGAGGGCGCGCACGGCGTCTGCGGTGCTAACGACACGCTCAAGGTGGCCCGCGCCGCGCTTCATATGTGGGAGGAGCCGCCTATCTCGGGCGAGGCCGGTTCGGGCACGATCTTCTTTAGCGGTTGCTCGCTTAAATGTATCTACTGCCAGAACCACGAGATCTCGACCGGCAATTTTGGCCTTGAGATTTCGCCTGAGCGCCTGGTCGAGATTATGCTGGAACTGCAGGACCAGGGTGCCAACAACATCAATTTGGTGACGGCGACGCACTATGCGCACCTGTTGCCTGCCGTGATTGCCGCGGCACGGGCGCGCGGACTGGTTATCCCGATCGTCTACAACACGAGCGGTTATGAGCGCGCGAGCGCCGTGGCTGCCTTGGGTGACCTGGTTGACGTGTGGCTCACCGACTTTAAATATGCCGATGCGGCGCTTGCGCAGTCGCTCTCTCATATAAAGGACTACCCACGTGTGGCTGTGTCAGGCCTGGCTCAGATGGCGCGCGAGATCGAGCGCCGCGGGGGAGAGCTGGTGGATGAGGGCGGGCTCATGAAGCGCGGCATGATTGTGCGCCATCTGGTACTGCCGGGACATGCAGACGATTCGTGTCGCGTGCTGGACCTGGTGTGGCAGACGGTGGGCGATGTGCCGATCTCGGTCATGAACCAGTACACGCCCAATGCACTTATGCGCGAGCAGGGCGGCGACCTGGCGCGTGCCGTGACGCGCGAGGAGTACGAGCGGGTGCTCGACCATGCCGACGACCTGGGCTTTACGACGATGTTCTGGCAAGAGGGCGGCGCGGTAGACGAGAGCTTCACCCCGGCCTTCGACACCACCGGTGTTCTCACCAGTGCAAAGTAGTGCGTTCGTCGATGAATTTTCTGGGACGGGGATAAAAAATCATCGAGAGCATCGCCTGTTCGAAAAGTTGCCAAAATAGCCGCGTCCCAAAAAGACTGGTTATTGGGCGTTGACAGTTGGCGAGCCGTAGGTAAAATATCGACTTGTCCTGGGGACGTAGCTCAGTTGGGAGAGCGCTGCCGTCGCATGGCAGAGGCCGAGGGTTCGACTCCCTTCGTCTCCACCCTTGGATTTGATAAGCCGCTGACATTGTGTCGGCGGCTTTTTTTAAAAGAAAGGGCTATACCATGGCCGAGCTTGAGTCCCAACCACTGTCTGCCGAGGAGCGCGCCGAGTTGGAGGAGCTCCGCGCCGAGAAGGCTCGTCGCGAGGCCCAGGAAGAGGCCCGTCGCGAGCGCGAGGAGCTGGCTGCCCTGCGCGCCGAGCGTGCGAAGGTCGAGGAGGTCGCCGCGAACGCCGCATCCGAGCGCAAGCCCGCGCCCGCACCCAAGCCCGCTGCCGCGAAGCCTGCACCTGCCGCGCCTAAGCCTCAGCCTAAAAAGGCCGCTCGTCCCAAGTCCGTCGAGCCCAAGTCGAGCCGTGACGAGATGACCTTTGCCCAGCGCATGGTTACCTCCAAGGAGCCTACGGGCGAGAACGAGATCCCTGGCATGGCGCCGGCTCAAAAAATCATCATTGTCCTTGCCCTCATCGCGTTTGTCATCTTTATGGGCTACACGATCCTGACCAGCATGGGCCTGCTCTAACCGATTTGCATCGGGCAACATGTCCGCATGCTCTGCTCTCGTCCAACCCTCAAATTCTGCACCACACATCCGAAAGGTCGCCCCATGGCTTTGACCGACATCTCGCATCCCACCGACATTGCAATGCTCACCGATCTGTACGAGCTCACTATGGCCCAGGGCCTGTGGGAGAGCGGCAAGGCCAATGAGCAGGGTTGTTTTACCGCGTTTTACCGCGATCATCCCTTTGGCAGCGCCTATGCCGTCATGTGCGGCACCGCCGAGCTGCCCGAGCTGGTCGAGAACCTGCGCTTTACGCCCGAGGATATCGACTACCTCGCATCGCTTGAGGCCCCGGCCGGCGGCGCGATGTTCAAGTCCGCATTCCTCGACTACCTGCGCGATTTTCGTGCGCATGTAAACATCGACGCCGTCCCCGAGGGCGAGCTCGTCTTTCCGCGCGAGCCCATGGTGCGCGTCACCGGTCCTGCGCTCGAGTGCCAGCTGCTTGAGACGGCGCTGCTCAACATCGTCGGGTTCCAGACACTTGTCGCCACCAAGACGGCGCGCGTGGTGCTGGCGGCGGACGGCCGTCCCGTGGCCGAGTTTGGCCTGCGCCGAGCCCAGGGTCCCGATGGCGGCCTGGCCGTTGCGCGCGCGAGCTACGTCGCCGGCTGCTCCTCTACGTCCAATGTGCTCGCCGGCCGCCGCTACGGTATTCCCGTCTTTGGCACGCATGCGCACAGCTGGGTGATGAGCTTCGATTCCGAGCTCGAGGCCTTCCGCGCCTTTGCCAAGTCGAGCCCCAAGAACTGCACGCTGCTCATCGACACCTACGATGTGCGCGAGGGCTGCGAGCATGCCATTACGGTTGCCAAGGAGATGGAGGCGGTGGGCGAGCGCCTGTCGGCTATTCGCATTGACTCGGGTGACCTCGCCAAGCTCTCCAAGTATGTTCGCGGCCGTTTCGATGCCGAGGGCCTGCCCTATGTGGGGATCTCGGTTTCCAACGATCTTGACGAGTACACGATTCAGTCGCTGCTCGACCAGGGCGCGCCCATCGATAGCTTTGGCGTGGGCACCAAGCTCGCGACCTGCTACGACCAGCCGGCGCTGGGCGGCGTGTACAAGCTTTCCGCCCGCCGTGCGAGCGAGGCCGACCCGTGGACGCCGGTGGTCAAGCTCTCCGAGCAGCCCTACAAGCGCACGATCCCGGGCGTGCAGCGCGTGCGCCGTTATTACGACGGCTTTGGCGGCCCGGTCTGCGACATGATCTACGACGAGGACCATCTGGTGGGGGAGGGCGCCGCGCGCGGCAATACCCTCGTGGCCGTGAATGATGCCGCCCTGGTGACCGACGTGTCGGAGCTTGAGTATCGCGAGCTGCTGGTGCCGATCGTGCGCGATGGCAGTGCAGTGGCTCCGCGTGAGAGCATCCAGGACGCGCGCGAGCGCTGTGTTTGGGCGCTCGATCATCTGGACGCAGCTTTCAAGCGCTTCCTGTACCCGCAGACCTATGTGGTGGGCATGGAGCAGGGCCTGGCTCAGGTGCGCGACGAGCTCGTGCGCAAGAACATGGCCGCGGCCTCGGCTTTCCCCTGGGCAAAATGATTCCTTGGGCGGTAGGGGCGAGTCACGCTCCCTTGGCCGCCAGCTCGGCCGTTCGCTGAACAGTTGATTGGTTTGACGTATGACGACTTCTTATAAAACGATGGTGGTAAAGATCGGTTCGTCCACGGTGGTGGGCGCCGATGGCAAGGTCAACCGCGCCTTTATCGGCGGACTTGCCGATCAAGCCGCAGCGCTGCGCAAGCTCGGCTGGCGTCTGGTCGTGGTGAGCTCGGGCGCTATTGCCTGTGGCTATCCCGTGTTGGGCTTCGACCGCAAGCCGGTCGGCGACCTTCCGAGCCTGCAGGCCTGCGCCTCGGCTGGTCAGTGCATCATCTCGTCGGCCTACGACGAGGAGTTCCATGCGCGCGA
>DBGBZQ010000038.1:0-69558 GCA_048368115.1 Collinsella sp.
CGACCATCGTGCTCAACGGCAACGTAGGCGGCGCCGGGCTTGAGGGAAACGGCCTGGTCGGAGGGGATGGTCCACGGCGTGGTCGTCCAGATGATAAAGTCAACCGGGCCGTCAAAGTTCTCGAGGCCGGCGGGCTTGGAAGTCATCTCGAAGCGCACGAAAATGGACGGGCTCGTCTCGTCGGAGTACTCGATCTCGGCCTCGGCCAGCGCGGTGTGGCAGTGCTTGCACCAGTGAACCGGCTTGTGACCGCGATAGATCATGCCCTTATCGAACATGGCCTTGAAGACCTCGATGTCGGCGGCGTCGTGCTGGTGATAGAGCGTCAGATACGGGTTGTCCCAGTCGCCAAGCACGCCCAAGCGACGGAAGCCGGCCTTCTGGAGCTCGATGTTCTCGACAGCGAACTCGTTGCAAAGCTCGCGGATCTTGGCCGTGGAGGTCTGGTTGAACTTCTCGGTGCCGAGCTTTTCCTCGACCTTGTGCTCGATCGGCTGACCGTGGCAGTCCCAACCGGGGACATAGGGAACTTCGCAGCCCTGCATCATCCAGTAGCGGTTGATCATGTCCTTGGAGATCTTGTTCATGGCGTGGCCGATGTGGATCGGACCGTTGGCGTACGGAGGGCCGTCGTGCAGCACGAACTTCTTATGACCCTCGTTCTTCTTCAGAACCTGCTCGTAGACCTTGTTGTCCTGCCAGTCCTTGAGTCGCTTGGGCTCGGACTTGGAAAGACCGGCACGCATGGGAAAACCGGTCTTGGGCAGATTCATCGTCTGCTTGTACTCGTTTGCCACGGTACCCCTTTCATGTCGTGGGCGCGCACGCCCGTTGGGCACCAAAAAAGCGCCCGTCCCTACAAGCTGGGACGAAGCGCCACAAAACGGGCTGTACGCCCGCAAAAGCTCTTCGCTTAACCACCCAGCTTAGATGCCCTCGCTCGCGTCGCCGCGCGCTCGCATCCGTTACTCGGCTGGTCTGTATCGACGACCATCTCGGCGATGTCTACTAAGACGAACCTGCGCGGCACGTCCGTTGGGACCGCAGCTCCGGGGTGATTTTCATCGGTCGCATGCACGGGTTCTCAGCGCTCCCCGCTCTCTGTAGCATGCGGACGGCCGACTACTCGTCCCCATCAACGCTTATGCGGAGTATGCTAACACGTTCCGCGCCGGCGAAAAACCCTCAACACTGGTTTTATACGTTCGAAATTTCTTGCGGCCATCGACCTTCTCTTAGAGCAAAATACCTGTAAGCACTTTATCGAGCGAAAGAAGGTTGCTATGCGCACGATTGGAATGAGCGACTACACCGTTGGCGAGGATTGCTTTACCGAGCTGCCCGCCGCACTGGCGGAGTACGGCGCAAAGAAGGTCGCCATCATTGGCGGCAAGCGAGCCCTGGCTGCAGCGCTGCCGGGCATCGAGGCGGCGCTTGAAGGTACCGATGTCGAAATTCTAGAGACGCGCGTCTATGGCACCAACAGTACGCGTGCCAATATCGCCAAGGTCGTGAATTCCCCTGCCTGCCAGGAAGCTGACGTGCTTATCGCATGCGGCGGCGGCAAGGCGCTCGATACCGTCAAGACGGCTGCTATCGAGCTCAAGAAGATCGTCTTTACCGTGCCTACGATTTGCTCCAACTGCTCCGCTGCGACCGCCATTGCCGTCGTGTACAACGACGATGGCTCGCTCGAGGGCTATTCGTACCCCAACCGACCGGCGCACATCTTCATCAACCCCAAGATCATCGCCAAGGCACCGGCAGAGTACTTCTGGGCCGGCGTGGGCGATGCCCTGTCCAAACAGCCCGAGGTCGAGTACGCCACGAGCGCCGGCAACCTGGAGCACACAGCCGGTCTTGGCCTGGCGCTCGCCCACACCTGTTCCGAGCCACTGTTTACCTATGGCGTCCAGGGTCTTGAGGACGTGCGCCAGAACCTGTCGAGCGAGGCCGTCAAGCAGATCGCGCTCGACATCGTGGTCAACACGGGCTACGTCTCCAACCTGACCAACCAGAACGATTACTACTACAACTCGAGCGTGGCGCACGCGTTCTACAACGCCACCTGCAGCATTCCGCGTGAGGGCACTTACCTGCACGGCGAGGTCGTGAGCCTGGGCGTGCTCGTGCTGTTTGCCTATACTGGCGATACCGAGAACCTTGAGCGCTACGCCGCCTTTAACAAGCAGATGGGCCTGCCCGTGACGCTTGAGCAGGTCGGGCTTTCCGAGGCCGACATCCCTGCCCTGTGCGAGTACGCGCACGCCACCAACGAGTGGAAGCAGGGAAACCCCGAGCCCTTCACCGACGAGAAATTCGCCGCCGCCATCAAGGCCGCCAACGCCTACGGCCACACGCTCTAGGCCTAGCCCAAAACCACCACAAGGGAGCAGCACCTTTGTGGTGGTTTTTTATTGCTCCAGCATGCTGGGGTCGAACTCGCTAGCCGGGATCACGCGATAACCGTGGCGGAGCAGTAAATCAACGAAGACGCCGTTGCCCGCCGTAAGGGTGCCGCTGAACGTTCCGTCGTAGATGCGACCTACGCCACACGAGGGGCTGCGGTCCTGCAGGATGCACGCGGCGATCTCTTCCGGACCGCCCGCTTGCTCGCACATATCGAGCGCACGTTGAGCGCCTAGGCGAAACTCGCGATCGACCGAGATGCCCTCGCAGGTACGGACCTCGCCGTCCACGATCTCGGACGGCTTGCGCGGTGTGGGCAGGCCGCCAAAGACCTCAGGGCACACCAAGAGGACCTCGGTCCCCGTACGTTCGCAGGCCTCGACCAACGCGCGGTGGTAGTTGTCGAGCCCGTTATACTTGCAGCTCTCGCCCATCAAGCAGGCACTTACCACGATCTTCATATACAACTCTCCCCACGCAAAACGCCCCATTTGAGATAAACACTCAAATGGGGCGATTGACACTGCGCAACCAGTATTACTGCTGCTTCGGCATCAGCGGATTCTCGCGCGTGAGGAGATTCATGAACTCCTCACCCGTAATGGTCTCCTTCTTGTACAGATAACGAGCCAGCTCATGGAGCTTAAACTTGTTCTCCTTGAGGATCTGCAGGGCGCGATCGTGCGCGTCCTCGATCAGCTTAGCGACAATCGCGTCCACGCGCTCGGCCGTACCGGGGGCGCAGGTGAGCGACGTGTCCTGGTTGAGGTACGCATTCTGAACGGTACCGAGCGCCATCATGCCAAACTCATCGGACATACCAAAACGCGTCACCATGTTACGGGCGAGCTTGGTGGCCTGCTCGATATCGTTGGCTGCGCCGGTCGTCATCTCGCCAAAGATGAGCTCCTCGGCTGCACGGCCACCGCAATAGACGGCGAGCTTGTCCAGGACCTCCTGGCGTGTGGTCAGGAAGCGCTCATCCTCCTCGACCTGCATGGTGTAGCCAAGAGCACCGCTCGTGCGCGGCACGATGGTAATCTTCGTGACCGGCGCAGAACCCTTTTGGCGGGCAGCAACGATGGCATGACCGATCTCGTGGTAAGAAACGACCTGTTTCTCGTGGTCGGACAGCACCGTGGACTTGCGCTGCTGACCGGCGATGACGACCTCCACCGACTCCTCAAAGTCGTCCTGCGTAGCGCGCTTGCGACCCTCGCGGACGGCACGCAGGGCGCCCTCGTTGATGATGTTGGCCAGGTCGGCGCCCGAGGCACCGGGCGTGGCGCGGGCAATCGCGGTCAGGTCGATCGGCGGCTGCGTCTTCACGCTCTTGGCATGCAACTCGAGGATGTTCTTGCGGCCGGTCAGGTCGGGCAGCTCAACGGGGATGCGGCGGTCAAAACGACCGGGGCGCAACAGGGCCGGGTCAAGGCTGTCGGGACGGTTGGTAGCAGCAAGAACGACAATACCCTTGTGGTTATCGAAGCCGTCCATCTCGGTCAGCAGCTGGTTGAGCGTCTGCTCGCGCTCGTCGTTGCCGCTAAAGCCGCCGCCATCGCGCTTCTTGCCGATGGTATCGATCTCGTCGATAAAGACGATACACGGGGCCTTTTCCTTGGCCTGCTTAAACAGATCGCGAACCTTAGCGGCGCCGCGGCCAACGAACATCTCAACAAACTCAGAACCAGAAATACTAAAGAACGGCACGCCCGCTTCGCCGGCCACAGCCTTGGCAAGCAGGGTTTTACCGGTACCCGGAGGGCCAACAAGAAGGGCACCGCGCGGCAGCTTGGCGCCGATCTCCTCGTAGCGCTGCGGCTTCTCCAGAAAGTCGACGACCTCCTTGAGGGACTCCTTGGCCTCTTCCTGGCCGGCGACATCCTTAAAGGTCACGCCCACGTCCTTGGAGGCGATCACGCGAGCGCCGGACTTGCCCAGCCCACCGCCGCCAAAACCACCGCCGCCAAAGTTCATCGACGGACCGTCATCACCCATGGCCTTCTTCATGCGGCGGTTGAGCCACCAGCCGATCAGGAAGAAAATCGCCATGGGAAGGATGAGCGTAAGCAGGTAGTAGGTCATCAGACCCGAGTTCTTATCGGGAACGACTGACTCAAGCGAGGCACCAGATTCAAGCACGCGATCGGTAAAGCCCGCGTCATTCGGCACACCGGTCGTCTTGTAGGCGATGTTCTCGTCCTCGCCCTTCTTGGTGTAATAAATCGTGTAATCGTCCGTGTTGTACTCGACCTTGTCGACACTCTTCTTATCGAGCGCTTTGACAAACGTCGAGTAATCGGTCTTCGTAATCTGCTGCGTGTGACCGATGTTGGGGAACAGAACGGTCGAGAGCACGAGGTAGACGACGAAGGCGATGAGCACGTAGAGGATCATATTCCGTCTACGCTTGTTGTCATCCATCTCCATCTGCTTGAACTCCATCTACTGGGGTTGATAATGC
The DNA here is from genome assembly GCA_048368115.1 of Collinsella sp. Classification (GTDB taxonomy): domain Bacteria; phylum Actinomycetota; class Coriobacteriia; order Coriobacteriales; family Coriobacteriaceae; genus Collinsella. Next base: position 4,874 of record DBGBZQ010000038.1, read on the forward strand.
TTTCTAGAATACCCAACCCGGACGGCGATAAACCGACGCCGGGCACGAAAGGACAGAGATGGCATCACTGTAAGTCGGCAAGGTTCAAATCTATACAGGCGACGGCAAGGGCAAGACGAAGGCTGCTTTGGGGCGCGAGAGGATGTCGAGGAACTGATTGCGATAAAGCCCGCCACCACGGAGCTCGTGCTAACCGGCCGCGCGCTGCTGCCCCTCGCAGACCTCGCGGACCTGGTCACCGAAATGCGACCCGTCAAACACTACTTCGACGAAGGCCTCCTAGCCCGTCAGGGCATCGAATACTAATTGATTCGTTTTCCGCCAACACCTACAGCTCATAAGGAAGTTGCGGTGGAATAGTACTTGTTTGACGGTCCGCAAGGGCTTTTCAGGAACTATTTCACCGCAACTTATCAGGGGTATCCGACGGATGAGCTAGGCGGTGGCGCGACCTAGCCAGTTGCCGCTGTGGTGGTAGATGGTGAACATGGTTGCGGTGATGAGCCAGGTTACGGGGTAGACCAGCAGTAGATGCTCGAGCGACGGATCGAAGGGCATGATCGCAAACACCCAAATCACTCTGAGTACGACGGTGCCAAAGATGGTGAGCATCATAGGCTGCAGACTCACGCCGGCGCCGCGGATGGAACCCGAGGCGTTTTCGATAATCGAGAAGATCGCGTAGAACGGCGCGATGAAATGAAGAATCGTCGTGGTGTACGCCGAAATCGAAACATCGTCGACAAACAGACGCGACAACGGACCCGAGAACACCAGCAGCACGGCAGACAGGCCACCAATGAGCATAAACGACAGCACGAGCGACGTATGGTAGCCCTTGCGCATGCGCTCATAGTTGCGCGCGCCAAAGTTCTGTGCCGAGAACGTGGTGATCGACACGCCGAGCGCCTCGGTAACCATCCAGACAATGCCATCTAAGCGGCCCGAAAGACCCCACGCCGTGGTGACATCGGCACCAAACGAGTTGACCGACACCTGAATCAAAACGTTGGAAATCGAATACGCAGCAGACTGAAAGCCAAGCGGCAGACCACACGAGATCATGCTCTTACAAATGCCAGGATCAATGCCGAGTTTGGACAGCGAAAGCCGCCACGCACCCGGTGCGTGCATCATGCGAATCACGATCATCGTGGCGTTGGAGCAAATGGTCAGCGCCACCGCGATGCCGCAGCCCAGCGCCTCCATATGAAGCACGGCAACAAAGATGACATCCAGCACCGCATTAACAAGGCAGCCGGAAGCGATGATCACAGCAGGCCCGCGCGTGTCGCCCACGGCGCGTAGCAGTGCCGTTCCCATATTGAGCAGCAGCGCCGCAACCATGGCGGCAAAATAGCAACGAGCATAGGCCACGCCCTCGGCCAAAAGTTCATGCGGAGTGTTCATAAGTACCAGCATGGGCTCAACGAACACTATGCCAAGAATCGAGAAAACGATACCGCCCACCAGCGCGAGCGTCATGGCCGTATGGACCGAACGGCTCAGTCGCTCATCATCGTGCTGACCAAAATACTGACCGGTAATGACCGCGCAGCCGGCGCCGACGCCAACGCAAAAGCCAATGCAGAGCTCGGTGAGCACCATCGTAGCTTGAATGCCACCTAGCGCGAGCTTGCCGCCAAACTGACCGACGATATAGGTACCGATAAGCGTGTAGGCCTGCTGAAAAAACGAACTAAAAAAGATGGGAACGCACAGCGACAGCAATTGCTGCCAAATGACTCCTTGCGTTACATCGATAGCCGTAGATTTCTTAGCCACACGCCCTCCCCACACGCATACGTCAATCAGCAAAACAGCAATTTAAAACCAAAGCCAAAACCAGCTTAGCACCGACTGGCGGCGACCGAAACACCCCGAATTAGAGCACGGTGCGGAATAACTGCCTAGTGATACAAACCCGGCTGGTAGTGATACTCATTGCTCACGTGCGGGCATAGCTGCCAAAAGGCGACGGCGCTCGCCGCGGCCACGTTGAGCGAATCGACCCCGTGCGCCATCGGAATACGCACCGCGTGGTCACAGCCGGCAATGGTCTTGGCGCCCAAGCCGGCACCCTCGGTGCCCATAAAAATCGCCAAGCGATCAATCTTCTGCAGCACAGGATCATCAAGCGAAACAGAGTCGTCCGTCAACGCCATAGCGGCACACGAAAAACCGGCATCGTGCAACGCGCTCAGACCATCATGCGGCCACACACGAGCCTCGCTGCCAATGCGCGTCCACGGCACCTGAAACACGGTGCCCATGCTCACGCGGGCCGAGCGACGGTACAGCGGGTCGCAGCACGTCGGGCTGACCAAAATACCGTCAACGTTCAATGCGGCAGCAGAGCGGAAAATCGCGCCAACATTGGTGTGGTCGACAATACCCTCGAGCACGCACACGCGCACCGGACGCTCCCCCGCCGCCTCGACGACGCCACCCAAGAACTCATCAACCGGAATCTGACGCGGGCGACGAAACGCCGCAAGCGCACCGCGCGTCACGTTAAAGCCCGTCAACTGCTCCATGAGCTCCATGGAGGCGACGAACACAGGAACAGGACCCGCGCCCTCGCGCACGACTAGGCGCTCAAACAGCGGCATCATCTGGTCGAGCCAGCGCTCGCCCAAAAGAAAGCTCACCGGCTCATATCCGGCGCGAACCGCACGCTCGATGACCTTGGCACTCTCAGCGATAAAAATGCCCTTCTGCGGCTCCAGCACGCAGCGAAGCTCACGCTCGGTCAGTCGCACGTAGGCATCGAGCCGCTCGTCCTCGAGCGAATCAATTCGCAGAACCTCAACGGCATCAGTCATAGCAGCCAGCCCGCACCCTTCTTTACAGCACATCTATACCAAACGAGGCGACGCTAAGCGCCGCCCCATGCATTCAATCAACCCGATGATACCGTTCACGCCAGACGATTTACGCCTCGATGCGACGATACGTCACGAACTCATAATTGACGCCCTCGTCACCCTCACCGGCGGCAATCGTCGCGACCCCGCTACGCTGCGCAATCTCCCACGCGGGATCGGCGTCCAAGTCGGGAAAGTACGTGTCCACGACATGCACGCAATGGTTATGAGTGACCTCGGCCTCCACGCAGTACGGCAAAAACTGCCGATAGACATCACCGCCACCGATCACCCAGGCAACGAGCTCATCGGCAACCGCAGAGAGCGCTTCGTCAACGCTATGCACCACGTCGACGCCCTCGGGAGCAAAGCTCTCGTCGCGGGTGAGCACGATATTGCGTCGGTTCTTGAGCGGACGCCCGCCGGGAAAACTCAGCAGGGTCTTGCGCCCCATAATGACCGAGCAACCTTTGGTGCACGCAACAAAATGGCGCATGTCGGCGCGATTGGACACCACCATATCGCCCTCGCAGCCAATACCCCAGTCGTCACACACGGCGACGATGGCAGAAAGCTTACACGTCATGCCAGCCACCTACACCGCAATGGGGATGTTCTTGACCTGCGGGCCGTGCTCGTAGCCCTCGACGATCAGGTCATCGGTCGTAAACGCATAGAAGTCATGCACATCGGGGTTCAGCGTTACCTTAGGCGCCGCAAACTGCGGACGCTCGATAAGCTCGCGGACGATATCGACATGACGGTCGTAAATGTGAGCATCGGCAATCACGTGCAGCAGCTCGCCGGGAATCATATCGACCGACTGCGCGACCATCATGAGCAGAATGGCGTACTGGCACACGTTCCAGTTGTTTGCAGCCAAAATGTCCTGGCTACGCTGGTTGAGAATCATGTTGAGCGTCGGCTTGTCATCCTGCGGGCGCTGCGTCACGTTATACGTCACGCTGTAGGCGCACGGATACAGGTGCATCTCGGAAAGGTCGCTAAACACGTACGTGTTGGTCATGATGCGCCGGCTGTACGGCGTATGCTTAAGGTCGTACAGCACGCGGTCCATCTGGTCAAAGTCGCCCTCGGCATAATGGCTTTTCTGGCCAATTTGGTACCCGTAGGCCTTGCCGATGGAGCCGGTCTCGTCGGCCCACTCATCCCAGATATGACTGTTGAGATCATGCACGTTATTGGACTTCTTTTGATAGATCCACAGGATCTCGTCCATGGCGGACTTGAGCGCCGTGCGGCGCAGGGTAAGCGCGGGGAACTCCTCGCGCAGGTCGTAGCGCGCCGTGACGCCAAAGTTTTTAATGGTATAGGCAGGGGTGCCGTCCTCCCACACCGGGCGGACCTTTTGGCCCTCGGTGGTGGTGCCATGGTCCAAGATATCGCGGCACATGGTTACAAACTGATGATCAGCTTTGCTCATTGACCCTCCTGTCAGTCGCCTATAAGCGAGATTTATTGTAGCCCAGGCGCGCGAGTGTCGAATTGGACACTTAGTCCGGCACACGCAATGCACGGCAGCGCGGCTCCGCATGCGGCAACGAGGCATCTTAGCCTTTTTCTGACATATGCCAGAAATGCATTGCGCCCAGCGACTAACGCGTTATCCTATTGTTGACATATGTCAGATAAGGAGTGTGCATGGCAGGAAGACGCGAAAAACTGCGCCGCGTCGGGATCATCCCCGAATACCGCGGCTTTACCCCCGACGGCCTTGCCAGCGGAGACGCCATCGAGATGACGGTCGATGAGCTCGAAGTACTGCGCCTGTGCGACCTGGAAGGCCTCAATCAGGAGGCCGTCGCCCAGCACATGGGCATCGCCCGCGCCACCGTGGCGGCCATCTGCAGCCGCGCACATCGCAAGGTGGCAAACGCGCTGGTCAACGGGCGGGCGCTCGTCATCGAGGGCGGCAATATCGCGTACTCCCCCATCACCGCAACGACGGCCGCATGGCCAGCAAAGGAGGTCGACACCATGAGGGTGGCAACCACGTACGACAACGGCAACATCTTTATGCACTTTGGCCGCAGCGAGCAGTTCAAGATCTACGACATTCAGGATGGCAAGGTACTCAACGAGCAGGTCGTGGGCACCGACGGCACCGGTCACGGTGCCCTTGCGGGCCTGCTCGCCAACGGTGGCGTGGACACGCTCATCTGCGGCGGCATCGGCGGTGGCGCCATCAACGCACTTGCCCAAGCCGGCATCACGGTGTACGCAGGAGCTCAGGGCAGCTGCGACGCTTGTGTCGAGGCCCTTATCGCCGGAACGCTCGCACAGAACGGCGAGGCCACGTGCGGCTGCCACGGCCATGACCACGACCACGCCCACGAACATGGCGAGTCCTGCAGCTGCCACGGCCATCACGAGCACGAGGGCCACGAGGGCTGCGGCTGCCACTAACGGCACGGCACCGCGAGCTCGGGGCGCGACGCTGAACGCAGCCCAACTATCAAAGCCAACAACAAAGGCCACCCGGTAGCTTCCGAGTGGCCTTTGCCATATCAAGCTGGAATTACAGCACTATTTCTTATTGCGCATCTGCGCTTCCATCTGACGCAGCAGCTCCATATCGGACTTAGGACCACCCGTTCCCAGGCCGCCCATGCCGCCCAAGCCCATGGCATCCAGACCGGGAATATTGGGCATGCGCATCTTCTTGCCCTTCTTGCCCTTTTTGCCCTTCTTGCCGCCGGCCTGTGCCTGATTGGCCATCGTGCGCATGCGGCCCATCATCTTGTTCATCTCGCCCCACTGCTTCATAAGGCTATTGACCTCGGTGGGGGTCACACCGGCGCCCTTGGCGATACGCGCGCGACGCTGGCCGTTGATGATGGAGGGACGCAGACGCTCCTCCTTGGTCATCGACATGATGATGGCCTCGTTCTTGTCGAAGATGCCCTCGTCCAGGTTACCGCCCATCTGGTTGAGCGCGCGCTGGCCACCGGGGAGCATGCCCAGGATACCCTTCATGCCGCCCATCTTTTTGACGGCTTTCATCTGGTCGAGCATGTCGTTCATGGTAAAGCCCTCGCGCAGCATGCGCTCGGCAGCCTCGAGCTGTTCGGCATCGGCGGCCTCCTGGGCCTTCTCGATGATGCCGACAACGTCGCCCATGCCCAAGATTCGCTTGGCCATGCGATCGGGATAGAACGGCTCAAGCGAATCGGGTTTCTCGCCCATGCTCACAAACTTGATTGGCTTGCCGGTCACCTGACGCACCGAAAGCGCGCCACCGCCACGGGCGTCACCGTCAAGCTTGGAGATAATCACACCATCAAAGTCGGTGCGCTCAGCAAACGTCGAGACCACGTTGACGATATCCTGGCCGGTCATGGCGTCGACGACCATCAGCACCTGGTCGGGCTTGACGGCCTTCTTGATGTCGACGGCCTCCTGCATCATCTGCTCGTCGATCTGCAGGCGGCCGGCGGTATCGACGATGACCACGTCACGCAGGTGGTCGACGGCCTCCTGGATGGCGCCCTTGGCGATGTCGACCGGGTGCTCGCCGTCACCGCGGAAGACCGGCACGCCGATCTCGCCACCGAGCGTGTCAAGCTGGTCGGCAGCAGCGGGACGGTAGACGTCGCACGCGGCGAGCAGCGGCGAGCGGCCCTGCTTCTTGAGCAGGTAGGCAAGCTTTACGGCAGCCGTGGTCTTACCGGAGCCCTGCAGGCCCACGAGCATGATGACATTAGGAATGCGGTTGCTAAAAACGAGCTTGCTCTCGGTTGAGCCAAGCATCTCGGTGAGCTCGTCGAGCACGATCTTGACGACGTTTTGCGCCGGCGACAGCGACTCCATGACCTCGGCGGTCATGCAGCGCTCCTTGGTCTTAGCAACGAACTCCTTGACGACCTTAAAGTTAACGTCGGCCTCGAGCAGCGCCATGCGAATGTCGCGCATGGCCGAGGTGATATCGGCCTCGGTCAGCTTACCCTTGCCGCGCAGGCGGTCAAATGTGTCGTTGAGGCGATCGCTCAGAGAATCAAACACTGGTTACTCCTTAATTGGACTCGCCCACCAGGGCGCGGCAGAAATCTTTGGCATTGAACTCCTGCAGGTCATCGACCTGCTCGCCCACGCCAATGCGCAGGATCGGGAGCTTGAGCTTCTCAGCCACGGCCATGGCGATACCGCCCTTAGCCGTGCCGTCGAGCTTGGTCATGATAATACCGTCCAGGCCCAGCGCCTCGTTAAACTCGAGCGCCTGGTTCAGACCGTTCTGGCCGGTGGCGGCATCGATCACGAGCACGACCGAGACGGGCATGGGGCCGGCGGCCATATTGGCGGCGCGCTTACGCGTCACGTTAACCACCTTGGCAAGCTCGCGCATGAGTTCGGGGCTTGTGTGCAGACGACCGGCGGTGTCGATCAGCACCAGGTCGCTGCCGCGCTTATCGGCCTCATCGAGCACGTCGTAGCACACGCTCGCCGGGTCGGAACCGCGATCGCGCTTGATGACGGGGACGCCGGCGCGCTGACCCCACACATCGAGCTGCTCGATGGCGGCGGCGCGGAAGGTATCGGCAGAACCGATCACCACGTTCTTGCCGCGGGCAGCCATGGCGCTCGCAATCTTGCCGACCGTTGTGGTCTTGCCGGCGCCGTTGATGCCCACAAACAGCACGCAGCTCGGCGTATCGGAAAACGGATCACGCTCAACAGGCACAAAATGGCCCTCGAGCTGCTCGGCCAGAGCGCGGCGAAGCTGCGGGGCGGTCTTAAGGTTCTTCTTGGCAGCAGCATCGCGCAGGTCATCGGAGACCTGAATGGCGACCTCGGCGCCCATGTCACCCATGACGAGGGTGTCCTCCAGGTCCTCCCAAAAATCCTCGTCAACCTCGCCGCCAAAGTAAAAGACCTCGTTGAGGGCCTCGCGACTGCGCTCAAGTCCGCGCGAGAGAGCGTCAAAGAATCCCATTATGCATTCACGACCTTTCCGGTTTCGCGATCGAGTTTTTGCGAGACGACGCGACTGACGCCGTCGGCTTGCATCGAGACGCCATAGAGGACGTCAGCGTCCTCCATAGTACGGCGCTGATGCGAAATGACCAAGAGCTGCGTATCGGAACGCAACACATCGAGCGCGCCAATGAGCTTGGACAGGTTGGCGTCATCAAGCGCCGCCTCGACCTCGTCCAGCACATAGAACGGCACCGTGCGCGTGCGGTACACAGCAAAGAGGAGGGCGAGCGCCGTCAGGCTCTTCTCGCCGCCCGACATGAGCATCATCTTGGTGATGCGCTTGCCGCGCGGCTGCGCCACGACCTCGATACCCGTCTCGGCAGGATGCTCGGGATCGGTCATCTCCAGATGAGCCTGACCGCCCGGGAAGAGCATAGCGAAGATCTCGCGGAAGTTTGCGTCGACCTTCTCAAACGTCACCAGGAAGGCCTTCCGCATCTTGCGATCAATGGCCACCGTGATCTTGGTGAGCGCCTTGCGCGCGCTCTCCAGATCGGCCAGCTGCTCCTCGATGTAATCGGCGCGGCGCTTGAGCTGCTCGTACTCCTCCATGGCAACCTGGTTCACAGGGCCCAGGTTGTTGATCTGACGCACGAGCTGGTTGAGTTCGCGCTCGGCGGCATCGCGGTCCGTGGGCGCCGGAAGCATGAGCGCTTCCTCGAGTACCGTGGTGCCATCGGCGGTAATGGCCTTAATGGCGGCCTCTACCTGCACCTCGAGCTTGCCACGCGCGACCTTGAACTCGTTTTGCGTGGCGGAGGCGGTATCGACCCGCTCCTTAGCGCGGGCAACCTCTGCCTTGGCATCCTCGATGGTCTTCTTGAGCGAAGCGGAGTCCGCCTCCTCCAGAGAGGCCTGGTCACGCAGGCGCGCTGCCCAATCCGACGCGCGTTCCAACAGGGCAGAATAGCGTTCGTACATGGGATCGACGCGCAGGCGCAGCAGCTCGAGCGAGCGCGAAGCCTGGCGTGTTCCGCGGATACGACGGTCGATGCCCTCAAGACGATGCTCCAAGTCGGGCACACGACCCTTCAGCGATCGCAGGCGTTCGCTCGTCTGGGCTAGGCGAACCTTGGCGTCGGCGAGCTTGCCGGCAGCCTCGGAATCGTCACGGCGAACGCGGTCGAGTTCGTCGTTAGCCTCGGCAATCTGCAAGCCCAGGTCACTTGCCTGCGCACGGGCCTCGTCACGCGAACGGGTGAGCTCGTCCACGCGCGGGCGCGCAGAGCGAACGGCCTCGGAGGCCTGCTCGCGGCGCTTGGAGATGCGCACGCGCTCGACCTCGGCATTGTTGGCGCTTTGCTCCAAGCGGCCGATCTCGGAGAGCAGCGAGCGGCGCTCGCCCTCAAGACGGGCGATCTCGCCGGCGGCATCGCCCTCGGCGGCACGCGCTTCCTCAACGGCCGCATTGGCCTCGACGACCTGATCCGACACATGCTCAAACACGGCAGCCAGATCGGGCTCCAGGCCCTCCAGCTCGCGAATGCGACGCTTGCGCTCCAGAGCACCCGAGGCCTCGCCGGCATCTAGCCCCACGCGCACAAGGCCGCCACAGCTTACGCGGGCGCCATCGGGAGTCACATAGGTCACACCGTCAATGACAGGCGCAGCCAGCGCGGCAGCCAAGTCATCGACCACGTAATAGCCACCGAGCAGCGCCTCGACGACGGGTCCGTAGCCTGCGCGCACGGACAGACGATCAACCAGGCGGATACCGGCAGCGCCCTCAGCGGCGGTAGAGCCGCTCACGCCGCGCGCCACCAGCAGTGCTTCGCCCGAGGCCTTCTTTTGGTCCAGAGCCGCACGACCGGCACGCTCAAGCGTGGCGGCGTCATCAAACAGCAGCGCATCGATATCGCCGGCGAGCAATTGCTCAACCAGGCCCTCAAGCTCGCGCGGGGCCTCCAGCACGTCGCCCAGACGACCCAAGACATCGTCGCCCAGCGCACCCACCAGACGGCTCACGAGCGGTGAGCTGTCGGCCATGCGGGCATCGAGTTTCTTTTGGCTGGCAAGCTCCGAGCGCACCTCGGACAGCTTGTTGCGCGCCTCACTCTCACGATTACGCAAGTCCTTCAGGGCCGCGCGTGCCGTCTCGGTGGCCTCACGCGCATCAACCTGAGCCTGGCGCGCTTCCTCAAGAGCGCCTTCAAGCTCCTCGGCGCGGTCGCGACGGCTCTCGAGCGAAGCCATGACCTCCTCGAGCTGCTCGTCAATCTGCTCCAGGCGTGAGGCATACATGTTGTCCTCGACCTCGGCATTGCTCAGCGAGTCCTTCACCTTGGCGAGCTCGAGCGCGGCGTTATCGGCCACGCGCTGCACATCGCGCTGCTCACGCGTAAGCTGCGAAATCTGATTGTCGAGCGCCACGCGCCGCTCGTGGAGCTCAGCGGCGGCAGGACCAGCGGCGTCAACGTCCTCCTGGGCCTGCATATGCGCACCGGTCACTTCCTCAAGCTGCGCACGCGCGTCCTCGAGCTCCTCGACCACGCGACGACGCTGATGCTCGGAGCTCGAAATCTGACCGCGCATGTCAGACAGGCGCGACACCATGTTGTGGCCCTTTTCCTCGAGCAGGCGCATGTCGGAGTTAATGCGGCCGACCACATCTTGCATATGACGGCGTTGCTCGCCCAGGTCGCCCACAAACAGGCCCTTTTCCTCAAGCATAACCTGGAGCTTCTCGAGCTCGCGCTCCTTTTCGCTCATGCGGTACTGCGCAAGCTCCAGCTCGGCAGCACCTTCCTTGGAGCGGCTCTCCAGGTCGTTCCACTGCGACTGCAGCGAACGCAGCTCGTCAACGGCCAGCATCTGCGTAAGCTCGTTCGCGCGCGAGGACAGCTCTTTGTACTTGCGCGCGCGATCGACCTGACGCTCCAGCGGTCGCAGCTGACGGGCGATTTCCTTATTGATGTCGCGGGCACGCGTCAGGTGCTCGTCCATCGACTTAATCTTTTTGAGCGCACGCTCCTTGCGGCGCTTGTGCTTGGAAATGCCGGCGGCCTCCTCGATGAGGGCGCGACGCTCCTCGGGGCGGCTCTGCAAAATGGCGTCGAGCTTGCCCTGGCTGATGATAGAATGCGTATCCTTGCCCAGGCCCGAATCGTGCAGGATGTCCTGAATGTCCATCAGGCGGCACGGACTCGAGTTGATGAGGTACTCGCTTTCGCCCGAGCGATACATGCGACGGGTGATGGCGACCTCGTCAAAATCGACAGGCAGCATATGGTCCGAGTTATCGAGCACCAGCGTGACCTCGGCGACACCCACCGGCTTGCGCGCTGACGAGCCCGAGAAGATGACGTCCTCCATGGCCTGGCCGCGCAGCTGCTTGGCGCTCTGCTCGCCCAGGACCCACAGAATTGAGTCGGAGATGTTCGATTTTCCCGAGCCGTTGGGACCGACGATGACGGTCAGGCCCGGCTCAAACGTCATATGGGCGCGGTCGGCAAACGACTTGAACCCTTTGAGCGTGAGGGACTTGAGATACACGGTTCCTCGCTTACACGTGCTTCTTGTTCAGAATCACGCCGTTGGTGGTGTAACCCATGCGGTCGAGCGCTTCGAGCGCGGCGGCTCCCTCGGCTTCCTTCTTTGAGGAGCCGGAGCCGCGACCCTGACGAATGCCATCGATGAGCACCACGGCGGTAAAGGTGGGCGCATGCGCCGGGCCCTCGGAGCCAACGAGCTTATACGCTGGGGGCTCGTGACCGTCGGCCTGCACGCACTCCTGCAAAAACGACTTGGGGTTCGCAGGATGCTCGGCACGCTCGGAAGCCAAATGCGGCTTAAGCGTACGGTGAATGAACTCAGCCGCCGCATCCCAGCCGGCATCCAGGTACAGCGCACCCACGAGCGACTCATAGACGTTCTCGAGGGCCGAATGCAGGCCGCGCGCACCAGTACCGGTCTCAGAGGCACCAAAGATGATGATGTCGTCGATGCCCAGCTCGTGAGAAACCTCGGACAGCGTAGCGCCCGAGACAAGCGACACCTTCAGGCGCGTGAGCTTGCCCTCGTCAAACTCCGGATAGGACTCAAACAGGGAGCGTGCGACCACAGCGCCCAAAATGGAATCGCCCAAGAACTCAAGGCGCTCATAGCTGGCAGAAACCGGCTGTCCCTCGACTGCCGAGGGATGCGTAAGGGCCGCGCGCAGCAGCACCTTATTGTTGAACTCGTGGCCCAGGATTTCCTGGGCGCGCGTAAGTCGGTCGGATAAAGCCAAGACTTAGGCCTCCTTGGCAGCTTCGATAGCGTCGACGGCGTCGGCGACAGAGTTGAGCGAGAGCAGGGTCTCGTCATCGATCTCGAGGTTGAACTCGTCCTCGATAGCCGTAACCAGCTGCAGGCGCTCGAGCGAGTTGGCATCGAGGTCGTCAAAGGTGGTCTCCTCGCTAATTTCGGCAACATCGACGCCCAGAACGTCAGCAGCGACCTCGGCGATCTTGTCGAAGATTTCGGAGCGGTCCATAGCGCTTCCTCTCATAGTGCATGAATACCAAAAGAATGGTACCGCCCGGGCGGCACCAAGACACGGTTCTGATTCTACCCCACGGCGTGCACCGCGAAGCACATAACAGCGCTCTAACTCGCTCTTATAAAACGATACCATCCATAGAGTTGGCGACATTCTCGACAAGCCCGGCGCGCACGGCTTCGGCCGCCGCGAGCGTACCGTTTTTGACAGCCTCGACTGAGGTGGCACCATGGCCGATCAGGACCACGCCGCGCAGGCCCAGAAGAATCGCGCCGCCCTTGGCGTCGCCAGAGAGCGTGGCCTTAATCTCGCGCATCTGCTTTTTAATGAGCAGCGCGGCGATCTTGGTGCCGAGCGAGGCCATAAAGGCGCCCTTGAGCTCCTGCAGCAAAAACTTGGCAGCGCCCTCAGTGGCCTTGAGCGCAATATTGCCCGACATGCCATCGGCAACGATGACATCGAAGTTACCTGAGGTGAGGTCGGTGCCCTCGCAGTTACCAACAAAGCCGGGAACGGCGGCCTTCATAGCAGGGAAACAGGCCTTGGTAAAGTTGGAGCCCTTCTCGTCCTCGGTGCCGTTGGCGAGCAGGCCCACGCGAGGATGCTCGATGCCCAGGACGACGCGGGCATAGGCGCTGCCCATCTGGGCAAAACGCACCATATCGTCAACCTCGACATCGGGGTTGGCACCCATGTCGCACAGCACCGTCAGACCGCCGGCGCGATTGGGCAGTGCATTGGTCAGACAGGGGCGCACCGGCTGCTTCTTGCCTTCGGCCTGATACCTAAACGGCGTCACGTAGGCGGTGGCAGCGGCGGTCATGGCACCGGTCGAGCCGGCGGAGAAGAACGCATCCGCGTTGCCCTTCTTAATGGCGCGGCAAGAAAGCACGATCGACGACTTACGCTTGGTCATCACGGCGCGAATGGGATCGTCATCCATGGCGATAACGTCAGGTGCCTCAAGGGCCTCAACACGTGCATGGGAAGCTGCAAAGGGATTGACGATTTCGGCGGGGCCAGCTGCCAAGACCTCGATATCGGGATCGGCGGCAAGCGCAGCCTCGATACCATCGAGAACAACCTGAGGTTTCTCGTCTCCGCCCACAACGTCTACACAAACGCGAACGTTACTCATATACATGCTCCTTATACAAAAATGGCCGACTCACTGAGCCGGCCATTGTGGTTCCATTTGGAACGGCATCGCATCCAGAGTATACCGTTACTCGGTAACGATAACCTCGCGGTCCTTGTAGAAACCGCAGCTGGGGCACACGTGGTGCGGAAGCTTGACAGCGCCGCAACGGGGGCACGTGGACTGAGCCGCAGCCGAGATCTTCATGTTGGCGGAACGACGGGTGTGAGTGCGGATACGACCCTGCTTTTGTTTAGGTACGGGCATAGTGACCTTCCTTATGAACTATCCAGTGTGGCGATTACGCGCAAGTAGCGATACTACCACAGTTTTACTCATCGAGCTTGAGATTCTTCAATGCTGCAAATGGATTTTCCGTGGCAGCGGCCCATTCTGCCTCTGCCTGGGCGGCGCAATCGCATTGCTCGACGTTGAGATTGCAACCGCAGGTGGGGCACAGACCACGGCAATCGGGCTTGCAGAGCACCACAAACGGCGTGTCCATAACGACCGCGTCATTGATGGGCTCACCCAGATCGACGATGCGGTCCTCACCCAGGAGCTCGTAGCCGTCCTCGTAGGCCTCGGGATCCTCGGGCTCCTCAAAGAGGTAGAACTCCTCGATCTCTCCGGCGATATCAAACGAGGCGGGCTCCAGGCAACGGTCGCACTCACCGGTGGCGTGCGCGCGGACCATGCCCGTGAGCAAGACACCGGTACCGGCATTGGTAAAGACAACGTCGTAGTCGATGCCGTCCTGTAGCTGGTACTCCTTCTCGCCCACCGTGTAGGTGGCGACATCGACCTTACCGGTCAGCGGAAACGAATCTCCAGGAAACTCGAGCTGCTCGGAAAGATCGACGGTAACGCTCGGGAACTCAGCCATTACCACTGACCATTCTGCTGGTCGGCACCCTCGTTGAGCTGCTGACGGCAACGGGTAACGGTGCCGGTCAGGCTCTTGAGGTTCTCCTCCAGGTGCGTAAAGACCTGCTCTGCGTAGTCCTCGGCAGCATAACGCGTCTCGCGCTCGTACTGCTGGGCACGATCGCGGATGTCGTCGGCCTGCTGCTGCGCAAGGCGGACAATCTCCTGCTCACCGGCAATAGTGAGGGCCTGCTGCTGAGCATCGGCGATGATGGAATCGGCCTGAGCGGCGGCGGAAGCCATAAGCTCCTCGCGCTCTTTGAGGATACGGCGGGACTTCTGCCACTCCTCGGGATAGCTCATGCGGATCTCGTCGAGAATGTTGAAGAACACGTCGGCGTCGATGACCTTGAACTGAGCGTTCTTGCCGAAAGGCGGCTTGGCTTCCTCGATCAGCCCTTCGAGCTCATCGACCAAGCTGACGATCCTATCGCCAGGAAAATTCTCGCCCGGCATCCGGTCTCCTTTCATAGGTAACATATCATCGTGCTAGTTTACCACATGCCACCAGGCAATAAGAAACGTCACGAAAAGCGATGTTTGAGCGCTTCGACCACGTTGGACGGGACAAACGTCGATACGTCACTACCGAGCGAGGCGATCTGGCGAACAACCGAGCTCGAGATATAGCCGTACTGCGGCGCGCTCATGACAAAGATGGACTCCAGCTCGTTATCCAAGCGATAGTTGAGGTCGGCCTGCTGCAGCTCGTACTCAAAGTCGGTCATGGCGCGCAGGCCCTTGACCACGGCCCCCGCCCCCTGCTCACGAGCGAAGTCGACCAAGAGGCCGGTAAAGGGCAGGACCTCAACGCCGTCGATATCACCGAGCGCCTCGCGGGCCAGCGCCACGCGCTCATCGAGCGTAAACGTGGTGCCCACACCGTTTTTACCCTGCGACTCGGCAACAGCGACGATCACGCTGGGAAAGATGCGGCGGGCGCGGCGGATCACATCGATATGGCCAAACGTGATGGGATCAAAGGTGCCCGGGACGATCACGCGGTTGATGGTGTCACTCATGAGCATCCTCCTGAAACGTCGTGGCATCGTTGTTGTCAGCATCGGTGCCGGCGTTATCGCCCTCGCCATCGTTATCGCCGACCCAACGAAGCAGGTCGACCGAGGTAATGCCGTAGCGCTTCTCACGTACAGTCTCAAAGCCTGCCGGATGCGCGCCCGCATCGGCAGCGGCATGCTCAAACAAGGCGTAAGCGCCAGGTGCAAGTAAACCCTGCTGAGCCAGGTTCTGCAGCAGTTCCTCGACCGGCTCGGCACCAAAAGCATAGGGCGGGTCGAGCAGGACCAGATCAAAGGGGCCGCCCGGTACACGACCGCGCGAGGCACTCGCCAGCATGTCGCCCGTGACCACGCGCCAACGCGCACGGTCACGGCAGAGCGACTCGATATTCTTGGTAATGAGCCGCGCGGCGTTGCGATCGATCTCAAACGTCGTGAGCGAGCGGGCCCCACGAGAGAGCATCTCTAACCCTAAGGCACCGGAGCCGCCAAAGGCGTCCAGCACACGAACCTCGTCCAAATCGAAATCGAATGCCGACATGACCATAGATGCGCACGCCTCGCGCACGCGATCAGTCGTGGGGCGGGTGACATCGCGACCACGGGGCTCCTCGATCTTACGACCGCGCCATTCGCCGCCGATGATTCTCATCCTCCGCTGACCTCCTTAAAAATGTGTCGATATCGCATGGCAACCGCATCGCGCAGGGGGCGAGTCGCCACGGAGTCAAGAGTGCAAGCATACCGCAAGAGCTCGACCGCGTCCAAATGGGCCCATTCGATAAGGTCCTCATCGGCATCCAGGTCCACAAAGCGCAAGGTCACGCCACCGTGCTGACGGTACCCCAGGATTTCGCCCTCGTGGCGCAGACGCAGGTCCATCTGGGCGAGCGTAAAGCCATCCGAGGTCTTTTCGAGCGACTGGAGACGGTCTTGCGCCGCCGATGCGCCGCCGTTGCCCTTGGAGTGCGTCATGACCAGGCAGGTACCCGACTCGCTGCCGCGGCCCACGCGACCGCGTAGCTGGTGCAGGGCCGCCAAGCCAAAGCGCTCACCGTTCTCGATGACCATGACGGTGGCGTTGGGCACGTCGACGCCCACCTCGACCACCGTGGTCGAGACGAGCACGTCGATCTCGCCGCGCTTGAAGGCATCGATCACGCGGTCCTTCTCCCCCGCCGGCATGCGGCCGTGAAGGCGCTCGATGGTAAGTCCCGGCAGCGCCAGGCGCAGTCGTTCGAGCTCGGTTGCCGTATCGTGCAGCGGCACGGGGACCGTCACGCGGCCCTCGTCGTCGCGGGCGATACCGGGTACGTCTTCCAGCTCATCGGCCGAGTCACTCGGCTCCACGAGCGGGCAAATCACGTAGGCCTGCTGACCTTTTTCATGTGCCTCGCGGATGGCGCCATAGGCGAGGTCGCGGCTCGACTCGGTGAGCACGCGTGTCGTCACGCCAGCGCCAGGGACGGGCCGATGGCGGATGATGCTCGTGTCCAGATCGCCGTAGACCGAAAGCGCCAGCGTACGCGGGATGGGCGTTGCCGTCATAACGAGCAGGTCCGCACCGGGACCCTTTGCACGCAGGGCGTTACGCTGGCCTACGCCAAAGCGGTGCTGCTCGTCGATGACGACAAGCGACAGATGCTTGAACGCAACGTCATCCGAAAGCACCGCATGGGTGCCAAAGAGGACGTCGAGCTCGCCCGATTCCAGCTGGGCATGGATGCGCTCGCGCTCTGCGGCCGGCGTGGCGCCCGTCAGAAGCGCCCAGGACATGCCAGCCTGCGAGAGCAGAGGGCCAGTCTTATCGGCATATTGGCGCGCCAGAACGCCCGTGGGCGCCATAACGCAGGCCTGCGTGCCGCTATCGGCAGCCACTGCCAGCGCGCAGGCGGCAACGGCGGTCTTACCGGTACCGACATCGCCCAGCAGCAGGCGGTTCATCACGCGCCCGCCATCGCACATATCGCGCAGGATATCCTGGAACGCGGCCTCCTGCTCTTCGCTCAGCGAAAACGGCAGGGCTTGCTTGAGCGCGGCCAGGTGCTCGCCCGCGGTGTGGGCGTAGGGAGCGACTTCGACCAGGCCGCCGTCGTTGCGCAGGCGCAGTGCCAGCTGAAGGTAAAGGCACTCCTCATAAGCAAGGCGACGGCGAGCGATATCGCGCTCAGCCATGCTCGAGGGAAAGTGGATTGAGCGCAGCGCGCGGGCATCGCTCATCAGGCGGCGCTTGACGCGTAAGCGTGCGGGAATCGGGTCGAAGGGATTGCCGACGACCTCGAGCGCGCCGCTTACGATGCGGCGCATCCACGCCTGGCTCACGCCATCACTCACGTAATGGACCGGCAGGATGGTGCCTGCGGCACGCCCGTCATCGAGCTTTTCAAAGTGCGGCGAGGACATCTGCTTAAAGCCGTAGGCAAACTCGACCTTGCCCATCACGGCCAGGCGGTCGCCCTGCTTAAGCTGCTGGGCAATCCAGGGCTGGCGGAAAAAGGCAACCTGCAGCACGCCCGTCTCGTCAATGAGTGAGACCTCGGTCACCTGCAAGCGCGGACGCGGCTGCTTTTGGACGATACGGTCGACCGTGGCGATGATGGTGCACACAGTGCCGATGGGCGCCATCTCGATGGACCACGAACGGGTAAAGTCGAGGTATCGATGAGGAATATGGAGAAGGAGGTCCCCCACCGTCCGAATTCCCAGACGGCGAAGGGCCTCCTCACGTTTACCCGAAACATATTTGAGTCGCGCGATATCCTCGTCGAGCGCATTGCTCTGGGCAAAGCGCTCCGAAACGCGCGGCACGGAGCACAGCTCGGACATGGGCAGTTGCCTACTCGATCGAGAAGATCACGGGATAGAGCGGCTGCTCGCCACGATGGGCGTCGACCTCCAGGTCGGGCTGAGCCTCCTCGATGGCGTCGACGATCTCCTGGAAGGCCTCATCGGACAGCTCCTCGCCGGCCAGAATCGTCAGCGCGTCGCCCTCCTCTTCCTCCTGCATGCGGTTGATGCAGTCGAGCGTGACCTGCTTCACGTCGGAGCCGACCACGTCGATGGAGCCGGCGATGATACCCATGACGTCACCGGAGTGAATCGGAGAACCGTCAGAGGCACTGGAGTCGCGCACGGCGCGGGTGACCTCGCCATCGCGGACCTCGCTGATGGCGTCGACCATGGCGGCGACGGCATCCTCGAGCTCGGAATCGGGCAGGACCGCGAACAGCGCGGAGAAGGCCTGCGGGACGGTCTTGGTGGGAACGACGGCGACCTTCTTGTCGGTGCAGGCTGAGGCAGCAGCCTCAGCGGCCATGCGGATGTTGCCGTTGTTGGGCAAGATGATGACCGAGGTCGCGTTGACCTGGTCCACCGCGCCCAGCAGGTCTGCAGTCGAGGGGTTCATGGTCTGGCCACCCGACACGATCACGTCGACGCCGAGGGACTTGAGGATGTCGGCCTCGCCGGACCCAGCGGCAACGGCGACAAAGCCCAGGGCCTTCGCGGGCTCGGCGGCCTTCTCCTGGTCCTCGTGGATCTTGGCGGTACGGTCGTGGGCCTCCATCTCCATGTTGTGGATAAAGACCTCATAGATCTGACCGAGCTGCAGCATGTGCTCGAGCACCAGGTTGGGGGTGTTGGAGTGCACATGGATCTTGTAGTCGGGATAGGCGCCCACGAGTAGCTCGCAGTCGCCCATGGAACCCAGGAACTTAAGGCACTCGTCCTCGTCAAACGGGGCGTCGGCCTTAAACAGGAACTCGTTGCAGTAGCGGAACTCCGAGCCCTCCCAGTCGTCGTTGGCCTCGATCTCAACGCGACCGAGGGCCGCGTCGCGAGCAGAGCCAGCGGAATCAAACGTGGCGGAGAAATCCTCGACAACGGTGCTGCGGCCAAGAGCAGCGGCAACAAAGTTCTCTAGGAAGATGGCAAAGCCGAAGGCACCGGAGTCGACCACGCCGTTCTCTTTGAGGACGGGCAGCAGGTCGGGCGTGCGGGCGACGGACTGATACGCCTCGACGACGATGGCGTCGAGCGCGTCCTCGGCCGAGAACTTCTTCTTCTCGCACTCGTCGGCCTTGGTCGAGACATCGCGCAGCACCGTGAGGATCGTGCCCTCGATGGGTTTGCGGACAGCCTGGAAGGCGACCTTGACGGCGCGACGGAAAGCGAAGGCGATGTTGGCAGCCGTAATAGGCTCATCGGCAGAGACGAGGCCCTCGGCCACACCGCGCAGAATCTGCGAGGTGATGACGCCGGAGTTGCCGCGGGCACCCATCAGGGAGCCGTGGGTGATGGCGCCGGCGATGGCCTCCATGTCGGCATCGGCGGGAAGGGCGGAGAGCTCCTTGGTCACCGAAGTGAGCGTGAGCGACATGTTGGTACCGGTGTCGCCGTCGGGTACGGGGAAGACGTTGAGCTTGTTGATCTCCTCGGCCTTGTCGGAAACGGCAGCCGCAGCGATCGGAAAACAGGTGCGAATGGTCTTTGCAATCATGGGTATTTGAATCTCCGTTTTCAGATGCTAGTTCAGACGGCTCTTGAGCGCGTCGATATGGATGCCGATCTTAAGGCTGGCGGGATCGATCTGGGCGATCTCCTGCAGAGTGAAGGCAACGGAGCTCGAAAGATTGTGGCAGACGGACTTCATGTTGACGCCGTTCTCGAGCACGACGTGAAGATCGACCGTAAGGCCGTTCTCGTCGGCGGAGACAAGCACGCCCTTGCGGAGGCGCTGACCGGCAAGCAGGCGCACGCTCTCGGCGCCCTGGAGCTGCTCAGCCATACCGACGACGCCATAGCACGTCATCGCGGCATAACCGGCAATATCGGCAATAACGTCGTTCGAGACGCTCAGGCTGCCGTTAATGGTCTCAGACACAAGAATCTCCTTATCTGGTGCTCGCGGCACCATGTCGTGGGAGCAATCATTGCAATATTCTACAACGACCGCGCCATGTTGAGGTGGTGGGTCGCGGGATTACATCCTCGACACGAAATGTTGATATGGCAACGTTCGCGCCAGGCGATCGCGGCATGAAAAAACCCGCCGCATAAGCGACGGGTTTTACAACCTGGCTCCCCGGGTAGGACTCGAACCTACAACAGCGCGGTTAACAGCCGCGTGCTCTACCATTGAGCTACCGAGGAATTTAAAAGCCCAACGGAAAGGGCTGGAAAATTCTGGCTCCCCGGGTAGGACTCGAACCTACAACAGCGCGGTTAACAGCCGCGTGCTCTACCATTGAGCTACCGAGGAATAGGTGCGTGCTCTCAAGCAACGAAGTTTATTATACGGACGAATCAGCTTAGGGCAAGAACTTTTTTAAGAAATTTTCCGACCCAGTCATTGGGGACGTTCTTAAACGACTAGTCATTCAAGAACGTCCCCAACGACTACATGAAAGCGCCCCCAAGCAGATGTGCTTGAGGGCGCTTCTTGCTTGCGAGGTTAAGACTCAATATAGTCTTTCAGCTTGCTCGAGCGGCTCGGGTGGCGAAGCTTGGCCAGGGTCTTGGACTCAATCTGGCGGATGCGCTCGCGCGTGACGCCAAACTCGCGACCGACTTCCTCGAGCGTACGGGGATGTCCGTCGACAAGGCCAAAGCGCAGCTCGATAACCTTGCGCTCACGATCGGCAAGCGAGTCGAGCACCTGGGTGAGCTGCTCTTGCAGCATGGAGAAGCTGGCGGCATCAGGCGGAACGATAGCCTGGGAGTCCTCGATGAAGTCGCCCAGCTGGGAATCCTCTTCTTCGCCGATGGGGGTCTCGAGCGACACGGGCTCCTGCGAAATCTTCTGGATCTCGCGGACGCGGTCGGCGCTCATGTCCATCTCGGCACCGATCTCCTCGGGGGTCGGGTCGCGACCAAGGTCCTGAAGGAGCTGGCGCTGCACGCGGACGAGTTTGTTGATGGTCTCAACCATGTGCACGGGAATACGGATGGTACGGGCCTGGTCGGCGATAGCGCGCGTAATGGCCTGACGGATCCACCACGTGGCGTACGTGGAGAACTTGAAGCCCTTCTGGTAGTCGAACTTCTCGACGGCGCGAATCAGACCGAGGTTGCCCTCCTGAATCAGGTCAAGGAACAGCATGCCGCGGCCGACATAGCGCTTGGCGATGGAGACGACCAGACGCAGGTTTGCGCTGATGAGTGCCTGCTTGGCTTCGAGGCCCACGTTCTCAATGCGCGTAAGACGACGCATCTCGGAACGCGTGAGCTCGAGCTCGCCTGCCTCGGCAGCCTCGAGCTTCTCGGTGGCCTCGAGACCGGCCTCGATCTTCATGGCCAGATCGACCTCTTCGGAGGCGGTCAGCAGGTCGACCTTGCCGATCTCCTTGAGGTACATACGAACCGGATCGCCGGTCAGCATCACCGTAGAGGCATCGATGCCACGCACACGGGAGCGTGAACGGGACGTGCGCACGGTGCGCTTCTTCTTGCTCTTGGAAGAACCCATCTCGGCGTCGGCCTGACGGGCCATCTTGAGCTCATGATCGTCGAGCGAGCCGGAATCGTGCTCGTCGTCATCATCGAAATCGTCGGTATCGGTATCGTTATCATCATCGTCGACGTCCATGGGGGCGTCGTCGTTACCGCTCGCGGAGATAATCTGGATGCCGCTGTTGCGCAGCGCGGAATACACCGCGGTGAGCTGCTCGTCAGAAACATCGATATCCTTCAGGGCGACCTGAATCTCGTCCTCGGTTACCGAAGTCCTGTTTGAGCCGTTGCCCATGAGCTTTGCAACGTAGGATTCCAGCCCAGTACCCGTGCTCTCAGTCTTTTTTGGCACAGATTCTCCCTTCATAGTCCACAGGACTCAATACTTTAGCACACACATCGACGTCTATACCCAAAAAGAGGACTGGATATAGGCGAGAATACGCTGGTTGACCACAACATCTAGACCTGTTCTGTGCCTGCGGCCTCCAGACCGATCAAACGGAACGGGTCCGCCACGCCGCCGATCGACTTTTGCAGTTCGCGCTGACGATGCGAGTCCTGCGCGGCCTGCACGGTCAGCGCACGACGGGCCTCATCATCGAGCGAACGGTCCTGGCGCAGCTTGGCCTGTGCGGCACGCATGCGGCGCTTGATGGTGTAGAGCTCGAGCGTATCGAGCATAAACACGATGTTCGTCTCGGTAGGGTGCTTGCTCGTCGCCGAGATGCGCCCGGCACTCACAAGCGTTGCCGCCTCGGGACACACCGAGCGCGCCGCATCCATGCAGGCTGCAGGATCGGTTCCCGGCGGCGTTGCCAGAACGGCCCACGCGATGGACTCGTGACGTGGGTCAACCCACTCGATAGAGCAGATGCGGTCTGCATACGTGCGGAACAGGTCGGGGTAGCTCGTGAGCATGGTCAGCAGCTCGCGCTCCCCTGCCAAGGACTTGCGCTCTAGATCGGTCAAAACCATCGGCGCCGCCGCAGCCGGTGCGTTCGAACCATCAGGCACAGGCACAGCGCCCATACCATCAGGCACATCGATCGGCGGCAGATCGTCGACGACCTCCACGGGCGCGGCACCGTAGGCATCGAGCGGGACGTAGTCGTACGGCTCTTCTTCGACCGGCGCGCACACCGGCGGCGTCGCGCCCGATGCCCAAGCGCCGCGACCGGCATCGCGAGAACTCGACGCCCGACTGCCCGTCCCGCCGGACCGCTCAGCCTGTGCCCGCTGACGCTCATAGTTCTGCTCACGGCGACGCTCCGCATCCTCGCGCTTGGCGACATCGCGAAACACGCGGCCCGAGCTCGCACGCACTGTTTCCAGATCCAAACCCAGCAGATCGGCAATCTGGATAAAGTACGTATCGATCATATAGCTATCGCGCAGCGGATAGATAAGCGTCAGCGCATCTTCCAGCGCCTTGGCGCGACCGCCCGGCGTGGTGATGTCGCTCGACTCCTGCAGCGAACGGTAGACAAAGTCCATGAGGGGCTCGGCAGCGTCGATGCGCGCCTGCAGCTCCCGTCCACCATGCGCCGTGATGAACTCCATGGGATCGTTGCCGTCGGGCAGCACCACGCAGCGCAGGTCCATCGAATCCTGTTCGATAAACTGAATCGCGCGACGGGCGGCCTTCTGGCCCGCGGCATCGCCGTCAAACATATACACGATGCGCTTGGCAAAGCGGGTGAGCGTCTTGACATGATGCTCCGTGAGCGCGGTGCCCAGCGTAGCGACAACGTTTTTAATCCCCGCCTCCCAACAGGCGATGCAGTCGGTATAGCCCTCTACCACGATGGCGGTATCCTGAGCGACGATAAACTCCTTGGCCCAATTAAAGCCGTAGAGGTTTCGCTTTTTATGAAATACGCTCGTCTCGGCGGTGTTGAGGTACTTGGGTTGGCCGTCTCCCATGATGCGACCGCCAAAGGCGATGTTGTGACCCTGCTCATCAAAGATGGGAAACATCACGCGGTCGTAGAAGCGGTCGGCAAGCTGCCCACGCCCGCGACTCACAGCCACGTTGGCGTCGATCATCTCCTGCGGAGTAAAGCCCGCCTGCGACAGGTGCGATACCAGCGCGTTGCGACCCGGCGCAAAGCCCAGGCAGTAGCGGCGGCAGACGTCGCCACCCATGCCGCGGCTGGCAAAGTACTCGCGCGGACGGCCGTCCTTACCGCGCATAAGCATCGTGTGGTAGAACTGGGCGGTCTCGGCGCACAAATCGTAGATGCGGGCACGCTTGGTACCGCGCTCGCGGCGATCTCCGGTGTCATGCAGCTCAATACCCGCGCGATCGGCCAAATAACGGATTGACTCGGGAAAGCTCAGGTTCTCGCGCTTCATGATATAGGTGAAGACGTCGCCACCCTCGCCACAGCCAAAGCAATGCCACACCTGCGTGGCGGGAATAATGTGGAAGGACGGCGTCTTTTCGCCATGGAAGGGGCAGCATCCCCAAAACTCATGGCCGCGGGGCTTGAGCTCGACCGTTTCCTGCACGATGGCAACCAGGTCAGACGCAGCGCGTACCTGGTCTTTTTCCTCATCGCTAATCACGGATGCTCACCCCCTGCTCACCCAAGTTGTGACGAATATCTTCGATATTAGCCTCGACGGTCGCGATCAACTCATCCAGCGAATCGAACACGCGCGACGGGCGCAGCCAGCGCGTAAACGCCAGCGAAACGGAGGCACCGTACAGGTCGCCCGTATAACCAATTAAATTAGCCTCGAGATGCGCGGATGCCGCATCGTCGGCATACGTCGGCGGCAGTCCGACGTTCACGGCAGCGGGCCACACGGTGTCATCGACGAGTACCATGCCCTCATACACGCCATCGGCAGGCACCTGAATGCCATCGGACACCTGAAGATTTGCCGTGGGAAAGCCCATACCAGAACCCTCGTGACGGCCGCGAATAACACCGCCGCGCACCATATACGGGCGGCCGAGCAACTCAGCAGCCAGCTCCACATGGCCCTGTCCCAACTCATGACGAATGCGGGTGGCGCAAATGGCCTCACCGCCCTCGCAAAGCAGGTCGTGACCATACACGTCAACGCCGTGCTCGGCACCCCAGGAGCGCATCTCGGCAACACCAGAAGCACCGCCACGACCCAGCCTAAAGTCACTGCCAACGCGAATCGAGCGAATGTCGACCAGACGCGACACCAGCGAGAGAAAATCAACATGGTCAAGCGCAGCAACCTCAGGCGTAAAGGGAACGGCCACTACCGCATCGACCCCGGTTTGAGCCAGGGCATGCAGACGGTCGGCCGTCGTCATCAATTTTTGAGCGGGCGAAGGGCTCACCACAACGTCCGGGTCGGGATCGAAGGTAACCACGACCGCCTTACAGCCATGGGCACGGGCATCACGGACAAGCGCTTCGATGAGTTCCTGGTGTCCACGGTGAACGCCGTCGAACACGCCAATGGCAATCGATGCGGCACCCAAGTGCTCGCACTCATCAAACGCATCGGCAGTAACGATGCGAGCCTCGTCCAACTCGCCCGCGAAAAAGACACGCGCGAGCTCGCGAGCGGACAGCATCATCGAACACCGCCGATTGCCTGCGGAAACACGTGCTCCATGACAAAGCGGCCGCCCTCAATGCGAGCGAGCGCCTTGAGTCCCCCATCAAGCACCAACGCAAACGGCGCCTTTGAGGCATCGAAATCGGCAAGCGCACGCTCAACGGGAATGCGTCGGCCGCAGAGCAGATCGTCGGCAAGATCGCCCGGCAAGTCAACACGCGTGGCGCCCAGGGCCGCAATGGGATCCAGGGCAAAGCCAGCGGCGGAATCGGGAGAAAGCTCCTCCACCGCATGACAAGCGCCAATGGAAACAACACCGGATGCGGTGCGGCGAAGCGCGGAAATATGCGCGGCGCCATCGCAAGCACGGCCCAGGTCGCGAGCGAGCGCACGGATATAGGTGCCCTTACTTACCAAAAATGCCACGGTCCACACACACGTATCACCTTCGCCACCCACGGCGATCAGGTCGGCGGCATAGACCTCGACGGGGCGCGGAGGTAGATCCACCGCATTGCCCTCGCGAGCAGACTTGTAGGCGCGAACGCCGTTGACCGAGATAGCCGAAAACGCCGGCGGCACCTGCATCTGCGGACCCAGCATGGCGGCCAAGCGCTCACGGGCATAGGCAGGATCGCGGAGCTCGTTGGCAACAGCCACCGTGCGGACCGCCTCGCCCTCCGCATCATCGGTATTGGTCTCGGCGCCAAACGAAATGTCGGCAACGTAGCTTTTGGTATCGAGCGTAAGCATGCCCAGCAGACGAGTAGCCTGGCCTACACCCACCACCATGACACCCGATGCCATGGGGTCGAGCGTACCGGCATGACCAACGCGTCGCTCATGGAGGGCACGCCGACATTGCGAGACCACATCGTGGGACGTGCAGCCCACCGGCTTATCGACGGCGAGCAGCATATTCAGTTGAGAAGGCGTACGACGAGCCATGTACCATCCAAAAAGTTAAAGCTCGACGGTCACCGAAGCGGGATCCTCCCCCACCAGCTCGGCCAGCATGGGAAGTGCCACGGTAAGCGTCTCGAGAATCGTTCCGTTGTTGGAGAAACCGGCGGCAGCGGGATGTCCGCCTCCGCCAAAGGCAGCAGCGATCTCGGACACGTTGAGGTCGCCCTTGGAGCGCAGGTTGCCGCGCACCTTGGTATCGTCCTCGATACCCTTCAGGAACAGGCAGACCTCGACGCCCATCACCGAGCGCACCACGTCAACCAGGCCGTCGCACTCATCCGAGGTGACACCGCAAGCCTCAAGGTCACTCTGGTACGCGTAGCTATACGCGACGCGCCCGTGGGCCACCGTCTTGATGCGGCCCATAACGATGGACTTGAGGTGCAAAAACTCAACGCGCATACTCTGGTAGACCTCGAGTGCCACACGCGCCGGATCGGCACCGTGGGCAACCAGACGCGAGGCCGCATGGAACGCGGCGGCATCGGCGTTTTGGTACTGAAAACGGCCGGTATCGGTAACCAAGCCACACAGCAGGCAGGTCGCAACGCCATCACGTGCAACAATGCCACAATTGTCCAAGAAGCGGTCGATGATCATAGCGCAGGCTGCAGCTTCAACGCGCCTCAGGCTCAGCTCGGCAAACTCTTCGCGCGCCGGATGATGGTCGAAACACACCACATGCGCCGAGCGGCGAAGCACCTCGGCGGAGTTATTCAGGCGCTCGACGACCGGCACGTCCACCGAGATGAACAGGTCCGGATTGCCGGTGTACGCAGATGCCGGCACCAGGCGATCGGAGCCTTCCATAAAGCGGTAGATGCGCGGAACCGGGTCATCGTCTGCCAGCAGCAGCGCAATGTCCTTGTTGGGGAAAAACTTCATGAGCGAAAGGCCCAGACCCAGCACAGAGCCCAGGGCGTCGCCATCGGGAGAAGTGTGTCCCGAAATCGCAATGGAGGACGCACCCTCGATGAGCTCGAGGATGCGTCGCTGAATATCTGCAGACTCGCACGAGGCGAGGTCGGCGGAATTAGTCATCTAAAGCTGCCTCCTGGGCGGCATCCGCTATCGGATAGCCGTCCTCGTCCTTTTCGATCGCAAGCGTGGCGGGAACGTTTTCCAGCGCACGCGTGATGCGCTCGGCCTCATCGGTCGAGCGATCGATGCGAAAATCGAGCTCGGGCGTGACACGCCAATCGAGCGAGCGAGCCAACAGGCTGCGAATACGGCCCTTGGCGCTTGCGAGCGCCTCCATGACCTCGTCGTAGCGGCTCGCATCGCACGACACGTACACGCGCGCGAACGAACGGTCCACCGCAACCTCGACCGCGGTCAAAGTAACCAGGTCGAGACGCGGATCGGAAACCTCAAAGAGCAGGATATAACCAAGCTTCTCGCGAAGCTGCTCGCCCAAACGGCGGGTTGCCTGCGTTTGCTTCATAGCGCTACCCCCTACTCGGTACGGGCAACCTGGTCGATGCGGTAACCCTCGATCTGGTCGCCGGGCTTGATGTCCTGGAAGTTCTCCAGGCCAATACCGCCCTCGGAACCGCTCTTGAGGCTCTTGGCCTCGTCCTTGTAGTGGCGCATCGAGGCGATCTTGCCGTTGAAGACCACGATGCCGTCGCGCACCAGGCGCACGGAATCGGTCGCGGCGATCTCGCCCTCCTCGACGCGGACACCGGCGGCGATACCGACTTTGGGCACCTTGAAGGTGTCCAGGACGGTCGCGGTACCCGTGGCGACCTCGACCTCGGTGGGCTTGAGCATGCCGATACGGGCGGCGTCGAGCTCCTCGAGGCACTTGTAGATGACGTCGTAGCAACGGATCTCGACGCCCTCGCGCTCGGCGGCGGAGCGGGCCTTACCGTCGGGACGGACGCCAAAGCCGATGATGATGGCGTTGGAGGCGTCGGCCAGGACCACGTCGGTCTCGTTGATGGCGCCAACGGCGGAGTGAATCGTGTTGATGCGAACCTCGGACTGATCCATCTTGTCGAGCGAGTCCTGAAGGGCCTCGATGGAACCCTGGACGTCGGCCTTGATAATCAGGTTGAGCTCCTTGACCTCGGCGTCGGCGATGGTCTCGAAGAGGTTCTCGAGCGTGACGTGCTTGACGCGGCTCTGCTCCTCGATACGGGCCTTGAGCGAACGCTCGTCGGCAAGGGCGCGAGCCTCGCGCTCGTCCTCAAACACGCGGAACTCGTCGCCGGCGTTGGGCACGGACTGCAGGCCCAAAATCTCGACGGCGTCGGAGGGACCGGCCTCGGTGACAGCGCGACCCTTGGGGTCGAGCATGGCGCGGACGCGGCCGTAGGTAAGGCCGGCGACCAGCGTATCGCCCACGTGCAGGGTACCGCGGGTCACGAGCACGGTAGCGACGGAGCCGCGGCCCTTGTCGAGCTTGGCCTCGAGGACGTTGCCGGAGGCAAAGGTGTCCGGGTTGGCTTTGAGCTCGAGCACGTCTGCCTGAAGCAGCACGGTCTCCAGAAGGTCGTCGATACCGATCTTCTGCTTAGCCGAGATGTTGACGAACATGTTCTGTCCGCCCCACTCCTCGGGGATGACGCCGTACTCGGTGAGCTCCTGGCGCACGCGGTCGGGGTTGGCGCCCGGCTTATCGATCTTGTTGACGGCAACGACGATGGGTACGCCGGCGGCCTTGGCGTGGTTGATCGACTCGACCGTCTGGGGCATGACGCCGTCGTCGGCGGCGACGATCAGGATGACGATGTCGGTCACCTTGGCGCCACGGGCACGCATAGCCGTAAAGGTGGCGTGACCCGGGGTGTCGATAAAGGTGATCTTGCGGTCGTTGATCATGACCTGCGAAGCGCCGATGGCCTGCGTAATGCCGCCCGCCTCGCCGGCAGCAACGCCGGTGTGACGGATGGCGTCGAGCAGCGACGTCTTGCCGTGGTCGACGTGGCCCATGACGGTGACGACCGGGGCGCGCGGCTTGAGGTCGGCGGGATCGTCGTAGAACGAGAAGGTGTTCTCCTCCTCGGGGGTGATGATCTTGATCTGACGGCCCAGGTCGTCGGCAACGAGCTCAACGAGGTCGTCGGACATGGACTGCGTCATGGTGAGCGGCGTACCCAGCAGGAACAGGCGCTTGATGATGTCGTTGGCCGGAACATCGAGCGCCTCGGCAAGCTCCTGGACGGTAACGCCCTGGGAGACCTTGATGGCGTCGAGGTCCTCGGGGTTCACGCCCTGGGCCAGCGCCTCCTCTATCTTGCGCTCCTCCTGAGCCTTGGCAGCCTCGCGCTCGCGCTTCTCCTTGCGCTTCTTGCGGCGACCGGTGGACTCGCGAGAGGCCTCCTCGACGGCAGCACGAGCCTCCTCGAGCACCTTCTCGCGGCTGTACTCCTCGGCCTCGCGAGCCATGCGGCTGTAGTGGTCCTCTTCGTTGTTGTGACCGCCCTTGCGCTTCTTGCCCTTGCCCTGCTTATCGGGGTTGGGGAAGTCCATGCCGGCAGCGACGTTGTTGCTGGCGTTGGTGCGATGGCTGTGCGGACGGCTCTCGGAGGCGTTGCGCTCGGAATTGTTGTCGGAGGCGTTGCGATCGTTACGACGGCCACCGCGGCGGTCGTTGTTGCCGCCACGACGGTTACCGCGCTCGGCGGCGCGCTCGGCCTTGGCCTTGTCCTCGGCGTCCTTCTTCTCCTTGAGCACGGTCTCCTGTGCGGCAATCTGGTCGAGAAGCGAACGGAAGCGCGAACCGGAGTCGGAAGCGGGAACGGCGCGGCGCTGGGCCTCGCGGGCAGCCTCCTCCTTCTCGCGGGCAAGGCGCTCCTGCTCGGCCTTCTTCTTGGCCTCGGCCTCGGCGCGGGCAGCCTCCTCGGCTGCCTGGGCTGCGGCAAACTGGCGACGCTCCTCCTCGCGTGCCTTCTCGGCGGCGATGCGCTCGCGCTCGGCCTCGGCGGCGCGTGCGGCCTCCTCGGCGGCAGCTGCCTGCTCCTCGGCCTGCTTGGCGGCCTCGACTTCCTGAGCGCGGGCCTCGATCACCGAGGCGAGCTGCTTGCGGACCATAGCGACATAGGCGTCCTCCAAGGTGGAGGAAGCGGACTTAGCGGGAATCTTCATATCGGCGAGATGACCCATCAGTTCCTTGGAGGTCATGCCGAACTCTTTGGCCAGGGTGGACACACGGACTTTTGCCATATGACTTCACCTACCCTTTCTGGCACCTTGGGTGCCTAGAGACTGAACGAGCGTGTGAGACGCGCCGGGACCCGCCCGGCGCGACCGCGCGCTAGATCAGGTCCTCCGCATCATCGAAGGCGTCGGTGTCGTGGACACCGCAGAAACGGGAGCCGGGACGAGCCTGGTTGCGGCACTGGATGCCGTCCTCGGACACATACTCACAGCGGCGGACGTCCTCGTCCTCCTCGTCACCGATCAGGTCGGCGGCGGGCTCCTCGTGAACGGGAACGTTCTTGAGAATGTCGGCGGCAAGCGTCTCGGACTTGATGTCGATGTGCCAGCCGGTCAGGCGCGCGGCGAGACGGGCGTTCTGGCCCTCCTTGCCGATGGCGAGGGACAGCTGGTCGTCGGGCACGATGACACCGGCGTAAGCCTTCTCCTCGTCGATGAGGACGCGGGTGACCTTGGCGGGCGACAGGGCGTTGGCGACGTAGACGGCAGGATCGGCATCCCAAAGGATGACGTCAACGCGCTCGCCACGGAGCTCGCCCACGACAGCGCGAACACGGCTGCCCTTGGGGCCGACGCAGGCGCCCACGGGATCCAGACGGTCATCGAGCGAGTGGACGGCGACCTTAGAGCGCTGGCCAGGCTCGCGGGCGATCGACTTAATCTGGACGGTACCCTCATAGATCTCGGGCACCTCCTGCTCAAACAGACGACGCATGAGCTCGGGGTGGGTACGGGAGATGACAATCGGCGGACGGCTGTGCTCGCCACGAACCGGCTGCAGGTTGGAGTTGGGGTCGCGAACGTCGATGATCACGGCCTTGATGTGCTGGTTGTGCAGGTAGCGCTCGCCCATCGGACGCTCGTTGCGCTCGTTCTCGTAACGGCGCTGGTCGAAGTGCGGAAGCTCGGCCTCGACGCCCTCGCGGATCTTGACGATCGTGAAGTCGGGCGTGGACTGCAGCACGGTACCGCTGATGAGGTCACCGATGCGGCCGGAGAACTCCTCGTAGATCTGCTCGCGGGCGGAGTTGCGCACGATGGCGTTGATCTCGGCCTTGGCGTGCTGGGCGGCGATGCGGCTCGTGTTCTTGGGGGTGACGTCGATCTCCTCGAACTCGGTGAAGTTGCCCTCCTCGTCCATGGAATCGTCAATCGGCTCCAGACGGTAGACGTAGATCTTGCCGGTGGTGCGGTCGATGGTCACCTTGGCGCCCCACTCAAGATGCAGGATCTCGGCATAGCTCTTGGCAAGCGACTGCTCCAGGCGGTCGATCAGGTAGAGCTGGTCGATGTGCTTCTCCTGGCAAAGCTCCATCAGGGCGGACATCATGTCGGATGCTGCCATCTTACTTTCCTTCCTTCGCGGGCTTGAAGTCGTAGGTGGGCTTCAACTTGCACTTTTTAACATCAGAGAAATCGAGGGTAACGGACTCGCCGCCCTCGAGCTCGAGGGTCACGTTCGTCTCGGTGGCGGCGGCAATCTTGCCGGCGTACTTGCGACGGCCCTCGGTGGCGGTGGAGGTGAGCTCACAGTTCTCGCCCACAAAGCGGGCAAAGTCGCACGGGCGGCGTAGCGGGCGCGCCATGCCCGGGCTCGACACCTCGAGCGTATAGCTCGAAGAGATAGGGTCAAGCTCCTCGATCACATCGCCGACCCACTTGGTGTTGGCCGTGACGTCGTTGAGCGAAAGGCTCTGACCCTCGGCACCCTCGATACGCACGCGCACGCAGGGGGCCTTGGTGGCACCCACGAGCTCGACGTCGACGATGTCGACATCGTGCTGGGGAGCGACGGCCTCAAGCGCGTCGATGATCGCCTGCTCGGTCTTGGTCTTGACCATTGCGGCACCTCCATCCATACAAAAAAGAAGCGGGGCCGAAACCCCACTTCTTTCAATTACAACTTCATTTGCAAGCAAACTATACCAATAGCTGCGGAAACGTGCAAGCACAGTACGAACCTGCAGGTCAGCGTGCGCACAGCTTCTCCATAAGAATAGGACAATTGACCGCAGGCATCAGGGCAGGTACATGAAAAACGAGGGACGACCCAACCGGACCGTCCCTCGTTTATTGCATGTCAGCTTTGCGCGCAGTGCTTACTTGACCACCAGGTTGACCAGCTTGCCGGGCACGCAGATGGCCTTGACGACTGTCTTGCCCTCGAGCCACTTGGTGACGGCGGCCTCGGCGGCAGCCTGCATATCCTCATTGGAGGCATCGCGGGCAACGTCGACGCGGCCGCGGACCTTGCCGAGCACCTGGACCACGATCTGCACCGTGTCCTCAACGGACTCGGCCAGGTCGAACTCGGGCCAGGCGGCGGTGTAGGCGTTGCCCTCGCAGCCGAGCGCCTCGTGCCACAGCTCGTCGGCCCAGAACGGGCAGATGGGGGCAAGGACGCTCACGATATCCTTAGCCACGCCGTAGCACAGCGCCTTGTCACGGGAAGCGCCCTCGGTGGCGTTGAGGTAGGCGCTCGCCGCGTTGACGAGCTCCATGACGGCCGAGATGGCGGTGTTGAACTGGCCGCGGTCGAAGTCCTCGGTGCACTTGGCGATGGTGCGGTGACGCTCGCGATAGAGCTTCATAGCAACCTCATCGAGCGCAGACTTGTCGAAGGCCACGTTGGCATCGCCGGACTGGACGAGCTGCCAAACGATACGCCAGGCGCGCTTGATAAAGCGGTTAGCGCCCTCGACGGCCTTGGGATCCCAGTCGAAGTCCTTCTCGGGCGGGGCGATAAACAGGATCGCCAGACGCATGGTGTCGGCACCGTAAGGCTCGATGACCGAGCTCGGGGGCACGACGTTGCCCTTGGACTTGGACATGGTGTCGCCGTTCTCGTCCTTGACCATGCCCTGGCACAGCAGGTTGGTGAAGG
This sequence comes from Collinsella sp., assembly GCA_048368115.1. Classification (GTDB taxonomy): domain Bacteria; phylum Actinomycetota; class Coriobacteriia; order Coriobacteriales; family Coriobacteriaceae; genus Collinsella. The sequence continues at coordinate 38,316 of DBGBZQ010000038.1, forward strand.
GCTCGTCCACGCTCAGCAGGCCCAGGTCGCGCAGTGCCTTGGTAAAGAAGCGGCTGTAGAGCAGGTGCAAAATAGCGTGCTCGATGCCGCCGATGTAGTTATCGACGGGCATCCAACGGTCGGCAGCCTCACGGGAGAAGGGCAGCTCAGTGTTGTGCGGATCGGTATAGCGCAGGTAATACCAGCTGGAGCAGGTAAAGGTGTCCATGGTATCGGTCTCGCGCTTGGCCGGGCGGCCGCAGACCGGGCAGGTGGTCTCGTAGAACTCCTTGCACTCGGCAAGGGTTTCGCCAGCGCCCAGGTCCAGGTTCTCGGGCAGCGTCACCGGCAGCTGATCCTCGGGCACGGGCACGATGCCGCAGTGCTCGCAGTGGATGGCCGGGATGGGGTTGCCCCAATAGCGCTGACGGGAAATGAGCCAGTCGCGCAGACGGAACTCGACCTTGCGACGACCACAGCCCATGGCCTCGAGGTCGGCCACGATCGCAGCCTCGCCCTCGGAGTGCTTGCCGCCGCGCATTCCGGTGTACTTGCCGGACTGGACGAGCGTGCCCTCGGCAGCGTGGGCGCAATCCCAGTCGACGGTCTCGGCATGGAAGGTATCGATGGTCTCGCCGCTGGCCTCGACGGCAGCGCGATCCTCATCGTCCAGGATGATCGGCACGATCGGCAGGTCGTACTTACGGGCAAACTCAAAGTCGCGCTGGTCGCCACAGGGAACGGCCATGACGGCACCGGTACCGTAGTCGGCAACGACATAATCGGCAACCCACACGGGGACCTTCTCGCCGTTGACGGGGTTTACCACATAGCGGCCCGTGAAGGCACCGTGCTTCTCGAGGGTGCCTTGGGCACGCTCGACGGCAGAGATATGCTTGGAGTCCTCGACGATCTTGGTGACGGCCTCCTCGTACTCCGTACCCTCGACGAGCTCGTGCAGGCCGGCGTACTCGGGAGCCAGGACAAAGAAGGAGACGCCAAAAAGGGTATCGGCACGCGTGGTGAAGACGGTGATCTTGCCCTCATCGCCCTCGATGGGCTCGCCATCCTGGTCGCACAGGGTAAAGTCGACCTCGGCGCCCTCGGAGCGACCGATCCAGTTAGCCTGCATCTGCTTGACGCGCTCGGGCCAGCCGGGGAGCTTCTCCAGATCGTCGAGCAGCTCCTGAGAGTACTCGGTGATCTTGTAGTACCACTGCTCAAGGTCGCGCTTCTCGGGCTCGGTGCCGCAACGCCAGCACTTGCCCTCGGTGACCTGCTCGTTGGCCAGAACGGTCTTGCAGGTGGGGCACCAGTTGACCGGGTTCTTCTTGCGATAGACCAGGCCCTTTTCCCACATCTTCTCAAAGATCCACTGGCCCCAGCGGTAGTAGTCGGGGCTGCAGGTCTTGACCATGCGATCCAGATCATAGGAGAAACCCATGCGCTTCATCGTGGCGAGCGCCTGGTCCATGTTCTTATACGTCCAGGCGGCAGCCTGCGTGTTGTGCTTAATAGCGGCGTTCTCGGCGGGCAGGCCAAAGGCATCAAAGCCGATGGGGTGCAGCACGTCATAGCCGCGCATGCGGGCCTGACGGGCCATGGCATCGCCGATGGTATAGTTGCGCGCGTGGCCCATGTGCAGGTCGCCCGACGGATACGGGAACATCTCGAGCACGTACTTCTTGGGCTTGCTGTCGTCGGTGTCGACGGCAAAGAGGTTGGAATCCTCCCAGGCCTTCATCCACCTGGACTCAATGGCCTGCGCGTCGTAGACAGGGATCTCGTCCTTATGATCTGTGCAATCGCACATATCAGCTCCTTTAATCTTAGCTGGGGTCGGTCGGCTTGGCTTTATTCGCTACTGCGGACAGTCCTGCGCAAGACGAAGAGCACATTAAGTGCTCTTCTTTGCGTGCGGAACTTGTAGCGAACAAAGCCAAGCCGACCGACCCTAAGGTTAACTTGACTGATAATAGCAAATACGACAAGCGAGATGCCTGCGACTTGCAGGCATCTCGCTTTATCTAAATAACGTGGTTGAAACTCAACCTTTATGTGAGGCTCTTACCTTATCGATAAGATACGGACTGCTGAGAATCCTTGACGACAACGTCGTGGGCGCCGCCTTCGACGATCGAGGTCGAGCTCACCAGGGTCAGGCGTGCCTTTTCCTGGAGCTCGGGGATCGAGAGGGCACCGCAGTTGCACATCGTGGACTTGACCTTGTAGAGCGTGCCGCCCACGCCGTCCTTGAGGGAGCCGGCGTAGGGAACGTAGGAGTCGACGCCCTCGACGAAGCTGAGCTTCGCAGCGCCGCCCAGGTCGTAGCGCTGCCAGTTGCGGGCACGCGCAGAACCCTCGCCCCAGTACTCCTTCATGTACTGGCCGTTGACGTTGACGCGCTCGGTCGGGCTCTCGTCAAAGCGAGCGAAGTAGCGGCCCAGCATCATAAAGTCGGCACCCATGGCCAGGGCGAGCGTCATGTGGTAGTCGTAGACGATACCGCCGTCGGAGCACACGGGCACGTAGACACCGGTCTCCTCGTAGTACTCGTCGCGAGCGCGGCAGACGTCGATCAGCGCGGTAGCCTGGCCACGGCCGATGCCCTTGGTCTCACGGGTGATGCAGATGGAGCCGCCGCCGATACCGACCTTGATGAAGTCGGCACCGCAGTCGGCCAGGAAGCGGAAGCCCTCGGCGTCGACGACGTTGCCGGCACCGACCTTGACGTCCTCGCCGTAGTTGGCGCGAATCCACTCGATGGTGCGCTTCTGCCACTCGCTGAAGCCCTCGGAGGAGTCGATGCACAGGACATCGGCGCCGGCCTCGATGAGCAGCGGCACGCGCTCGGCATAGTCGCGGGTGTTGATACCGGCGCCGACCATGTAGCGCTTGTCGCCATCGAGCAGCTCGTTGGGGTTGGTCTTGTGGCTGTCGTAGTCCTTGCGGAAGACAATGCCCATGAGGTGATCGTTGTCGTCGACGATGGGCAGGGCGTTGAGCTTGTTGTCCCAGATGACGTCGTTGGCAACCTTGAGGCTGATGTTCTTGTCGCCCACGATGAGCTGCTCACGCGGGGTCATGAACTCGGAGACCTTCGTCTGGTGGTCATCGCGACTGGGGCGATAGTCACGGCTGGTGACGATGCCCAGGAGCTTACCCTTGGGAGTGCCGTCGTCGGTGACCGGCATGGTGGAGTGACCGGTCTTCTCCTTGAGCTCGATGACCTGCTCCATGGTCATGTCGGGGGTCAGCGTGGAATCGGACTGAACGAAGCCGGCCTTGTGATCCTTGACGGCCTTGACCATAGCGGCCTCGGACTCGGCACTCTGAGAACCGTAAATGAAGGACAGGCCACCCTCGGTAGCGAGCGCGACACCCATATCGACGCCCGAGACGGACTGCATGATGGCGGAAACCATGGGGATGTTCAGGGTGATTGCCGGCTTCTCACCGCGCTTAAAGCGGGTTAGCGGCGTCTTAAGAGAGACGTTGTTGGGGATGCACTGCGAGGACGAGTAACCAGGGACCAGCAGATACTCCGAAAACGTGTGGGACTCACCGGGAAAGAACGTAGCCATGTTTCTCCTTTTTCCATGCGACCGGTCGGCTGCAGGCCTCGTAGGACCCAGCCCAACCTTGGGCGCCCAATACTGGGGAAGTATCTTAACGCACTTTGACTGCTACAATGCATGATTTAAGAAGAGCACACGAGGGTTTGACGCAGGCTTTGCGTTTGCCCAGCAAACACTTTAGCGGGGAGACGTGGAGCACATGGAGTACAAGACGACGGCAAAGTTGGTCATTCAAGCGTGCGACAAGGATTTGCCGGGCGTCTTCGGCCACGGCTGCGTCTTGCTGCTGCAGGGTATCGCCCGCGAGCACTCGCTCAACCGAGCCGCCAAGAGCATGGGCATGGCGTATTCCAAGGCCTGGCGCATTGTAAACGAGGCAGAAGGTCAGCTGGGCTGCAAGCTCATCGAGCGCGACGGCGCCCGCGGATCCACCCTCACCCCCGCCGGCGAGCGAGCCATAGCGGTCTACGAGGAGCTGCAGACCGACATCAACAACGTCATCGCCACAAAAGCGAACGACCTCATCGCCAGCATCAACCAAAGTAGCCAATTTGGGACGGGGCCTTATAGCCACACAACCCCTTCTCATAAGTTGCGGTGAAATAGGGGCTGTTTATGCGGTTAAAGCCGTAAATCAATCCCTATTTCACCGCAACTTATGGAGTCGAGGATGATTTAGCTAGTTGCGGAGGGCGTTATCTAGGGCGGACGCTACGACCAGGGGGTTGTCGGTGCCGGCGAAGAGGTGGATGGTGCTCCCCTGCTTGCCGCGCGTGGCCGAGAGGCGCGTCGTTGCGCCGCCGGCGGGCGATGTACGAAACTCCCCCGGCAAAGCATCGAAGAAATCACCCGCACTGCGCTCGATAAGGTCAAACTCAACTGCCGGGCCAAAGCCGTGCTCGAGGATTCCCGTTGCAACCACATGGTCGGGATGCGAGCTCAGCCCGGGATAGCGCACGCTGCGCACCATCTCGTTGGCGGCCAGATACTCGGCCAGCGCACGGGCGCGATCGAAATGCGCCTGCATGCGGACGTCGAGCGAGTCCAGTCCCCGCTCCAGCACACCGGCCTCGTCAGCAGTCAATTCAAACTTGGCCAAGCCACAGCCCTCAAGCAGGGCATGCGCGCACTCGGCCGCGGCATCCACGCGATGGCGCTTGAGCTGCGAGCGCGCGACCGATACGGCAACCAACTTGCGCGGAGCATCACCGGCGCATACGCGATCGAGCGCCTCGAGCGACAGCGCAGAACCCAGCCGCAGCGAATCGCAGCCAAAAGCTGACGCCACGGTGTTGTCCACAACCAGCAGCGCATGGGCCTCACGCGCTGCCCGACCCAGCGCACGAAGATCAGGCACACGCAGACCAAACCCGCCGATGGAGTTGACGAACCACCACAGGTGCGGACCCTCAGCGTCAAACGAGCCGGCAAAGCCACCGGACGCCGCAGCAAACGCCTCGGCGGACGTCGAGCCCACCAGCGCGACGTCGCAGCCATCAAAGCCGCGCGCAAACGCATCGGCAAAGTCGTCCGCAAAGGCAACCAGACGATCGCCGGGACACACAATCCCCAGCTGCGACAGCGCTGCTGGCACATGCGAGGCCGCAAGCAACCGCACCTCACGCGCGCCGGCTCTCAAAGCCCAAGCCTCTTCTAGCTGCTGTACATCCACAAGGCACCGCCCCTTCATAAGCAAAAACCCACGATGCGGGTGTTCCCCGCATCGTGGGCAACGGCTGCAGTATAGCGCCGATATGCGACGAATCGCCTAGATGTTGAGCGCGTGGTAGGTCACGTTCGCACCCGGAGTGTCAACGGTCACGCCATAGGCCTCGGGATAGATGCGCGTCGAAAACACGAGCGAGCCATCGTTCACAAACACCTCGACCGACGAGACATCGCCAACAATGCGCACGTTGCGCACCTCGTCGACGGGCTCCCAGCGCACGGTACGACCGCAGCCGGCAGAAGCGCGACCTTCATCGGTATATCGCATCTCAAAGCGCGCGGGAAGCTCGCCCTCGGCGGGCACAAACACCAGTTTCAGCTCGCCATCTACGGTCGCGGCAAACGCGCCGTCGACACCGTCGACAACAACATCAAAGCAGGTATCGCCGGCAACCTCCAACGAGCCCGCCCCCACACGCACCGAGGCATAATGGTGCTCAATCTCGCGCGCCGGCTGTTGCAGCACCACGCCGCCAGCACCGGCTGTAAGCTCACGCGGCACCGTCATACAGTGCTGCCAGCCGCACGCCACGGTGGGCGCGTTGCCATAGGTCGGCTCATCGGGCATGCCCATCCAGCCGATCAGAATGTGGCGACCGTCCTCGGCCGTGAACTCCTGCGGAGCATAGAAGTCAAAACCGGCGTCCCACAGGCGAAACTCGCCCAGCTCATAAGCGTCATTGCCACCCGTAATGTCGCCCGTTACAGGCATGTAGCCCGCTGCATACACGTTACCGCGGTCCCAACGACCGCCCTCGAGCCCCTGGGGAGAGAAAGACAGAAACCTTGCCGGCACGCCGCCACCCGCCTCAAGCTCCAGATACCCCGGGCACTCCCACATAAAGCCAAAGCGCTCGGGGGTAGACACGCGGCTCTCGAGCTCCCAACTCAGCATATCGGCCGAGCCATACACCAGGATCTCGCCCACATCGCGCCCGGCACCCTCGCCGTGCATGGCGCAAAATCGACTATCGACATGCGGCCCATCCACGCGACGACGCGCGCCCAGCACCATGTGGTAACGCCCATTATCATCGCGCCACACCTTGGGATCGCGCACATGGCAGGTCAAATCCTCGGAATAATCCTCGGACGCCAGCACCACACGCTTTTGGCTGAACTCCCGACCGGCAAGGCCATCAACGCTCTCGACATAAACAGTATCGGCGCGGCGGCCGGTATTGACGTAGTCGTACGTGCCGTCTGCATCGGAGAGTTTAACGTTGCCTGTGTACAGTACGCGAATGCGGCCGTCCTCGGCAAGCGCGGAGCCCGAATACACGCCATGGCAATCGAACGGCTCGTCGGGCAGCAGCGGGGCGCCAACGTAGTCCCACGTAATAAGATCGCGGCTTGTGGCATGGCCCCACATCTTGACGCCACCCTCGACATCAAACGGCGCATACTGAAAATAGGCATGGAACACGCCGCCCGCTTGGCAAAGACCATTGGGGTCGTTGAGCCAGCCCGCCGGCGGCATAATATGGAAGTGCTGGCCATATGCGCCATGACCGCACTCAGAGGCGGCGGTGTCAACAGCGGCAACCAGCTTTGCAAGGTCGCGGCCAAGTGCATTAGACATATCAAAGTCCTAACGGATCGAAAGTAACAAGGCGCCAGAAATCGACACCAGATACGGGAAACGCCCGCGAGCATACAACCCGCGGGCGCCCCTCAATCAAAAGCTCTTAGGCCTGCTCGGAAGCCTTGGGCTCGTCCTTGTACAGGACAAACGAGACGGCAAAGGAAACCAGCGCGGCGACCGCAAACATGATCGCGTACTGCACGGGCTGGGCCAGGCACAGCAGGATACCGAAGATGCCGGTAACGCCGGTGCCGGAGGCGGCCAGCGAAGTAAGCGCGCAGACCAGGGCACCGCAACCGCCGCCGATGCAGCCGGCGATGAAGGGCTTAAAGAAGCGCAGGTTCACACCAAAGATGGCAGGCTCGGTAATACCCATGAAGGCGGACAGGGCCGAAGGAAGCGCCAGGCCCTTGATCTTGGCATCGCGGGTCTTAAAGGCAACGGCGAGCGCGGCGCCACCCTGGGCGATGTTGGCGGCACTGGCGATGGGCAGCCAATAGGTCACACCGTACTGGGCAAGCTGACCCAGGTCGATGGCGGTGTACATCTGGTGGATACCGGTAACGACCGTGGGGGCATAGAACAGGCCGACGATAAAGGAACCGATGCCGAAGGGCAGGGTCAGCAGGGCCTGGATCAGACCGAGGATGGCGTTCTCGGCCCAGACAAAGATGGGGCCGACGGCAACGAGCGTCACGAGCACGGTCACGAACACCGAGACGAGCGGAGTCACAAAGAGGTCGAACATCTCGGGAACGATCTTGTGCAGGCGCTTCTCGAGGAAGGCCAGAATGGCGCAGGCGATGACGATCGGGATCACATGGCCCTGATAACCGACCCACTCAAAGCTGTACACGCCGGGAATGACAGTGACCATGGTCTGCACGCCCTCGGAGGCAACCGTATAGGCGCTCTGCAGCGAGGAGTTGATAAACGCACCGCCGACGACGGCACCCAGATACGGGCTGGTGCCAAAGGCCTTAGCGGCGGAGTAACCGATCAGGATCTGCAGGATGCCAAAGGACGTTCCCGAGACCAGGTCGGCAATCTTGTAGATAAAGTTATTGGTGTCGAGCGCGATAAAGCCGTTGGAGGCCATAAAGTTGAGGGCACTCATAATGCCCAGCAGCAGGCCCGAAGCCACGATGGCGGGGATGATGGGGACAAAGACGTCGCCGAGCACCTTAATGGCACGCATAAAGATGTTCTGCTGCTGCGCCGCGGCCTCCTTGACCTCGGCCTTGGTGGCAGCCTCGACGCCACTGAGCGCGATGAACTCCTCGTAGACCTTGTTGACGGTGCCGGTACCAAAAATAATCTGAAGCTGGCCCTGGGCCTCAAAGACGCCCTTGGCGCCGTCGATATTCTCGAGGGCCTCCTTGTCGACCTTGGCGTTATCGGCAATCACCAGGCGCAGACGCGTGGCGCAGTGTGCGGCCGAAACAACGTTGCCGGCGCCACCGATGTTGTCGAGCACCTCTTGGGCTGATTTGCGGTAGTCCATGACTTCCCTTTCCTCCAACGGGCGCATCTGCACCCGGCCATCTTTGACACTTACACTGTAATCGTTTTCACAGTAGGGTGAACGGTAGGAAAAAGCCGGCGAATGGTAGTTTTGAGACAAAAACTGGGGATTCAAAGGCAGGCAGACGCGTCCAAGGACTAGACATTCATGAGCTGATGCCCAAGTTTGAGCGTCCGCAGGCCGCTCTCCCCCTCCTCGCCATCGAGCGCGTCGAGCAGCATATTGGTCGCCTCGACGCCACTGGTCAGGTAGCCATAATGCACGGTGGGAATGCCGCCCGTCAGTGCGCGCAAAAACGCGTTGTCGCCAAAACCGCTCACGCGACGCACGCCCTCGCCCACGCCGCGCAGCTCGTCAAAAGCGCGCAGGGCGCCGGCCGCCATAGTGTCAGTCGCGCACGCGATAAACGAAACATCGGGATCGACGGAGAGCAGTTCGCGCGCAGCGCGATAGCCCGAGTCGAGCGTAAATGACCCCTGGCGAATCAGGCTCGGATCAAGCACCGCGCCCGCGGCGCGCAAGCCGGCCTCAAAACCGCGACGACGGTCGAAACCGGCCGCGCGGTCCTCTTCGGAAACTCCAATGTAGGCGATCTTGCCGTCCACGCGACCCGCAAGCGCACGGCCCAGCTCAAAGGCAGCCTCGTAATCGTCATGATAGACGCACGCCGCGCCCTCGACATGCTGACCGATCAGCACAATGGGCACGCGGCACGAGTCAATCGCCCGACGGTGCTCGTCGGTGATCATGGTCGCCACCAGCACAATGCCATCAACCGGATGGTTTTGGAATAAATCGAGGTATTCGAGCTCGCGATCGGGCGCATTGTCGGTGTTGGCAAGCAGCATCTGGTAGCCACGGCGACCGAGCACCTGGCCAATACCGGCGGTAATGCGGCTCACGGATTCCGAGTTGATCTTAGGCACGATGACGCCGATGAGCTTGGTGGAACCGGTGCGCAGCGCGCGAGCCTGGCTGGATCGCACGTATCCGGTCAGCTCAATCGCCTGCTTAATGCGCTCGGCCTTATCCGCCGAGATATACCCACCGTTGAGGTAGCGCGAGACGGCGGCGCTCGAAACGCCGGCCAACTCGGCCACATCTTTCATCTTAACCACGAGCACCCCTGTCATTGAAATCGCTTTCACCATAATACCCGCGAACGCGCTCAATGAATCAACTCGCTCATCCAGGTCGAGCAAACGTCAGCGAGCGGGCAGCTGCCGTGGCGAGGTGCCGCGAAAGAGGAGCGAAGCGTACTTTATGTACGCGAGCGACGGTTTGAGCGGCAGATCGCCCGGCAGATGCCCGCGCAGCGTCGAGCGGTCCGGCGTTTGTTAAAACGCCGGACCATAGTTAGCCGTGATATTCGCCGTTATATTGGATCAACGTCAGATCTTCAACGCCGTCGAGCGCGCGAATGGCATCCGCATAGGGCATGTCAACACCGTCCGAGAAAAGCTCGACGGCCATCTCGACTTTGTCGCCGCGCATCGTCTTGGACTTGACGGTAAACTTGGTGCGCCCAAATGCACGCACGATATCGTCGCCAGTGGTCTGACCCGTGTAGTGGATGACCATCATGTAAACGCGCGCCTTGTCCTGGTGGCTCGCAAAGCCGGCGATCATCACCACGATCACCACCGCCGTGAGCCCCACGAGCGCATACATGCCGGCGCCGGCCGTAATGCCCGTGGTAATAGCCCAAAACAGATACAGCAGGTCGAGCGGGTCCTTGACCGCCGTACGATAGCGGACAATAGACAGAGCACCAACCATACCGAGCGAGATGACCACGTTCGTCGAGATCGCGAGCGTGACCATGCAGGTGAGCACGCACATGCCCACGAGCGTCACGGCAAAGCTGCGCGAATATACCACGCCGGTAAAAAAGCGCTTGTACACGTAATAGATCAGGATGCCCATGGCGAGCGCCACGAGCAGCGAAAGGCCAATCTTGGCAGGGTCGACCTGGCCAAACGCCTCCAAAACGGAGTTCTTAAAAAAGTCCCTGGTGCTCATGGTCTAAATATCCCCTCGGTTCTCAAAATCCGATTCCCAGTAGTTAAATCCGCGAAGGTAGGCGGTCTTTTCGTAACACAGGCAGTACTTGGAGACCGCCGTAAGCTCGGCCGCTCCCGGCGGCACCATATCACGCACCAGTTGCGGGCAAAACTCCGTAAACTTGACCTCCATCACCAGCTTGCCGGGCTCCAGGACCGGCAGCGCGGGCAGCGTCGCGTCAAAGATATCGAAGCTTCCCACCGCGGCACGCACGTTCATGTCAAACGTAATGCGCACGGTGCCCTCGTCCATCACCCACGGCTCGCGCTCGTAGTCCACAATAGTCCGCGGGCGCATCATGTTGCAGATGCACTCGATGTAGAACTCTCGGCAGAGCGGATAGGGGCTCCTCAGCAAAAAGTCGTAGTCGCCAGCCAGGATCTGCTCAAACTCGCCGCGCGTAAGCGGCGCGTCCTCCTTATAGATCCAGCTGCCGAACTTCTTTTTGCGCTCGAGCTTAATCACCTTGTCGCTGCCGTTATAGATGCGCACGCGATACTTTTTGCGCATGAGAATACCGGCGTCTTTTTCCTCGTAGGCCGAGTTGCAGTAGTCGTCAAAATACAGGCTGCGAATGGTGTAACCACCCGCCCGCGCATGCTTGTCCAGTTTAAACACCGGCGCCATGCGACAGGCAAGCGCGGAGTGCTCGCCCTCGTTAATGAGATATTTGAGCTCGTGGCGGTAACGCTCCTGCGTGGTACGCACAGGCGGAGCCGCCAAGCGCTCAAGCAGCGCGCTAGCCCTCCTCATACGTGTCCTCCACGACCTTACCGCCGCCTTGCACGTAAAAACACTTCATGCCGTAGTGCTTGCCGTCGTCGGTCACATAGTAGTCAAACGCATCTTGCGTAAAGCCGTCGGAGTTGGTGGCACGCACGCGCACAAAATACTGGCCGGCATCGGGCGCATCGCAGGTCACCTCGGGAAGCAGCACGTCCTCGGCCTTAAAGACCACGTCGCTTATTGCATAGTCACGCGCAAGCTCCACGGTGTAGCGAATGTCGCGCGCCTCAAAGTCGTAGGACGCATCCCAGTTAATACGCAGCTTACCGTTATCGATCTGCGGCACGCCGATGTAGAACGGCATGGGCTTTTTAAAACTCTCGCGAAAGCTCTTGTAGTTCTCCTCGATCTCGGAGGGAATCGCCGCGGCGATCTGCTCGTATTGGTCCTTGGTGACAGGCAGATGGTCGATATCGGGCGAAGCAAAGACCAGCGGTTCAGTAACCTCGCGGTAGTGCTTGATCATCTTGCTCAGGCGTGCCTCGGTCATATACGAACGCAGGTCCTTGACGGCGCGGTCGAGCTCGCTGCGGAACGATTTGCTGCGCAGCGCACGATTGAACAGCACGTTGCCCCAGTAGTTACTCGCGCCGCGCTCCCAGCTCGCGTAGTCCGAAAACCCGGTAAGAGAAAGCTCCAACTTACGCAGCATGCCGTCGTTATCCCAATCTAAAAAGTACCAGGTATTTGAGTTGAGAGGGCTGTACAGATAGCAGTTACGGTTCTGCGTATCGCAGTTGCCCGTCAGGATCTGAAACGCCAGCCAATAGACCAGATTCTCGGTATCAAAGTAGGTATCGAGCACATCATCGATCTTTTGTGATTCGTCGTTGAGCGCATCGAGCATCTCGATGAGCTTGGTGTGGTCCGAATCGCCCTTAATCTCGAGCATGCCCTCAAAGTTGGCCTGGTTGTAGTCGGGATCGTCGGCGAGCTTAATGATGTCCTCGTAGCGATGGAAATCGAAGCTGTTCACCTTATACAGATGCCCGTTCTTATCCAAGCCGTGCGCCTTAAGCGCCGTCTTATTGAGCTGCTCCACCTGCGTAAACAGCCCGTAGTCCTCAAAGGTGTCGTTGGACTTTTCGGTCTGGTCGCACACCCACAGATGCACAAACTGCGTACGTAGGCCCATCATCTGGGGAATCCCACGGATAAGGTCGTAGGCCATCTTGTTGCGAAAACGCATACCCTCGCCCATGTGCTTGTTGAGCGCAATCGCGCGCTGTTGGCGCCAGGTACCCTTGCCCTTTTTGAGCTCCACCTTGTAATTCTTTTGCGAGTTCATGCTCGACGTCTGGCCGCGCACCTGCACGGTAGCATTGGGCGCTTCCTCGCCATAGCCAACCTCGCCGGCCACCGGGCCGTCTTCGTCACCCGGCTGCAGCAGGCCCATAACCTGATAGCGCGTCACGCCCATGTCGGCATAGTCATACACCGAGTACGTGTTGATCTCGGCCCAGCTGTGGTCGGTGTTCTCGGAGCTGTTGCCGCGTGAGACCGTCAAGTACATGGTCACAATACCCGAGTCATCGTAGACCTCGTAGAGCTCGTCCTTGTCGCGCAGGTGCTTGGACTGGTCGGAGGCCTCGGCCTTTTTAATCTTGTCCTGCTTTTTGACCTTTTTAGTCGAGGATTCGTCCTGAGACGAACAGCCCGAAAGCAACAGCGCGCCGGCAGCCGCCTCGATCAGGCAGCGGCGAGACATCAACTTATCGATCATCAGAACCTCCCCAATGTTTTTGATACAGGCGAACCACCATACGTTCAAACGCACTGCGCGGCTCACCGCCCGCGCGCTTGTCCTCGTAGCATTGCTCAACACGGTCGAGCACCCGGCCAAGTTCGGTAAACCAGCCCGTCTTGTCGGTCGCCACAATGGGCTGCTGGCTCAGGATACGATACGGCAAGTTGGCGGTATAGGTATCGAGCCGCAGCAGCGCCACGATAAAAAACACCGCCGCACCCAACAAAAAGCCAAAGCCGTAAAATTGCTGCGGCAAAAGCAACGACACGGCAGTCGCCAGCCCGGCCACACCGGCAAACAGGCCCGAAGCCAGCACGGCCCCCTTATAGTCGGTAAAGTACAGCAAGATGAGCATCACCGTATTACCCACGGCATACAGGCCATAGCCCACGCACAGCGTGCGAAAATACCCGTGCATAAGGTTGTTAAAGCCCAACGGTAGGGCCGACAGCACCGTGGTCTCGAGCGAAATGACCGCCGCGGTCACAAACAGCTGCTTGAGCGCACAAAAGCGCAGCTCGCTGTTAAGCGTGGAGAGCATCTCCTCCTCGGCCACCACAATGTCGCCTACCACGCCGCCGTCATTGAACAGGCTGTAGTAGTCGCGGTAGCGCGGATAGAAGTTGACCTCGACCGAGACCACAAAGTTGACGGTCGTGACCAGGATCGTCAAAAACGCGATGAGCGCCGGCACATCGTAGTAGGGCGCACCATAAAACAAGCCCTTGACCCGCACGCCAATGGGACCAGCCCAAATAATCACCAGGTGCGCAAAGAGTCCCAGATTGGTTAACAGACCCGTGAGCGCCAGCGGCATAAACTGATCGAGCCACTGCAAAAAGGGCCAGGGGCTGCGGTCGCTCTGAGGAAAATACCGGTACAGCAGCACCACGTCCCAGGCGAGCATGACGCCGTAGCCCAGAGCAATTGACGCCAACAGGCCCTCGACCGGCGGCAGTCCCAGCGCCAGCGCGGCCAGGGCGCACAGGCACGCCACGCCAATGGCGGCCGCAAAGCTGCAAAGGATGCCGCGGTAATCCTTGATGGCCGTGAGGTAACTCATGCCGTTCCAGTTGACGATCATAATGTTGAACAGCCACAGGCACAGCAGCCCCTGCAGCAGCGTGGCGCCCGAGAACAGCAAAAAGACGCCGTAGAGCACCGTGCCCGCAACGAGCATGATGGCGTTAGAGCCCCAAAACGAAGGCAGTATCTCATCCTCGCGCTCGGCAAACAACATATCAGCCAAAAAGCGCGTGACCGGCATGGAGAAAAAGCTCGTGAGCAAAAGTGAGGCCAGCAGTGTGTAGGTCACCATGCACACCAGCAGATCCTGGTTGGCACGGCCCACACCCCACAGACCGCACAGCACCAAGATACCCACCTGGAGCAGCACGCCCAACAGCATGGGACCCGTGCACACAATGCCGGCGTAGCCGTAAGCGCGCATCGTGGCAAACAGGCCTTTGCGCCTAAACAGGCGCTTGAGCTCAAAACCAATTCCGGCCACCGGCTACTCCCCCTCTCTGGACAGGTTAAACGCACGCGCCGTCACGTCGTACAGCGCGCGATAGTTGGCGAGCATCTGCTCGTGCAAGAAGTACGTGGCAACGCGACGCTGCCCGCGCTCCCCCATCTCAATGCGACGGGCGCGGCTCACGCACATGCGCTCCATGGCATCGGCCAGGCCCTTGCGATACATGGGCGGCGTCACAAAACCCGCCACGCCAAAGTCGTCGCCCGGGGCGCCTTCGAGCAGCTCACGGCAGCAGCCCACCTCGGTCGTCACGCAGGGACGACGCGCTGCAAGCGACTCCAGCACGCTAAGCGGCTGGCCCTCGGAGATGCTCGTCAAAATGGTAAAGTCGAGCTTTTCCATGTACTCGACCACGTTGACGCGACCGGTAAAGATCAGGTCGCGCACGCCCAGGGTATCGACCAGCGCGTGGCACTCGGCGCCGTACTCTTCGTCGTCCACGCCGCCCATGATGTGCAGGCGCACCTTGGGCAGGCGCTCGTGCAACTCAAAGAAGGCATAGATCATGGTCTTGACGTCCTTGATGGGCGCCAGGCGCACCACAGCGCCAATGTCCACCCAGCCGTCATCGGGCTTTAAGGGAATGTCCTTAAAGCGGTTGAACTGGATGCCGTTGGGGATGACCAGGCATTTGTCCGCATCGCAGCCCATATCAATCTGCGTCTTGCGGGCGTTATGGAACAAACTCGTCACGCGGAAGGCGCGGCGGTAGATCTCCTCCGAAAGCAGGTAGAAAAAGCGGATCCAGCGGTCCTTAAACGACGGCACCACCCAATCGGCGCGAATGATCTCTTCCTCGCGCTCGCGGGTATAGATGCCATGCTCGGTCAGCAGCACCGGCGCATGGTGAACGCTTGAGCCCAGGCAGGCGAGCAGGCCACCGTAGCCGGTCGAGATGGCATGGTACACATCGGCCACCGGTACCTCGCTGCCCAACAGGTAGAGCACGGGCAGCAACATGGAGCGCATGGTGTGGAATGCATCGGCAAAGGGCGTATAGGGATACTCGGCCAGGCACACGTCGCGAAAGATATCCATAAACGTGCGGCTCTGCAAAAACGAGAGCGTATGCACGCGACGGCGGTGGAAGATATCAAATAACACGTCCCAGTCCGGATTGGAGAGCGACACCAGACGGCGTAGCGCCTCGCGCTCACGGTCGTTAAAACTGGCTTCGTGCTGCTCGCCCGAAAGCCGCAGGGCATCGTCTAGGAACACCTCGTGCACCTCGACCACGTTGCCGGGCAGCTCGTAGACAAACTTGCCGCGGTCGGCAGCATGCGCGCCGATCACCCACAGCACAAACTCGTGCTCGGGCATGGCCTGGATATAGCCATGCATCCAGGTAGATACGCCGCCGTGCACATAGGGGTAGCAACCCTCGAGTACCAAGCAGATTCTCATTTATCGCCACCCTCCTTGCGCTCGATCGTCACGGTCTTATCATTTGCCTCGAGCAGATACAGATTGCCCGTAAGGTGCGTCAGTTCGCCACCCGTGACTGCACCCGGCTCGCCATTATTGGCGCGGAACATAAGCCACGCCTCGTCGTGGAAATTGCCCAGGCTGAGCGTCCAGGCATCCGCACTGGTATCCACGCTCACCGTAACCGACGAAAAGCGCTGAATGGCGCCCGAGCATTCCGAGCCGGTCTGGCGGCGCAGGTCGGGCGCAGACTTGGTAAGCCAGTCCAGGTAGTCGGTCAGGCCGCCCTTGTAGACTTCCCAGCCCTCCTTGGCGCCGCGATCGGGATCGAGCAGGTCGTCCGGGTGCATAAAGTGCGTACTCACGTAGTGCATGTTGAGCTCGGACACGGCAGCCAGGCGCATATAGGAATCGTCGACCATGCCGCCCGAGACAATACGCGGCTGCTCCACAATACCATCGCTCGCCACGCCAAACTCCTGCACGTACGGCAGGTCGGTACCGTCCTCAAAGTACGTACTGGCAATAGTCTTAATGCGCGGAACGTCGGTGCCGATAAGCTGGCGCGCGCGGGCCGAAAGGATATTCGACGGTGGCACGTAGACCGAGCCATGAGCGTTGGGCAGGACCTCGTCTTGAAACGCGATAAGTTCTTTAAGCGAAGCGACGAGCGTCTCTTTGTTCTTCCAGGTCTTGTAGACGTACAGCGTGCCATAGTCGGTATCCCAGAGCGCCAGAGGCTGATGGTTGTAGCCGTGAAAGCCCAGCTCTCCGCCCATCTGCAGCAGCATGCCGCCAAAATAGCGGAACTGCGTGGTATCGGGTTGGCGCGCGGGCTCGGTCTGGTTGACCGCGTCCTCGTAGTTTTCGATCATCACGCCGGTATAGCGAATGCCGTATTTTTGCGCGAGCTTTTGCAGATCGGGCCACCAGACCTTGGTGTAAAAATCGGCAATGGAAAGGCCGTAGTCACGCTTGATATAAGTACCATCGCCCGAGGGCACGGGGCTAGGAAAGTCGTCCAAATAGAACACGGCGCTGTTGATGACCGGATAGGCCGTGGCATCACCCAGCAAGCTTATGGCCGAAGCATAGAACCCACGCATGACCTTGTCGTAAATGCCAATGTTGCACACCACGGTGTGACCACTGCCGCAATCGTTAGACCAAATGAGCGGCGTGCCCGCGTCACCGGTCCTTGCCCAGACGTGCGCCGTTTCGCGCAATGAAACCGAAAGCGAAGAATCGAAGGGATCCGAGAACTCGTAGCGCTCTCCTCCGCCCAACATAAAGTCCTCGCTCGGAACGATACTTTCGGCTGTCGCATAGTCATATCCGGCCGATTCGATCCCAAGCTTGGAAGCAATAGCCTGCAGGCAGTTCGAGTTATCTGGCGTCATGCCCAGCATGAGTGAGCCGCCCGCACTCACCCAACTCATCAGATCGGTCAGATGCGCACCCAGTCCGTCAAGCGAGGGCATAAGCACAATCACGCGATCAAACGACGTGAGCGATGGGATCGCGTCCGCACCGTCGATGGCAATATCAACATCGCGATGGGCGATCTTCATGTCCAGCAAAATCTGGTCGAACTGGTCTTTAACGTCGTCGACGCTATCTTGGTCCGAGTCGGTAATGACCAGGCACGTGGGCTTTTGGCCAAAGATTGCCGAGGAGGCCGGCACCGCATCGTTGGCGGCAAGCATCCCCAGCTTATGCCGGCCCGCACTGTACTGCACGCCGGCACGCTCCACCAGCAGCACGGCGGCCATGGCAATAAAGACCGCCCACACCACGAGGAGTCCCATCCAACGAAAGCGGCCTGCACGGTCGCGGATATGTTGCGCCACACTCATCCGGCCTCCTCCCCGTCGCGCCAAAACGCCAACTTTTCGCGGTTGTCGGCGCTCAAATACACATGCTGCTTGTCAATCGCATCGATCACACGGTGAACCTCGTCACCATCGCGGCGCATCACGGCAAGGCGCAGGCAAAGCATCCAAACCTCCTGCTCCTCGGGCACGTCGAGAACCAACTGATCGGTCACGGCCTGCGCCTCGTCGATCTGTCCGACATCGGCCAGCGTCGTCGCGTATCGAATGCGCAGCTCAAGGGTATCCTCGCGCTCGCAGCGACGCGCAAGCAGGCGCGCGTACTGTTGGCGCTGAATCTGAGCCACGCGCCCCTCGGCCAAGCCCGAGCCCAAGTATTCACCAAGAAAATCGCAGTATTCGTTGAGGTTTTGCGCACTCGGGTCCGTCTTAAAGGCACGCTCCAGCTGCTGCAGTTTAAGGTCGGACTCCTTGGAGATCTGCGCCACCGCCGTCGCGGCATAGTGCGCCACCTCAACGTCGTCGTTAAGCTTAGCCGCCTGCAGCTGCGCCAGATACGCGTCGGGCTCCTCGGTGAGCATAGAGAGCATTAGGCGGCGCCGGTATGCCGGGTCGTTGACGATGAGCGCCTCCTCGAGCGGGACCACGCCCGCATCGGCGTCACGGTCGTGCACCAAGATGCTGCGATGCAGGTCGTCGTTGAAGCGCAGCGACTCCAGCGCAGACTCTTTCAGCCCCTCGCCAAACACCGCGCTGCGGACCGATAGCAGAACCACCAGCAACGGGCCCCACAGCGGCACCAAAACTATCACAGCCAGCATGTGCCCGCGCACCGGCAGCAGGCCCAACTTCATGAGCGTCCACAGCATCAGGCAAACCAGCGCATGAATCAGCAGCAAGACGGCAGCAACGACAAGCGAGATCAAGCGGCACCCCCCTCACCGTCACCGGTGTAAGAGATGTGCTGCAGCAGCGCCACGATGTCCTCGCCGTCGATGGGCTCCACCGCAATCCGCTTTGCGCTCAGGCGCTCGCGGATAATGGACAGATCGCACGCCTTTGCCTGGCGCATAAGCAGATAGAGCACGTCGCCGTCGACCAAGCCCGCCGCGTCGCTCTCGCGGATTGCCGACCCAATTGCGCCTACCAGCTCGCCGACAGGCTCCACGCCCGGTACCACGCGCAGGAGCAAAAAACTCCCCATCTTGCTATCTGCCAGCGCCTGCTCCGCCGCGAGCTCTTGGCCAAAGGCAGCCTGCTTGAGCACGCAAGTGCCGTCAACGCAGCGTTTATCCTGCGCCACCGCCTCATAGTCAAAAGCACGGCCCAGCGCGCTTTCGACCAGCCCGCACAAGATGCGGAACAGGTTTTGATAATAGAGGGTCATTTGGTTTTCGGTCGCACTACGCACAAAGATCAACACGGCGGGTGCCCCGTCGCGCTCGATCGCGTATCCAAACATGGGAAGCCCCGGCGTCAGCTCGCGGTTCACCCACAGGTTCGAACGACCCCCGTCGCCCAAAAGAGGTGCAATCTGCTCAAGTGTGAGCGAGCGTGCGGCATCTTCGGCAATCGTGGGACTTGCAGCCACCAGGCGTGCAAATGCCCCGTCCGAAACATGGTAGATCGCCACCGAATCGTTCTCGAGGATCTCGCCCAGAAGCTCGCAGCACTTGCGATAGATATCGCGCGGGTTGAGCACGTCGAGCTCCTGCGTCACGGCAAAGATCTTACCAAAGCTGTCGTGACGACCCACGATCTGGCGCCTGTACGCGCGCTTGTCCTCGATCGCATCGTGGTAGAGCTGCGTAAGGAACGTATTGCGGTTGCGTACGAGTTCGTTTTGATCGCGCTCCGCCCTAATGGCTTCGCTGTTGCGCAGCTGCACATAGCCGCACACGGCACCCACCACAAAGTACGCAATAAACGGCAGCCAGTTGGACGGCTCGTAGAACAGACCCTGAAAGGTATAGCCGTATTGGGTAAAGTAGCTCGCGGCCAAACCAACCGACGCCAGCAGCGCCGCAACCAAGCCAAAGTCCAAGCCATACAGCGTGCCGATCAGCACCACGTAGAGCAGGCGATAATCGAGCACGTTGAGCTGGGCCGATTGGGAGAACAGGTGCCCCAGCACCTCGAAAAGGACCCAGGCGGCTGCCGTCTCCAGACATTTAATAGGCAGCGTGCGCATTTGGATGCGGTCGATGGCGGCACGCAAGGGGTTGACCTTCTTCGCGCGACCGGCATCCCAACGCGCCTGAATGGTCGAAAGATCGCGCATCAGGTCGTAGCGCTGAAACCAACCATAACGAACGCGAACGATGTCGCTGACGGGCATGGCGTAGCCGGCAGAATCGCCATAGGCAACGGCA
This sequence comes from Collinsella sp., assembly GCA_048368115.1. Lineage (GTDB taxonomy): Bacteria > Actinomycetota > Coriobacteriia > Coriobacteriales > Coriobacteriaceae > Collinsella. The sequence goes on from DBGBZQ010000038.1 coordinate 58,474, forward strand.
AGGCCGGGGAACAACGCCTTGAGGGCGTCGCCCACCTCACCCGCCGTGTGATGGAAGGTATCGGCTACGTCGAGCGTCTCAAAGTTACCATCCCAGCTATCGAAGATACGGCGTACCAGCACCGCAAGCTCCTCGGCACACAGCAGGGGAAACGCCGCATCCTGCGCGCCCTGCAGAGCGACCGATCCGGTTGAGCACGCGTCGAACAACGGCACCAAAAACGGGTCCTCCAGCGCGGCAGACGCGGTATACAGGAACGGCACGCGCAGAATCTTGGTCTGAACGCCCTCGCGAGCAGCGTAGTAGCGGCACAGGTCGTTGGCTGCGTGCGCGATAATGCCCTTGCCCGTTCGCCCCGCGGCATCGGCGGCGCCCTCGGCACCCGCGGGCCCCGCTACATACAGCAGTTGGACCCGGCGACCCGCGCACGCACGAAAGACCGAGCGCAGCGTCTCGATATCGCCCACGGTATCGGTATGCGGAGTAAGGTAATTGGATAGGTAGACCACGCGGTCGAACTCGTAGGCCTGATCCAGGTGTTGCAGAAGCTCTTTCCACGAGGCATGGGGCGATGACTCGTCGCGGCGCGCTTCCGCGGCAGCGACGACCTGGACATGGTCCCCGGGGAACGCCTTGGCACAAAAGTCATCGTCAACATATGCGGTGTTGCCAACAACCAGCACCTCCATGGCGCACTCCCCCCCTAAAATCCACTTTAGACATAGTCAAACATGCGTATTTTACGCTGTCAACGCGAGCTGAAACGTCTTTAAGGCTGTTTTAAGAACTTTTTTAGGGAATGTGGGGACATCGAGGGTGCTAAATGCGCACCCAATCGGGGGTACGGTGAAAAACCGAGATCTGTCAAACAGTCCCCTGTTTTGGGCATCCGCGACCTGCAGTTTTGTTGGCAAAAATCGATGTGCGCTCGGCGAGTTTCGATTTTCCCCGCGCTTCTCCTACGCACCGGACTCGCAATAGCGCAGTACAATCCGCCAATCGCACTAACCGGAAAGCCAATCCAGCGACTCGCCTAGCCAACCAGATACGGCCCGATTACATCGAAAATTTCGCCCACCTTAGTTGCAGGGTTTTGCGCAGATGGCTTAATGTTACCCAGTTCCCTATGGTACGCGACGAGGCGCCCAGCACGCTCCAATGCTTCGCCTCGCCTATCATCCACTGCCCCAAACATCCCGTCCAGGTTCTTGCGGTACTCGATGCCCAAGTTCTTCGACATCTCCTGCGCGAGGGCATGCTGGCAGTCGGACGCGGACATATGCGCGGTCGTGTAGCGAAAGTGCAAAAGCGGCCACAGCTCGAAGCAGGGGTTCGACCACAACGCATGGAAGGTCCTCGAACCATCGGAGAGCTCGTCACATTTGCGCTTCATCGCATCAAAGTCGGACGCAGGAAAGTCATCCTTGTCATACACGAGCCACACGTGATCGAACGTCTCGGGCGCATAGCGACAGTGTTCGACGGCGAAGTCAAGCAGGTCAAGCGTGTGTCTGCCGGTCCCCTTAACGACAATGGCAACCTTGCGCTCGTTCGCCGCGCCCAACGCCGCACGCACGCCCTCAAAGTAGCGAGGCTCGGTCTCCTTGCCCTCGCTCACTACAAGATGACGCGTCATCTGAACCATGCGCGAGCGGCCCTCTCGCTTGCCGCTACGCCAGCCCTTTGACTTCTTCACCACCATGCTAATCCCACTCCTCGATGCGGGTGAGGTACGGATCGGCGCCGTAGCGACCGGACAGGTATTGCTTGTCGAAAGCCGCGTTCTTGCTTACCAGATTACCGTTTGCCTCGTGGATATCGGCGAGAGACCACAGTTGGCTCGCCTCCCCCTCGCCGCGTGCAGCGAACCATATCTCGTCACGGCGGAACACATCGTTTCGCATGGTTGACACATCCTGGGACGAGAAGATGAGCTGCGCGCCACTCTTGTTGACCTCAGGATCCTTAAACAGCAGAATCACATAGCGAAGAAGCTTCGGGTGCAGTTTGGCGTCGAGCTCGTCTACCACAACGGTGCCACCACGCTCAAGCGCTGTCATCAGATACGCAGCCAACCCCATGAGCTTCTGGGTACCGGCAGATTCCTCGGATAAACGCAGCTCGTACGCCTTGCCCCTCACCTTGTGCCTCACGAAGACGCGCTGGCCGCGCCACTCCGGCGCCCTCTCCACTCTGAAGCCATCAATACGCACATCAACGGCGCGCAAAAAACGCGTGACCTCGCGCGAGTCGCCCTCGTCGAGCATTTGCTCGAGCATCCGCTCAAGGTAGGAACTGTTGTAGTTGAGAAACACAGCGTCGAGAAACCAGCTGGCCGCCTCCTGGACCACCGGCGCATCGAAGTTGATGCAAAGGAACGATAGGTACGGCAGGCTCGGGTTGAACCTCGCAGCCGTCACAAGCTTACGCAGTGTGGGGCCGAGTTCAACCTTTGTATCCTCGCGCTCGAACAGCATCGCCGTACGCGACGCTCCCAATTTACGCCGCCACAGCCCTTCGGACACGATCTCATCGGCGTGTACAGACAGAACATAGCGGTACTCATGCTCGCCCGCGCGGTAATAGAGCTCGAACTCGGTGGGCTCGGCAGCAGACACGTCATCAAATTCAAACGCCGAACAACGGGCTATCAAAGGGCGATCACCCGCTGGCGCATCAGCGCTGGCAGACAGCAATCTAATTGGTCTAGCCACTGCCGAACGAACGTAATCGAGAGCCTCTAGAAGGTTGGACTTGCCGCCTGCATTGGGCCCGTAAACCGCAGCCACCGGTAAGAAGCTCTGCCCGTCGGAACACGCGATGAGAGAGCGCTCAAACTCCTTCATCGACGTCGCCTGCATGGAAAGCTCCGCCTCGTCGCGATAGGATCTATAATTCCTGAAGGTGAACTGGCAAAGCATCGTCCTCAACATTCCTATCATTATTTTGAAAAGATATTTCAGAGTTTCTCTTTGATTATAGATTTTAAGTAGGCTAAAGCAAGTGCTTGCTACATCAATGACAGCAGGCGCAAGGTGCAAACCGCCCATACTCGACCATCCCATTGCCGGAATGGCGTTTAGCTAGCACGTCACACATTACATGCATGAAAAAAGGGCAACACTCTCTAACAGAAAGCGTCACCCTTAAAGCTCCCAAAAAGCTTTTGTATATCATGACGACATTCTACGCTATCTCAAGGAGACTGAAGGTCATATCATGGCCTGTAAGGTAAAAGCGCAGACAGGCCATGATTGAACGAGGCAACAGCAGGACTAGCGATCACCGCAATCAAAAGAGCCCAAATAATACAGCGAACCCTTCACAACCGATGCATTAGGGTCTCGGTCTAAAAAATTGACACTGTAAGAAGGAGATCCAACGTAAACGTGAGTCTTACTGGCCTCGCAACAGAACAAAATATCGCCAGCGCTGTTCTGTGTCAGAGTGTTGTAATTCGAGTAATACTCAAGCTCGTCTGACGGAGCTTTTCCCACAACGATCAACCGAGGGTCCAGCTTATCCAACCATGTCTTAGGAACGCGACCGGACTTCCGTCCATGATGCGGCGCAAAAAGAATATCCACAGGCGAAAGCTCAATGTCGTCTTCAATCGCCACCATGTAGTCATTCTCCATGTCACCAAGCCAAAGCGCACGGACCCCCTCCTCAAGCGAGTAGACAATCGCGGGACTAATATTATTGGGATTATCAGAGCTTTCGGCATCCTGCAAAGCATTCTGGAAGGCATCGTTTGTCAAGTCGGGCCAGAGGACGCTAATCCCAGCAGAGCCGCGCTCACCATCAGAAACGTTCATCCATTTACGCTTACACCCCTTGTATATTTTGTAAGCGCACGACGACCCCTTTAACTCCTTATACTTTTTAAAGCTCTTGGTCTCCGTGGACTTGGAGACATTATTGTCGACGCAATAAAAATTCGGAATGAGCTTAAGCTCATCAAGATACTCAATGCCCTGAATATGATCTTGGTCCGGATGCGTACTAATAAAACGAACGATATCCTTTTTCCCTGCGAGGTTTTTGACCTCATCAAGGATTTCCGACTTACGCTCATCGGTAATATTACAGTCAATCATACTGAAGTTATCAGTATTGTGATTGATATAAAACATGTCGCCGTTACCAACGGACAGAGACTTAATCTCGCTCATGGTTATCACGGTCCTCAAGATTGAAGTTGATTCGTTTTTCTACATACCGCTCTTGTTTGATCCAAGAGGCAACGAACAGAGCGATAAAAGCGCACAGCGCCGCTGGAAGCCAATGAGATTCCGGCAACAATGATGCAAGCATAATAATGACGAGCAGGACACCAGCCCCCGCCAGGCTGCGATACATGTTTGAAATCATTAAGAGCTGCTCGACCTTTGGATCGCGTTTCTGAGCATACGCAAAGGCAGAATAGTCCCGCTTTCCGGTCGGTTTCATTTTGCGGACCAAAGGTTCAATGCAAAGAGAGCCAATCCGCGACGCAATAAGACCGAGAACATAACTCATCACAAATAGTGCCAGCCAGTTAGAGCAGTCGATACAACTGCCCAACGGCATCTGACTGACGGAATACGTTACGAGTGCACCCGGTATGAGCACATTGAACAGATCGTAAGCAGAGATTTTCCCAAGCAAATCATCTAGATAGTTATTGGCCAATAATTACGCACCTCCAAGAATCCAAAAGCCATCCTTCGCATTTTTTACGGACAAACCCGCCCTGCCACACAAGTGTCAGGTTCTTGAAGAAAAGCTATTTGGAAATGATTTGAACAGACGGGGGCGCATACTGCTGTTGACCAATAAGCGCACACGCCCCTAAAGAAACTTAATGGACCACCAAAATGGCCTCGATTTTGACAGCTATTCCATCCGACTCCTTCCGAACAATTAGGTTGTAATGGGGAAACGACGCTTCTCGTTGTTTCAATTGTAGCCCTTCGCCCATTCCATATCCTGTATTCTTTTTTGATGAAGAGCACAAGATGTTGTGTTTTAACAGGTAAACGCGGCAAAAATAATGCGGAACTTATTCACGCGAAATAACGAGTCGGCTCATCCCCTTGTAGATAGCACCCTTGACCTGCATGAAAACATAATTAGACTCAATCGCTTTCGCCCGGTACAAAGTCATCCACAGCGAATACCTGTTCGAAATTAACAAAAGTTTTTGCTTGACCAACATGTTGAGACGCCCGCTTATTGTCTGGTCGTCAGCCGCAATAAACTAAGCAGCAGCCTCGCGGACTTTACCTGGAAGGTCTCGGTGGCGAGCCTCGAAGAGGCGCAAGACGGCCTCATGCTGGAGTTGCCGCATCAAGCATAGCCAACCCGACGCGATCCACAACGCCACCGGGCAACCAAACACTCCTCCCCAACATTCCCCAGGAAGTTCGCTGATGTTGACTGGTGTTCCCGTAAAATAAACCGCAACAAAATATGTGCGGAGTGCTGGCCTGGAGCTGCCTTCGGACCCTATTGGCTGCTCACCGAGAGGCTCCGCTATGAAACGACCCCTTTACTACCTGCTCTGCGCGATCGCGTGCACGTCCATGGTCGGCGCGACGATGCCCATGGCAGCCATCGCGGAAGCCATCCGGCCTCAGGAAACAGCCGAGCAGCAAGCGCAAGCCGACGCCCCGAACAGCGACACAGGCAAGGCCGAAGACGGCACCAACACAAATACGACAGCAGATACCGAAGAGGACAGCACCACAACATCAACCGACATCAACGCCGTCAATGCGGAAAGCGCTGACGCCACCGCCGCCGCAACCAACACGGCCACCACAGCCCCCACCCCATCCCTCCGCGCCCAAACCAACGGCACGCCCGAGGCGATCTCCGTCGCGGCAGAAACCGGCTACGCCCACTCCGCCACCGCAAGCCAAAACGGCGTCACCTTCACCGTCTCGTGGAACGACGCCCCGGCGGGCACCGCAACGACCTTCCACGTAACCCAAACCAACGGCTCGTCCCAGGCCAAAGCGCGCATGGACGTGCCCACCTACTGGGACGGCGGCAGCCAGGAAAGCGTCTGCGACCCGTCGCGCGCAGCATGGGGCAGCTACTACAACCTGGGCACCACGGGCCACGACTTTACCTTTGACTTCACAGCATCGGGCACGTACCGCATCTACTTCTACTTTATGGACAACGACAGATACGACCCCCAAAACGACAAGGGGATCTACTACCTGCGCACCACGGCGGAGGTAACCGTAAACGACGCCGCCCGCCCAAGCGTCACGCAGATCGTCAACAACGCCGTACCCAGTGCAGGCAAGAGACAAACGGCTCGGAATACGACATGGCGCTGTGGCTCCACGACTGGACGCTCGACCAGTTGGAGCACGACCACAGCCTCAACTGGTGCTCGGCCGAAAGCGGCCTCACGCGCCACCAGGGCACCTGCGAAAGCTACCAGCGCATCTACTCCAAGCTCCTTGACGCCACAGGCATCGCCAACGGCCGCATCACCGGCAACGGCCACACCTGGAACGCCGTAAAGATCGACGGCAAATGGTGCCAGATGGACCTAACCTGGGACGATACCAGCGACAACTGGTACGGAGACCTGGGTCAACGTCATCTGTACTTTGGCCTGACCGACGAGCTCATGGCAATCGCCCACTCCGATCACACGGCTAACTACCAAAAGGACGGCTACGCCTACCGCTCGACCGACCTATCCAACAATTACTTTGTGCGAAATGGCAAGGCCGATAAATGGGCCGAGAAGTATGCCGACCGCATTCAGCAGCACTTGAATGCCAAGGAGGAGAGCTTTTCCATTGACGCTGATAACCAGTCCTTCCCACCTAGCATCTCAGGGGATTCAGGACGGGATTGTTGCTTATGCGATGAATCAGAGAGAGTGAAAAGTTCAAGGCGCCAAGGTTGATCTAACGGTGGCATCAAACGTCACCAAGGAATCGATCAGCAAATGGAGCGCTAAGTACGTCCTAGCAGCAAATTACCAAAACGCAGCATAAGAGATGATCATCAAGGACGGCGCGCACCGCGTCGCGTCCTCCCTCGACGGGGGGGGGATGGCCGTCGCGGCCTCCGCCTCAGGCTGCTCCCTGCCGTCGGGCGAGGGCGCGCTGACGTTCGAGTGCGACGGCGCCGCAGGCCTCTACAGGATCTCCTCGGGCGGCGCGCTGCTGACCGAGTCGGGCGACCGGGCGGTCCTGGCCGAGGCGGACGGCTCCGCCTCACAACTCTGGCGCGTCTCGGCCTGCGAGGGCGGCTACGCCATCGTGTCCGCGTCGGGCATGACGCTCGACGACTTCGCGCAGTCGACCTCCGAGGGCAACCGAGTGTAGCTCTACGCGCACAACGGGGCTACCGACCAGGCGTGGCCGCTGTGTTTCGTCAAGAGGATTTGAGCAAAAAGAGCATCGGAAGCGCGCACGCTTTTTGAGCGGCTAGCCCTCCTGCATGAGGGCATGGCGGACGCGGTAGGACTCGCCGCGGAACTGGACGAGCCTCCCGTGGTGGACGATGCGGTCGATCACGGCGGCGGCCATCTGGTCGTCCCCGAACACCGACCCCCACCTGCTGAACTCCAGATTCGTGGTGATCACCACCGACTGCCTCTCGTATGCGTCGGCGAAGACCTGGAAGAGCAGCCTCGCCCCGTCCGCGTCGAGCGGGAGGAACCCGAGCTCGTCGATGACGAGCAGGCGGGCCTTGCCGATGAGCGCGGCCTCCCGGTCGAGCATCCCGTCGTCGCGGGCGCGCCTCAGGCGCATCACGAGCGAGGACGCCGTGAAGAAGCGCGCCTCGAGCCTCCTCTCGCACGCCAGCGCGCAGAGGGCCGACGCCATGTGCGTCTTGCCGGTGCCGACGTCGCCCATGAGCACGAGGTCCTCCCTGCGCCCGACGAAGTCGAGCGCGAGCAGCGACTCGCGCCCCATGCCCTCCGGCCACGACACGGCCGACCAGTCGTAGCCGTCGAAGGTCTTGGGCGCCGGCAGCGCGCAGCGCCTGAGCAGCGACGCGCGCTTCGAGGCCTCGCGGCTGGACCTCTCCGCCTCGAGGTAGCCCGCCAGGTACTCCACCTGTTTCGGGGTGCCGAGCCTCGACCACTCCTCCAGGACGGCGGCGGTGAGCGAGCACGACCGCCCGGCCTCCACGACCCTGCGGGCCAGCTCCTCGCTAGCTGCCATCGGCGACCGCCCCCTGTTAGCGTCAATCTATTTTTCACCAGTTTCGCTAAACAGGCGCACCGTTCGCGCAAAGGCGGTTTCACCGGTTGCGCTAACGTATTTTCACCGATTCCGGTCACGGCTTGACGGGCCCGTCCCTCGGCAGGTCCTTCAGCCTGTAGGACCTGCCGGTTATCTTGACCAGGTGGCAGTGGTGGCACACCCTGTCCGCGATCGCGCTCGCCGCCACGTCGTCCCCGAACACCCTGCCCCAGCCGCTGATCCCCACGTTGGTGGTGATGATCGTCGAGCGCTGCTCGTAGCGCGTCGATATCAGCTGGAACAGCAGGTCCGCGCCCGCGCTGCCGACGTCGAGGTAGCCGAGCTCGTCGATGATCAGCAGCCTCGAGTGGGCGTAGTACTTGAGCCTCTTCTTGAGGATGCCGCGCGACGAGGCGTCCTCCAGGTCCTCGACGAGCCGGGCGCAGTCCACGAACCTGACCTCGCGCCTCGCCCTGACGGCCTCGATGCCCAGCGCGACGGCGAGGTGCGTCTTGCCCACGCCGGGGCTCCCCACGAGCAGGACGTTCTCGGCCCGCTCGACGAACCTCAGGGTCGCGAGCTCCTCGATCTCGGCGCGCGGGACCGACGGCTGGAAGTCCCAGTCGAAGTCCGCCAGCCCCTTGACGTAGGGGAACCCCGACGACCGTATGCGCTGGTTGGTGATCCTGACCTCCCGGGCGGCGACCTCGACGCGCGTCATCTCCTCGAGGGCGGAGGCGAAGCCCCGCTCGCCCGCGGCGACCATCCTCACGTAGTCGGGCAGGGACGCCGCCATCTCGTGCAGCCCGAGCGCGGAGAGGTTCGCCTGCGCCCTGATCGAGGGGCTGCCCTCCGCGACGGCGCCCATCACGCCCCTCCGAGCGAGTCGAGCAGCGCGAGGTTGGCGCGCGCGGCCTCGGCGATGTCCGCGTCGGCCAGGCCCCGCTTCCCCTCGAGGGCCTGCCCGTAGTGGTCGGGGTCGTAGTTGATGGGCCTCGACGGCCCGGACGCGGCGTCGTGGACGGCGACCTCCTCGCCGGCCATCCTCACCACGACCTGGCCGCCGGGCATCGCCACGACGCTCACGCGCCGGCCGATGCAGCGCCTGGGCACGGACCACTCCCTGCCGACGGCCCTGACGAGCATGGTCGGCGGGACGGTCTGGACGCTCACGTCGCCCACCATCGACTCGAGGAGCCGGAGGTTCCCGATGGGCCGCAGGCTCTCCTTCTCCCGCATGAACAGCGCGTCGGGCGGCAGGCCGGTGGTGCGGTTCGGCTCCGAGTTGGCCCGGGCCTCGACCCGGGCCACCGCCTCGGCGAGGCCGCCCCACCCGGTGAACTCGCCGCCGTAGGCGAGCAGGCGGTTCAGGAAGCGGTTGGCCGACTCGTCCTTGCCCTTGGTCTGCGGCGAGCGCGGCGCGCAGAGCCTGAGCTCGAAGCCGGCCTCCCGCGCGAACCGCCACGCCCTCTCCTGCCTGGTCCTCCTGCGGCCCGAGACGGTCACCAGGCACGACATGTTGTCCGTGATGCACTCCTCCGGGACGCCGCCGAGGCGGGTGAAGGTGGCGAGCAGGCAGGACAGCAGGTCGTCGAGCGTGCGGCTCCTGACCGGTATGAAGCGGTGCTTCCGGGAGTAGCCGAGCGTCGCGGTGAACACGCTGAACTCGAAGGCCTCGCCCTCCGAGTCGACGAGCCTCATGCCCTCCTTCCAGTCGAACTGCAGCTGCCTGCCCGGGGGCGTCTCGAACCGCGGGTGCGGCTCGCGGCCGCCCACGCCTCCGAAGGGCACGTCGCGGGCCCGGCACCATGCGGTGAAGGCGCCGTACCCGGGCAGCCCCTCCCCGCGGCCCTCGCGCAGGAACGCGTACACGGCCATCTTGGTCATGCCGGGCAGCTGGGCCTTCGCGCGGATCACCTCCTCGAGCGGGTCGAAGGCGCTGCCCCTCGCGGACCTCCCGTCGGCGGCGGACTCGCCATCCCGCCAGTACTTGGCGACCGTGTGCCGGTCCATGCCGTGCCTCCTCGCGATCTCGCTGAAGTTCGGTTTCGCGCCGGACCCCCTGTAGACGTTCAGCTCTCCCATTACGTTTCGCTCCATATCCCGCTCCTCCCGGGTCGGATACCCGATCGGAGCATAGTTCCGTTAGCGCAGTTGGTGAAAGTACGTTAGCGGGTTCGGCGAAAGCACGTTAGCGCATTCGGCGAGATGCGTTTGCGAAAGTGGTCAATTTTAGATTAGCGCTAACACCCCCTTCAGGAACCCGTCGTAGACCGACAGGTCGGCCCCCCCGGCCCCGCCGCCGCCTCCCGCGATGCGTCTCGCCAGCACGTCGACCGTGGCGTCGTCGGGGACGCGGCCGCCCTCGACGACCCTGAGCGCCGCCTCGCATGCCGCCTCGAAGCCCGAGGACTCGCTCGCCCGGCCGATCGGCCTGAGCGTGCGCCTCCTGCCGGCGGAGTCCATCCGGTCGATCCCCTCGACGAGCCCCGGCGGCATGTCGCGCCTGATCGTCGACTCCCCGAAGGCCCTCGGCCTGGCGATGATGGCGGGCACGAGCGAGAGGGGGTTCCGGACCGCGGGGCCCTCCCCGAAGGCCCTGGGGAGGACGGCGACCCGGCGGCCGCGGTCGGCGAGGATCTCCACCGTCGACGCGCGCATGCCGACGAGCAGGCTCCGCCCGTGCCAGGCGGGCCCGGCGACGTACTCGCGCCCGTCGGCCTCGACGTAGCCGTGTTAGCGTCAATATAATTTTCACCATTTCCACCAACGCATTTTCGCCAATTGCGCCAACGCGGATACGCCGGATTCGCCAACGCGGATGTGCCGCTTTCGGCGCCTAGGCGCCCTCCTCCTTCCCGTCCTCACCGCCGAT
>DBGBZQ010000039.1:0-4874 GCA_048368115.1 Collinsella sp.
GTTGCGGCGCGGCTGCGCCTATGGCACTTCAACATCATTGTCGCAGCCCCGACCCGCGGTCACGAGCGGGGGCTCCTATCTTTTTAGTGCCCTCGGATTGGGTCATAGTGTCTGTCCGCGCCAAAACATCGGCGTTGCCGGAACACTTGGCACTTGGGGACGTTCCTTTTGTGCCGGCAGTTTGGGACACTCCTTGCGTTAAGAGGCTGGCGTGCGTCAACCTATTCTCGTTGCGGTAAAAAATCGCCCCGTTCTTGGTTGAGGACGGGGCAATTCGTCTTTTGGACTTGTGCAGCCAGGCTTATGCAAAGCGGGCGACGAGCTCCTGGAGCACGTCGGTCATCTTGACGAGCGAGCTGACCGGGACGAACTCGTTGACGCCGTGGTAGCAATAGCCGCCGGTGGAAAGGTTGGGGCAGGGCAGACCGCGGAACGACAGCTGAGCGCCGTCGGTGCCGCCACGAATCGGCAGCACTTGGGGCTCAACGCCGCAGGCAAGGTAGGCTTCCTTGGCAACATCAATAAGCTCGGGATAGTCGCGAACGATCTCGGCCATATTTCGATACTGCTGCTTAATCTCGACTGTCACGCGCTCCTCACCCAGACGCTGGTTGAGCATCGAGGCGGCGGCATCAATAAGGTCGAGTTTCTGCTGGAACTTGGCGGCGTCATGGTCGCGGATGATATAGCGCGCTGTGGCGTGATCGACGGTCGCAGATACACCCTCAAGGTGATAAAAGCCCTCGTAGCCTTCCGTATACTCCGGGCGCTGCACGTAGGGGAGCAACGCGTTGAAGTCGCAGAACAGATTGCCTGCGTTGACCATACGGCCCTTAGCGTCGCCCGGGTGGATGGACTGGCCCTCAAAGCGGACGGTCGCCTCGGCGGCGTTAAAGCACTCCCACTCCAGCTCGCCGATGGGGCCGCCGTCGACCGTGTAGGCGTACTTGCAGCCAAAGGTATCGATATCCAACAGCTCGGCTCCGTGGCCGATCTCCTCGTCAGGGCAGAAGCAAATGCCGAGTGCGGGATGGGGCAGAGAAGGGTCCTGAGCGATACGCGCGACAAGCGACATGATCTCGGCGACGCCTGCCTTGTCGTCCGCGCCCAGCAGCGTGGTGCCATCGCTGCAGACCAGGTCCTCACCCGCGAGGTCATTCAGGGCGGGAAGCTTGGCGGTACTCATGGCAACGGGTTTACCGTCAACCGTGCCGCAGACCAGGTCGCCGCCTTCGTAGTGCACGATGTGCGGCTTCACGCCGGCGCCCGGTGCAACTTCGGTGGTGTCGAGATGGGCGATCAGGCCCAGGGCGGGCTTGTCCTCAGCGCCCGCACTTGCGGGGATATGCGCGCAGACATAGGCGTGCTCGGTCACGTGGGCATCTTCCGCACCAAGCTCGCGCAGCTCTTCAGCCAGCACGTTGGCAAGGTCAAACTGAACGGCGCTCGAGGGTACCTGGTCGCAGTTTGCATCCTCGGACTGCGTGTTGATCTGGACGTAGCGCAAAAAGCGTTCGAGGACATCGGGGCTCGTGGTGGTGTTTTCCATAAAGACCGCTCCAATCTTGGTCGTCGTGTGCAACAAGAACTCTAGCACGGTATGCCACGGCATACCACGACGCTTGGATGGGGTAGAATCAGCCATTGAATGCAGAAGGGACGGAAGATCATGGATACGACAAATAGCTCGCGCGAACTACATCTGACGGTGGCGAACGAAGACTACTTGGAGTGCATGGTTCGCATTGAAAGCGAAGAGGGGGAAACCAACGGCGTGCGATCGGTCGACATCGCGCAGCGCCTTGGCGTCTCCAAGGCATCGGTCAATAAAGCGGTTTCGGCGCTCAAGGCATCCGAACTTGTCGAGCAATCGCACTACGGCAAGGTAGTCCTGACCGATCGCGGCCGCGAGGTTGGTACGGCTATCTGGTACCGTCATCGCCTCATCCGCACGTTTTTGGTTCAGGAGCTCGGTGTCGAATTTGAGCGAGCCGATTCCGAGGCCTGCATGATGGAGCATGCGCTTTCCGAGGACACGATGAACCGCTGGCTCGCCTATCTCGAAAAGCAGGGAATCAGCGTCGAGGAATAGCGGGATATATATGGATACGAGTTATTACAACCGCTTTGGTGCCGAGGAACTTACGCGCCGCTTGTCGAGCGAGACCTTGTTGGCGCAGGGTCCCATGGGCAGTGTTCTGTTGAGTGAGTACGATGCCGCCGACATTCCACCGGCGTTTTGGAATCTGGCAGAGCCGCAGACCGTTTCTCGTATCCATCGCTTGTATGTCGCCGCCGGCGCACAGGTGCTCATTACCAACACCTTTCAGGCATCGAGCTATGCCCTCAAGCACGACCAGATTGCGCCGTCCGTGGCGGAGGTCAATCGCGGGGCCGTCGACGATGCCCGCCAGGCGCACCCTCAGCTGCTGCTGGGCTCGATGGGCCCGATCGGTATTGAATGGTTTGCCGAGGACTCTGCCGAGTATCGTGAAATCCGAGGCATTGCGCGCGAACAGGCGCACGCCTTGCTCAACGCCGGCGTTGACGGTCTGCTGATCGAGACGGTGACGTCTATCCGTAATTTGCAGCCCATGCTTGCCGGCGCCCGAGACGCCGCCGACGGCATGCCTGTTCTGGTGAGTTTTGTCGTTGACGATAAAGGCGACCTGTTGGGCGATGGCCTCAACATCGAGGCAGCCGTTTTGTACGCCGAAAAACACGGCGCAAACTCGGTTGGTGTTAATTGCTGTTCGCTTGCGGCCGCGAACGCGGCGGTGCCCAGGATGGTTGCATCGGCGACTACTCCCGTCACGGTGCGTCCCAACGTAGGCGATCCGGTCCAGACTCAGGATGGCCCCGTATGGCACGAGAACCCCGAAGCTTTCGCGCGCGCATGCATCGAATGGAGACATGCCGGTGCCGCAATGGTGGGCAGTTGCTGTGGAACCACGGCAATCACTACGGCCGCGATGGCCGAGGCGCTCGATATATAAAGGGCAAAACCGCTCCATACGGGGTGGTTTTTTTATTGCTTGCATGTCCTCGGCAGCATTTGCCCAAATGGTGAATGCTGGTGCCGGCAGGTTGCCGAGCGCATGTTGCGGGTATACCCCATGCGTACCATGATCCAAACACTGTGAGGTGTCTGCGCGTGTGCGCGATAATTCATTTTGGAACTGACGGTTGGCGCGCTCGCGTCGATGAGGACTTCACTGCCGATAACGTTGCCCGTATCGCCGATGCCGTCGGCGAGTTGTGGCAAAAGACCAATCCGGGCAAAACGGTATATATAGGGTTCGACACCCGGCCCCTGGCGCGCGAGTTCGCTGAGCTTGCGGCGGGTGTGCTAGCAGCGCACGGGCTAGACGCCGTGCTCGCTTCGCGACCTGTCCCGACCCCTGCCCTTACGTGGGCGGCGGCTTATGACGGTGAGGCGTGCGGCGCGCTCATGGTGACGGGGTCCCATCATCCGCAGGGCTATCTGTGCCTCAAGATTCGCATGGGTGACGGCTCGACCGCCAACCAGGATGTCATCGAAGAGCTCGAAGAGACTATGGCTCCCGAGCCAATGGGGATCGAGGGGCAATATCGCACCGCGGATATCATTCCTGACTATATGCAGGCGGTGGCATCGTTTGTCGATGCCGAAGCCATTCGCGCCGCGCACCTGCGCGTGGTTGTTGATCCCATGGGCGGCGCAGCCCAGGGCTATCTAGCCGACTTGCTGCGCGAGCTTGGCGTTGAGGCGCACGAGATTCACGCCGGGCAGGCGTCTGACCAAGAAGATATCTGCCCCGACCCCGTTGAACCTTGGGTGGACGCTTGCGAGCGCACGGTTATCGAGGACGGAGCTTGCGCTGGCCTGGTGACCGACGGCGACGCCGACCGTATCGGCGCGGTTGACGAGCGCGGCAGATATATACATCCGCATCAGATCATGGCGCTCGTTTTGGGCGACTTGGTTCAATTTCGTAATTTGGAGGGGCGCGTCGTCGTCAATCTTTCATGCTCGACGCTCGTGCGTCGCATTGCGGAGGCGCTTGGCTGCCGCGTGACCGTCAAACCGGTCGGTTTCAAATATATAGCGGCGGAGATGAAGAAGGGTGGCGTCCTCATGGGCGGCGAAGAAGCCGGTGGCATCGGCATCGCCGCGCATATGCCCGAGCGCGATGGAATCCTCGCCTGTCTGATTCTGTGTGAGCTTATGGCAAAGACGGGCGCGCCTTTGGGCGTTCTGGTCGACCAACTCGAGGACAGTTTTGGTAAGACGAGTTACGGTCGACGCGATTTGCGCCTTGAGGCCGAAGATGCCGAAACGTTACGAACCCTGCTGCCGGGCGTAAACCCCAAGTCGATTTGTGGCAAGGTGCCGCAAAACGTTAGTCATATGGACGGCTTGCGTCTGTCATTTGAGGATGACACGTGGCTGCTGGTCCGTCCTAGCGGGACCGAACCAGTGGTGCGCGTCTACGCCGAGGGGTTCTCGGTGGAAGAACGTGATGAGTTGCTCGATGCTGGCTGTGCTTTAGCTAGGGGGACGTATCCGCTTTAACCATGAGACTGCCTTATATAAAGAGATGCTCGGCGAGCGGTAGTTAACGGCTGGCAAACGTTAGTCGGATCACAAGATGTGTAGGACTTGTGAAGAGTGGAATTGACGTCCCACAGGGCTTCGCGGTCTGGCAATATATCTCCTTGCCGCGCGGCCCGGTCGGACCGGGAACCAGCGCAGGCGTGCACCTTGAGAACCGGATACTGCGAGGATGGACACACCAGTTGTGTCGCATCCGGGCAGACATCGAACCATTTGAAATGGTCTAACTTGGATTTGTTTTTCGCAAGGCCGCCGAGAGGCGGCCCCGAGAAATTCC
>DBGBZQ010000040.1:0-11330 GCA_048368115.1 Collinsella sp.
CAGGGCGGCCTGCTCGGCGTCACGATCTTCTTTGTGCTTTCGGGCTATCTGATCACGCGCTTGCTGCTCAACGAAGTCGCTAAGACCGGCCGCATCGACCTTGAGAGCTTCTGGATTCGCCGTATCCGTCGCCTGGTCCCCGCCGTGGTAACGGTAGTGTTCGTGACCTGCGCGCTGTGCGCTATCTTTAACCACGTGATGCTCACCAAGATGCGCCCCGACATCTTGCCGTCGCTGCTGTTCTTCAACAACTGGTGGCAGATTGCCCAAAACGTCTCGTACTTCAATGCTCTGGGCGACCCCTCGCCGCTCACGCACTTTTGGTCGCTTGCCATCGAGGAACAGTTCTACCTGATTTGGCCGCCACTGCTGTTTGCCATGGTATCCATGCATGTGAGCAAGCCCAACACACGCCGCGTGGTTCTGGGCCTTGCCGCGGTATCTGCCCTCGCCATGATGGCGCTTTACAACCCTGCCGCCGACCCCAGCCGCGTGTACTACGGCACCGACACCCGCGTGTTCTCGCTGCTGCTGGGCGCCTGGATGGCCTTTATCCCCGATAGCGATCTGGCGCCGGTGCGTCTCGCTCATCGTTTGGGGCTCAATCGCCTGGCCGGCGCCGCCAAGCACGGCAAGAACGCCGAGGGCAAGCCTGGCGAGAAGGCCGACGAATCAGCCGAGACCGCTCCGGCACAGCCGAGCGCCCTCGTGCGCTTTTGGTCCTCGCCCGCATCCATCGATGTCTTGGGCGTCGTGGGTCTGGTTGGCCTTGCCGCCATGGTCGCACTCACCAACGGTTACACCGCCTTCCAATATCGCGGAGGCACGCTACTGTGCTCCATCCTCACGCTCATGGTTATTGCGGCATGTGTGCAGCCCCAGGGCATGGTCGCACGGGCTTTGGCCGCCGAGCCGCTTGTATGGATTGGCAAGCGCTCCTACAGCATCTACCTGTGGCACTATCCGCTGCTGCTCCTCATGAACCCGGTCGCCAACATCAGCGATACGCCCTGGTGGCAGTACATCTTGCAGGTACTTGTGGTGGTCGCCGCCGCCGAGTGCTCCTATCGCTTTATCGAAACGCCGTTTAGGAAGGGCGCCTTCGGCCGCACCGTCGCCGAATTCCGCGATGGCACCACCACGCCCGCCGGCTGGGTGCGCGCGCATATTCCCGTGTGCGCCGTTTGCGGCGTCGTGCTTGTCGTGGCGCTGGGTGGTCTGGTCTTTGTGCCCGACACATCCGCGCTGAGCGGCGAGGGCGCCGAAATCCTAAACAAGGAAGCCAAAAATGCAAAACCCCAGGACCAGCAGGCGGCCGATGACACCGACAAGGACAACGACGGCTTCCCCGACGGATCCTACGACCTGCTGATGATCGGCGACTCCGTGTCGCTGCGCGCCGTCGATTCCTTTGACGGCGTGTTCCCCCACAGTCACATCGATGCCGAAAAGGGCCGCCAGTTCGATGCGGGCCGCACAACATTTGAGGGTTATATCCAGCAGAACCTCGCCGGCAAGATCGTAGTCTTTGCGCTGGGCACCAACGGCCTAGTGACCGATGCCCAGATTGATGCCATCATGGCCGATGCCGGCAATCAGCGCACCGTCGTATTTGTAAACACGCGCAGCCCGCAGCCATGGGTCGGTGCCACCAATCAGGCCATTGCCAACGCCGCCTCGCGCTATAAAAACGTTCGCGTTATCGACTGGTACGGATATAGTGCCAACCGCAACGATCTGTTCGACGGCGACGGCACGCACCTCTCGAACGCGGGTGTGACCGAGTACCTTAAGCTCATCCACGATGCCGTCAAGAAAGACCTGCCCGTGCACCCCGAGGATCACGTTAACGATCCGCAGCCGGCGGCCGTCAAATCCGCTGCTGACGCACTCGTCAACGCGCTCGCCTACAAACCGCACAAGCTAGGCGGCGACAAGTAACACACCGTCAAATCCGCTTGCACCCGGAGGGGGCGTTCCTTATGTGCCGGCACCTAGGGATACTCCTGGCGCGATCGATGAATGCCCTTCCGCGGCCAAATTCTGGGCTCCGCGCCACCCCGAGCGTCGTTTCCATGCCCCACACCCATAGCAAACTTCGAGCCGACTCCGAGAGGCCGTGGGCAAAAAAACAGGCCGCAGCCCATGGCGGCGGCCTGTTAAGAATCCAAAAGAGGCGCTACGCGCTGTAGCCCATCGCCTGCAGCACAAACATGACGACTGTCAGCACCGTAATCACACCGATAGTCGCCCAGGTGAGCACATTCCACACGCGGCCGTTGCGGTTGGCGCCCATAATGTGTCGATCAGCGGCAATAAGCACCTGAAACACCAGAACCACGGGCAACAGCACGCCGTTAATGACCTGCGAGGTCATCATAATCTGGAACAGGTCGACACCGGGCATGAGCACCAGCACGGCAGAGATGCCGATGATGGCCGTAATGATGCCGCGATAGACCGGGGCCTCGTCCCAGCTGCGATCGGCACCGCGCTCCCAGCCAAATGCCTCGCAGATGGCGCTGGACGTAACACCTGGCAGCACACAGGCGGCCAAGAAGCTCGCCGCAACCAGGCCCGAGGCAAACAGCACCGTGGACCACTGGCCCGCGATGGGCTCCAACGCGCGGGCGGCGTCGGCAGCATCGCTGATCTGAATGCCCGCGGGGAACAGCACCGTACCGGTCGTGATGATAATAAAACCGGCGATGACATCAGCAGCGATCGAGCCGCTCACGGTATCGATGCGCTGCAGCACGATATCGTCCTCGCCCGCATTCTTATCGACCACGTTGTTCTGCGCCAAGAAAATCATCCACGGCGCGATGGTGGTACCGATCGTTGCGACCACAAGCGACACGTAGCTGGGATCGTTTTGGATGTTGGGCACAACCAGGTCGACTGCCACCTCGCCCCAGCTGGGACCAGCCATAAATGCAGCGACAATGTAGGTCACGAACACGCAGCTCACCAGCAGCAGAATCTTCTCGATGCGCTGGAAACTGCCCGACATGGTAAGCATCCAAACCAGCAGCGCCACGAGCGGCACCGAGATGCTCGCCGGCACGCCAAAGAGGGCAAGGCCACTCGCGATACCCGCAAACTCCGAGATGGTAACGGCCGTATTGGCGATCAGCAGCGCCGCCATGGCCAGCACGCTCCTGCGCACACCAAAGCGCTCGCGAATGAGCGAGGCCAAGCCCTTGCCTGTGACGCAGCCACAACGCGCCGCAGTCTCCTGTGTCACGATAAGCAGCACGGTCATGACAGGAAGCATCCACAGCATCTTGTAGCCATAGCTGGCACCGGCGCTGGAATACGTGGCGATGCCACCGGCGTCATTGCCCGAAAGCGCCGCCAGAAGGCCAGGGCCCATGGCGCCAAAGATGGCCGCGATGGTCAGTTTTTGCTTGGTGCTCGCCTTTTGCTTCGTGTTTTGCACGCGACCACCTAACCCATGACCGACATGGCAAGCAGCACCGCAGCGATGCAGTACGCCACGCACGAAATCATGACGGCAATGACGTTCATGGCGGTGCCCGACGTATTGAGGTCGTGCTCATCACGCCAGAACAGCACCATCAGGTAAATCACGGCGCTCATGTTGCCAATCAGACAAACGATGGCCGCGATGTTAAAGCAGCCGGTAAAGAGTTGCTCCTCAAACATAGGCGCGTCGAGGAACGCGGCGGTGCGCACCAGTTGGGCGCACAGGTAGGTCACGAGCGACAGAATCAGGCCCATGCCCGTGCTCTGGAAGAAAAATCCCAGATACGGCTTGGGCTCATCGTCATGGCCGTCGTACTCCAGGAAGTAATTCTTGACGAACGACACCATGCGCGAGGCAGCCAACAACACGAGCGGCATGGCGCACATGGGGAACACCACCAGATGCGCGGAGCCCAGCGCCGTCCCCAGCACTGTTGCCATGATGCACGAGGCAATGCCCCACACGACAACCCAGTACTGGCGATGCACAAACCAGCTGAGCACATTCGTCGAGTCATCGGACGCGCTATCGCCCGAGCCGACGCCTGCGATCTGCAGGTCCTCCTGGTGCTCCTCGGCGATAACGTCCATGGCGTCGTCAAAGGTCACGATACCCAAAATGTGACGGTTCTCGTCGCAAACGGGGATGGCGACCAAGTCGTACTTGGTCATCTCGTCCGTTACGTCTTCCTGGTCATCGTCGGGCGACACATAAACCAGGTCGCGATAGGCCAGCTGGCCCAGCGTGGCATCGCGGTCGGCCACGATGAGCGTACGCAGCGAAAGCACGCCGGTGAGCATGCCGCTCGGGTCCTCGGTATAGACGTAGTAGACGCTCTCGAAATCCTCGTCGAGCTTGCGGATCGCCTCGATGGCGTCACCGACCGTCGCCGTGGCGGGCAGGGAGACAAACTCCGAGGTCATGATACGGCCGGCGGTGTTGTCCTCATAGCCCAGCAGGTTACGAATCGCCTTCTCCTCCTGAACGCCCATCAGGCGCAGAAGCTTCTCGGCCTTCTCGTAATCGAGCTCGTCGATCAGGTCGGCGGCGTCGTCCGGGTCCATCATGGCCAGCATCGACGATGCGTCCGTGTCGGACAGGCCCTCGAGCATCTCGGTCATAAGCTCGTCGTCATCGAACTCCGAGATGGCCTCGGCGGCCTGGGCGGTATCGAGTTGCGCGAACACCTGCGCACGCAGGCGCGGGTCGAGTTGCTCGATAATGTCAGCAATGTCGGCAGGGTGCAGCTCGCCGAGCGTCTTGTGCGACACCGAAAGCTGGATGTTTTTAGTCGAACGGTCGAGCAGGTCCATGTAGGACCAGGCGATGATGTCCTCGCCGAGCGGTTTGCCCAGGTGCTTCATAAAGCTCTCGACGACATGCTCGAGTGCGGGGCTGATCGCGCGCAGCAGGCCGCGGGCGCCGACTTCGGCACCCAGCAGACGCAGCTGATTTTCGCCCGACATGGAAAACTTGATGTCGTTTACGCGCACGACCTTCATGCCCTGCGTGTCGACAATCTGCTTGTTGAGCACGTCGCGGGCGAGCAAGAGTTCGGTCGGCTGCAGGTACGAAAAACGGATTTCGGTGGCCGGCGACTTAAGGTGCACACCCGTCTCGTCGATACGGTCGACCCATTTGCGCCAGCTGATCATAAACGGCGTCTTGCCGGGTCCGCGGAACGCGAGCGACGTCACGTGCGGAAAAACTTCGCCGGTAGCAATGCCAAAATCGTTCACAACGCCGAGCTTTTCGCCATCGACGTCCAAGACCGGCAGTTTGAGCATCTCACTCAGATAATTCACTGGTGCTCCCCATCATTATCCCTTCGGACTGCGGCCATGCCGGCACGCCATCCGTGGGCTTTTAGATATGTATACGCATGCGCGGGCGGCACGCCGCTCGGCGCTCACACCCCGTGCATGCGCAAGAAGCACCTGCATGGGGTCATCGACTGTATGGTCGAGGTTTGGATTTCACCTGCAACCTTTCTCTTGACCCTTGTTATCCGCAGTAACTATAGCATCAGCATCGCGCTGTAGCGCCAAATTTATGCTCCAAACATCGCAGGCATACCAAACGCTGACGCATCCGTGACATAGTCATTGGGGACATTCTTAAATGACTAGTCTGTGGTGTCATCATCTTCGGCGAGCTGGGGGAACACGGCGTTTTTGGGCATGGTGACCTTCGTCAGCGAGGTGAGCTTTTTGCTCAGCGATGCGTCCGTCTTGACCAGATCGCTCAACGTCACGATTTTGTAGCCGTCGGCAATAAGCCCGTCGATAATCTGCGGCAGCGCCTCGAGCGTCTGCTCGGCGCACTTATCGTTATCGGTCAGCAGCACAATGTTGCCTGGCGTCACCGAATCGAGCACCGTCGAGACCTGCTCGTCGGCACCGTTGAGCAGCCAGTCGCCCGAATCGATATTCCACGAGACCACGGCAGACACCAAGTCCATCGCATCAATCCAGTTTTGCTCGTCAAAGGCTGCGTAGGGAGCGCGCAAAAGCATCGTCTTCACGCCGGTCGCGGACTTGATCGCCTCGGTGCCCTTCGAAACCTGCTCGCGCACCGCATCGCGGTCCTTGCCCTTGAGCGATTCGTCGCGGTAACTGTTGGAGCCGACCTCGCAGCCGGCATCGACAATCGCCTTGGCCGTGGCGGGCGAGGCCTCGGCCGCATCGCCCGAAAGGAAGAACGTCGCGGTGACGCCTTTTTTCTTGAGCACCTGCAAAATCTGTTTGGTGGCACCGCTCGGGCCCTCGTCAAACGTCAGCGCCACGTACTTTTCGTTGCCCTTGGGCGCCACGCTCACGCACTCGACCACGCAATCGGTGGCAGGCACGACCTCGCCGCGGTCCTGCGTCTTACCCGATTGCTCGCCGACCCACACCTCAGAGCGACCCTGGATACCCCACGTCTTAACGTACTCGATGGCACCCGTGCCCTCGACCTTGAGCTTGGGCTCGATAACCGTCGCCTGGACCTCGTGCTTCTCGTACGTGTCGCGGCCGTCCTTGACCGTCACCTTCTCGCCGCCCGTAAGCTCGCGGCTTTTCCACTTGCCCTGTTTTATGCGCTTGCCGTCCACCTTTACCGACAGCTTTTCGCCGCCATGGCGGGTCAGCACGCTGTCGTCAACGGCCAGCAGGTCCCCAGCGTCGTAGGTATCGGTCAGCTCCTGGTCGTCGATGAGATTTTGCAGCGTAGAGCCGACGCGCACCGCAGTCTCCTGACCGTTGAGGACGACATCCACGCTGCGGTTGACGTAACCCACGACGGCAGCGATAAACAACACGAGTGCGCAACCCACGGCGATGAGCGCATAGGGCAGGCGAGACGGACGACGGGGTGTGCGGCCGTTGCCGATGCGAGCGCTGCGGTCGCTAAAGCCGCGGCTATGGTTGAGATACATCGCGCCGGGCTTACGGTGACGCTTGCGCTGACCGCTGGGCAGCTGCCCCAGATCGCGGCGCGCCGTCGGACGCGCTCCCGAGCGCCCGTGTGAATATGATCCGTTTTGGCGCATGTGCCCTCCCCCATAAACGCAGCAAGCCGGAGCAACAGGTCTCCGGCTTGCCTCCCATCATTTGGTACGTCGCTATTTGCTGGCTTTCGACGAGCCCCCGCTCGCCTTTTGGTATTCGTCCTTAAAGGCCTTGAACATACCGCGCGTCTTGCCGAGCTGCTTGCCCAACGCGCGGCTGCCCTTGTCCACGGCGACCGAACCCTTGTCATCGAGCACCTTGGCGCCCTTCTTGACCTTATCGCCCACTACGACGCTTGCCTCGGCAGCCTTTGCAGCGGCACCGCCCGAATACCCGAGCGACTTGACTTCGTCCGAAACGATCATCGCGCCGTCCGCATAGCCGCGCAGCATCGTAGGCGGCATCTGCGTGTCGCCCACCAGCACACTCGAGGCAGTGCCAGTGGTCACATAGAACGTCTGCACGATGCCCGAACGCGGCTTGAACTCCACATCCGAGCAATAGCCGACGGCATCGCCCGACTCCGTGCGCACGTCCATGCCAACCCAGATAATGCAATCATCCAGGTTGATGTCGAGACGCTTGGCCGCAGCGGCATCGTAGGTGCCCTTGACGTCGTCAACCGCGATGGCGCCCTCGTAGACGCCAATGGCATCGAGCGCCACGAATCGGTCGGGGCGCTCGATCATGCCCGCGATATCGGACTGGCGAACCATAAAGCCCACCACGCGCGTGCCGCCCGGGGTAAAGACCGGAAAGTGAATCTTGCCGAGCTTTTTAGGGCTGCGCGGCGTGCCATCTTTTTTAGTGCGCTTATCCTCGGCAGGCTTGCGATAGATCTTGGCGCCGACAAAATCCCCGGCGCGCATTATGCCTCGGTCGAAGGCTCCGCGGCCTCGGCGTCGGCCTCGACGGCGTTTTCGACCACGACATCGGCGGCGGGCGTCACATTGCCGCCCGAGATGGCGTCGTTGAGCTGCTCGCGCAGCTGGTCCATGCGCTCGCGGGCAAGGTCAACCTTGGCACGCAGGTCATCGGTCTTGGCGTCGACCATCGGGCCAAAATCGTTGACCGCGGCGCGGGCCTCCTCGGCACCGTGCTCGTAGGTGTCGCGCATGTTATCCCAGGCGTCGTTGGCGATATCGGCAGCCATGGCGCGGGTCTCGGCGCCCGAGCGCGGAGCCAGGGCGACGCCGATGATAGCGCCGGCGGCAGCACCGAAGAGCGCACCCGAGATAAAGTTGAAAGTCTTACCCATGTTCATTCCTCTCCTGCGGGCACCTCGGCGCCCACCGTTTGAATGCTGTCCATTATACCCGCAGCACAGCGCTTGCCGTCTTGCTCATCTGCGTACGGTAAAGGCGCAGGTACATGATGGTGATAAGCGAGTGAACCTACTCCTGCGGCACGGCCGGCATGGCCACCGTAGCGGCCGGGTCTTCGCCGGCGCCGTCAACGAGCGGCAACGTTCCCTCGTGCGCGGGGGCAACCGAAGCCGTCGCCGCGCCACCGTAGACGGCAGCGGGGGCCTCATGGCTCTCGGCGGTCGCGCCCTCGGTATCGATTGCCTCCTGCGGCTCGTCGTCAAAGCTCGGGACGCCCTGGGGCTCCGCGGACTCGGGCTCGACGGTCTCCTCGGCAGGGGCCTCGTCGACAAGCTCGGCGGCAGGCTCGGCAGGCGCCTCGCCCTCGGTCGCGTCCCCGGCCTCGCCCTCGGCGTTCGCGGCGGCTACGGCCTCGTGCGGGTCCTTACCCTCGGCCTCGGCGCGCATGCCCAGCACCAGGTTGCGCAGGCCCGTGACCGTACCGTCCACATCGGGAGCGGGCTGGTCGGCATGCAGATAGGCCCAATCCATCATAAAGGTCGCCGAAGACAGCGCGCCGATGGCCAGCGCGTCATCGGGACACGAAAGCTCGACCTCAAAGACACGCTCATCGTGCTCGCTCACGCGAGTGCGGCCGCACGAAATGCTGCCGGCAAGCCCGGTCTCGTTCATGAGCTCGACCGTCACGTGCTCCAGCAGATGGCAAAGCTCGGTCTGGCCCATGCAGTCCGGGAACTCGCGACCGGAATCGCCCAGGCACAGGTGCTTGGCAATCGCGGGCACCAGGTAGTACACGCGCGCCGTGGCCTCGATGTCCTCCGAGGTCATGAGCGGCATGCCGGGGTTCACCAGCACATGCGCGCAGATCTTGTCCTCGCTGACGGTGACCTTAAGGATGTTAAACAGGCCTGCCATAACTCTCCCCTACTCTTCCTTGCCCTACTCGTCGCCGTCGTGCGGGTCCGCAGAGCCCGTACCCGGCGCCGTCGGCTTATCTGCCGAGGACTCGGAATCCTTCTTATTGGTTTCGGCCGGAGCGATCACGCGAATGAGCGAGATGCGCTGGCCGCGCATCGACTGTACCTTGAACTTGTACCCTGCAACCTCAAACACCTCTCCGATGTCGGGCACCGAGTCGCAAAGCTCCAAAATCCAGCCGGCGATGGTCTCATAATCATCGCTTTCCTCGAGCGGCCAACCAAGCTCAATCGCGTCATCGCACGAAAAACGCCCATCGACGAGCCACTCGCGGCGCGAAAGGCGCGTGAGGTACTTGTTGTCGGGGTCAAACTCGTCCTCGATCTCGCCCACGATCTCCTCGACGATGTCCTCGATGGTGATGATGCCGGCCGTGCCACCGTACTCGTCCACGACCACTACGATCTGGTCGTGCGAGGTCTGCATCTCGGACAGCAGCGGCAGGATGTCCTTGGTGTCGGGCACAAAGGTGGCGTCGCGCAAAAAGTCGGCGATGGGCTGGTCGCCCTTGCCGTCGAGCGAAGGCTGGATCAGGTCCTTGATGTGCGCGATGCCCACGACGTTGTCGGGATCCTCGTGATAGACGGGGATGCGGCTAAAGCCGGTCTGGCGCATGGCGGACAGCACGTCGGCGACCGTCTCGTCGTCCTCGCACATGGTGGTGTCCACGCGCGGCACCATGACCTCACGGGCAACGGTGTCGCCCAGGTCGAAGATCTCGTGGATCATGCGCTTTTCCTCGTCGAGTAGATCGTCCTGCTCCGAGACCATGTATTTGATCTCTTCCTCCGAGACGTTTTGGCGGTCGTCGGCGCTCTTGATGCGCAGGATACGGGCCAGGCCGTCGGAGCAGGCACCGGTCAGCCACACGAGCGGGCGGGCGATCTTTTGGAACACGGAGAGCGGTCCCACGACCTGCTTGGATACGCCTTCGGCATTAGCCAGGCCGATGCGCTTGGGCACGAGCTCGCCGATCACGATTGACACAAAAGCGACGGCGACGGTGATGATGACCGGCGCCAGGCCGCGCGCGATGGCGGAAAGCGGCGCGATGCCAAAGCTCATGAGCCACGTGGCAAGCGGGTCGGACAGGCTCGTCGAGGCGACGGCGGACGAGGCAAAGCCCACGAGCGTGATGGCGACCTGGATGGTGGCGAGCAGCTGATCGGAATCGGCGGCCAGCTTAATGGCGCGCTCGGCGCGTTTGTCGCCTTCCTCGGCCTCGTGCTCCAGCACAGCGCGCTTTGCCGTGGTGAGCGCCATCTCGGACATAGAGAAGTAGCCGTTGATGAGGGTCAAAACGAGGGTGGTGATAAGGGAGATGGTTATGTCCATCGGGAGTTTCTCGAACCTCCAAGATTCGGGACGTTAGGGTAAAACGTTGGTGGCGGATACGGCAATTGCGCCGGCACCCAAACGAGGACGCGGGCGCGCAGGCATGGTCGCTAGATTACGAAGAGAATCACCGCCATGAACTGGAAGATGCTGCCGGCGAGCACCCACAGGTGAAACACGCTGTGCAGATAGCGTACGTTTTTGGCGATATAGAACGGCACGCCCGCGGTGTAGCACACGCCGCCGACGGCGAGCAGGGCAAGTGCCACGGGGTTGAGCAGCGACACGAGCTCGGGCAGCTTAAAGACAACGAGCCAGCCCATCAGCAGGTAGACCAGGCCGCTTACCCAGTGCGGTTGACGCTCACGCATAAAGCACTCGAGGGCGATGCCGATAATGGCGATGGCCCATACGGCAAAGAACAGCGCAGGACCGCCGTCGTTTGCGAGCGTGATGAGGCAAAACGGCGTATAGCTGCCCGCAATGAGCAGGTAGATGCAGCTGTGGTCGATGATGCGAAACACGCGCTTGGCGCGCGCGGGCTGAATCGCGTGGTAGAGCGTAGAGGCTAGGTATTCGAGGATAATGCTGACGCCATAGACAATCGCCGCGGCCATGTGGGCCGGGCCTCCGCCGCGCAGGGCGGCGAATACGATCAGGAGCACCAGGCCCGCGATACCCAGCAGGCAGCCGACACCATGGGTGACGGAG
>DBGBZQ010000041.1:0-2881 GCA_048368115.1 Collinsella sp.
ACGGCGTATAGATAAAGTGGTGCAGGCCTGTAGGGATCAACACGCGCTCGAAGAAAGCAAAGACGCCCACGCCAAACGTACCGGCGGAAAGGATGAATCCCTGGAAGGCGGAGATAGCAGCCTGAACATGCGGCCACACCAAGCAGGCGATAAGAGCGACCGGAACCATAACGAAGAAACCGATCATATAGATGAACACGGAGCCCGAGAACACGCCCAACCACTCGGGGAGCTCGGTATCGAAGAACTTGTTATGCAGCATCGTGGCGATACCAGAGATAATGAGCGCGCCCATGATGCCCATATCAAGCGTTTTGATGCTTGCGATAGTGGCAAGACCAGTACCGCTGCCCGCCTCGACAGAGTAGTCGACACCAAAGACAGGGCCCCACTGCCCCAAGATTGTGCTTACAAAGTAGTTGAAGGTAAGGTAGATGGCCAAAGCCTCCATGCAGCAGCGAGCGTTCTGCTTGTTCGCGAGCGAGATTGGCAACGCTACGCAAAACAGCAACGGCATCTGGTTAAAGAGCGTCCAACCACCCTGGAGCAGCACATTCCAGCAATCAAACCAAAGATGACCCGCTGTGGCCATCTCGCCAAAGATCGCCTCGGTGGTAAACAACGTACCCAGGCCAACGACGATTCCGGAAAATGCGAAAAGAATTGCAGGCGTGTACATTGCACCGCCGAAACGTTGTATCTTTTGCATCATGACGGGGGATCCCCCTCTCTTCATTCGGAGCGACTGCGGTTTTGGCTTCACTCGAGACCGCAGACGCGCCGTTTGCGTGTACCTCGTGCAATAGGACGGGTGGGCCCGTGTCCCCGGCTTCTTGCGCTTCTATTTTTATCATATCACTTATCTAGACAAGTTAATACGATTTCTATGTTCGGTCAGCGGTCGATTATTGGACGTAAACGGTATAAGTCCAGTATTTTGCCTGCTAAATCCGACATATCTGATGGCTGCAATTTATATTTCTTTTCTACTTGTCTAGATGTGCTTGTCTATATCTATAGACATGCCTATACTTCATTACAACATTCACCGCCACGTTAAGGAGTCACCATGAAAAGCGCGGTCTTCTATGGAAAGCACGACCTCAGAGTCGAGGAATCGGCAAAGCCGGCCGTGGGCAGGCGCGACGTTCTGATCAACGTCAAAGCTTGCGGCGTCTGCGGTACCGACGTTCATATCTATGAAGGCGACAAGGGTGCAGCCGACGTTACCCCGCCCACGATCCTTGGTCATGAGTTTGCGGGCGTTGTCGAGGCCGTGGGCAGCGACGTCGCTGGCTTTAAACCGGGCGATCGCGTGTGCATCGACCCAAACCATCCCTGCGGCTGCTGCGAACCCTGCCGCGACGGAATCAACCACTACTGCGAGCATATGACCGGTTACGGCACCACCGTTAACGGCGGCTTTGCCGAGTACTGCTCCGTCGATATGCAGCAAGTCTACAAGTTGGGCGATCACACCAGCTTTGAGCAGGGTGCTATGACCGAGCCCGTCGCCTGCTGCCTGCACGGCATCGATATGTGCAACATCAAGCCCGGCAGCACAGTTGTCGTTATCGGCGGTGGCATGATCGGTCTGCTCATGATGCAGCTTGCTAAAAACGCCGGCGCCACCAAGGTTGTCTTGCTCGAGCCTGTCGAAGGCAAGCGCGAGGTTGCGCTCAAACTCGGCGCCGACCTGGCAATTGATTCCATCCACGAGGACGTCCCGGCCCGCCTGAAGCAGGAGGGCGTCGGCAACGTCGACGTTGTAATCGAATGCGTCGGCAAGCCCGTCACCATCGAGCAGGCCATCCAGATCGCCGGCCACAAGGCTACGGTCATGATGTTCGGCCTCACCAAGCCCGATGAGACAATCACCGTCAAGCCCTTCGAGGTCTTCCAGAAGGAGCTTGTGCTTACCTCGTCCTACATCAACCCTTATACGCAGCGTCGCGCGCTCGAGCTCATCGACTCTGGCAGGCTCGACGTATCCTCGATGGTCGCCAAGGTGGCTTCCCTCGACGAACTCGGCGCCATCCTGTCAGACCCGGCCCTGCGTGCCATGGGCAAATATATAATCGACCCCAGCAAGTAAATCGCTTGACACCTGCGCGGGCGGTCCTCATCCACCGCTCGCGCACCCAGCTCTAGGAGACCGTCATGGCGCGAGCCATCTTCCAAACTATTTATGACAACGTGAAGCAGTCGATTGACGACGGCACATACGCCTATCAGAGTTATCTGCCTTCGGAGACTGAGCTCACGCAGCTGTTTGACTGTTCGCGCATGACGGTCCGTCGCGCCATCTCGATGCTTGCGGCAGATGGATACGTGCTCCCCCAGCAAGGCAAAGGCATGCGCGTCATTCGCAACATCAGTGACGAGACGAGTCGTGGCGGCGGCGGACTCGAGACCTTTAAGGAAATCGCAGCCAGCCGAGGCTTTGAGCTCAAAACGGTTACCACTGTCTTTGAGCTCCTCGTCTGTAGCAAGGCACTCTCCAGGATTACCGGGTTTCCCGAAGGCTGCGAGCTCACGCGCGCCAAACGCATCCGTTATGCAAACGGACATGCCGTGTGCTCCGACGACTCCTATTACCTAAGCTCACAGGTACCGGGACTGACACCCGAGATTGTCAACGATTCGATTTATCGTTACCTCGAAGAAGATCTTGGCATTAAGATTGCCACGGGCAAACGCGATGTAACGATTGAGCATCCCACGCCCGAAGATGCGCGCGTGCTCGATCTCGACGACTTTAACGCACTCGCCGTTATACGCGGACAGACCTACAACGCCGACGGCATCCTTATGGAATACACCGAGACAAAGCAGGTTCCCAGCTTCTTTTTACTCCACGAAACGGTCACCCGCCGCAATA
>DBGBZQ010000042.1:0-6842 GCA_048368115.1 Collinsella sp.
GACCTATCGAAACACATCTCCACCGTTCCTTCAACTGGGAAAACGGCGCCCCCGGACCCCAGGAGGGGCCGCGGGGGCGTTCAGCTAACTGCGGGAACGGCCTATCCGCTCAAAGTGTTCGGCTGAGATCGGAAATCAACCTTTTTGACTACTTTTGCAGCCCGATTGCCAGAGCAGCCAATGAGTAGTCAAAATAGTCCGATCCCAAAATGACCGGCTTGGTGCCGCACCACAGAAAGGGCCCATCTACTACGTTTAGGCCGCAGGGGTCAACCATAGCCGGCTTTTCGAAAATCGGCAAGCTTTCTACCTGCGGTTTTGTTTTTGCAAATTCCGGGATGGTCGAAGGTGGCCGGTTTAACGTAGTAGATGGCCGCATTTCGTGGCAAACGGTCCGACCAAAGACCCAAGGCAGCCAACCTCGAATGGCCATTCTCGAAGTTGCGGTGGAATAGTTCCTGTTTTTGCTGTCTGAGCCGCCAAACAGGAACTAATCCACCGCAACTTATAAAGAGATAGGTTTTAGATACGGCCAAGGTCGTAGGATCGAGCGGCTGCTTCGCCAGCGCAGATAAGGTTGGTGGTGGCTTCCTGCGGATTAAGCGCTTGCTCCAGGTCCATGGGTTTGCGGCAAATCGGCAAAACCAAGTCAATACCCCGCTCACACACCCCATCCAGGTTGTCAGCGCGACCGCCCACGACAGCGATCACCGGTTTGCCACACCGCTTGGCACGGCGCGCCACGCCCACCGGCGCCTTACCGGCGGCGGATTGCTCATCCATATTGCCCTCGCCTGTAATGACCAGGTCGACATCGCGCACGTGCTCGTCAAACCCCACGAGATCGAGCACCGTCTCCACACCCGAGCGTAGCTCCGCGCCGAGCGCCAGCAACGCCGCGCCCAAGCCACCGGCAGCGCCCGCGCCGGGCACGCCAAGCACCGAGCCAAATGTCCGTGCGTTCTCGGGTGTGCGCAACAACCCCTGGGCTCGCGCCTCGAAAATTGCCGCATCGAGCAGGCGACCGTAGCCGACCATCCAGCCGTCGTATCTGCGCAGCACCTCGACATCATCCGCCGGCAGGCCCTTCTGCCCGCCAAACACCGCCAGTGCGCCGCGACGCCCTACGAGCGGATTCTCGACATCCGAAAGCACCACGACACGCATGCCATTCAGTGCCCGAAGCGCTGGCGCCAAATCAACGCTCGCCACCTGCTCAAGGCCGGCAAGACCGGGGGCGACATCGCATCCCTGATCATCGACCACGCGCGCGCCCAGCGCCTGCAGCATGCCGGCGCCACCGTCGTTGGTGGCACTGCCGCCCAGACCAATATAGAGTGTCCTTGCGCCCGTGCGAACTGCGCGAAGCATAAGCTCGCCCACGCCATAGGTCGAAGCCGCCAACGCCGCCGACTCCGTACAACTCGAATACCCAATACCCGCCGCCTCGGCCATCTCAATTACAGCCGAGTCGCGCTCGTCGTCCACCAGCATCTGGGCAGACACGCGATCGCCCAAGGGACCTGCCACCTCGCAGGTCACAATCTCACCGCCGCACGCGTCGATGGCGTCGAGCGTTCCCTCGCCGCCATCCGCCAGCGGCAACGCGCGCACCTCGGCATCGGGCCACACACGGCGCATGCCCTCGGCAACCGCCGCCTCCGCCCGTGCACTCGACACGCTGCCCTTAAAGGAGTCGATCGCCAGCAGCACACGGCGGGGCCGGCGGCACGCAGGGCCAAAGTCAACCGCCTCAACGGCGATATCTTCGGCACACGCGAGCGCCTCGGCATGAGCGGCATGCGCCTCAAGATCGGCCCCACAACCGCCATCAGCGCCGCCTGCTCCGCGCAGACCGCCAAAATAGCTACTCAGCAGCTCGCGGCATTCATCCGCCAGGACCCCAGCCGTCACGTTAAACCGATGATTCAGGCGCGAATCGGCATTCAAATCGTATAGGGATCCCAACGCGCCCGCCTTGGCGTCGCTCGCGCCATACACGCAGCGCCCCACGCGCGCGTTAACCATAAGACCCGCGCACATGCAGCAGGGTTCGAGCGTCACGTAGACCGTGCAATCGGAAAGGCGCCAGCGACCAAGCGCCTGGGCGGCAGCGCACAGGGCCGCGAACTCTGCATGAGCCGAAGGATCCTGATCGAGCTCGCGACGATTATGCGCCCGCGCGACAACCTCGCCGTCGCGCACCACTACGGCTCCGATGGGCACCTCGCCCACCGCCGCGGCGGCTCGCGCCTCGGCCAGCGCCTCGCGCATGAACTTCTCGTCGATTTCGGTGATCGTCATCGTTCGCCTTCCCTGTTGCAAATTCAAAACGATGCTATCATTACGACTCACGGAGAGATGGCAGAGCGGTTGAATGCGGCGGTCTTGAAAACCGTTGAGCGCGAGAGCGTTCCGGGGGTTCGAATCCCCCTCTCTCCGCCACTCCTAGTGATGCACCGGTGTCATGGTCCGCTCAAACAGCGCATCGACCACGTCGGCTATCTCAGGTCGACGCTCAAGATCGTGGCCCGATTCCCACCATATCGTGAAAAGTCGAATAATACCGCCGGCGACAAACTCAGACGTCGTCTCGAGTGACACGGGGGCCAGGGCATCCTCGGCAAGCACATTCATAACACGCTCGCGGATGGAGCGGGCAATGCGGTCGCAGATAACGTTGGTCAACATGCCCGACATGCTGCTTGCCAAAATGTTATCCATGAGCTGCTCGTGCGCCAGAATCAAATCCATGGCATCGTCCAAAATCGCGTGTCGAAGCGCGCGCACGTCCTCGGCAGATACCGCGCCGGCCTCATCGGGCTGTTTTTGCGGCAAGCCCGACATAAGCTCATCGATATAAAAGGCAAAGTAATCGTTCTTGTCGCGAAAGTGCTTGTAGAACGTCGTGCGGCGAATCATGGCGCGGTCGCACAGCATGGCAACCGTCAGGTCCTCAAAACGATGCTCCTCGAGAAGCTCGGTGAAGGCATCGAACAGGGCGCGGTAGGTTTTCTTAATGCGAAGGTCCACTGGTATCGCCATCCTCAGGGCAAAGACAACACTCGTCAATCTGTCGCATATCTTACACCTGTACCTCGCGCGCTTTGCCCCGGTGCCAACCCCGCCGAAAACACAACGCTTACCGGAAAGTTCGGCACGACAAAACGTTGCGGGTATACTAGTAGCGTTATACCAACGGCAGCTGGCGCATGCCGCCGCGGCCATTCGAAACGGAGACATCATGATTACCGTCATCATCGGCATCGTTGTTGTCATTGTGATTGTCTGCGCCATCGCCGGCATCTACAACAACATGGTCACCAAGCGTAACCGCATCGATAACGCCTGGCAGAACATCGATACGCAGCTGCAGCGCCGCAACGACCTGATCCCCAACCTGGTCGAGACCGTCAAGGGCTACGCCAAGCACGAGCAGGAGACGCTCTCCGCCGTGATCAGCGCGCGTAACACCGCCGTCAAGGCCACCACGCCCGAGGCCAAGATGGAAGCCGACAACGTGCTGACCGGTGCGCTGCGCCAGCTCTTCGCCGTAGCCGAGGCCTATCCCGATCTTAAGGCAAACACCAACTTTACGCAGCTGCAGGCATCGCTCGAGGATACCGAGAACAAGATTAGCTATGCACGCCAGAGCTACAACGATTGCGTGCTCAGCTACAATAACGCCATTCAGACGTTCCCGGCTGTCATCTTTGCCGGCATCTTCCAGTTTAAGGAGCGCCAGGGCTTCGAGGCCGCCGAAGCAGCCCGCCAGGCCCCGACTGTCAAGTTCTAGTAGTTTGACAGCGCATCCTTAATCGGCCAAATGCATAAACCGCCCCGTCGAATGCATACTTCGACGGGGCGGTTTCCTTTTTCGCGAAGGTCCCCCTCTAAGCGCCGTGCATTTTCAGGAGTATTCAACATAACCAAGAGCTTCGGGCGCCACGATAAGTGCCAAAGACCGCGAATATCCCTGCAAATCAAACGTTGTCAGCCCATAACCCCGACCATCATCCGTAGAAAACATCGAGAAATCCCGATTTTTTGCCCGAGGTCGATATGCAGGGGCCTTCGATTGCAGAATACTCGCAAAAATGCACGTCGCCACCACCCCCACATGGCGCGAATCAAAACAAAAGCGCGGCCTTCCTTTCCGGCGCACTCCGCAGGACGAAAGAACCTCCGCCGCACGAAGTGCGCAGCGGAGGTTCTTTCATGTCCGAGGACGCGCCGGAAAGGAAGGTTGCCCTCGGGCCGGACAGCTAAGACAGCTTACGCGACGGTGTAAACCCAGTTGTGCTTGTCCTCGACAGCACCAGACTGGATACCAGTCAGGGTCTCGCGAAGCTTCTTCATCACAGGGCCGATCTCGGTGTATCCAGCCGGGAAGGTCACGGTCTCGTCGGCGCCGTAAACCTTGTTGTCGATTTCGCCAACCGGAGAGATGACGGCAGCGGTGCCGCACAGGCCGCACTCCACAAAGGTGCCGGCCTTGACCTCGGCCCACTCGACGGGGCGCTGGTCAACGGTCATGCCCAGGTCCTGAGCGACCTGAACGAGCGAGCGACGGGTGATGGAGGGCAGGATGGAGTCGGTGTGCGACTGCGGAACGACGAGGGTGCCGTCCTCCTTCACGAACAGGACGTTCGCGCCGCCAGTCTCCTCGACATAGGTGCGGGACTCGGAGTCGAGATACAGGTTCTCGGCATAGCCCTCGCGGTGAGCCTCCATCGTGGGCTTAAGGGACATGGCGTAGTTGAGGCCGGCCTTGATGTTGCCGGTGCCGTGCGGTGCGGCACGGTCATACTCGGAAACGCGCAGCTTGACGGGCTTGAGGCCACCCTTAAAGTACGGACCGACCGGGGTCACGAGAATACGGAACGTGTACTCAGGAGCGGGAGCCACGCCGATCACGTCACCGGAGCCGATCATAAACGGACGCACGTACAGGGTCGCGCCGGAGCCAAAGGGCGGAACCCAGGCGGCGTTGGCAGAAACGACCTGCTTGACGGCCTCGACGAACTTGTCCTTGGGGAACGGAGGCATCTCGAGGCGCTGGGCGGAGTTGTACATACGCTCGGCGTTCATGTCGGGACGGAAGCAGACGATGCTGCCGTCCTCGGCGGTGTAGGCCTTCAGGCCCTCAAAGACCTCCTGGCAGTAATGGAAGATGCCGCCGCACTCGGAGACATGCAGGGTGTGGTCGGTGGTCAGGCCGCCCTCGTCCCACTCGCCGTCCTTCCAATGGGCCTCGTAGCTGTAATCGGTCTTCATGTAGCCAAAGCCGAGGCTACCCCAATCGATATCCTTCTTCTCGACAGTCATATGTCGCTCCTTACATACACGGTTGCATACTCGCGAACCCGCACGCAAGGACCGAAGCCGGCCGCGTCGCAACGTCGCATACCCGGAAACGTAGAGCCGGGCAGGACACACGGCAGCATCAAAGCCGATGGCGCGTCGATTCGCATGCAGGTGATTGTACTCCCCGCACGCCTTGGATAAAACGCTTTTCTTTAACTAAGTAAAGTATTTTCATTTGCCTTCAACACAAAAGGCCCGCCATCGAATCCGATGACGGGCCTTGGAATTAACGTCCGAAAACAAGCTCGGACTAGGCGTTCTTTTTACCGAGCTTAGCCTTAACCAGACCGACCACGGTCGGGATGATCGACACGGCGACAATGCCGATGATCAGCAGCTCAAAGTGCTCCTGCACAAACGGAATGCCACCAAAGAAGTAACCCAGCAGCGTAAAGACCGTCGACCAGGTAATGCCACCCAGCACGTTAAAGACGACAAAGTTGCGCCAGTGCATGCCGCCCATGCCGGCGATAAAAGGCACAAAGGTGCGGATGAACGGGAAGAAGCGGCCGAGGAAGATGGCCAGATGGCCCCACTTGTCCAAGAAATCCTCGGACTTTTTGATGCGCTCGGGCGTCATGGCCTTTACCTTGCCCGAGGCGATGATCTTGCGGCCAAAGAAGTGGCCGATCATAAAGTTGCACTGATCGCCCAGGATGGCTGCGGCCCATGCGGTGGCCAGAAGCGCCACGATGTTAAAGCCGCCGTTATGGGCAAAGAAGCCCGAGGCAAACAGCAGCGAGTCGCCGGGAAGGAACGGGAAGAACACCACACCCGTCTCGATAAAGATGATTAGGAACACGCAGCCATAGGCCATAAGCGGGCCGGCGGCGATCCAGCTGGCGATCGCGGTGCGCGGGTCCTTAAGCAGCTCGGCGATAAAATTGATGAAACCCATGAAGTAAAACCTCTCAGTTGTGGGCGCGGACACGTCCAAGTTGACCAGTATACGGTTGCGATGCGAGCGCGGGCCAAACCCCTCAAAAGTCTTACTTCATTACCAGCAAGTTTGCATAACTGACACTTGTCGCCCAAAGCAAAGCAAGATTATCCTTCCTAATCCCTAGCGAATCGCTATACTTTACTGAATCGCATTGCCATGGCACTAAGGGAGGGCGGCCGGTGAGCTTTATCAATACCATTCGCGAGGACATCAAGACCGTCCAGGCGCAGGACCCCGCCGCGCAAAACGGTCTGGTCATCTTCCTTTCCTATCCCGGCCTGCACGCCAAGTGGAACCACGTGCTCGAGCACTGGCTCTGGGAGCACGGTCATCGCTCGCTCGCCCGCGTGCTCTCGCAAGTCACTCGCCACATCACCGGCGTCGAGATTCACCCTGCCGCGCAAATTGGCAAGCACTTCTTTATCGACCATGCCATGGGCGTCGTCATCGGCGAAACCACCATCGTGGGCGACAACTGCGTGCTCTATCAGGGCGTCACGCTCGGCGGTACCGGCAACGAGACCGGCAAGCG
>DBGBZQ010000043.1:0-20318 GCA_048368115.1 Collinsella sp.
AGCGTGCTCATCTCAAGCCATCTGCTCGACGACCTGGCAGACCTCACCAACTCGTTCTACTTCATCGAGGCCGGCACGCTCGTGGAAAAGATCAAGTCGTCCTCGCAGACGCTCAAGCAGGAATACCTCGATACATACGAGGGAGGTGAATGACATGATAGGCAAGAGCTATGCAAAGATAGCGATTGTTGGCTCTGTACTTTGTCTTGCAATGGTGCTATGTGCATCATTTGCGAGGTATAGGTCCGAGCAGTCGTTCATCGATGGCGCTGAAAACGGGTTTGGCATAGACGGGATGTATGTCAACGATGGCGCGACCAGGCCGACTATGGCGATTCTTGCAGGCGAAGACATGGAATGGCAAATCTGTAATGGCGATGGCTCTTGTCTGAGTGGTCGTTTGGCCGCAACGAGCGACCCGAATTCGTTCGATCTTCTCGACAATGATGGAGCGGATTGCGGTTCTGTTCACCTTTCATATGCATCGCGAGATGGGATGGACGGCATCCTCTTCGTCTCCCACGAGACTGGCGATTTCAAGATGCGCAGGACTAACCGGGTGCCGGCTTTTATCGAGGAGTGAGAGTTCCCGGCGGCCTGCCGATCAGGCCGCCGGGGTATCGAATCCCGAATTCATCCGTACACACACCGACGAATGCGGGAAGTGTCCGGATGAAGTTGATAATCAAGGAAACAAAGCCGTTCTGCCTGGGACGGCTTTGGCTTGGACTTTAACTACAACATCGCAATCGACACTTATCAGCTCGCGCAACGCGCATGGCCAAATCTCGGACTCTGGTGCATGGAGGACCTTCGAGATTTACTGGACATCCAAAACGACGACGCACACCGCGTGCTCGCCGACTGCGAAGACGAGATGGCTGTCTACAATGCGATCAGAAACGGCGTGAAGTCCGGAGAGCTTTCTGTGGAACCGCCGCGCCGTCGCGCGAGCCGACCGGGCAACCCGGGCAATCTGGTCCCGGCTCCCCCGGTCGTATTCCTACGATATCGCCCCTAGATCACCAATGTGTCAGATAAAGAATGAGGCAATGGCTGTGATCACGCCTACGGCGGACGCAACGACTGCGCCTTTTTTCCTCTCCTTTAGTCCGACGAATAGGGTTGCCGTAAAGTAAAGGGCGGAAATGATGGCTATGGCAAGCGAAACGAGTTCCTTGGGCGGTTTCAGCAAAAGGTCGCTAGCAAAGAGTAATGCAAGCAGGGCAAAGCCGATTGTGGTCAAGTATCTCGATTGATTTTGCGACTGCATGGCAACTGCCTTTCAGAACATGCAAGTGAAAAGTCGGTACGATGTCATTGCGGTTGCAAACAAGCCGCCGCCAGGACCGGTTGTCACGAGACCGGCGATAACTTCAGCGGTGCCAGCAAGGTAGGGATCGCGCAGGCAAGCCTCCTCCTTCGCGTTCAGCTTGACCTTGTGAGGGACGGTGCGGTTATTTGCAAATCCGTGAGAATCGCACCACGCCTTGGAATATGAATCCGTGCAGCGCCCGCGCTCAAAACGGGATATATCGTAATTTTCGTCGTAATTGACTCCGACGTAGATCTCGCTGCTCTCGGCGGGAGATCCCTCGTCGGCATAGGCTGCCGCAACGGGCACAAATGGTGTCATGACAAGGGAGTGGCAAAGAGCTGCTGAGACGATGGAGGGCAGGCATTTCTTCATGGCTGGCTCCTTAAACTGGCCTTTGATAGTTACTCGATGTCGCCTCCTTCCGCTTTATATCCGTTGTATTCGGCGTATTTCTTTAATAAGGCAAGAGGTTCTTCCTCTCCTTCGGATGAGCCGATGATGTTTCCTTGGTCATCCAGTATGAATACGGACGGAATATGCTCAAGTTCATATTGGTCATACACGGTCTTATCTTAATTTTTGCTGATGGCTCAGGCAAGGCGGGGCTTACGTTCGAGGCGACCAACAATGCCCTGGCCCTACAGAGAATAAACGCCACGAACACGCACGCCGGCGGCTGGGAGAAGTCCGAACTCCGCGGCCGCCTCAATACCGGCGACCTCTGGTCGCTTTTGCCTTGCGAATTCCAGTCCAAGGTGAAGTCCGTCACGAAGATGACCGACAACCTGGGCGGCGGCAAGGCAGGCACCCCCTCGGCCACGACTGACAAGGTCTTCCTGCTCTCGATGACTGAAGTCTACGGTGACCTCCAGTCTGACGGCGTCCAGTACGAGTACTACAAATCCAAGGGCGTGACAACGTCGAACTATTCCAGTGCTTCGTCGAGCAGCTATCACTGGACTCGCTCCGTGCATCCGAGCAACTCCGCGTCCTTCCGCTGTGTCCACAGCAACGGCAGCTATGACTACTACAGCGCGACGAACATCTACAGCGTGTTCCCCGCCTTCTGCTTTTAGCCTCATCTGCAACCAATGAAAAGCCCGTGCGATTCTGCGCGGGCTTTTCATTTGGCAACCAAACGAACGATTCTTGTCTTGAAGCATAGTTATCGGTTTGAGTAGAAATGAGGTCACACAGCGGCTCTCAGAGCGCCAGCCGAACTCTCCCGCCATTACTGCTGCGGCATCCTCGTATGGAGCCCATCCTGCTTGGCGTTTCGTTGCAACCTCTCACTTGTCCACCGATCAAGTGAACTACTGGAATAAATACAGCGACACGCTTGTTCGTTACAGTCGCTATATCTACGTAAATCGCCGCGATAAATACAACCTGTACTCGGCTGTATACCAGCTACGCGTATGTAGATTCATATCGCGTTAATAAATCGGCTCAAGCGTGTGCAAAACGCGCAAGTAGCCGCAAAAGGCGATTATCGCGCAGGTAGATTATTGGCACCCTGTTGCTTAATCAAAATCAAGCAATTGCTTAAAACAAAAAAGGTCAGGCACTAGGTGCCTGACCTGCAAACTTCTGGTCGGGACGACTGGATTCGAACCAGCGACCCCTTGACCCCCAGTCAAGTGCGCTACCAAGCTGCGCCACGTCCCGAAGCTTTTGTTTGTTGCTCTGCTCTCGCTCGCAACAGGGAGTATATTAACCCGAAACTTTGCCCTTGCGCAAGAACTTTTTTACAAATTTTGAAGCAAGTCCAAAATTGTATCTGCGAGCTGGGGCTTTGTTAGTACGGGAAGTTCTTGCGTACCCGCTGTGCTCACGATCCAAGCCTTGTTGGTATCGGTTCCAAAGCCCGAATCGGCGCGCGAGACATCGTTGGCGATAATCGCATCGCAACCCTTGCGGGCGAGCTTTCGCTGCGCGTACTCCACGACGTTATCGGTCTCGGCCGCAAAACCGATCACGCACCGCTCGCCCTTCTGGCGCGAAAGCTCGGCCAAGATATCGACCGTCTCGACCAGTTCGATGCGATCCAGGTGCTCGTTGGCCTTTTTGAGCTTATGGTCGGCAGGGGCTGCGGGGGTGTAGTCGGCGACGGCGGCCGCACAAATGGCCGCATCGGCCGTCTGAAAGGCATCCAGCGCCGCCTGCAGCATCTCTGCGGCGGTCTGCACGCGCACACACTCCACGCCGCGGGGAACGTCGAGCGATGTCGGTCCCAGCACAAGCTTGACCGCAGCACCGCGGCGAGCGGCCTCCCCCGCCAGGGCGATGCCCATCTTGCCCGACGACCGGTTGCCGATGAAGCGCACGGGGTCGATCGGTTCGTGCGTGGGGCCGGCGGTTATCATAATGCGCTTGCCTGCCAGGTCTTGCGGGACGGGGTTCAGCACCTCGCAGACGGCCTCGACGATGTCCTCGGGCTCGCTCATGCGTCCCGTGTCCACGTCGCCGCAGGCAAGGTAGCCGCTGCCGGGTCCCACCACATGGACACCACGTTCGCGCAGCGCGGCCATATTGGCCTGCGTCGCCGGCGCCTTCCACATGCCGTTGTTCATGGCAGGGGCGATCACGATGGGTCGCGGCGTGGCAAGCAGCGTGGTGGAGATGAGGTCATCGGCGATGCCGTTTGCCATCTTGGCGATGATATTGGCCGTCGCGGGCGCCACGACCACCAGATCGGGCTCCTGTGCCAGCGAAATGTGGTGGATGGGGTCGGAGGGGTCGTCGAAAAGGCCCACCGCGACCGGTTCGTTGGTGAGCGCGCGGAAGGTGAGCGGCCCCACAAACTCGGTGGCATGCTCGCTCATAACGACCTTGACGCGCGCGCCGTGCTTTTGCAGCAGGCGCACGATATTGCACGACTTATAGGCGGCGATCCCGCCGGTAATGCCCAGCAGGATCGTTTTTCCCTCAAGTTGCATTGAATTGTTGGATGCCGCCGTCATCATTTAAGCTTCCTTGCTGGGAAGCACCAGCAGACGGTGGCAATACGGGCAGTGCGCGATCTCGCTACCGTCGTGGTTGAGGTCGCTCATGGACGATGCCTGGAGCGCGGTGTGGCAGATGGTGGGAATGTTGCCCTTGATGGTCTCGACAGCCAGGCCGCGGAACTGCTTGAGCAGGCGCTCGTAGTCGGTGAGCACGTCGGTCGGCAGCGTGGCGGCAAGCGCGGTGCGCTCCTTAGTGGCGGCGTCAATCTGTGCCTGGAGGTCGGCGGCCTTGGCGCGGGCGGCCTTGGTGTCGGCCTTCACACCCTCCTCGAACTTGGCGATGATTGCCTGCGCGCGGGCCTCGCGGTCGAGCGCCTCCTTATGGGCGACAAGAACATCCTTGCGGGTGTGCTCGATCTTGTCCAGACGCTTTGCCAGGGTGGCAAGCTCATTCTCCAGGTCCTGCACCTCGCGGTAATCAGAACCATCGACGTGACGCTTTTTGGCAGCCTCGATAGCGTTGTTGGTCTGGATCTCGGTGGTGTTGAGGTCGTCGAGCTCAATATCCAGGTCTTTGCGCTGGGCGTAGAGCTTGGTCATCTCGGCCTTGAGCTTAACGTAGGTCTTACGCTTGGAAACGAGCTCCTTGAGCTCCGGCATATTGGCAAGTTCGCTCTTGTTGCGGGCGAGCTCCAAATCGATCTGTTGCAGCTTGAGTAGCGTAGCGCCGGCGCTCATAAGTTCTCTCCTTTTGTCACAGTCCACCATTGGCAAGGGTTCAGTATTTTAATCGCATGACGGGGGTCGACCCCGGCATCAACTGCAGAGTTCATCAATATATCAACGAACGGCTCCTCGGAGCGGTCGTGGCCGAGCAAGATCACCGGCAACCCGCGCAAGGCAAGGTCCTGCGCAACGTGGTAGCCGGCCTCTCCGGTCACAATAACATCTGCGCCCGCGGCGATGGCAAACTCACCAAAGTCGCCCAGGGAGCCGCCTAAAATTGCGACGGTGCGGCACGGGTGCTCGGCTTCGCCCCATACGCGCGGGTCGCTGCCAAAGGCCGTGGCGGCACGGGCGGCAAGGTCGCGCAGGTTGCAGGGCTCGTCGAGTGTCGCCAAGGCGCCAAGGCCGCAGGCCTCGGGGTCGTCCACGTGCTCCACCGAGCTTGCGGGCGCGGCGTCCAACAGCTTACTTAGGTAGATACGCGCCTCGTGCGAGCGGTCCAGGTTGGTGTGGAGCGAGATGATGCTCACCCCGCTGCGGGCCGCCTCGTACAGCGCAGCGCTGCACTGGGGGCGCGCGGAATCGGCCGGGCAAAATGCCTCGGGTGCCTTGATGTAGACGGGATGATGCGTCAGCAGCACGTTAGCGCCGGCCTCGAGAGCGCGATGCACGTTGGCCTCGGTCGCGTCGAGTGCGCAGGCAACACCGGTGATCTTGGCAGCAGGGTCTCCCACAGATAGCCCAACATGATCCCAGCCCTCGGCGTACGCCTTGGGGTAGCGCGCCAGCAGGGCACGTTCAAGCTCGGAGACGATCATGCGGCACCTACGATCGAGAGCAGCGTCTGGGCAAATTCGTCCAGATCGGCCGGATTCACGCGGTCATCGAAGGAGATACGCAGTGCGCCCAGAGCCTGCTCGCGACCGATGCCCATCGCGCTCAAAACGTGGCTGGGGTCCATGCTGCCACTCGAGCATGCCGAGCCTGCCGATACCTCAAAGCCGGCGGCGTCAAGCTTGATGATGAGCTCCTCGGAGTCCATGCCGTCAATGTAGATCGATACCATGCCGGGCAGACGGTCGGCCTGTGCGTAGTCGCCCATGGTGGCGTGAATGCGCGGATGGGCCGTAAGCATGGTGTAGAGCTTGTCGGAAAGGGCTTGCAGCTTCTCGCGCTCCTGGGCCACATGGGGCGCGAGCGTGCGAGCGGAAGCGGCAAAGGCCAGCTGTGTGCGCAGGTCCTGCGTGCCGGCGCGACGTCCGGCTTCCTGTCCGCCGCCAAAGATGCGGGGGCGCAGCGGCGTGCGGGTCTTAACGTAGAGCGCGCCGGAGGCAACGGGACCGCCAATTTTGTGGGCTGCGACGGACATGGCGTCGACGCCCAGCTGGGTGACATCGAGCGGAATATGCAGATAGCCCTGGATGGCATCGGTATGGAACAGTGCGCCCACGGTATGCGCGGCGGCGGCAAGCTCGCGGATGGGCTGCACCACGCCGGTCTCGTTGTTGGCGACCATGATGCTCACGAGCGCCACGTCGTCGCCGAGCAAGTCACTCAGCGCGTCAGGCTCGATGTAGCCCG
Organism: Collinsella sp.; assembly: GCA_048368115.1. GTDB lineage: Bacteria > Actinomycetota > Coriobacteriia > Coriobacteriales > Coriobacteriaceae > Collinsella. The sequence goes on from DBGBZQ010000043.1 coordinate 6,574, forward strand.
CGCGGCAGGGCTGCACCAGGTCGACGGTAAAGCCGGCGGCACGCAGCAGCGGCAGGTTGTCCAGGATCGAATCGTGCTCGATGGCAGATACGATAACGCGGTTACGCTTGCGGTCGCGCTGACGAGCGCCCTCGGCAAGACCGAGGAGCGCCAGCTGGTTGGCCTCGGTGCCGCCGTTGGTCAGGACGATCTCGGACGGGCGAACGCGTGCGCCAAAGCTGCGGGCGATCTCGCGACGTGCGGCCTCCAGGCGCGCGGCGGCCTTGCGACCGAGCGAGTGCAGCGAGTTGGGGTTGACGCCCGCAAGCTCACTATCGTCGTATTCGCGCTGCGCAAGGAGCGCCTCGGCGCGCATGGGCGTCGAGGCGGCATAGTCAAGATTCACGGGTATGCGGTTTTGACCTGCGGTCATAAGGATTTATGCCTCCTGTGCAGCCTCATTGCCCAGCTTCTGCAGCAGCGCAACTTCGGCGGCGGGATCTTCGGACTTAAATACAGCGGAGCCGGCCACGAGGACGTTGGCGCCGGCCTTGACGACCTCGGCAATGTTCTTGGAAGAAATGCCGCCGTCGACCTCGATGAGGGGCGAAACGCCGTGACGCTCGCACATGGCCTTGAGCTCGTGCAGTTTGGCGATGGTACCGGGGATAAAGCTCTGGCCGCCAAAGCCGGGGTTCACGCTCATGAGCAGTACCATGTCGACAACGTCGATGATGCTCTCGAGCACGCAGACGGGCGTGGCGGGGTTGAGCACCACACCGGCCTTGACGCCGCGCTGCTGCAGATGGGTGAGCGTGCGGTGCAGGTGCGTGGAGGCCTCGTAGTGCACGGTGATCATATCGGCACCGGCGTCGGCATACCAATCGACGGTCTCGTCGGGGTTCGACACCATGAGGTGCGCGTCGACCGGCACGTCGGTGGAGCGCTTGACGGCCTTGAGGATATCGACGCCAAAGGTGAGGTTGCCGGTAAAGTGACCGTCCATGACATCGAAGTGCACAAAGTCGGCACCGGCGATCTTGTCGAGGTCGCCCTTAAGGTTGGCCATATCGGCCGAAAGGATGGACGGAGCGATTTTAATGGAACCCATGGTAGTAGCCTTTCTGCACTAGTCGGTGAGTCCGTAGAACTCTTGCGATGGGACGCGGTCGGTGAGAATTTCGAGCGCCCTATCCAAAGTAACACCGTTGTAGAGCGTTTGCTCCACGGCAAAGGTGAGCGGAATGTCTACGCCCAGTGAACGGGCGAGCTCGCTGACGCTGCGGGCCGCAACGGCGCCCTCGACCACCATGTGCGTGCGTGCCTGGTACTCGTCGAGCGACACGCCGTGGGCAAACTCGTAGCCAAAGGTGCGGTTGCGCGAATGCTCGGAGGTGCAGGTGGCAATGAGGTCACCCATGCCGGCAAGGCCCATGCAAGTCATGGCCTGCCCGCCGCGGGCATGCACCAGTCGGCTGATCTCGGCCAGGCCGCGCGTCATGATAAGGGCGAGTGTGTTGTCGCCCGCACCGGTACCGGCGGAGATGCCGCACACGATGGCGATGACGTTTTTCATGGCGCCGCATACCTCGACGCCGGTCATGTCCTGCGACAGGTAGATGCGGAAGGCCGTGGACAGCAGCAGCTCCTTAAAGGTCTCCCCTGCCTGCGGGTCTTCGCTGGCGATGACGGCGGCAGAGAGCCCGCCGCGGCAGATCTCCTCGGCATGGTTGGGTCCCGAGAGCGCCGCCACGCGCCGCTCGTTGCCGATCTCGCTGGCGATGACCTCGCTCATGAGCAGGCCGGACTCGGGCTCAATGCCCTTGGTGAGGCAGAGCACCGGGGTGTAGGCGGCGATGAAGGGTGCTGCCTGATGGCATACGCTGCGCAGGTGCGTGGAGGGCACGGCAAAGATGACGGCCTCGGCGCCGTCGAGCGCCTGCGTCAGGTCCGTCGTGGCGACGACGTTGCCGGGCAGCTCGTAGTCCACCAGATAGCGGGGGTTACGGTGCTCGCCATTGATGCCGGCGGCCGTCTGCTCGCTATGGGCCCACATGATCACGCGCTCGGCTCGTGCGGCAGCAAGGCCGGCGACGGCGGTTCCCCAGGAGCCGGAGCCAATCAGCGCAACATTCATGACTCTCTCCTACTTATCGTCGGGCACGGTCACGCGCTTGGTAAACGAGAGCTTGGACTCCTTGCCCGTCATGAGCTTTTTGATGTTCGCACGATGGGCCCACACCACGGTGATGCCGATCAGCGCCATGCAAAATTTGAGACCCAGGCTGCAGTACGGAAAGACCGCGCAGACGGCGATGGGAAGACCGATGGCCGCGGCAAGCGAGCCCACCGACACAAACTTGGTGATGGCGACGGCCACGATAAACATGCCCAACAGCGAAAGTCCGATGGGCCAGTACCAGGCGAGGATGACGCCCAGACCCACGGCGATGCCCTTTCCGCCGTGGAAGTTGAGGTACGGCGAGAAGATGTGGCCCCATACCGCTGCCAGGCAGATGACACCGAGCATCCAGTCGCCGGGGGCACCGGGAGCCATGATGCTTACAGGGAAGCCATAGCCCACGCCCGCGATAAGCGGACGGACGATAAGGACGCAGATGGCGCCCTTAAGGCAGTCGAGTAGCAGCGTGAGCGCAGCCACCTTGGGGCCGGCTACGCGCAGGGCGTTGGTGGTGCCGATGTTGCCGGAGCCCGCCTTGCGAATATCGGTGTGGTTGAACACGCGGCCCAGGATCAAGCCAAACGGAATCGCTCCGATAAAAAACGAGACCACGGCGCAGATGGCGGTCAGCAGAATCGGATTATGCATCCTTTTGCTCCTTCTTCCTAAAGAAGAGCCGAATGGGCGTGCCGGAAAAATCGAAGGTCGAGCGCATACGGTTCTCCACGTAGCGCTGGTAGGTGTCGTTGACCAGGTCGCTGTGGTTGACGAAGAACGTGAACGTCGGCGGGTTGACGCCCGTCTGGGTCACGTAGTGCATGCGCAGGCGACGCTTGCCGTCCACCACGGTGTGGCCGAACTCGCGCAGGTCGGTGAGGAACGTGTTGAGGCGCGAGGTGCTGATCTTTTGCGAGCGCGTCTTCTCGGCTGCGTCGACCATCGCCCAGATCTTCTCGACGCTACGGCCAGTCAGGGCTGAGATTCGCAGGTACTGGGCCCAGGGAGCCATGACGCCCAGACGGCGGTCGACGGTCTCCATGCAGGCCTCGCGCTTGCGGTCGTCGTCGAGCAGGTCCCACTTGTTGAGCAGCACCACGATGGCGCAGCCGCGCTCGATGGCCAAGCCCATGACCTTCTGGTCCTGCTCGGTGACGCCCACGGAGGCGTCGACGACGAGCAACGCCACGTCGGCGCGGTCTATGGCGCGCAGACCGCGGACCATGGAGTAGTACTCGATGTTTTCGTACACGGTGCTCTTCTTGCGAATGCCCGCGGTGTCGACCATGCGGTAGTGCTTGCCGTCGCGCTCGACGACGGTGTCGATGGCATCGCGCGTGGTGCCGGCGATGTTGGACACGATGGAGCGGTCGGCGCCCAGGATGCGGTTAAACAGCGAGGACTTACCGGCGTTGGGGCGGCCGATGATGGCCACGTTCAGCGCATCGGGGAACTCGTCGGCGACCTCGTCCTCCTCCTCGGGCAACAGGGCCACGATGTCGTCGAGCAGGTCGCCCGTGCCGTGGCCATGCAGGGCCGAGAGCGGCGTGGGCTCACCGATGCCGAGGGAATAGAACTCCCAAATGTTGTCATTCTCGCGATCGGGGTTGTCAAGCTTGTTCACCAGCAGAAAGACCGGCTTGTCGCAGCGCTTGAGCATGCGGGCGACCGACTCGTCCTCCTCGGTGACGCCGGTGCGGCCGTCGACCACAAACAGGATGACGGCGGCTTCCTCGGCGGCGGCAAGGGCCTGGTCACGGATGGATGTGGCAAAGACGTCGTCGCTCTTGAGCGGCTCGATGCCGCCCGTGTCGACGATGGTGAACTCGCGGCCGTTCCAATCAGCCGTGTGATACGAGCGGTCACGCGTGACGCCGCGGGACTCGTGGACGATGGCGTCCGAGGTCTGGGCCAGGCGGTTAACGAGCGTGGACTTGCCCACGTTGGGGCGTCCGACGACGGCGACGATAGGTTTCATCTGCTCTCCTTTAATGGGTAGGGTCAGCGGGAATAGTTGAATTGGCGGGCGCTATGCCAAGGATGTGCTCCAGGGTATCGAGCAGCTCATGCGGCATGGTCGATACCACATGAACCTCGGCGCCGCGACCGGTAAGGCTTGCGAGTAATTCGTCACGATGATACTCGTCAAGGGTCATGCCGTCGGCGTTGAACATGAGCTTAGGCACAAAGAGCATAACCCCTGACAGGTCCTGCGGCAGCTGCTCCAAGATGTCGCAGGCAACGATGAGGCCGGTCACGTCCACGTTGCCGCCAAAGTAGCGGTTTTTGATGGCCGTGACGGTACCGGCAAGGCCCTGTGGAGACTCCACAAAACGCGCCACCGTATCGCGCGCGCTGGCGCCCGAAAGGCACAGCAGGTGCTGGCTACGGGCGGCGATGACCTCGCGAACGCGGCGCAGGCGCTCGACATCGGCGGCGAGCACGTTGTCGGTCTCGTCCAGATAGGAGCGGATCATGCCGATGCCGTCGTAGTACTGCGGGTAGCCGTCGTAAAAGTCTGCCTCGGGCGGCTCGATGCCGGCATCCAGGTAGAACTCGTCACTCATCTGGAAGGTGTGGCGGCCAAAGCGCTCGAAGGCACGGTCCTGGAAGGGCCTGATCATGGCGATAGTCTCGCGCGCCAGCTCGGGCTTGTCGCTGTAGGACCAGCTAAAACGATTTTGATGCTTGGTAAAACCGAGCGGCACAATGCCCAGGCTTGTGATTTGCTCGTGCTCCTCGCAAAAGCGCAGGGTCTTTTCCAGCTCCTCGCCGTCGTTCATGCCGGGGCACAGCACGATCTGCGCGTGAATCTCGATGCCGGCGGCCATGATGGCCTCGAGCACGTCCATGCCGCGCTGGGCGTTGCGACCCATCATGCGGCGGCGGACGTCGGGGCTCACGGCGTGGACCGACACGTTCATGGGGCTCATGTTGCGTTGGATAACGTTTTGCACGTCCTCGTCGGTGAGGTTTGTCAGCGTGACAAAGTTGCCCTGCAAAAAGCTTAGGCGGTAGTCATCATCGCGGATGTAGAGCGTGGAGCGTCCCCCCTTGGGCAGCATCGTCATAAAGCAGAACACGCAGGCGTTCACGCAGGTGCGCATGCCATCGAAGATAGGACCATCGAACTCAAGGCCCCAGTCCTCTCCCGGAAAGCGATCGAGCTCAACGGGGGTGACGGTGCCGTCGCGCGGATCGAAAACCTCCAACTCGACGGTGTCGTCGTCGGCCTCCCAGAGCCACACGATCATATCGGTCAGTTGCTCGCCGTTGACCGTGAGCACGCGCATGCCCGGCTCGATACCCACATCCCATGCGGGCGATTCGGGGCGCACGTTTTTAACGAGCGCGCCCTCACCCGGCTCGGGGTCGCGGCTGCGCCCGTAATCGGCCACCTCAGCGGCGTATGCGGGTACGGTCTGGTCCATGATTAGCGGCAAAGCTCCTTGATGCGCTCGACGGCGCGTTCGATGTGTTCTTGCGGGGTGGAGGCTCCGGCGGTGATGCCGATGTGGTGAGCGTCGGTAAACCACGCGGCCTCAAGCTCGGAAGCTTCCTCGATGTGATACGTACGCTCGCAGGCGTTTGCGCAAATCTGCGCCAGCCGGCGGGTGTTGCCCGAGTTCTTGCCGCCCACCACGACCATGCAGTCGCAGCGGTTGGCAAGTGCGGCTGCTGCCTGCTGTCGCTCACTCGTGGCGGCGCAGATCGTGTTGATTACACGCAATTCCTGCACGCGCGGGGTGATGGAGGCCACAACCTCGGCCAGGTTCTGCGCGGTCTGGGTGGTCTGTACGACGAGGCCTACCTTGCCCTTGAGCGGCAGCGCGTCCGCATCGTCGGCGCAACTCACGACCTGCGCGTCATCGCCGGCATGGCCCAGGATGCCCTCGACCTCGGGATGGCCCGGCTCGCCCACGACGAGCACGCGATAACCCTCGCGTACCAGGCGCTCGGCGGCCACGTGAACCTTCTTCACGTAGGGGCAGGTGGCATCGACCACGTCGAGGCCGCGCTCGCGAGCGGCCTCAATCACCTGCGGCACCACGCCGTGAGCTCGGATGATAACGGTGCCCGATGCGGCTTCGTCCAGGGTCTCGGCCAGACCGACGCCCGCCTCGGCAAGCTCGCGCACCACGATGGGGTTATGAATGAGCGGGCCCAGGGTGTGGACCTGAGTGCTCTCTTCCGCCTGCGGGGCGGCCGCCAATGCCATATCGAGCGCGCGCTGCACGCCGTAGCAGGTGCCGGCGTGGGCGGCGATTTCGATGGTGGGGACGACCTTCTCAGCGGCGCCCGCGGCGGTATTCATGACTTCCTCGCCCATGGCTAGAACCTGCCCGGGTGCTCGGCGCACAGGTCGTCGCGCATGGCGTAGACACGACTCATGGCCTCGGACTCAAACCATGCCAGACGCTCCTTGCGCTTGAGCTCGGCCGGTGCATCGGATAGCGAGATGGCCTTTCCGGCACGGATCCAGCACTTTTTGGGGCGCATGATCTTTTTGCCCGCAGGCGTGATATCGGACCAGCCGCAGATGGCGAGCGGGTTGACGGGCGCCTTGCCCATCTGGGCGATAAGCGCAAAACCGCCGTGGACCTCGGGTTTGATCTCGCGTGAGCGGATGCGCGTGCCCTCGGGGAAAATCAAGACGTCCTCGCCTCGCTGCAGCGCATGCTGGGCGGCGCGCAGGCACTTCATGTCGGCGGTGCCGCGCTCGACGGGAATACCGCCCACACGGCTAAAGGCCCAGCGCACGATCTTGCTCTTGGCGAACTCAGATTTAAAGATAGGGCGCACACGGCGGCCGCCGAAGAACAACGCCGTCTCAACGGCCAGCAGCTCGGCCATTGAGGTGTGGTTGCAGATGACCACGCTGCCGCGGCCTTCCTGGCGCTCAAACAGCAGGTCGCTGTCCTCGACCTTCCAGCGCCACATGAGCTTGGAGAAGACCCACAGGATGCCCATGACCACGGCGACAGTCCCGCGGATGAGCGCCGGGAACTCGGCGTAGGGGGCATTGTAGTAATCCTCGGGCGTCTGCTTAAACAGGCGCATGGGCTACCTCCTTTGGTTGATGAGGTCCTCGATTATCGAGACGACCTCATCGATGGTATGGGCGGTGGAGTCGACGTGCACGGCGTCCTCGGCGGGCACGAGCGGCGCGACCTCGCGGCTGCTGTCGAGCTTATCGCGCTGCTTGAGGGCATCGAGGGTCTTGTCGACCTCGGCCTCGAGCTGCTCGGTGGTGAGCGGTCGGGCGTCGTCTTGGTGGCGCTGCAGCACGCGGCGACGGGCGCGCTCGCGCGGGTCGGCGGTCAGGAATACCTTGACCTGCGCGTTGGGGAACACGACGGTGCCGATGTCGCGACCCTCGGCGACGATATCGCGGTCCTCGGCTGCGCGGCGCTGATGGATGAGCATGGCGGCGCGCACGCCCGGGTAGGCCGAGACCTTGGACACGTTGGCGTCGACCTGCGGCGTGCGGATGGCAGCCGAGGCGTCCTTGCCGTCGATGGCCAGGCGGGTGTCCTCGCCGGTACCGTTGGTAAAGCGAATCTCGATCTGCTCGGCGAGGGCGTCGATGGCCGCCTCGTCGTCCAGGTCGATGCCGCGATCGAGCGCGGCGAAGGTGACGGCGCGGTACATAGCGCCCGTGTCGAGCTTGTTAAAGCCCAGCTGGCGGGCAATCTCCTTGGCGATGGTGGACTTGCCGGAACCGGCGGGGCCGTCGATGGCGACGATCATGCAATGCTTCCTTTCGGTGGTTGATGTGCTGGTATGGGACGCGGACGCTGCTTGCTGGCGGACTGGCTAGCCTGTGTAGCGCTCGCGGTAGGTGTTGCGCTTGGGCGCGGAGCCGTGGCTGCCGTGATGGCGCGTGCGACTCGCGGTGTTAGTCGCCGGCGCGGCGCCGCGCTTGGAGCTGGCCTGCTTGGGCGGGATACCGCCGTCCTTGAGAATCTGCACCTCGCGATCGGTGAGCTCGCGCCACGAGCCCTTGGCCACGTCCTTGAGTTCCAGGCCGGCAAAGTTGCAGCGGTGCAGACGGATCACCGGGTGGTGGATCTTGCTCAGCATGCGCTTGACCTGGTTCTTGCGGCCCTCGCGGATGATGACCTCAACGGCGGTGGTGCCGGGCTTGACGCCTTGCGGGGCAACGGCCTCGGCCTCGCGCGCGTTGATGACGCGGCAGATCGCCGGCTGGCACAGGCCGTCATCGAGCTCGATACCGCGACGGAGTGGTTCCAAGTCGCGGTCGGTCAGGTGGCCGTCCACCAGCGCCTGGTAGGTCTTGTAGACGTGCTTGCTGGGGTGCAGCAGGTCCTGCGACAGGTCGCCGTCGGTGGTAAAGAGCAAAAGGCCCGTGGTGTCGCGGTCCAGACGACCCACCGGAAAGAGCCCCGGAAAACGGTCGCGCGGGACCAGATCGGCCACGCAAGGTCGTTCCTGCGGATCGCTCATGGTGGTGAGGTAGCCGGTCGGCTTGTAGAGCATCAGGTACACGGCGCCCTGGTTGAGCTTGACGGGCATGCCGTCGACCTCGATATGGTCGCGGTCGACGTCGACCTTAGTGCCCAGCTCGGTCGCGATCTGGCCGTTGACGGTCACGCGGCCGGCGGTCATCAGGTCCTCCGAGCCGCGGCGGCTCGCCACGCCCGCGCGCGCCAAAAAGCGCTGCAGGCGCATGGTGTGCGGGTAGACGGGCTGGGCGTCGCCGACGGGCGCTGCGGTGTCCGCGGCACTTGCGATGCGCGCCTCCCCTGCTTCGTTAGTCCTCGCCATGCATATCCTCCGAGGTGTCACCGGTGGGCAGAAGCTCTGTGTCATCGGTGTCCTCAACATCGGTATCGATCAGTTCGCGCTCTTCGTCCAGGTCCTCGGCCTGCTCCTCAAGCGTGGACTGAATGCTGCGGCCACTCAGACGCTCGCGGATAAACTGGCGCGACTGCTCGTCGGGGGCAAACTGTTCTAGATCGGGCAGGTCGCGGGTGGAGCGTAGGCCGAACTTTTCCAAGAAGGCGTTGGTCGTGCCGTAGATGATGGCCTGACCGCGCTCGGGGTCGCGACCGAGCTCGCGCACCAGGCCCTTGTCCACGAGCGACGCGATGACGCCATCGGAGTTGACGCCGCGGATGCCCTTGACCACCTCGCGCGTGACGGGCTGGTGGTAGGCGATGACAGCAAGGGTCTCGAGCGCCGCCTGCGACAGCTTTTGCGTGTCCCAGCTCAGCACGTAGGCCTCGACCACGTCGTGGTAGGCGGGGTGTGTAAACAGGCGCCAGCCACCGGCGACCTCGCGAAGCTGAAAGCCGCGGTTGGCCTCCTCGTACTCAACCTTGAGCTCGGCCAAAAGCGACGCGCACTCTCCCGGGGCGATATCCAGCGCACCTGCCAGCGCGGGTGCACTCACGGGGTCGCTCGACACCAGCAACAGCGCCTCGAGGACGCCTTTGAGGCTGTTTGCCTCCAGCGTGGAAAGGGTTGACATGGTTGGTCGCTCCTATTCGGTGAGCTCGGGGCCCTCGCCGGGCACGTATGCCTCGGCGCCCTCGACGCGGTTGATTTGAATGGTTCCAAAGATCTCGTCCTGGCTCAGCGTGAGCGAGCCGCGTTTGGCAAGCTCCAACATGGCCAGGAAGGTGACGACGAGCTGCTCGGTTGTGGCGTCGCCGTCCAACAGCTCGCGGAAGGTGCAGGTTTGGTGCGCCATGGTAAAGCGGTCGACCGAGGCCACGGTCAGGTCGAGCGGCACACGATGCGGTGCCACGTGCTCGGCCTCCAGCAGGAAGGTCTGGCGCTTGCCATCCAGGTCGGCGCAGATGACGGCGAGGCCACGCAGGGTGATGCCGGCCAGGTAATCGGGCATAAGGCCCAAGAACTCGGGGTCGGGGCCGGCCACGCGCGGATGCATGCGGCTTTCGGCCTGCATGCGCGCGCCAAGGGCCGCCGCCGCACCCTTAAACTGCTTGTAGGCGATCAGGCGCTGGATCAGGACCTCACGCAGGGTGTCGCCGTCGAGCGCGCTGAGTTCCTCGAGGTCTTCGTCGTCTTCGTCATCGTCGTCTGTCTTGCGCGGGGCCTCCTGGGGAACCAGCGAGGCTGCCTTAATGTCCAAAAGGGTTGCCGCGACCAGCAAAAAGTCGCTCGCCACGTCCAGGTCCAGCGCCTCGATGCGCTCGGCCTCGGCAAGGTACTGCTCGGCCACCTCGCTGATCGAGATGGCGCCGATATCAACTTTTTGACGGGTTACCAGCTGCAGCAGCAGGTCGAACGGTCCGCTGTAGACCTGCGTCGACACGCGATACGACATCTTCGACCTCCTTTGACGGCGCCTTCGCGGCGCGGTTTGGGTGCATGTTGCGACCGTTTTGTACGGTCGACCTGTAAGTTTACCCTAGATGCCGGCGATTGCGAAGTTGAGCAGCCACTCGGCCAGCGGATACACGGTAACGTCGAAATAGCGGCCGATTACGTCGATACCGGTCCACATGGGCAGCAAGTACAGCACCAGGATGAGGATGGGCATGGCGTATTGCTGCAGGCGATAGTAGTTGGCGAGCGACTTGCCTTTAAGGAACGGGACGATGATCGACGAGCCGTCAAGCGGCGGGATCGGGATGAGGTTAAAAAACGCGAGCGACAAGTTGACCACGATAAAGGTGGCGCCAAAGTTCATGATTTGGGACGCCACGGCAAAGGACATGCTGGTGTAGAGGTTGCCGTACGCTGCGTGCATGAGAGCGGCCGCAAGACATGCCAGCGCGATGTTCGATGCGGGGCCTGCCGCGCTCACCAGGACCTCGTCGCGCTTGGGGTGCTTGAGGTTGTTGAGGTAGACCGGCACGGGCTTGGCAAAGGCAAACACCGGGCCACCGGCGGCGAGCATGAGCAGCGGCAGGAGTACGGTACCGAACGGGTCGATATGGTTAAGCGGGTTGAGCGAGACTCGGCCGCGCGAACGGGCCGTCTTGTCGCCGAGCGCCCAGGCCGCGGCGGCGTGTGCGCTCTCGTGGATCACGATGCCAACGATGACGGCGACAGCGCTGGCGAGCAGGTTCATCAGGTAGCTGTTGGACATTGCACTCCCCTAGCGGACGCGGCGCGAGGCGCGCGTGAGCAGGTAATCGGCCACAAACAAAATGACGGCTACGATGGCGTAATCCAGACGGAACACGCCGCCAAAAGGCGATGTGATGACGCCGTAGCCGGCGATGGCACCCGGCAGCGCGCGAGAAAGCTCAACGACAAAGCCAACGATTTGCAACTTGGCGGTGAGGCCGCTAAAGCACAGCAGCACGGTCATCGCGCTCATAAAGATGCCGCAGATGCGACAGGCGATGGCGATGATGCTCATCGCCACGGCAGCGGCTTTACGAGAGTTCACGCGCGGTCTCCTCTTCGATTTGGGTGGAAAGCTCCAGCCATTCGTCCTCGAGTTTGGGCAGCTCTTGCTTAAGGCCGTTATATTCCCCCAGCGCGGCGTTGAACTTGTCCTGATCGGCGTAAAGCTCTTCGCTTGCCATCAATTCCATAAGCTCGTCATAGCGGGCGCGCTTTTTGTCCAGCTCTGCCTCGATCTTTTTGAGCTGGTTGCGCACGCCCTTGAGCTTTTTGTTGAGCGCGGCGCGAGCCTGGGCCTCGGCGCGCTTTTGCTCCTTGGTCTTTTTGCCCTCGGCAGGTTTGGGGGCCGCGGCGGGGCTGCTGGCCTGGGCGGCGTTGGCGGGCTTAGTGCTCCTGCTTGCCTCCGGCGCGCTCTCCCCTGCCGTCTCGGCGGCGCGGGCTGCGAGGTCCTCGCGCTTGAAGAGGTAGTAGTCGTAGTCGCCGTCGTAGACCGTGACCTTGCCGTCACGGATGTCGATCACGCGGTTGGCCACGGCGCGTACCAGGTGCTCGTCGTGGCTGATCAGCACGATGGTACCGGGGAAGTTTTGCAGGGCGTTTTCGAGCATGTCCACCGAGTCGATGTCCAGGTGGTTGGTGGGCTCGTCCAGGCACAGGAGCGCCTCGGGGGCCACGAGCATCTTGGCCAGGGCCAAACGCGCCTTTTCGCCGCCGGAGAGCACGCGGACCTGCTTTTCGATTGCGTCGTTGTCACTAAACAGGAAGGCGCCCAGCAGGCTACGCTGCTGCGGCACGGTCCACTTGGGCGTGACGGTGTCGATCTCTTGCAGGACGGTGTTCGATTCGGTCATGCCCTCGAGCGCGTGCTGGGCATAGTAGGCGACGCCGACGTTGGTGCCCAGGTCGCGGGTGCCGGTGGTAGGCAGCTCCAGACCGGCGATGATCTTCATCAGGGTGGACTTGCCGGCGCCGTTGGGGCCGACGAGCGCCACATGCTCGCCGCGGTAGAGTTTGAGGTCGATACCGCTGTAGATGTGCTTGTTTCCGTAGGACTTGGAGACGCCTTCCAAGCCCACGACCATGTCGCCGGAGCGCGGCGGGTCGGGGAACTTAAAGTCGATGTGCTTGTGGCCCTCGGGCAGGATGACGAGCTCCTTTTTGATCTGCTCGATCTTGCGAATGCGCTCCTGCGCCTGGGCGGCCTTGGTGGGCTTGTAGCGGAACTTGTCGACGAAGACCTGCATGTGGGCGATGTCGCGCTCCTGAGCGGCACGCTTGGCGCGCATCTGCTCCAGGTTGTCCTCGCGCTGCTTAAGGTAGCTGCTGTAGTTGCCGGTGTAGGTGGTTACGCGACGGTTTTCGAGGGCGGCGACGTGGTCGACGCAGGCGTCCATGAAGGCGCGGTCGTGGCTGACGATGAGGACGGCGCCGTCGTAGTTGGCGATAAAGCCGCGCAGCCATTGGACGCTCTCGAGGTCCAGGTGGTTGGTGGGCTCGTCCAGAAGCAGCAGGTCGGGGTGGCGCAGGAAGAGCTTGGCGAGCGCGATGCGCATCTGCCAGCCGCCCGAGAACTCGGAGCACGGGCGTTCAAAGTCGGTGACCTTAAAGCCCAGGCCGGACAGGATCTTGCGGGCGTTGCTCTCGAGTTCGTAGCCGCCCAGGTGCTCAAAGCGGTCCTGGACCTGGCCGTACTCGTTGAGGAGGGCGTCGACGTCCTTGCCCTGCTCGGAGAGTTCGGTGATCTGGGCCTGCAGTTCGTTGGCGCGCTCGCCCATACGGCGGATTTCCTTGGCGGCGGCCATGACCTCGGCAAGGATGGTGGTGTCCTTTTGCTCCAGGTTGGTTTCCTGCTCCAGGTAGCCCACCTGGCAGTCCTTGGCGTACTGGACCTGGCCGGCGTCGGGGCTGTCGATGCCCATGATGATCTTGAGCATGGTGGTTTTGCCGGCGCCGTTGGGTCCCACGAGCGCGAAGCGCTCGCCGGGGTTGATCTGGAAGGACGCGCCGCTAAAGCGGACGCGTGCGCCGAAGCTTTTTTCGATCTTGTCGACCAGGAGGATCATGGTGCCGCCTTTGACCTTGTGTGCCTACATGAAATAAGGCCCCAACTTGCGTTGGAGCCTCATTCAATGCTCGGGTGGAGACGAGGGGGATCGAACCCCTGACCTCTTGACTGCCAGTCAAGCGCTCTCCCAGCTGAGCTACGCCCCCGTGCGAAGAAGTACTATACGGGAACTCC
>DBGBZQ010000044.1:0-6075 GCA_048368115.1 Collinsella sp.
ACCGTGACGCCCGCAGCCTTCAACTTGGGCAGCTCGCGCTCGGTAAAGCAATAGTTGCCCGAATGAACCACATCGAACTGCTTCATGTACGAAAGGTCAAAGCGATCGAGGACATAGCGCGCATCGCCACGGATACCGCCCTCGTTGGAGCCGAGGAAGACACGGTCACCGTCAACGACGGTCACGCGAGCCGCTCCGTTCTCGCCAATCATCTGCTCGCACTTGTCAAGCTCGATACCCTCATCCTCGAGACTTGCAATGACATGCTCGGCAGCGGCGTCATTGCCAAAAATGCCCATGTATGCGGAGCGTGCGGCACCGCATTTCTTGGCATAAACGGCGAAGTTCACCGCATTGCCGCCGGGATACATGGTGTGGATATGCTCGTAGCGATCGACGACGTTGTCGCCAAATCCGAGCGCGTTAACGTTAAATGCCATGGCCTTTGTCCCTTCTAGTACTCGACAACACCCATATAGCGACGGAAATCGGGATCGTGATCAAACACCTTGCCGCGTGCAGCACGCAGCTCGCAGTTCATGGCGTAGAACAGCACCGGGTCCAGATAGGCACGGACGCTCGCCGGCACGGCTTCCATACCGTACTCCTTGGCATCGAGCACCATCAGCGTATCGGTATGCGTCTTAAGGAACGCCAGGGCGCGCTCGTCCATAGCACGGCACTCGCTGGAGCCCATCTGCAGGAAGTAAAAAACGCCATCCTGAGTAGCCTCGAAGGGGCCATGGAAGTACTCGGCAGAGTGGATGTAGCTGCAGTGCTGCCACTGCATCTCCATAAGAGAGCAGATAGCGAAACCGTAGGTCTGGCTAAAGTTGGGACCGCTGCCCAGAATATAGAAGAACTCGTGCTCCTGGCAAAGCTTGGCAAAGCGATCGCCCAGCTCGGCATTTACCTTCTCGCGTGCCGGGGGAAGAATCTTATCCATCTCGGCGATACCGGCATACATATCGGCAAGATCGGCGTAACCCTCCTGCTGATCGAGCAGCTCTGCCGCAAGCGACAGCGAAATGCCAGCGGGGACCTCAGCCTGCGGCACGCCCTCGCCCCACGGGTAGACCCACGTGGTCCATTTACCGGTGTCGATCTTAGATCCAGCGTTGTCGGTCTGGGCGATCACCGTAGCGCCGGCAGCAAGGGCAATCTCGCAGCCCTCGACGACCTCAGGGGTGTTGCCACTGTGGCTACAAGCGATGACCAGGGACTTCTCGCCCAGACGCCGCGGACGCATGATATCGAACTCGCGAGCCGTATAGATATACGAAGTGAAGGTGGTTGCCTCGCGCTGCAGAAGCTCATGAGCCGGGATCAAATCGATCATGGAGCCACCGCAAGCAATCCAGTAGACGCTGTCGAACTTGCCCTTCTCGGCAATTGCCTCTTTGATCAGATCGCGTGCGTTCATATCCAGTTCCTTTCTTGTTTGGGCCGCAATCAATGACGTTGGTTGCGTGGCCGATAGTTGTTTTAGTCAATCAGATATTTCTCGAATGCGGCCATGTTCTTGGCATCAGCCGCCGCCGGGTCATCGTAGTAACGGCCGTCCGTAATTTCCTGGCCCAGCATGCCGTCGAAACCATGGACGTTGAGTGTGGCAACGAAGGCGTCCATATCGTGCTTGCCATCGCCCCACACCAGATGGCCATACGGGTCACCGTCGATAAAGTGCATCTCGTGAATTGCCCCATCACCAAAGGTGGCAAACCAGTCCTCGAGCGTCTCGCCAGCAACGCCCATCGCGGTTGTATCAACCATGGGCTGTAAATACGGGCTCGCGACCTCGTCAATCATGCGCTTCGCATCGGAAACCGTCGTCACAAGGTTGCTCTCCTCGGGACGCAGGCTTTCCATCGTAAGCACCAGACCGTGCTCGCCGGCATACTCCGCCAGAATGGACAAGTGCTCGCGGCTGCGCTTCCAGGCTTCCTCGCGGTCCTCGTCCCAGTCGCCCCAGCCCGAGTTGACGGACATACGGTCGCACCCAAGTACCTCGGCAAGCTCAATGCCGTGCTTAAAATACGCCAGGCTGCGCTGTTCATGCAGCGGCTTGCGTGCGCAGTACTGCCAAGGATAGACAACATTCTCGGGGCACAGAGTACGATACCTAAGCCCACGGTCTGCAGCCTTTTTCGCCAGGACCTCAGCCTCAAAGTAGCCCGTATGGTCGAGCGTCACATGCGGCTCTGCGCACCACAGCTCAATGGACTCAAAGCCCAAACGCTGCTGCACATCAAGGAAGTAATCGAGCGACCACATGATGTAGTGGATATTCATGCCCGCAATCTGTTCGCGGCGCAGCGTCGGCTTGGATTCAGACATCTTATGCCTCCTTATTTCGATCGAACACGATTTGTCCGTCCGACATCGTCATATCAACCGCAAGATCGCGTGCGTCGCGATAATCGAGGTCAAACACATCCCGATCGAGCACGCAGATATCGGCAAGCTTGCCGACCTCGAGCGTACCCAGCTCATCTTCGCGCATCAGATCGTACGCGCCCCCGGCAGTCCAAGCGCGCAAGAGCTCGACAAGCGTCAGCGTGTTGACCTCATTCACGGGCAGTCCGTCGTCGAAGTATCCGCCGCACGCACTGTAGATTGACTCGCCCAAGCTCGGAATCAACAGCGGCAAATCCGTTCCACAGCACACCGTGCATCCGGAATCTTCCATGCCGCGGCGATTCCAGCTGTGCAAAAGTCGCGTCTCGCCAATTTGTCGACGCATCATCGACAGGCAATCCTCGCGCCGGTCCAGCGTCAGAATCTGCGGATAGACCTCGCAAATTCCACCTAACTTGCCAAACTCGACAAGATCGGTCGGGTCAGAGTTCTCGAGATCGGTAATCGCATGGCGGCGAAGCATCCGTCCATGCTCGTCTCGAGGCAGCGAGGCATAGAGCGCCACGGTGCGACGAACGGCGCCATCACCCTGGCAATGCAAGGAATATCGGAAGCCGTCAGCATCAATTGCACGCAGCTCGCTTTCAATCAGATCCCACTCTGGCTCCTCGACGACCGTCTTGCCGGCAGCGCCCGCATCGGCCGTATCCTCATAGGGGTCAATCATCTCGGCAAGCCCCGCCCATACGCCGCGATCGGTCATACGGTTGAAGCCAGAAAAACGAACGAACGGTCCCCGGAAGCGCTCTCGCGCCTCGCGGGCATATGCCAGATTTGCACCGGCGCCCACCGGCTGCGACATCATAGAGACGCGAACCGTCAGCTCACCAGATTCCTCACGGCGAGCCATTTCGTCGGCAAAGCCGTAGTAGTCATCAAACGCCATTTCCTTGATGGCGGTAACGCCGCGCTCGTTAAGCATGCTCATGTAGTCCGAATACCCGGCACGCACCTCGGGCAGCGCAAGGAAATCGCTCATCATGCGCCAGATCTTCTCGGCATAGCACGCCTGCGGTGTAAAACCGTATCGCGCACTGGCGGCAGCATTGAGAACGCAGGTCTCCGCGCCCGGTGTAAAGCAGACGACAGGGATATCACCAAAAAACTCGTCAAACACAGCTGCCGTATTTGCGTTCTCGGCATCCGATGCCAACGTTTCGGATAGGTTGTGGCCAAAAGCCGCCGCGCAATCCGGATGATCTTCTTTCCATGCACGCAAGAGCGACACGGCCTCTTTGGCATCATCGATGCCGGACAGATCAGACCCCAACGTCCGCAGCGCCCAGCCTGTATAGAAGGTATGTACATCGATCAGACCAGGCATGACGGTGCGGTCGCCCAGATCAACTACCTCGTCCGCCTGGGTCAAATACGAAGCCACCTCACACTTGGTGCCAACCGCCTCAATTCGATTGCCACGGACCGCTACGAAACCTTCAAACGGCAGGTCCCCCGTACCGGTAAAGACGCTCTTAGACGTCAGGACCGTTAAACGATCAGACATCACAACCACCTACACCGGAAGCATGCCAGAGATTGCCGTTACGATCAGGCCAAAGACGACCATAAAAATGAAGAACTTCCAAATGGTCTTCCACCATTGACCAAACGAGATCTTTGCCACGGCAAGACCGGCAACCGTCATGCCCGCCACGGGACTGATGGTGTTGATGGTCTGATTAGCAAACTGGAGCGCGGTAACGGCGGCTTCGGGATTGAGGCCCATAAGCTCGGTCAGCGGACCCATGACGGGCATGGTGAGCGCCGCAAGTCCAGAGCTCGAGGGAACCAGCAAAGAGAGCAGGCCAAGGACGATATACATAAACGTGGTGTAGACGGCGGCAGGTGCACCGGCCAGTGCAGTAGCGAGCGCCTGGAGGATGGTGTCGATGATCATGCCACCCTCTGCAATGACCAAGATGCCGCGAGCGATGCCGATGACGATGGCGGCGTACGCAAAGTCGGCAATGCCTTTAACGAACTCCTCGGCGATCGTCTGCTGGTCAAGGCCGCCCAGGATACCGGCAAGCAAGCCCATACCAAGGAACACGGCGGAAATCTGATTCATGTACCAGCCCTGGGTAACAAGACCCCAGACGATAATGCCCATACCGCAGGCAAAATCGATAAGCACGAGCTTCTGACGGGTAGTGAACTCTTCCTCGATGGAGGCATCGGTCACGGAAAACTCAACACGCTTGAGCTTGTCGTCCTCGTACGTAATGGACGACTCGGGGTTTTTCTTGACACGCATGGCATAGCGCATGGCCCATGCGATACCGACGGCAGTGAAGATGACCCAAGAAACGGCGCGCAGCCACAGTTGCGGATTACCCTCGATGCCAATGATGCCTTGGGCGATCAAAACATTAAACGGGTCGATGGTCGAAGCACAATATCCCAGGTTAGGACCAAGGAAGCAGATGATAAACGCCGTCATCGAGTCATACCCGATACCCATCATGATGGGAATGAAGATGGCATAGAACGGCAGGGCTTCCTCAGACATACCAAACGTAGTGCCGCAAATGGACAGCAACGTCATCGTGATGGGAATGATGAGGATGTCCTTGTTCTTGAGCTTTTTAATCACACGGCTCATGCCGGCATTCAAAGCGTTGGTCTTGGTGATGACTGCGAACGATCCGCCAATCAATAAGACGAACGCAACGACGTCGGCAGCCTCCTGGATGCCCTTAGTAGGCGCTTGCAGGACCGCAAAGATATCCTGGCCCAGATTGATGGTCTCGCCGGTCTCGGAATCGGTGTAGTTCTTATCGACCTGTTCATAGGTTCCAGCTACGGCGACTTCACGCTCGCCCGCCGCTGTCGAAATCGTCTTGCGCTGATACTGACCAGAGGGAACGATCCAAGTCAGGACCGCAAAGACAACGATCAGCAAGAACATGATCGTATAGACATGCGGTAATTTGAACTTAAAACGTCTGTTTGTCTTCTTCGCCTTCGTATCTGACATAGATACCTCCAAAGAACTCGAGACTGCATCACATCTCGCTTCAACGCCTGCGCAAGGCAAACGTTCTATGACGTTCCATAGATTACCAGCAGCTTTTCCCATCATCAAGATAATTTCAAACTGATTGCCGCGACGCGGTTGAACGGTTGCGTTCGCGCCGTGAACGGTATGGAAACGCCCGGTGAGATAATCCACCGGGCGTTTCCATTCGCAATGTCCTAGATGTCAAAAACGTAGCGAGACCCAATGATCCGCTGACGACCGATGATAAACGGCCGCCGCTGCTCATCGAAAAAGAAGGCTTCCATATAAAACAAGGGTTCGCCAACGGGAACTGCCAACAGTCGAGCGACCTCGGGCGACGCGCACGCGATCTCGAGCGTGCACGGGTCGGTAAACGCGGGCGTGCGGCCCGTCCGGTTGCGCACGAACTCAAAAATGGATTGGTTAGATAGAGGTGCCGTTGATAGATAGGCGTTGTCCTCGTAAACATATATGTTGTTCTCGAGCATGACAGGGACGCCATCGGCAGTGCGCACGCGCTCAACGCAAATCAAGTCAGTTCCAACGGGAACACCAAAGAACTGTGCTTCGGTGGAATCCGCCGGCAGTATCTTTCTCGAAATGACACACGCCCCCGGTTCCATTCCGTTAACGCGGCATGCGTCCGAAAAACTCTG
>DBGBZQ010000045.1:0-2051 GCA_048368115.1 Collinsella sp.
TCTATACCGCCAAGGATGCCGCATGAGCGCGAAGAAGCCACCCCACTTTGCAGGCCTGGGTCGTCGCAAGAAGCTCATCGTTGCCTGCTTGGCCATCGTCTGTGCCCTTGTCGCCGTAGGACTATACGCTTGGCAGTCGCAGCCCGTACCCGAGGCGGGCGCTTCGGTTACGACGGCCGAGGGCAAAACGCGCCAGGAAATCCAAGATGAGCTCGACGCCATCGTCCGCGACAACATGATGACGATTTCGGTCGCGCCGGTCGCCCAGCTGCAGGAGGACGGCAAGCTGCGCGTCAACGTGCAAAACGTCCAAGACAATAAATTTCCCCAGCGATTCCGCGTCATCCAAAACGACGAGACCATGTACGAATCCGGTGTGGTCGAGACCGGCAAGACAATCGAGACGTGCCCCGCCGGCGACATCAAAGAAGGCGAGGCGTACATCGAGATCCAGGCACTCGATGCAAAGACTCTCGACAGCCACGGCAATCCGACACGTGTCAAGGTGCGGGTTGAACAAACCGAGAACTAGCTTTTCCGGTCGACGCGACACCGCACGCAATTCACCAGCATTCGTCCAATCATCGCGGGGACGGCCCGCGGCGAATAGAAAGGAACGACCATGGACATCACCAGGAACATGAACGGAGCCAGAGCGCTCGTCGTGGGCGCAGGGCTCGCGCTCGCGCTCTCAATGGGCGCCGCCCCGACGCCAGCTATGGCAGCCGGGCGCGTTGGAACCACGAAAGTAATGGTCAGGACCGAGATCGACAACGTTGAGTTCAAAGTTCCGACGGTTATTCCCTTCGTCGCCAAGGCCGACGGCACGCTTCAGGGCCCCTCAGAAGACGCGACCACCATCGACAATCATTCGGCCTACGGCATCCATGTCACCAACATGAAGATCGATGCCATGAACACCTGGACCATTGCTGCCGACGCCAAGACCGGAACCGCACAGAACTCCATCGACTTTAAGGTCGGCCCCGACGGCGCACTCCAGAACGCCAGCGCCGCCGCGCAAGGGACGGGCCTCGATCTTTCCAAGAATGCAGCCTTCGACATGGGCTACCAGGGCATTGCCGGCGGCACGGACAAAATCAAGCTCAAGACAAGCGGAAACGTCGCCCGCGTCACGCGCGACATCTTCCGCGTAACCGGCGAAGGCGATCAGGTTGCGACGATCACCTGGACGGTCGAGCCCGGTGCGCACACGGCATAAGGCCGTCGCCCTGGCCGCCGCCGTCAGCATCCTAGCGTTTGGGCCAGCCATGGCCTTTGCCCAGCAAGAACAGGCGCAGGCCGCCACGCAAGTGACGGTCGACCTCTCGGAGCTCGACCGCGGCGACCGCGAAGAACCGTTGGCGCAGACAGGCGACAGACGATGGCTCTTGGCAGCAGGCGCCACAGCAGCAGGCGCGGGAACCGCCGGCCTCGGTCTGCACATCAAACGTAGCCAGAAACAAAACACGGACAGGCCGCACTAAATTAGCTAAGGAGACCCCATGGCATCGAAGAACCTTTTGCCCGTCGTCGCACTCTGTGGCGCGCTCGCAACCGGAACGCCTGTCGCCGCTTGGGCGACTCCCGTCATGGCAGACTCCTTACCAGCAGCCCTAAGTTCCGCACCAAATCCGTCGAGCGCCATTGCGTGCAAGCGTTTTTCGATCGCACAGGCCGCGATCTCAACCTCGGGATGCCTTCGTCGTAATACGGACGGCTCGATAGTCGTGGATATCAAGCGTTCGAACAAGGCAAACGGCTCCCAGGCGGGGTGCGCCGTCTGCACGTGGCGCTCGGTTGTGCTCGATGCAGATGGCGATCCATGCAATTTAGAGCTGCGCATCGACATCGCTTCGGTCGATGACTCGGCGAACGGAGCGAAGGTCGCCTTCGACGGTACGTTTTTCGAGAAAGGAGGCGGTATATGTCTGGGCTGCGCCGCCGCGAATGCAGACGATGCGCAGCCCACCCTCTCATTCACGGCATCGTTGCGGCTGACCAAAGCCGGCACCGATGCCATCGCGGCGGGAGAAGCGTCCCTGCTGTTC
>DBGBZQ010000046.1:0-4549 GCA_048368115.1 Collinsella sp.
CATCGCCAACCGTTACGACGAGGACTGCGAGACCTGCAAGGCGCGCGCCGAGCGCCGTATGGAAGAAAGCACGATCTCGGCCCTGCGCGAGACCGTCGTCGACGAATACGACGATGCCACGGTCGAAAGCAAGCAGCTCGACTACACCTGGGAAGACAGCGACTACGCCCTGTTCCCCGTCTGGATGCTCTCCACCTCGTGGAACGGCAAGAGCTACCTGTTTGCCATGAACGGCCAGACCGGCCGCTTGGTCGGCGAGCTCCCCTGCTCCAAGCCCAAGCTCGCCATCGCCTCGGTGCTGTTCTTTGTGATCGGATTTATCCTCTCCCAGATTCTCTTTATGGGGGAATACGCCTTCGATCCAGATTACCTCACCTTTGATATCGAGGGCATCCTCATCAACGTCATCGCGCCGCTGATCATCGTGATTATCGGAGACGTGCTACTGGTAGGCCAGCTCAAGACGGCCAACGAGGCCACCCACGCCGACGAGTACTGCGGCGAGCTCGACCTGACCGAGAAGCACGACACCTTCAGCCACACCGAGACCACCGTTGTCATGAAAGACGACAAGGACGACTAAGCAATCCAACCAATACCACCCGGCCTTTGACGAGAAAGGAAGATTACCATGGGACTCTTGAAAGCTGGATTGGGAGCTGCCGGCGGCGTCATGGCCGACCAGTGGAAGGAATTTATCTATTGCGAATCGATGCCTGCTGACGTCTTGGCCTGCAAGGGCAGCAAACGCACCGGTGGCCGCAGCTCCAACACGCGCGGCGAGGACAACGTCATCTCCAACGGCTCGGTCATCGCCGTCAACGACGGCCAGGGCATGCTCGTGGTGCAAAACGGCAAGATCATCGAAGTCGCGCTGGAGCCCGGTGAGTTCGTCTTCGATACCGGCAGCGAGCCGAGCGTCTTTAGCGGCAACCTGGGCGACTCCATCAAGGAGACCTTCGCCAATATCGGCAGCCGCTTTACCTTTGGCGGCGACGCGGGCAAGGACCAGCGCGTCTACTTCATCAACACCAAGGAGATCATCGGCAACAAGTACGGCACCGCCTCGCCCGTGCCCTTCCGCGTGGTCGATAACAACATTGGCCTGGACGTCGACATCTCCGTGCGCTGCAACGGCGAGTATTCGTATCGCATCACCAACCCGCTGCTGTTCTACACCAACGTGTGCGGCAACGTGACCGATAGCTATACGCGCGACAAGATCGACAGCCAGCTTAAGTCCGAGCTGCTCACCGCCCTGCAGCCCGCCTTTGCCAAGATTTCGGAGATGGGCATCCGCTACAGCGCCATCCCCGGCCACACCACCGAGCTCGCCCGTGCGCTCAACGAGGTCCTCTCTGCCGACTGGCGCGACCTGCGTGGCGTCGAGATCGTGAGCTTTGGCGTCAACTCCATCGCCGCCTCGCAAGAGGACGAGCAGATGATCAAGGACCTGCAGAAAGCCGCGGTCATGCGCGATCCCACTATGGCGGCAGCCAACATTGCCAGCGCCCAGAGCGACGCAATGCGCGCGGCAGCCGCCAACCCCAACGGCGCGATGGCGGGCTTTATGGGCATGGGCATGGCAGGCGGCATGGGCGGTATGAACGCCAGCCAGCTGTTCGCCGCCGGCCAGGCGCAGCAGCAGGCCGCCCCGCAGCCGGCTCCGGCACCCGCTCCCGCACCGGCTCCCGCCGCACCTGCGGCCGACACATGGACCTGCAGCTGCGGCGCCACCAACACCGGCAAGTTCTGCTCCGAGTGCGGCAGCCCCGCGCCCGTCCCGGCACCGACCAAGTGGTTCTGTCCCAACTGCGGCAACGAAAACGGCGGCAAGTTCTGCAGCAACTGCGGAACGCCCAGGCCCTAGCCCCTCTATCTGGTAATTGGCGGGGGATCCGCCACCCCCGCATTTGCTTCTATGGGTTTCGTTCGATAAAGGAGGACACCATGAAGACAACGTTCAAAAAGTCCGTACTCGCATTTCTGACATGCGTCCTGGCGCTCGCCTTTGCCCTGACGGGCTGCAGCGGCGGCGGCAAAGACCCCAAGGCCAACTTCGTCGGCAGCTGGGAACTCTCGGGTGGAACCATGGAGGGCGAAGAGCTGACCGATGAGTACATGAAGATGCTCGAGGATTGGGGTGTCCACTGCATCCTGATTCTCGATGAGGACGGTACAGGCGCCCTCGACCTGTTCCTTGAAGTCGTCGACCTTAAATGGGAGGCAAAGGACGCCACCACCGTAACCATCACCGCCGAAGACGAGTCGCATGACATGAAGCTCAAGGACGGAAAACTCATCCTCGAAGAAGATGATGGCAATCTTGTCTTTACCAAGTCCGACAAGGACCTGTCCGGTACGGTGAAGAAGGATCGCGAGGCGGCCGAGAAGGAAGAGGAGATCGATGAGGCCGTCGAAGACGAAGATGTCCAGAGCATCGAAATCTCCCCCGCCGTCACCGTCGCCGATGACGATCTGTGCACCATCACCATCACCGAGAAGTTCAAGGACGACTGGGGCGACATCGGCTTTGTCGTCAACATCACCAACAAGAGCGACAAGGACCTGACCTTCTACGCCCCCACCGGCAAGACCAACGTCAACGGCACCATGAAGGAACCCTGGTTCTCGGCTCACCTGATGCCCGGCACCAAC
The DNA here is from genome assembly GCA_048368115.1 of Collinsella sp. Taxonomy (GTDB): domain Bacteria; phylum Actinomycetota; class Coriobacteriia; order Coriobacteriales; family Coriobacteriaceae; genus Collinsella. Next base: position 2,659 of record DBGBZQ010000046.1, read on the forward strand.
GCCACCGAGGAATTCACGTTCTCGAGCGGCGAGCTTGACAGCCTTGACGACCTCGTCAATACGACCATCGGCATCGACGCCTACCTGACCGATTCCTATGAGGACGTCGCCTCCTACACCGCGACCATCGCGTAGCGGCACGTAACATCAGCCGCGGATTGGCGGACACATCCGCGCACATGCCAGACGGGGCCGCAGGAGTTGATCCTGCGGCCCCGCCGCTTTATGCCGATGCGTAACGAGCGTTAGCGCTCCATGTTGGGAACGATGCTGCCCTCCGTTACTGCGCGCACGGCCAGGCGCATGATGTTGTCGTAGCCGGTCTTATTGAGAATCTCCGAGATGCGGCGTTTGATGGTGCCCTCGCTCATAAACAGCTCGGCCGCGATCTCGCGGCGGCTCTTACCCTCGCAGGCAAGGCGCAAGATCGACAGCTCGACATCGTCGAGGGCCGCCGTGCCCGAGAAGATGCTCTCGGGCGGCTTGGGAAACGTGCAGTAACCCGCCAGCGTGGAGCGCATCACGGCGAATAGCTCGTCGATACCGACGTTCTTGTACACAAAGCTGTCGACGCCCGCCTCGCGCGCCTGGTCCACAAAAGTAATTTCGGGCATACCCGTCATGATAATGACGCGGCACTCGGGCAGTTGTTCTTTGATGCGCGCCGCCGCCACGATGCCGTTGGAATCATGCTCGGTGCATACGTCCATCAGTATCATGTCCGGGCGCTCCTTGAGCGCGACACCCAAGGCCTCGGAAGCATCGGCAATGGCAGAAACAACGGTCATATCGGGCTGGTCGCCAACGGAGCGCGCCAGGCTCTCGCGCAGGATGGCCTGGTCTTCAACTATAAGGACGCGGATCATGAACTTCTCCTTTGGACCGTGGCGTTGGAGGCGAGCGGGATGGACACCGTAAGCGTGAAGGGCGGGGCGGTGTGGACTTCCAGGCTGCCGCCCAGATTCTGTGCGACATGCCTCATACCAGGGATACCCGTTCCCTCGCGATACGATACGGGTGCAGGCGCGCCGTCGTTAGAAACGGTCATCCGCGCAACAGCGCCGTCTTCCGACGTCTCCTGCCACAGACGCACGCGGACCCGATGCGCCTGCGCATGCTTGGTGGCATTGGTCGAGGCCTCGCGGATAATCTGCAAAAATGCGGCGGCGACACGCGCGTCGCTTGGCAGCTCGCCCTCAACATCGATCTGCACGCTCACCAGGCCAAAGGTATGGACGATATCGCCCAGTTGCTCTGCCGGTTCGGTGTCGCCCCCGCTGCGCAGATCGGCAGCGATTGAGCGCAGCAGCGGGTCGATCTGCTCGAGTGACTCGTCATCCAAGCGCCCCTCCTCCAGATAACGATGGAGGATGGACAGGCGCTGCCCGATCACGTCGTGCACGCGAGCGCGCATACGCAGATAGGCCGCATTGTCAGCAACTTTTTTGACTTCTTCGATCTGGGCTTGGAGCTCTTGGCCCGCAAGCTCAAGCAGGTGGTTGGCTTGCGCTAGGCGATCATGGGCATGCGCATACTCTGTTACATCCAGACCGATAATGCGCTCGAAGAGGCGGCCCGAAACCATAACGTCATCGTGCACGAACAAGCGAATCTCGGCGGGAGAAACCTCGACCACAACGCGCGCCTCACCAAAACGGTCCAGATTAATCCGCACACGGTTCCTGCTGCTTTCGGGCATTTGCATGCTGAGTTTGCGCAGGTCGTTCCATGTGCCGCTCATGTCACCTAAATCGGTGGGCATATGAAGTTCCACCAGGTTTTTGCGCATGCAGCGGTTCATGAGCAGCGGACGGCCCCTCGGGTCCAGATACAGGATGCCCACGGGAATCACGTTGATGGTCTCGATCGTCGAGAACGCGGTGATATCCTC
>DBGBZQ010000047.1:0-5381 GCA_048368115.1 Collinsella sp.
TCTGCAATCGAATATTGAGGCTTCGGGCGAGTTTGTGGACCGCAAGAGCCGGTTTATTGCCCAGCTGGTCCATATTGAGTCCGAGGATGAGGCGAATGCCTTTATCGAGATGGTTCGCAAGCGTCATTACGACGCTCGACATAATGTACCCGCGTGGATTTTGGTCGATGGACGCGAGCGTCAGAGCGATGACGGTGAGCCGAGCCGCACGAGCGGTATGCCGACGCTCGAGGTGTTGCGCGGTGCGGGACTCAAAAAAGTTTGCTGCGTAGTGACGCGCTATTTTGGTGGCACGTTGTTGGGGCCTGGTGGCTTGGTACGCGCCTATACCGCGGCGACGCAGGCGGCGGTGGCCGCTGCTCAGGAGGCCGGGCAGATCGTCGAGATGACGAGCGTCGTGCCTGTTGACGTGCATGTGGCCTATCCGCAGTATGAGCAGGTGCTTCGTTTGGCGCAGGATTCGGGTGCCAAGGTTTCGGATACCGATTACGCTGATGCCGTGACGATTCATTTGGTGTTTAAGGCGGGGGAGCAGGAGCCGTTTTGCGCCAAGATGCGCGAGCTTATGGCGGGGCGCGAGGAGATTGAGGTCGGCGCTCCTGAATTTGCCGAGTTCTAACGGCGACGGCCGGCGTGCTTTTGGATGAATCCCAAGTGCGCCGGCCGTCGTTTTTCTGTTGCCGCCGTTTACTCGGCGAGCTGCTTTAGCACATCGCAGGCGATCTCGACGGCATCGTCGATGCAGCCGGGGCAGCTGCGGAGCGGACCCTTGTCCGATCCGATGCCCTTGAGCGTGCCGCAGACAGTCGTCGTGTTCTTCTCGCCAAAACGCTTGGCAATCTCGCGCGACAGCTTGTAGGTCTGGCCCTTGGTCTTGGGGTTTTCCATGCCGTCGCTCATCACGAAGCCCATGATGGCCACGGCGCCCGAGATGGCGCCGCAGGTCTCGGTCATGCCGCCCATGCCGGCGCCAAAGCCCTCGGTGAGGGTAAAGGCGACCTGGGGGTCGAGCCCGACGGCAGGCGCGAGCGTACAGGCGACGGCCTGTGCACAGTTAAAGCCACGGGCGTGGTATTCGGCAGCTTGAGCCTGACAGGCGGTGATGTCGAGCTGGGCCGTATCGATTTGCTTCATCGTTGTCTCCTTGGTCACGGTGTACCCGCCTATGGTACCCGTGCCGGTGCATGTAATCATCGAGAGCTTCATGTATGCCTCATTTTTATCTATCGAGCAAATGTCCAAGGCTTGAGATAAATGCCCCGGATCAATTTGTCTCATAACCCACCTTGGGGATGGGTTGAGAGGGGTGCGGGGTAGCGGTATCGTGAACCGAATAAAACGTAACCCAGGCAAGGGAGCTAGATATGAGCGAGCAGACCATCGGTACTACATGTGTTCAGGGCGGCTATCACCCGGGAGATGCCGAGCCGCGCCAGGTGCCCATCTACCAGTCCACCACGTGGAAGTACGACACGTCCGAGCACATGGGCAAGCTGTTTGACCTGGAGGAGTCGGGCTATTTCTACAGCCGTCTGCAGAACCCCACGTGCGATCTGGTTGCCGCCAAGATCTGCGAGATGGAGGGAGGCGCTGCCGCGATGCTCACGAGCTCGGGCATGGCTGCGAACTTCCTCGCGATCTTTAACGTGGCCGGTGCCGGCGATCATGTGGTCGCGAGCTCTGCCATCTATGGCGGCACGTACAACTTGCTCGCCCACACCATGGGCCGTATGGGGCTGACCTGCACGTTCGTTGCCCCCGACTGCACTGATGAAGAGCTCGAGGCAGCCTTTGAGCCCAATACCAAGCTCGTCTTTGGCGAGACGATCGCCAATCCCGCCCTTGCCGTGCTCGATATTGAGCGCTTTGCCAAGGCTGCGCATGACCACGGCGTGCCGCTGATGGTCGATAACACCTTCCCGACGCCCGTGATGTGCCGTCCCTTTGAATGGGGCGCCGACATCGTTACGCACTCCACTACCAAGTACATGGATGGACATGCTGCCTATCTGGGCGGCGTGATCGTTGACCATGGCCAGTTTGACTGGATGGCCCATGCGGACAAGTTCCCGGGTCTCACCACGCCCGACGAGAGCTACCACGGCGTGACCTATGCCGAGAAGTTCGGTCGCGAGGGCGCCTTCATTACCAAGGCTACCGCGCAGCTCATGCGCGATCTTGGTCCTATGCAGAACCCGCAGGCGGCGTTTTTCTTGAACAGCTCGCTCGAGAGCCTGCATGTGCGCATGCCGCGTCATTGCGAGAACGGCCTGGCCGTTGCCAAGTTCCTGCAGAGTCATCCCAAGGTGCGCTTCGTGAGCTATCCGGGCCTGGAGGGCGACAAGTACTATGACCTGGCTCAGAAGTACATGCCCAACGGTACCTGCGGCGTTGTGAGCTTTGGCTTTAACGGTGGTCGCGCGGCGGCCGAGACCTTTATGAAGAGTCTCAAGCTCGCCCAGATCGCCACGCACGTGGCCGACGCCCGCACTTGCTGCCTGCATCCTGCCAACGCCACGCATCGCCAGATGAACGATGAAGAGCTCATCGCCTGTGGCATTTCCGCCGACATGGTACGCCTGTCGTGCGGTCTCGAGGACACGGCCGATCTGATTGCCGACCTTGAGCAGGCGCTCGAGCAGTGCTAGGCTAGCGTTCGCACAAGGCGCCGATGCCGGCAGAAAGCTTCGGCGACCTTTCGTTCCGATTCCGTAGGCGGGGCCCCAATCGCGGCTGTTTGCAGGCGATTGGGGCCCCGTTTTTTTTGCGTTGGGCCACTCGAAAGGATGGATATGGAGAAAACTGCAGAGCAGCTGCGCCGCGAGCACATTGCTCTAGAGGGCGACACCCATGGCAAGAACAAATGGGCGATTCTGTTTACCGTGCTCATCATGACGTTTATGGTGTGTCTGGATTCGACCATCGTGACCGTGGCGCTGCCCGTGATGCAAAAGGAGCTGGGCGTGGGCCTCGACCGCATCCAGCTGGTGAGTTCGGTGTATCTGCTTGCGACATGCGTGGCTATGTTGCCGTTTGGCCGTCTGGGTGATGTGCGCGGCAAGGTGAACGTGTTCCAGCTGGGCGTCATCGTCTTTTCGGTCGGTTCGCTGCTGTGCGGCCTTTCGGCCTCGCTCGAGGTTCTTATCCTCGCACGCATTGTTCAGGGCATCGGTTGCGCAGCGGCCATGGCTAACAACATGGGTATTATCACCGAGTCGTTTCCGGCGCGCGAACGAGGTCGTGCCATGGGTATTCTCGCGACCTTTGTGGCCCTCGGCATGATGTGTGGCCCCGTGCTCGGTGGCATGCTGGTGGCAAGCTTTCCCTGGGAGAGCATCTTCCTCATCAACCTGCCCATCGGCGTCATCTCGTTTATCGTGGGGCTCTATACGTTGCCGCATGTTAAGCCAGAGGCCGGCGAGCGCCCCATGCCCCTTGCCGAGGCTGCTCACCGCTGTTTTGCAAATTCGGCCTTCACCATCAACCTTGTCTGCATGCTCATCGTGTTCGTTGGCATTGGCGCATCCGAGTTTATTCTGCCGTTCTATTTTCAGGACGCCCACGGCTTTGGTTCTGACATCTCTGGACTACTCTTTTTGGCGCTGCCGATGGTGAATGCTTTTATCGGCCCGCTTTCGGGTACGGTTTCGGACCGTGTTGGCTGCGAGGGCCCCACGGCAGTCGGCCTGGGCGTGTACGTATGCGGCCTTTTTGCGGTAAGCACACTCGACGAGCGCTCTTCCATCCCTGTGATCGTGTGCTGTGTCGCGTTTATGTCGTGCGGTACGTCGATTTTCCAGAGCCCCAACAACTCGCTGTATATGGGCTCGGCTCCGCGCGAAGCGCTCGGCTTTGCGGGCAGCCTGGGTAGCCTGGCGCGCTACGCGGGTATGGCAGTTGGCATTACGGCGGCATCACATATCCTATATGGGCAGATGAGCATGGCGATGGGCGAGGCCGTGACCAGTTTTGTTGCAGGCCGTCCGGATGTGTTCCTGTTTGGCTTTCGCTCGGTGTTCTACGTGCTCATGGCTGTGGCCGCTGTGGGCTTTGCGCTTGCCATGGTGCGTTTGGTGAGGATACGCGCCCGCCATTAGCATGTGGGGGTAGGCCTGCCACGAATTGGGCCTATCTACTGGTCTTGCGGCTTTATGGTGCGTAGGGGCTTGTGGGGCGGGCGGGGGTCGGTCCGTGGTAGACTATCGAACAACGTTTATTAATCGCGCGGTATCGTTGCCGCGAGAAGGGGTTGCGCCATGCAGGAGCTTGAGGATCGTATTCGCCATGACGGCATCGTAAAGGCCGGTAACGTCCTTAAGGTTGATGCCTTCCTCAACCACCAGTGCGACGTTGAACTGTTCGACCACATGGGCGCCGAATGGGCCCGTCTGTTCGAGGGTGTCGAGATCAACAAGATCCTGACGATTGAGGCTTCGGGCATTGGCATGGCTTGTATCGCGGCTCAGCATTTTGGCGGCGTGCCGGTGGTCTTTGCCAAGAAGGCACAGTCCATCAACCTAGACGGCGAGCAGTATGCCACGACCATCTACTCCTTTACCAAGCAGAAGGAGTACCCGGTCATCGTTGGCAAGCGCTTCCTGTCTGAGGGCGACAAGGTCCTGATCATCGACGACTTCTTGGCCAATGGCTGCGCGCTCGAGGGCCTTATCAAGATCTGTGAGGCTGCGGGTGCCGAGGTGTCCGGTATTGGCATTGCAGTGGAGAAGGGCTTCCAGGGCGGCGGCGATAAGCTCCGCGAGCGCGGCTTCCGCGTCGAGAGCCTGGCCCGTATTGCCGATATGGACTGCGAGACCGGCGAGATCACCTTCGCCTAAGCGCGCAACACAAGCGATTGGTATGCGATGTGACAAAGGGCTTTCCCTTTGTCACATTTTTTGTATGAGGGGAGGTGTTGATATGGACGAGAACAAGATGGGATGGCGCGAGTATGCGCGCTATGCCGAGATGTCGGCCGAGGAGTTGGCGCGCGATTGCGAGGTGCAGGTGTTTCGCGCGACTGGTCCGGGCGGACAAGGCGTCAACACGACGGACTCGGCGGTGCGCATGAAACATATCCCTTCGGGAATTACCGTGATGGCGCGCGAGAGCCGCAGCCAGTTCCAGAACCGTAGCTGCTGTCTGCGTAAGCTGCGTGCAGAGCTTGAGCGTCGTGGCCGTCCGCCGCGCCGACGCGTAAAGACCAAGGTGCCTCAGCGCTCTCGTCAGCGCAGACTCAATGACAAGCACTTCAACGCCATTAAAAAGGCCAACCGTCGCAAGCCGGGTAGCGACGAATAGCCTCCTCATGAGTTGCGGGGTAATAGGGACTGTTTTGCGGGGTTTGCTGCATAAACAGGCCCGATTTCACCGCACCGTAGGTG